>DYFR01000002.1:0-45770 GCA_020725115.1 Thiohalomonas denitrificans
TCAGAAGAGTAGGCGATTTTCGGGGAATTTTTCATGATTCCCGGCCGCCCCTCAATATCCGCGAGCGGCTGACCATGCGGGATTTTATGAGCCAGTTACGTGAGAGCGGGGTGAATACAGGCGGTCCTGCGACATTATCGCTCAGTGACCGGCAGAGCTTCGCCAACCAGCTGGATCGGTTGCTGGCCCGGCGTTGAACGGGGTGCGCGGGTACCACTCCTGTTACTGGGTTGTCGCCGCTTTCAGACGAAAATAATCGCCGACGACGTGATCGATCTCTTCCAGAGTCAGATGACGCTCATAAGCGGCATTGCCAATCTTGCGGCAGACAAAGGCATGGGCCGCTGGTTCGCCGCCACCACTGAGGCGCCATTCGGTGCGAAACTCCGAGGAGTCCAACATCAGGTAGGTTACATCCCACTGCACGGCAGTCAGGCGATATTCACGGGCCACCAGTTCCATATCGGCCACCGTTTTTTGCTTCAGTTCCAGCACGCAATGGGCACGGTAACGATTTACCCCGCCATGGCCGAAGAATCCGAATCCGTGATGTACCTGACCATCCTGCAGAAATACGCGCAGAGACCCCGCCTTAAAGGGCAGGGAGCGCTCGAGTGACAGCAATGTGCCGGGCGAGACCTCATGGATATAGTGCGGCGTCTGACGCTCTGCGGTGCCGGCACAGCCGGTAAGCAGCAGGATCAGGATCAAAATCAGTAATCGTGCAGACATGAATGGCTCCTTGCTTCCTCTGGAAGTATAAACCCCGCCGTACCACATGGCCGGTTTGTATTTTACATAATATACATTATGCGTAATATGGGTTGTCACGAATCGGGTAGAAAATTACCTCTGAATACCGTATGCAAGCCCTGCTGCTACCACAGCGCAATAGCTGGCCGATCTGCGTGCGCATGACGGCCATTACGTCCCCTCATGATTTATCTATATGAATCAGAAATGAATTTACGTTTAAATAGTGAGAGTTAGCATTGAACGTCAATTCCTCTATAATGCCTGCCTCGCACCATAAAAACGTCCATGTCATGCATGGAGCGGCCTTGTCGAATGCCGACGTGCGACCAACCTAACCGCCCGGAAACCCTGTAGCGAGATATGGCTGAAACCAGACAACGGGTCGAATCTCAATATCTTCGGAATTATGTACCACTTTCCGAACTGACCCAGGACAATCTGCAGGAACTCTCGCGCAGCACCTTTGTGGAGCAGATTCCGGCTGGCCGTACGCTATTCAAGAAAGGTGATACGGATAACCGCTCCTACTACATCCTTGGCGGTGAAATCGAGCTGGATAGCGGCGAGGGTTCACCCAAGAGTGTGGCTGGGGCAACACCGGCTTCCCGTTTCCCTCTCGATCACCATCGCCCACGCCAGGCAACCGCCAAGGCGCGCACAGATGTATTCTATTTTCAGATCGACAATAACCATCTCGATCTGCTGCTGACCTGGGGCCAGAATGCCGGTTACATGGTCACCGAGATCGATAACTCTGAAGAGACCACAGACGACGGTGACTGGATGACGCACATGCTGCGTTCCAGCATTTTCCACCGCATCCCGGCATCGAACATTCAGATGGTATTCATGAAGATGGAGGCACAGCCGGTACGCGCCAGGGACGTGGTTATCCGTCAGGGAGACGAAGGCGACTACTACTATTACATCAAGCAGGGCCGTGCCGTGGTCACCCGCCTTACCAAGACCGGGCAAAACATCAAGCTGGCAGAGCTGGAGGCCGGCAGCAGCTTTGGCGAAGAGGCATTGATTTCGGAGACCAAGCGTAATGCCAGCATTACGATGCTGACCGATGGCGTGCTGATGCGGCTTGCCAAGGCGGATTTTGCCTCGCTCCTGAAAGAACCTGTACTGCAAAGCGTCGATTACGAGCAAGCGCAAAAGCTTGTGGCATCCGGCGATGCGCTCTGGCTCGATGTGCGTCTGGAAAGTGAACACAAGAATTCTGCCTTGCCCGACAGCTTAAATGTGCCCCTGTACTTGCTGCGACTGAAGGCGCAGAGTCTTGACCGCAGCAAGAAATATATTATCTATTGCGATACCGGGCGGCGCAGTTCCTCGGCGGTTTATCTGCTGACGGAACGTGGTTTCGATGCTTATATGTTGAAGGGCGGTCTGATGGCCATCAAGCAGCAATGACCGCAGTGATTCACTTCTCGCTGCGGTCGTAAACACCATCCCAGTCATGCGCTGGTGGCGTGTCGCGCAAGGCGGCAATGCGTTGCAAATACAGCTGGTACAGCATCCGTTCCGGACAGCCGCTCAGTAACTGGCGAAACAACCCCTCGGCATGATCCCACTGCTGAGTCCGATAGCATCTCAGCGCCTCTTCGTATAGCCGCAACTCCTCCAGCAGCGTGCTGTCCGCTTCGGCTGTGGAGCAGATGGGCTGAAACACGCGGACAGCCTGCGCCTTGCCCTTGACGCGGATCAGATCCAGCTCGCGGTAGACAAACGCCTCACCCGCCAGGCGATGGGTCTCCTCCCCTATCACCATTCCAACATGATAGTACTTGGTGGTGCCTTCCAGGCGTGAGCCGAGATTTACCGAATCTCCCAGCACGGTGTAGGAACGACGGTATTCCGAGCCCATGTCGCCGACATTCATGATGCCGCTATTGACGCCGATACCGATCTCAAGCACAGGAAAGCCTGCAGCCTGAAATTCTGGTTTGAGGCGTTCTACCTCACGCAACATTGCCAGCGCTGCGGTAACGGCATGCACGGCATGCTGTTTGTCTTCCAGCGGCGCGCCCCAGAAGGCCATCACCATGTCACCGACGTATTTATCGATGGTGCCGCGGTGATCAAAGATGATGCGGGTCATCGGGGTAAAAAACCGATTCAACATCACCTTCAGGTCATTGGCGGTCAATGCCTCGGAGATGCTTGTGAAGCTGCGGATATCGGCAAACAGGACGGTCATCTCGCGGCTCTCGCCCTCGAAGCCGTACTGGTCAGGATTTTCACTCATCTCCTGTACCAGCTCCGGCGGTACGTACTGACCGAACATGCCCTGTAACTGACGCTTGCTGCGGAACTCGCCGAAAAAACCATATGCCATGTTGAACATCGCCAGCAACAGCACCAGCAGAAACTGTGGCGCCAGCGCAAGGATCAGTCCTTCGCTGGCCCACATCCAGAAATTAAAGCTGATGGCTGCACCCAGCACGGCCAAGGTGATGAAGACCAGCGGCAGCGGTGCCAAACGGGGAAACAGCAGGGCCAGGCTCATACCGATGAGCAGGGTGAGCAGAAAATCAGCGCCGGTGGCCCAGGCCGGCTCCATCGGAAAGCTGTTATCCAGAATGGAGGCAATGATATTGGCGTGTACCTCGACACCGGGATACACCGCCTGTATCGGCGTGGCGCGCAGATCAAACAATCCCTGTGCAGTGGTGCCGATAAGCACAATAGCGTTTTCCAGTTTGCCGCCGCTACCATTCCCTTGCAGCACATCGGTAGCGGAAATGTAGGGGTAGCTGCCCCACCGCCCGTGATAGGGGATGATGACGCGACCAGCACTGTCGGTGGGGATCGTGATGTTGCCGAAACGTATCGCTTCCAGAATCTCCTCGTTACCGACCATGGCGGATTGCAATCCCACATCTTCCACCATCATGAACAGCCGCGCCACTTCGAGGCCCAGTGAGGGATAGAGGCGTCCCTCATGACGTACCACGATGGGCGCCCGACGGATGATGCCGTCCGGATCAGGTTCCAGGGTAAAGAAGCCACCGAAGCGCGCGGCCTGCTGCAGTATCTCGATGTTACCGGTATAGCTGGTGACGCTGGGCATTGCCAGGCGTGTTACGGCTTCGGCAGGTTCGATGCTGAGCGGTTGCGGCAACGCACCCACTGCCTCGTCACCCCGGGTGTGGAAGATATAGCCAAGCACCACATCACGTCCATGCAGCTTTTCAGCAAAGGCGGCATTGTTGTCGAACAGCGGCAGGTAGTTGCGCAGGCCGCGCACCAGGGCATGCATCTCTCCCTCCGCTTCACTCAGGCGCTGCAACACGGTTTCGCCGCTATTGCGTTCCGGCTCGGCGAAAATGATGTCGAAACCGACCACCGCCGCTCCCTGCTCGTAAAGGTTGTCGATCAGTCTCCCCAACTTGTCGCGCGACCAGGGCCAGTGTCCCTCGATCTGCAAACTTTTTTCATCGATATCCACGATGACGATACGCGAATCAATAGAATGCTCGGGCAGCATCGTCGAGAGACGCAGGTCATATATGAGGGAGTCCAGGCGCTGCATCGTTTGCTGCATCAGCGGCATGTGACTGAACTGCAGCCACAGCATGGCAAACACCAATAGCAGCCCCGTGGCCGTGGGATAGAGTTTCTTGCGGAAGCTACCCTGGGCCATGATGGCTGCGTTGTGCTAGGCGAGTTTGAACAGGCGGAAGAAATTGGCGCTGGTCAGCGCAGCGATGGCCTCTACCGTGGTGCCGCGCACAGTGGCAAGACGCTCGGCCACGTGGCGCACATAGGCCGGATAGTTTGGCTTGCCACGGTGCGGCATGGGTGCCAGATAAGGCGCATCGGTCTCGACCAGAAGACGGTCGTCCGGCACCCGGGCCGCAACCTCGCGCACCTGCACGGCGTTGTTGAAGGTGATGATGCCGGAGAAGGAGATATGAAACCCCAGCTCCAGTGCCTGCTCCGCCGTATCCCAGTCATCGACAAAGCAGTGCATGATGCCGCCGACGGTATCGGCCCCCTCTTCCCGCAGGATGCGGATGGTGTCAGCCTGGGCATCGCGGCTATGCACTATCAGTGGTTTGCCTGCTTGGCGTGCGGCGTGGATATGGCGGCGGAAGCGTTCGTGCTGCCAGCCCAGATCGCCCTCGCTGCGGAAATAGTCGAGGCCGGTCTCACCGATACCAATGACCTTGGGCAAGTGTGCTGCGGCCACCAGCTCATCAAGTGACGGCTCATGACCATCATGGTCGTTGGGATGTACGCCCACCGTGGCGTAGACATGCGCATGCTGTTGCGCCAGGGCAAGTACGGCGGGGAAATTCTCCCAGTTGATGCAAACGCATAATACATCGCTGACGCCTTGTGCCTGTGCAGCTGCCAGCACGCCATCCATCCCGTCGGGATACGGCGCCAGGTCGAGGCGATCAAGATGACAGTGGGAATCGACGAGCGCTGTGGGCATAAAGACTGTATGGAAGGGAAAAGAGCCAACCGCCGTGGGCGGGAGTGCTACATGGTATGGGTTTGCCGATCCGATTTGAGGGCGCCGGCCAGATAGGTTTCGATCTTGTTGCGCACGGTGCCGCCATCCTGCTCGCTGAACTGTACGCCGATACCGGCGGCGCGGTTGCCCTGAGCTCCCTTGGGCGTGATCCAGACAATCTTTCCGGCGACCGGCAGCTTTTCCTTTTCTTCCATCAAGGTGAGCAGCATGAATACCTCATCACCCAACGCATAATCCTTGTTGGTGGGGATAAACAGCCCGCCGTGCTTTATGAACGGCATGTAGGCGGCGTACAGCGCGCTCTTGTCCTTGATGGTCAGGGAGAGTATGCCCTGCTTAGCGATGGGTGCCTTCGGCTCCATGATGACCTTATCTCGTGGTTGCGGCGCTACGCGCCTGTCGACTCCCGCCGCTCCATCCCAGCAGGATATCCTCCAGCAGCAGTTGTGTATTGGGGTGGCCGCGCGCCAGACGCATGGCCTCCTGCAACCGCCCTTGCCGCTGAATCAGTTCGGCTAAGTCTACCCGCTCGGACAGGGCTTGCAAACGTTCACGCAAATCAGGGTTGTCCAACCGGGCAGGTGAGGCGGTGACCTTGAGGCGTGCCATGTCTACATGCCAGCCATGCAGTGTGGCCAGTGTCTCCGGCAACGACAGTGGCTGCCATTGCGCTGCCAGGGCGACCGGCTCCTGCCCCCCCTCCAGCAGCGCCGCAAAATCGGCGAACAGGCGTTCGCGTCGCTCCATGCCGCCCTCGGCTACCAGTGCCCGTGCCCGCAGTGGAGCACCGCCGCTGATGGCCAGGGCCAGCGCTGCCTGTTGTGCATCAGCGAGTTGCCCGCTCAACCAGGCATGTGTCTCGGCACCGGATTGTGCGGCAAACGGCAGTTGCTGGCAGCGGCTGCGGATAGTCGGCAGCAATGCCGCCGGCCGGGCAGTGATCAGCAGCAGCAAGACTTCACGACCGGGTTCTTCCAGGGTCTTGAGCAGTGCGTTGGCGGCATTGGCATTCATGCGATCAGCGGGCTCGATGATCACTGCACGGGCACGTCCATACTGCGGCGTCAGCGCCTGCCAGACCAGCAGTTCACGAATCTGTCCGATGGTGATCTCCTTGCCCTCCTCTTCCGGCTGCAACAGACGAAAGTCTGGGTGGCTGCCGGCGGCAAGCAACTGACAACCACGACAGTTGCCACAGGGCAGCGCAGCGGCATCGGGCTGGTCACACAACAGTGAAGCGGCCAACAGAAGGGCAAAATCGAGCTTGCCGACACCGGCAGGGCCGGAAAACAGCAGGGCATGCGGCAGGCGGCCGCCGCTGATGCGTTGCTGCATCTCCTGCCACTGCACCTGGTGCCACGGGTAAGGTTGGAGCATCTTCAGTTCGCCCCGGCCAGATAGGCATCGAGCACATGGTCGATTTGGGCCTGGACCGCAGGCAGTGGCTGGCTGGCGTCGATAATGCGGAAACGTTCCGGCTCCTGCCGGGCACGCTCACGATAGGCGGCACGCACACGCAGAAAAAATCCCGCCTGTTCCTGTTCGAAACGATCCGGATCGCTGCGTTCCCCGGCGCGTTGCAGCCCCTGCTCGACCGGCAGATCCAGCAACAGGGTGAGGTCGGGACGCAGATCCTGCTGCACCCACTGTTCCAGCAGGCGGATGCGCCCGCCATCAATGCCGCGTCCGCCGCCCTGGTAGGCATAGGTTGCGTCGGTGAAGCGGTCGCACAACACCCAGTCGCCACGCGCCAGGGCCGGACGGATCAGTTCGGCCAGATGCTGGGCACGGGCGGCAAACATCAGCAGCAGCTCGGTGTCGTCAGACATGACACTCTGGCTGCGATCCAGCAGCAACCCGCGCAGGGTTTCACCCAGCGCCGTGCCACCGGGCTCACGGGTGCGAACCACCTGCTTGCCCGCGGCACTCAAGCGGCGCTGGATGTGTTCGAGATTGGAGCTCTTGCCGGCGCCTTCGCCGCCTTCCAGAGTGATGAAGCGTCCGCGCATCCGGTCTTCGCTCGGCTAAATAGAAAAAGACAGGGAAAAATCCGCAAATGAATGCGAATGCACGTCAATACATGTGTTCGTGGCCAAGCTACTCATGTGCGCGTATTTGCGTTCATTTGCGGTCACCGAATTCATCGGCGCATGTTAGCACGAAGCGGTGATCAGGCGGCGGGAGCGGCCTCCCACTGTGTCAGCAGGTCGTTGAGACCTTTCTTCAGATTCTTCACCGCCTCCGGTGCCTCGATATCCACCACCTGCTCGATGACCCATTTGTTGGCAGTACCGCCCATTACCTCGTCGATGCTCTGCCCCAGATAACGCAAGGCCTGATAGCTGGGTTGGCCGTCGGCAAAACCGAATTCGGCGTAGGCATCGAGGCGCTGGTTGATCTTGTCGACAAAGCCATCGCGGTACTCGCCCGGGCCGAAGTCCTCGGTCAGGTTGTCCACCATGGTGCGCACCAGATGCTGTGCCAGGGCCCCCACCAACTGTTGTCGTTGCACCTCCTCCATGCGCTCATGCACCAGCCGATCGGCCAGCTGCAACAGAAAGATGGCGAACTCGCCGACTACCGCCAGCAGCTGTGCCTGGGAGGCAAAATTGAACCCGGCCGCATACATCTTGTCGGCACGCTCCTGGGCCGCACGCCAGGTGATGAAGCCGAGTACGGAGGCCAGCTCCTCCAGCGACTTCGGTTTGTCCTTCTTGTGCCATTTGCTCTTGATACGCACGGGAATTCCTCTTCTTTGCAGTGTTGCAGTTGGCAGCAGCGGGCGACCGTGCTAGCTTTGGTATAGCAAAGCATTTTACTCAACTAATGATCCGGCACCAAGCACAGGTTCGATATGCGCCCCGATCTTCACACCCTCATCGCCCAGGTGCAACACAACTGCGACATCTCGGACGCACGACATGCCCGCAATTATTCACTGTGCATTTACCTGCTCAAGATGCGTGAATACTTTCGCTGGGAAATGGGGTACGGCTACAGCGAACGGTTGCCGGAAAAACGACTGGGCGACTGGCTGGTGGAGCGGGAACAGCGCTGGGGCGATCTGGAGGAGCTGGACTATCGCCCCATCGAACTGGACGCCACACACTATCCGCCGTTTGAGCCGGATATCATCAATGATCGGCTCCTCCCCGCCGGGCTGGTTTACAGCGGCGGTTACGGCGGGCTGTCGAAACCACATTTTTTTCTGGCCGAACTGCAACAGGTGGAGGAACGGCACGGCCGGCGCATCATGGTTACCGGGCGGGAGTTTGCCCGTGACCTCACTGCACCACCCGCCATGATGCTGAATGGCGAGGTGTATATACGACGCGAATCGCTGCGCCGCATGCTGTGGGAGAAGATTGAGGAATGGCGCTGGCATCGGCACGACAATGCCATGGCCCGAGCCTGTGCCTTTTATCCGGTGGACGATGATCTGGAGCACGCCCTTGATGACATGACCGACATCGAGACCGAGGCAGTCATCCTGCACGAACTGGGCGAGGTAGAGGCCGGCATACGATTCGGTCCGGAGTGGGAGCGGATGTTGAACGCCCTGTGGCACACCCGGGCAGAGCTGGTGGCACGGGCGGTGCGCGATCATCTGGCCGACTGTCTGCTAACCCTGCCGGCACTGCTGCGGGAAGAGCGTGTCGCCTCGCTGCACTTCTACTTCGCCAACCTGAACGGCATGCGCCAGGCCCTGTTCCCTTCATTGCAGTCGGCCTATCGGCAGTGGCATGAGAACAATGATTCCGGACAGTTGGTGGAATGCATCGAGCGCGGGCAGGAACACTGGCAGATGGCTGGCGAGCGTCTGCTCAAGGCCTATGACGGAAAGGATGATGATGCCGCTGGGCGTCTGGATGCGCTGCTGGAGGAAATCAGCCTGTAAACGACGACGCCCGCAGATGCGGGCGTCGTTGCGGCAGAGACTGCGATCAATAACCGCCCTTCCGACGGCTCTCCGGCAGACCGGCAATCTTGCCGGCCTGCTTGGAGGGCTGCATCGGAAACAGTTCATACAGATCCTTGGACTGCACCGGGGTACCCCACTTGTCGGACATCGCCTTGACGATATTGCGATCGTTGGGCTGGTTGCCGCCGTTGTTGATGTATTCGTCACGCAGGAAATTGATCAGATCCCAGGACTTCTCGGTCAGGGTAACGCTCTCGGTGGCGGCGATTGCCTTGGCCACGTCCTCGTTCCAGTCTTCAATATTTTCCAGATAACCGTTGGCATTGGTTGCAATGGTCTTGCCGTTCACTTCGTAAGACATACTGCTCTCTCCTTCAAGTTGTTTCTAGATTTAAGACGTAACTATTTATTCCGTATTAACTTTATTAATCGATTTGTGCGCAATAAACAAGCCGCAGCCGAGGCTGCGATGCGGTCCCAGCCCCCGCTCCTGCAAGGTCACGGCATCCGGTGGGGACAGGTCCGCCACCATCAGGCTGCGCACATGGATCGGGCCGCCCGGCGTATCAAAATAGTGCGGCTTGCCCGCCAGTACCCGCTTGAACTGCACACCCATGGCGCGCATCTGCTGCACGGCATCGGCAATGAACTGCTCCTCATCCTGCCCTGCGGGAACCACAATGTAACGCGCGTACAACGTAGCGACCGGACTGAGGGGAACCACCTTGGCCTCACCTACCACCATGGTATTGCCGGCGACATCGAGGGTCTGGCCGCTCAGGGCACGCGCATTTTCCACTCTATCCCGGGCCAGACGCAAGACAAGACGCGTACGTCGTGACAGGTGCAACAGCGCGAAGGCATGGGATGGCCGCTCCCAGCCATTGCCGGAATCGGCCACGTGGATCAGATGCAGGCCGTCGCCGGGCTCGTCACCGAACCAGGGCAGCGCACGACGGATGGCGGCAGACAGGGCGTAGGCGTGATCCACCGGCAGGGTGCGGCAGTCGATGTGGAACGACACATCGACCACCGTTTCCGGCACGCTGAAAAATTCCTTTTGTACGTCCTCTTGCCAGAACATGGTTCAGTCCGCCGGCAGTTCGTTGCGCAGGGCGTCACGATCGTACCACCACGCATCGGGTACCAGTACATCAAGCACCTTGCCCAGACGCGGCAGGAACTTCGCCGGGTCATTCAGCTCCAGGCGCTCGACCCAGAAATCGAAGATATCCTTGTTATCCACCACCTCGCTGTGCTTCTTGGCCACCTCGGCCAGCATGCCTGCGGTAAAAAACTTCAGATCCTCGCGCTGCTGACCGGTAGCACGCAATTCCACCAGATAGGCTGCGGCCGCCGCGGGAATGGCAGCGGCATCGGCCTTGGGCGGGGTCTCGTCCACCAGATGCTTGAGCATCAGCACCGAAAGTTCCGGATCGATGGGATAGGTGACGGCGAGCCAGACACCATGGGCCAGGGCCTTGATGGCGTCGTCCTGCTCCGACTGGTAGATGATGTCGCAGGCCTGCACCGCCTGCTCCCACAGGCGGCCCTCCAGTGCCTGCCGAAAACTGTCATGCCCCAGCTGCCAGGATTCGTCCCGACGCTCCAGGTCGAGCAGGATATAACCGATGTCGTTGAGCAGGGACAGCCGCTGCGCCAGTGACGCCTCTACCGGCAACTGCGCCAGTTCAGCCTGCAGCTGTGCCAGACGATCTTCTTCCGGCTGGCGGGGACGGATGGCGTCGGAAGCACACTCCGCCTCACCCTGGACGGCTTCATTTTCGAGTTGCAGATATTTCATCAGTAGCCCTGTGGTTAAGCGATGACGGAAGTGGCATTCATGAGGTAAATGCAGCCTCCAGCCGATCTTCCCAGTTCTCCGGTGTGTTCTCGTAGGTAGGTTTGACGTCGATGCGGAAAAACATCTCCCCCTTGGCCCGCTGGCGCACCAGTTCGATCAGGTCGTCAAAGTCATCCAGCTGGGGATTCTGGATCATGATCTCACTCAGATAAAGCATCGTTTGCCTCGCCGTGCCGATGAACACCTATATATAGGTATGCCATATATGTGTGGCATGTCCGTCCATCCTTCAAGTACCCATGACTGCGTCGGGCCGGATTGTGCGCCATAATGGTTAAGAGAATCGCTATGTAATGATATTGAACCCGATGCCGGGGTTGTGAACAAGCCTCGATTTGCGATGGAGTTCACGCAGAGGATATGCCTGGCAGGACAGCAAAAGCATAATAAGCGACATTATATGTATGACGTAACTATATGATATACGTCATAATATTGATCTACTTATGGACCTATAACTCACAACCCATAGTAATTTTGTATATCCCATTAAGGATAGGACTATCCCCCCCCTCCCCCCCATCGGAAGGATACTTTGCTTCATAATGAACTTCTAAACTTCGCGCCATGTTGAAAAGGACTCGGACAGTTTCGTCCTCTTCAGACAGATAGTGGTGCCCGATGCGATATAGCGTCGCCGGGACAGATGGACGGCCAAGGTATCCATCCTCCGGCCGCCCCGAAACCCAACAGATCTCTGACGGGAGTATGACTTATGGCTACTAAGATGCACAAAACCCCGATGCTGGACCAGCTGGAGAGCGGCCCGTGGCCGAGCTTCGTTACCGGCCTGAAGCGCCTGGCTAACGACGAGGGCAAGCCCTACGCCGACATGATGAAGGATCTGCTTGGTCAGCTGGAAACCTCCTATAACACCCGCAAGGGCTACTGGAAAGGCGGTACCGTTGGCGTGGTCGGTTACGGCGGCGGCGTCATTCCCCGCTTCACCGAACTGCTGGACGAGAACAAGAAGCCCCTGTTCCCCAAGGCTGCCGAATTCCACACCCTGCGTATCATGCCGCCCGCCGGCATGCACTACACCACCGACATCATGCGCAAATTCTGCGACGTGTGGGACAAGTACGGCTCCGGCCTGATTGCCTTCCATGGCCAGTCCGGCGACATCATGTTCCAGGGCTGCACCACCGAGAACGTCCAGCCGGCGTTCGACGAAATGAACGAGATGGGCTTTGACCTGGGTGGCGCCGGCCCCGCCGTGCGTACCGGCATGTCCTGCGTCGGTGCCGCGCGCTGCGAACACTCCTGCGCCAACGAGCAGAAGATTCACCGCACCCTGGTAAACCGCTTCCTCGACGACATGCACCGCCCGGCCCTGCCGTACAAGTTCAAGTTCAAGGTTTCCGGCTGCCCCAACGACTGCATGAACGCCATCCAGCGCGCCGACATGGCCACCATCGGCACCTGGCGCGATGACATGAAGGTTGACCAGGCCGAAGTGAAGAACTTCGTCAACGCCAAGGGCCGCAAGTACGTCATCGACAACGTCATCACCCGTTGCCCGACCCAGGCCCTGAGCCTGAACGACGACGACACCCTGGCCGTGGACAACAAGAACTGCGTCCGCTGCATGCACTGCATCAACGTCATGACCAAGGCACTGTCCCCCGGCGACGACAAGGGCGTTTCCATCCTGGTCGGCGGCAAGCGCACGCTGAAGATCGGCGACCTGATGGGCACCGTCGTGGTTCCCTTCATGAAGCTCGAGACCGACGAGGACTTCGAAGCCCTGGAAGAGCTGGCCGGCAACATGATCGACTTCTTCGCCGAGAACGCCCTGGAGCACGAGCGTACCGGTGAGATGATCGAGCGTATCGGCCTGGTCAACTTCCTGGAAGGCATTGGCGTCGAAATCGATCCCAACATGATCACCAACCCGCGTATGAATCCGTACGTGCGTATGGATGGCTGGGACGACGAGGCCCAGAAGTGGTTCGAGCGTAAGGCTGGCTAAGCGGTCGGTCCAAAAGCAATCGCGGGGCGTACCGGGCAACCGGTACGCCCCGCAAACCAAATAACGACGAATTTCTGAGTGTAATTGGAGGTAATTATGTCTGCACCTCGCATGCCCATCGAGAGTGGTGTACCGGATCCGTTCCCGTATATGCACCCCACGCTGAAGAAGAACTTCGGCCAGTGGAAGTATCATGACCGTCCGCGCCCCGGTGTCCTGCATCACGTCGCCAAGACCGGTGAAGAAGTCTGGACCGTGCGCGCCGGTACCCAGCGTCAGATGGACACCTACACCATCCGCAAGCTGATGGACATCGCCGACCAGTTTGCCGACGGCTATGTGCGCTTCACCATCCGTTCCAACATCGAGTACATGGTCACCGACGAGAAGAAGGTACAGCCGCTCATCGAGAAGCTGAACGCCGAAGGCTTCCCCGTTGGCGGTACCGGCAACTCGGTATCCATGATCTCCCACACCCAGGGCTGGCTGCACTGCGACATCCCCGGCACCGACGCCTCCGGCGCCGTAAAGGCCCTGATGGATGAGCTGTACCACGAGTTCACCCACGAAGAGATGCCGAACCGCGTGCGCATGACCACCTCCTGCTGCCAGATCAACTGCGGCGGCCAGGGTGACATCGCCATCAACATCCAGCACACCAAGCCGCCCAAGATCAACCATGACCTGGTGGCCAACGTGTGTGAGCGTCCGTCCGTTGTGGCCCGCTGCCCGGTTGCAGCCATCCGCCCGGCCATGGTCAACGGCAAGCCCTCGCTGGAAGTCGACGAGAAGAAGTGCATCTGCTGCGGCGCCTGCTTCCCGCCCTGCCCGCCGATGCAGATCAACGATCCGGAGCACTCCAAGCTGGCCATCTGGGTTGGCGGCAAGAACTCCAACGCCCGCTCCAAGCCGACCTTCCACAAGCTGGTTGCCGCCGGTATCCCCAACAACCCGCCGCGCTGGCCTGAAGCCGCCGCTGTGGTGAAGAACATCCTCGGCGCCTACAAGAAGGACGCGAAGGAGTGGGAGCGCATGAACGAGTGGATCGACCGTATCGGTTGGCCGCGTTTCTTCGAGCTGACCGGCCTGCCGTTCACCAAGTACCACATCGATAACTGGCGTGGTGGCCGCGTGAACCTCAATGCCTCTGCTCACATCCGCTTCTAAATATACGGATAAAGGAAGAGGTCAATGAAGTTTACGATTCAGATCAACGAAGGCCCGTACACTCATCAGGCATCTGATACGGCGTACAACTTCGCCAAGGCAGCACTGGAAGCAGGACACGAAATCTATCGCGTGTTCTTCTACCATGACGGTGTCAACAACGCGACCCGTCTGACCACTCCGCCGCAGGATGACCGCAATGTCATCAATCGCTGGAGTGAGCTGTCTGCTGCACACAACCTCGACCTCGTTGTTTGCGTTGCCGCGGCCCAGCGCCGCGGCATCGCCGACGCCGATGAGGCCAGGCGCAACGGCAAGAACGCTGACAACATCGCTCCCGGCTTCCGGATCTCCGGTCTGGGCCAGCTGATCGAGGGCGGTATTCAGTCCGATCGCCTCGTCGTGTTTGGCGATTAATACGGGAGAGAGAGTGATGAGTGATGAAGAAATGATGGAAGGCGGCGTGCAGAAGAAGTTCTGCTATGTGAATCGCACGGCTCCGTATGGCACGGTTTACGCCCTGGAAGCGCTGGAAGTAGTACTGATCGGTGCTGCCTTCGAACAGGACGTATCCGTAGTCTTTATGGACGACGGTGTATTCCAGATCGTCAAGGGGCAGGATACGGCCGGCATCGGCATGAAAAACTTCTCCCCCACCTATCGTGCGCTCGAGATGTACGACGTTGAAAAACTGTACGTCTCCAAGGAGTCGCTGGAAGAGCGTGGCCTGAGCGAAGACGACCTGCTGGTGGACGTCGAAGTGAAGACCGCGGCTGAAATCCGCGACCTTATGGAAGAGCAGGACGTGCTCCTGACCTTTTAACCGGGGAAGACGAAATGCTGCATACCGTAAACAAGTCGCCGTTTCAGAAGAACACCTTTGAAAGCTGCATCAAGCACGCTGCAAAAGGCAGCGCCGTCCTGTTGATCGAGGATGGCGTTTACGCTGCACTGAAGGACTCAACCGTGTCCTCCAAGCTGCAGCAGGCCATGGGTGATATCACCTTTTATGCCCTGGAGCCGGATGTCAACGCTCGTGGCCTGAAGGGCAAAGTGATGGATGGTATCAATCTGGTCGATTACGCCGGGTTTGTTGACCTGACCGTCAAGTTTGATCGTGTTCAATCCTGGCTGTAAGCCTAATTCATTCAATCCAACTGATTGAGGAGATAATGTCATGGGTACTATGACTGCTGGTGGTAAGACTGTAGAAGTCGATGAGGAAGGTTATCTGGTCAATATCAACGACTGGACCCGCGATATCGCTGTAGAGCTGGCCAAGTCCGAGAATGTGGAAATGACCGACTCCCACTGGGAAGTGATCGACTTCCTGCGTGAGTACTACAACGAGTACCAGATCGCCCCGGCGGTTCGCGTTCTGACCAAGGCCATCGGCAAGAAGCTCGGCCCTGAGAAGGGCAACAGCAAGTACCTGTACGAGCTGTTCCCGTACGGTCCCGCCAAGCAGGCCTGTAAGATCGGTGGCCTGCCGAAGCCGACCGGCTGCATCTAAAGTTGCGCCCTGGGGGGCGTTTACGCCCCCCACCCTTTTCCCATTCTTTAGCGAGGGTCGATACGAATGTCGTTCCTGACAGTGCTCTACGCACTCTTGTTCTATACCGCCACGGCGTTATTCATCGTCGGCCTGGCCTACAAGATTCGCCAGTACGCCACGACGCCCGCACCGCTCAAGATTCCCACCACGCCTGCGCCCACGACGACCAGTGGCGTGGTTTTACGCATGGCCCGAGAGGTCGTGCTGTTTGAAAGCCTGTTCAAATCCAACAAGTGGATCTGGATATTCGGCTGGATGTTCCATGTTTCCCTGGCGCTGGTAATCCTGCGTCACTTCCGCTATTTCCAGGAGTCGGTCTGGCCGCTCATCGTCTTTATCCAGCCGTTCGGCATGTATGCCGGTTTCTTCATGGTTCTGGGCCTGCTTGGCCTGTGGGTGCGACGCATTTTCGTCGAGCGTATCCGCTATATCACCAGTCCCTCTGATCACCTGATGCTGGCACTGCTGGTGGGCATCGGTTTCAGTGGTTTGATGATGAAGTTCGTTGAGCACACTGACATCGTCGCTGTGAAGGCATTCTTCCTCGGCCTGATGCGCTTCGATTTGCAGCCGCTGCCGACGGATGCTCCGCTGCTGATTCATCTGGGTCTGGTTGCCCTGCTGCTGATCATCTTCCCGTTCAGCAAGCTGTTGCATGCCCCGGGCGTATTCTTCAGCCCGACTCGCAACCAGGTTGACAACCCGCGCGAGCGCCGCCATCTGGCGCCGTGGGCTGCCGAACTGGACAAGTAATCAAACTTTAGCGCTTTGAACGTATAAAGGAGAAACGCGTGGCTGCAGCCAAGTTTGACACGCCGAACATGCGGGAATACCCGAGCATTCCTGCCCTCCAGCCGGATGCGACGGCGCACCTGAAGTCGTTCCCTGCGGCACCGGATCACAACACCTTCCTCGGCTTCCCGGGTGAACTGGTGGAGAACTGGCAGGACAAGGCCATCGAGAAGATGGGCGACCTGCTGGGCAAGTATCGTGGCTTCCGCGTCTTCATGGACGCCTGCGTCAAGTGCGGCTCCTGCACCGACAAGTGCCACTATTTCCAGGGCACCTCCGATCCGAAAAACATGCCGGTGGCGCGTCAGGATCTGCTGCGCAGCGTCTATCGCCGCCACTTCACCCTGGCCGGCAAATACCTGCCCTGGCTGGTAGGTGCCCGTGATCTGACCCGCGAAGTACTGGACGAGTGGTACAACTATTTCCATCAGTGTTCGCAGTGCCGCCGCTGCTCGGTGTTCTGCCCCTACGGCATCGACACCGCCGAGGTCTCCATGGCCGCACGCGAGATCATGGACTCCATCGGTTACGGCCAGAAGTACTGCAACGAAATCCTCGGCAAGGTACAGAAGGTCGGCAACAACCTGGGCCTGCCCGGCCCGGCGCTGGAAGCCACGCTGGAAGAGTTCGCCGAAGAGATTTCCGACGAAACCGGCTGTGACGTGAAGATCCCGCTCGATGTGGAAGGCGCCGACGTGCTGCTGATCACCCCGTCCGCCGACTTCTTCGCCGAGCCGCACATCGACGGCCTGATGGGTTACGCCAAGGTGTTCCACGCCGCCGGCATCAGCTGGACCGTGTCCACCTATGCCTCGGAAGCGGCCAACTTCTCCATGTTCATCGGTTCCTACTCGAACATGAAGAAGGTTGCCGAGCGTATCCGCAAGGCTGCCATCGACCTCAAGGTAAAACGCATCGTGGTCGGCGAGTGCGGCCATGCCTGGCGTGTCGCCTACAGCTTCTGGAATACGTTGACCGGCGTTGGTTCCGGTGCGGATGATCCGTATGCCCAGCAGCTGCAGAAGCAGCTGGATCACAGCTATCCGATCCCGCAGCACATCTGCGAACTGACCTGGGATCTGATTCAGCAGAACAAGCTCACCTTTGACAAATCGGGCAACGACCACCGCACCGTGACCTTTCACGACTCGTGCAATGTGGCGCGCGCCACCCGCATGGGTACCGAGCCCGGTGGTCAGTTCGACATTCCGCGCAATGTCATCAAGGCGGTATGCAACAACTATGTCGACATGGATCCCGATACCATCCGCGAAGTGACTTATTGCTGCGGCGGCGGCGGCGGTCTGCTGACCGATGATTTGATGGAACTCCGTGTCAAGGGCGCCCTGCCCCGCATGGAGGCCCTGAAACGAGTGATCGACGAGGACAAGGTCAATGCCATGGCGGCGATCTGTGCCATCTGCAAAGCACAGTTTGCCAAGGTCATGCCGTATTACGGCATCCCCATGGACACCATTGTCAGCCTGCACCAGCTGGTGAAGGACGCGATCATTCTTCCAGGACAAGGGGAAGAAAAGGCGGAGCCGGCAGCAGAGGCAACCGAGTAAAACAATTCCACATCCCGCGGTAAAAAACTTTTGCCGGGGGGAGACAAGGCTACAGGCATAGGAGATTGAAAATGGCTACTTCTAGCGACGACATGAAGAAAAGCTTTACTTACCGCCGCTACAAGGACGGTGACAGCAAGCATCTTCCGTTCTCTCAGGAAATCTGGCAGGCGAGCTGGACCCACAAGTGCCCGACCTACGTGCATCGCACCCCGCCCTGCCAGGGTAGCTGCCCCTCCGGTCACGACATTCGTGGCTGGCTGGATATCGTACGTGGCATCGAGAAGCCGACCGCCGGCATGACCATGCAGGAGTACGCCTTCCGCCGCAATACCAATGCCAACCCTTTCCCGGCCATCATGGGTCGTGTCTGCCCGGCACCGTGCGAAGACGGCTGCAACCGTAACCAGGTTGACGATCAGGTCGGCATCAACTCCGTCGAGCAATACATCGGTGACCAGGCCCTGGCCAACGGCTACAAGTTCGAAGCCGGCGCCGACACCGGCAAGAAGATCGCCGTCATCGGCGGCGGCCCCGCCGGCCTCGCCGCTGCCTACCAGCTGCGCCGCAAGGGTCACGCCGTGACCGTATTCGAGCAGAAGGAACATCTGGGCGGCATGATGCGCTACGGCATCCCCGGCTACCGTACCCCGCGCGACGTGCTGGACGGCGAAATCGCCCGTATCGTCGAGATGGGCGTCACCATCAAGACCGGCGTGAAGATCGGCAAGGACATTACTGTCGAGCAGCTGGCCAAGGACTTCAACTCCGTACTGTTCGCCATGGGCGCCTGGTCGGGCCGCAACCTGCCGATCCCCGGCGCCGATGCCGTCAACTGCATCACCGGCGTGGCCTTCCTGGCCGCCTTCAACGAAGGCCGCCTGAAGCACGTCACCGGCAAGGTCGTGGTCATCGGTGGTGGTGATACCTCCATCGACGTCGCCTCCGTTGCCCGCCGTCTCGGCCACATCACCGTGGAAAGCGAGAAGGATCGTCCGGAGCACGTCATCATCAACCAGACCGCGCACGACGTGGCCATGACTGCCAATCGTCAGGGCGCCGACGTCATGCTGATCTCCCGCTCCCCCATCAGCAAGATGCCGGCGGCACAGCACGAAATCGAAGATGCCACCCGCGAAGGTGTGGAGATCGTCGGTCAGCTGAGCCCGGTGGAAGTGATCAAGGGCAAGGACGGTCGTGCCACCGCGCTGCGCGTGGTCAAGCTGGAAGAAGATGGCAAGACCCCCATCGCCGGTTCCGAGTACGACATCGAGTGCGAACTGATCGTGGCTGCCATCGGCCAGACCGGTGACGTTGCCGGTTTCGAGGGTTTTGCCAATGACAAGGGCCTGATCGGTGCCGACAAGCACTTCCAGGTTCCCGGCAAGCCCGGCTTCTTCGCCTGCGGCGATATCGTGCGTCCGCACCTGCTGACCACGGCCATCGGTCAGGCCTCCATCGCCGTGGAGAGCATCGAACACTACCTCAACAATGAGGAGTTCGCGCATCGCCCGAAGGTAGACGTGCACCACTTCAACCTGATGGAAAAGCTGATGGAGACCGGCCTGCAGCCGGAGCACTTCGAAGCTGCCGCCAAGGATGAGATTGAAAAGGCGGAAGGTTTCGCCAAGGAAATCGACCGCGGCCTGCGCGGCACCTCGGATGCCAAGTTCGCGGTGCATAACTACGAGGATCGTTCCTTCGCCGAAATCATCCCGGCTGATGAACTCTTCCTGGGCCACTTCAATCACACCCCGCGCAACAAGCGCGACCATGTCATGGTCAACGCTGACGAGGTACTCGGCCACTTCCAGGAGCGTCTGGTTGCTCTGGACGAAAAGCAGGCGGTCGATGAGGCCAAGCGCTGCATGAGCTGCGGCATGTGCTTCGAGTGTGACAACTGCGTGATCTTCTGCCCGCAGGCGGCGGTAAAACGCGTTCCGGCCAAGGAGAAAACTCTCGGCCGTTATGTTTACACCGACTACTCGATGTGCATCGGTTGCCACATCTGCGCGGATGTGTGTCCGACTGGTTACATCCAGATGGGTATGGGCGACTAAGGGGTGATCCCGATGAAGCGTTTACGGCAGCTTCTTTCCATGGCGATACTGGCGCTGACTCTGTCGGCGCCGGCCTTCGCCGGTGAAGGTGGGCGGACTTTCCTGCCCTCCATTCCCGCGGCCAAGGGTGAACAGTGTGTGGAAGATACGGCGGATATGCGCCGTAACCACATGAAGTACCTCCAGCACCACCGCGATGAGGCCATGCACCAGGGAATACGCACCGAAAAGCACAGCCTGAAGGCGTGCCTCGAGTGCCATGCACCGGTGGAAGGCAACATGGCGGCCGGCGGCAAGGAAGCGGAGGGACACTTCTGCGTCAACTGCCACGTCTATGCCGGTGTGACCCTCGACTGCTTCGAGTGTCATGCTACCAAGCCGGAAACCACTGCGCAGTTTCACCCGCTGGTGAGCCCGGCGACGGCAGCGCTGAAGGCAGCGGATCGTACCGACTCTGCCGAGCTGCTCAACCGTCTGGTCGGGGTCACTGAGAACAAGACAGGTGTTGCCCATGAGTGAACACAAGCAACCGGATCTGGCACGGCGTGAATTTCTTGGTCGCGGCGCCGTGGCAGCCGCGGCGGGTATGGCACTTGCCCCTGGCGTAATGCTCTATGGCGTAGCCCATGCCAAGCCGGCGGATCAGCCTGCCAGCAGCAAGGTACGCTGGGGCATGCTGGTGGATACCACCAAATGCAGCAATGGCTGTAATGCCTGCGTCGATGCCTGCAACAAGGAGCACGGCCTCGGCAACGAGCAGCACAGTCGTCCCGAACAGCGCACCCAGTACATCCGCAAGGTGGAGTTGCGCCACAAGTTTACCGGCGCCACCCACTCTCTGCCGGTGATGTGCCAGCACTGCGAGAAGCCGCCCTGCGTGGACGTCTGCCCCACCGGCGCTTCCTTCAAGCGTGCCGATGGCATCGTGCTGGTGGATCGCCATATCTGTATCGGTTGCCGTTACTGCATGATGGCCTGCCCCTACAAGGCACGCTCCTTCGTGCATGAGGCACTGACCGATCAGCGTCCGCACACACCGCGTGGCAAGGGCTGTGTCGAATCCTGCACGATGTGCGTGCACCGCGTCGATGAAGGTCGCGAACCCGCTTGCGTCGAGGCCTGTGCCGCCGACGGCAGCCACGCGATCATCTTCGGTGACCTGAACGACCCCAATAGCGAAATCGCCCAACGCGTGAAGACCTATGCCAGCAGCGAGATTCGCGCTGACCTCGGTCTCAACACCGGCGTCCGCTATCAGGGCATTTAACGGGATGGTGAGCTTCTAGCATGAAAAAGACACAATTCATGGAGATCGGTGGCGGCAAGGGCTTTTATGGCTTGCTCGCTGTGTTGGGTGCAGTCATTGTCGCCGGCCTGGGTGCGTTCTTCTACATGGAACATACCGGCCACTGGGTGACGGGGATGGATAACCAGATCGTGTGGGGTGCCCCGCATGTGTTTGCCATCTTCCTCATCGTCGCCGCCTCCGGCGCGCTCAACGTGGCATCCATCGGCACGGTGTTCGGCAAGAAGATCTACCAGCCGCTGGCACGCATGTCCGCCCTGCTGGCCATCGCACTGCTGATTGGCGGCCTGACGGTACTGGTGCTGGATCTGGGCCGACCGGATCGCCTCATCGTGGCAATGACCTACTACAACTTCAAGTCCATCTTCGCCTGGAACATCATCCTGTATAACGGCTTCCTCGCCCTGGTCGCCGTGTATATCTGGACCATGCTCGACCCGACGGTGAAGAAGTTCTACAAGCTGGCCGGCTTTGCCGCCTTCGTCTGGCGTCTGATCCTCACCACCGGTACCGGTTCCATCTTCGGCTGGCTGGTGGCGCGTCAGGCCTACGACGCAGCGATCTTTGCGCCGATGTTCATCGTCATGTCCTTCTCCTTCGGCCTGGCGGTATTCCTGCTGGTCATGATGGCCACCTACAACTGGACCGACCGTCCACTGGGTGATGCCGTGGTGCGCCGTCTGAAGAACCTGCTCGGCGTATTCATTGCCGGCGTGCTGTTCTTCGTGATGGTGTACCACCTGACCAACCTGTATGCCACCGAGCATCACGGCGTACAGGCCTTCATCCTGCGCGATGGCGGCGTGTTCACCCAGGCCTTCTGGATCGGCCAGATACTGCTCGGCAGCCTGCTGCCGCTGGCCCTGCTCTACCATCCGGCCACCGGCAACTCGCGCCTCTGGATCGGTGTCGCCTCTGCCCTGGTCATTGTCGGCGGCTTCGCCCAGCTGTCCGTAATTCTCATCGGCGGCCAGGCCTATCCGCTGGTGCTGTTCCCGGGCTACGAGGTGAGCAGCAGCTTCTATGACGGCGTGGTCAACAGCTACAGTCCGAGCCTGCCCGAGCTGGTACTGGGTTTCTCCGGCATTGGCATCGCCATGGCAATGATGGTCGTCGGCATGAAGGTACTGCGCCTGGCCCCGGCCAGTCTGGCGGATGAAGCGGTGGACCCGCATCACAAGTAGGAGCCGAGTCCTCTCGGCGAATGGTGCCGAGTTCTGGCGCTGATTCGCCCTCGGAGTCGGTTCCTGCAGCGATACGCCCGGCAATCATGCCAATGCCCCTGCCCAGGGGCATTGGCGTTTCTGACAGGGCAAAATCCTTGTGCCGCAGCAGTGGTAAAATCACCGCCCTGCCCCTATAACGGCTGTATTGCGTAATTAGGCCCGCTCCGCCCCCGGCGGGCAGTGACCAAACCAATTCCGAGGACCCCGGGCATGACCCAAGAACATCCCTTTGCACAGTACGTCCGCATACTCGGCAAGGGCCGCAACGGTTCCCGCGGTCTTTCCGCTGAAGAGGCCTACGAGGCCTTTCGACTGATCATGACCGGGCAGGTCGAGCCCATTCAACTCGGCGCCTTCCTGATGCTGATGCGCGTCAAGGAAGAGACGCCGGAGGAAGTCGCCGCCGCCGTACGCGCCATCCGCGAGTCGCTTACCCTGCCGGCCACTATCCCCCAGGTCGACCTGGATTGGTCCAGTTACGCCGGCAAGAAGCGCCAGCTGCCCTGGTACCTGCTGTCCACCCTGCTGCTGGCGGACAGTGGTGTGCGCATCTTCATGCACGGCGCCAGCGGCCACACCGCCGGTCGTATCTACACCAAGGAAGTGCTGCCACAGCTGGGCATTCCCGTCGCCCGCAGCTTTGATGAGGCCAGCCACCATATCGAAAACAGCAACTTCGCCTACCTCGACCTGGAATTCATGAGTCCCAGGCTGCACCAGATCATCGAAATGCGCCCCCTGCTCGGCCTGCGTTCACCGGTGCACACCATCGCCCGCATGCTGAACCCCTTCGACGCTCCCTGTGCCATGCAGGGCATCTTTCATCCGGGTTACCGTGATATTCATCAGGAGGCGGGACAGTTGCTGCAACAGCCGCAGATGGCCGTCATCAAGGGTGAAGGTGGTGAAATCGAGCGTAATCCCGATATCGCCTGCCTGATACGCCTGGTACGCGAAGGCGAGATGTCCGAGGAGGAGTGGCCGCCGATGTTCGACAAGCGCCATGTCCGTCAGGACGATCTGGATGTAGGCCACCTGATGCAGGTGTGGGATGGCGAACGCGAGGATGAATATGGCATCGGTGCCATCATCGGTACCGTGGCTGTCACCCTGTACACCATGGGCCGTGCCAGGAGCCGCATCGATGCCGAGGCCCAGGCCCAGGCGATGTGGCAGAACCGCAACAAGAACCGCTTCCGCCGCGCCGCCTGAGTATCGCATGGCCCGTCTGCTCATCAGTGCCGCGCACAAGTCCTCCGGGAAGACCACCATCACCCTGGGGCTGTGCGCGGCTCTGCGCCGATGCGGCCTTGCCGTGCAGCCGTTCAAGAAGGGGCCGGACTATATCGACCCGATGTGGCTGAGTCGCGCCGCGGCAAGGCCCTGCCACAATCTGGATTTTCAGACCCAGCACGAAGCGGAGATTCACGCCACCTTCAACCGTTACCCGGCCGATGTGCGCATCATCGAAGGCAACATGGGGCTGTTCGACAGTATCGACGTAGAGGGTGAGCACAGTAACGCCGCCCTCGCCGTCCTGCTGCAGACCCCGGTGATCCTGGTGGTCAACGTGCTGGGCATGACCCGCAGCGTCGTTCCCATCATCCTTGGCTACCAGCACTTCGATCCGGACATCCGCATCGCCGGCGTGATCCTCAACAGCGTGGCCGGCAAACGCCATGAGGAGCGCCTGCGCGAGGTGTTCGCTCGCTATATCGATATCCCCCTGCTCGGCTGTATCCATCGCGATCCTGAACTGGCCATTTCAGAGCGTCATCTCGGTCTGGTGCCCAGCAACGAGGCGGTGGAGGTCGATGCCAAGCTGGATTACATTGCCGCCGCCATCGAGCGCCAGGTGGATATGGCACAGCTGATGGACATCGCCCGTAGTGCGCCGCCCCTGGCCGCAGAGTCATCCGAAGGGAAAGCCCCCCGCCCTGAGGGCGGGGGGATGACGGTACGCATCGGCATCGCCCGCGACGCGGCCTTTGGTTTCTATTACCCCGGCGATCTGGAGCAATTGCAACAGGCAGGAGCCGAACTGGTTCCGTTTGACACCCTGCACGACCGGCAGCTGCCCGCCGTCGACGGACTGTTCATCGGCGGCGGTTTTCCGGAGGCCCATATGGCGACGCTGGAGGCCAACACCGGCCTGCGCCATGCCATCCACGCCGCCATCGAGGCCGGTCTGCCGGCCTATGCCGAGTGTGGCGGTCTGATGTACCTGGCACGAGCCATCCGCTGGGGTGAACAGCGCTGCGAGATGGTGGGCATCATCCCTGGTGAGGTCGTCATGTACGAGAAGCCCCAGGGCAGGGGCTATGTGCGGCTGCGCGAAACCAGTCACCATCCCTGGCCCGGCGCATCTGCACCAGCAGAGTTTTACGCCCACGAATTTCATTATTCCATGTTGGAAAACCTGGCACCCGGACTCACCTATGCTTATGACATGGTGCGCGGTACCGGCATCGATGGCCGTCATGACGGCATCGTGTACCGCAACCTGGTAGCCAATTATGTCCACCTGCGTGACGTCGAGGACTATCACTGGGCGCGGCGCTTTGTGGATTTTGTGCGGCAATGCGGCGTCCATTCCGGCGCAGCCTGACCGCGTTTCAACCCGGATTCATGTCATATCCGGGTTTCACCTCAACAGAAGACAAAGGTCCGCATTATGATTACAGTGACTCCGGAAGCCGCCAAGCAGATTCAAATGGCCGCCTCACAGGGCGGCATGGAAGGTCTGGCCCTGCGCCTGGCCGCCCGTCCCAGTGCCCAGGGTGGTCTGGAATACGGCATGGGCTTCGACGACGCGCATGACGATGACCTGTCCTTTACCTGCGAAGGACTCAATGTCGTGTTTGAACCCCAGTACGGCCCACTGCTGACCGGCACCACCATCGATTACGTCGAACTGGAGCCGGGACAGTTCCACTTCATCTTCATGAATCCGAATGATACCGGCGGTGGTGGCTGCGGCAGTGGCGGTGGCGGTGGCGGCTGCAGCTCGGGAGGCTGCGGTTCCGGCGGCGGCTGCGCCTAGCACGCATGGTTACAGGGGCCACCCCGGCCCCTGTAACCATGTAGCTCCCGGCAGGATTCACTTGCCAGTTTCATGGCCGGGGCCCAGTTGGTGTAATATGTCGCGTCTATGGCCTGATAAACCGGAATAGCGCCATCCCTATGCGCAAAGCTGAAGATATCCAGGACGCCGAACCCCTGCAAGGACTTGCAACCTGGATGCTGCCGCCCGCCCCTGACTGGCGGAGAAAGCTGGCCGCCTTCCGCCGTCATCATTTGCTGCCCGGTATCCTTGGTCTGCTCATCAGCTTCATCCTGCTGGCCCTCACCAGCTATCTGGCCTGGCACCAGCAAGCCTATTCCACCTGGCTGTTCGCCGTTCAGTTGACCGCTGTGGTATCCACCATCAGTTTTGGCATCCTGTTGCTGTGGTCGATACACCGCCAGCTGGTCGAGCCCTTTACCCAGCTGCGCGACTGGGCAACACGGGTACGCAATGGCAACGTAGCGGCACGTCTACCGCAGGATGATGGTGGAGAATTCGGCGAGCTGGCGGGCGATCTGAACAATCTGGGTGGTTCGCTGCAATCACTGTCGCAAAACCTGGAGGCCGAGGTTCGCCGCCAGACCGAGCACATCGCGCAGAAAACCCACTCGCTGCAGGTACTGTACGACGTCGCCGCCAGTCTCAATGCATCGCGCGATCTCAAGGATCTGCTCACCCGCTTCCTTTACACCATGCGCGACATCGTCAATGCCAAGGCCGGCACCGTACGTCTGCTCATCGACGATGATCAGATGGAACTGGTGGCCAGCATCGGCCTCGACGACGAGGTAGTGGCGCACGAACGCATCGTACCGGTCAAACGCTGCCTGTGCGGCAATGCAGTGGATGAAGGCGAAGTGCTGTTCCAGCAGGATCTGCTGCCCTGCCAGCAGTTCGTCGGACGCCCTCTGCTGACACACAGCAATCTGGGCATGATCGCCGTGCCGCTGCAGTACCGCGGCAAGAACCTGGGCGTATACAACCTGTTCATCGACAAGTCCGAGTTCGAGGCGCGCGACGAGGTCAAGGCGCTGTTCACCAGCATCGGCCGCCACCTGGGCATGGCCATCGAAAAGGCCCGCCTCGACTCAGAATCCAAGCGCCTGTCCATCATGCAGGAGCGCAACACCCTGGCGCACGAACTGCACGACTCGCTGGCCCAGACCCTGGCCTCGCTGCGCTTTCAGGTGAGCATGCTGCCCTCCACCCTGAACGACGAAGGCACCGCCGCCGCCAGCCGCGAGATCGAACAGATCAAGAACGGCCTGGACGAGGCCTACACCGAACTGCGCGAACTGCTGGCGCATTTCCGTGCCCCCATCGACGCCCGTGGCCTGCTGCCGGCCATTGAGGACATGGTGAGCCAGTTCCGCAAACAGACTGCCATCCACACCTTCCTGCAGAAGGAGTGGGACTCCACCCGCCTGCCGGCCAATCTGGAGATGCAGGTGCTGCGCATCGTGCAGGAATCCCTGGCCAACATCCGCAAGCATGCCCAGGCACAGAACGTGCGCATCATGCTGCGCTGCAACGCCGAAGGTCAGTATCGTGTTCTCATTGAGGACGACGGCGTCGGCATGCGCGAGCCGGCCTTCTCCGGCCACCCCGGCGAACATATCGGGCTCTCCATCATGCAGGAACGCGCGCGCTATCTGGGCGGGGAACTGCGTATCGAGAGTGAGGAAGGCGAAGGCACCCGTGTGCTGCTCACCTTCCGTTACCCCGATCCGAAACAAAACAAAGAACAACAACGATTTGCCCTGATATAACCACCATGCGCGTATTGCTCGTAGACGATCACACCCTGTTCCGCAGCGGCCTCGAAACCCTGCTGGAGCGTCACAATATTGAAGTGGTTGCCGCTACCGGTGACGGCCGTGACGGCATGCGTCTGGCCCTGGAAATCCAGCCTGATATTGTCCTGCTTGATATGCGCATGCCCGAGATGAACGGCCTGGAGGTACTGCGTGCCCTGCGCAACTCCGGCATGAAAACCCCCATTGTGATGCTGACCACCAGCAACGAGGAACGCGACCTGGTGGAGTGCCTGCGTAACGGCGCCCAGGGCTATCTGCTCAAGGACATGGAGCCGGGTGAACTGGTCAATGCCTTGCGCGATATCCAGTCCGGCCGTACCGTGGTGGCACCGGAGCTGACCGGTGTACTGGCACGTGTGGTACAGGGTGACAGCGCCGAGCCGGAGCGGCAGGAGAGCCCGTTCTCCGAACTGACACCGCGCGAACTGGAAATCCTCTGCCTGCTGGCCGAGGGACAGAGCAACAAGGTGATCGCGCGCAATCTGGGCATTTCCGACGGCACCGTCAAACTGCACGTCAAGGCGGTGTTGCGCAAACTCAATGTCCATTCCCGTGTCGAGGCGGCGGTAATGGCGGTGGAGCAGAATCTGTGTCAAAAGGAAATCGGATGAACATCGCCAGACTGCTTGTATTGATGCTGTGCGGCATGCCGACACTGCCGCTGCTGGCAGCGGAAACCTGGTACGAGGTCGAGGTCATCGTTGTGGCCCAGCGCAACCCCGATGCCGGTAGCGAAACATGGCCGGCGAAGTCTCTCCCCGCCACACCGGATGCAGCCCAGGCCATTCCTGTGCCAGGGCAACCGTCGATTTCGCCTGACGCCAGGCTCGATGTGCTGCCGCCAGAAAACTTCCGCCTGCAGGCCGAGGCACTGCGCATCGCAAAAGACAGCAACCATGAACTGCTGCTGCACACCGGCTGGCGCCAGGCCGGCCTGACACGCGAGCAGTCGATACCTTTGCGTATTCATGCGCCCAGTGACGACGGCAGCAGCATCAATGCAGATCCTGGCAGGGAGGCTGATACCGTGCTGAACGCAGCCCCGTCAACGCGGCTGGATGGCACCCTGCGCCTGATCCTTGCCCGTTATCTGCATCTGGAGGCGGATCTGAATTACTTTGCTGCAGAGGAGATGCCGCAAGGGCAAGGATTCTTCTCGTTATTCGCGTCGGAGCAAACGGAGAAGCCGGTGTACCGCCTGAATGAAACACGCCGCATGCGCAGCCGTGAGCTGCATTATCTTGATCACCCGATGTTCGGTGTCATCGCCCTGATCACGCCCTACGAATTGCCGGTGGCCGCTGCGCCGGCACCCAAGCCGGCCGCAGCACCGGCAGTACCGGCAGCACCCGCGACAGGGGCCACGGGGAGTATCAGGCGGAACTGATTCAAGATTCAAGATTCAAGATTCAAGATTCAACAAGAGGGTGCCCCGAATCCTTCCAACTTTGAACTTTGAACTCCTGTTCAATTTTGAATCTTGAATCTTGAATCTTGAATTATCCAATCAGACCTGCGGCGCCACCAGCTCCAGCAAAGTGCGCACGCGATCCATGCCGTTGGTCAGATTCTGTTCGATATCTTCCATGGTAATCGCACCTTCCCCGCGTCCGGCCCCCATATTGGCCACCACCGCGCAGCAGGCGTAACAGATATCCAGTTCACGTGCCAGTGAGGCCTCCGGCATACCGGTCATGCCCACAAGATCACAACCATCACGCTCCAGTCGATCGATCTCCGCCGAGGTCTCCAGGCGCGGCCCCTGAGTGGTGGCATAAACCCCCTCCTCCACTGCATCCAGGCCTATTATCCGTGCACCGTCGATAAGCATTTGCCGCAAGGCCGTGCAATAGGGTTCGGTAAAATCGATGTGGGTGACATGGGTCAAACCTTCCTCGAAATAGGTGTTGGTACGGCTCCAGGTGTAATCGATGATTTGATGCGGAAAGACGATACACCCCGGCGTCATGTCGGCGCGGATACCGCCCACGGCATTGACGGCGATAATGTGATCGGCCCCGGCCTCGTTAAGCGCCCATATATTGGCGCGATAATTCACCTTGTGTGGAGGAATCGTATGACCATAACCGTGGCGTGCCAGAAAAAGCACTTCCTTGCCGCCGATGGCCCCACGCGTTAGCGGACCGGAAGGTTCGCCATACGGCGTGTGCACCACCTCACGGTTGATGATCTCCAGATTTTTCAGCGAGGTCAGCCCGGTGCCGCCGATGATTGCCAGTTTTGCCACGGAGTCTCCTTTGAATTTTCAAACCCATTTGCCGCAGAGACGCAGAGGCGCGGAGCATATTGAATATGATTTCTCTGCGTCTCGGCGTCTCTGCGACAGGGTTGTTATATGTTTACATGCCCTTGACGGCGTAGATGCCGGGCGCATTGCGCAGGTAATCCTTGTAATCCATGCCGTAGCCGAAGACGTAGCGATCCGGCACGGTGAGTCCGACGAAATCGGCCTGCATGCCGTGCTTGCGGTCATGCTCCTTTTCCACCAGCACGGCGCTGTAGACCTCCCGGGCGCCCTGTGCGCGCAACTCTTGCAGAATGGCCTTCAGCGTCACCCCTTCATCGAGGATATCGTCCACTACCAGCACGATGCGATCCTTGATCTCCGAGCGCGGCCGCACCAGCCAGCACAGTTCACCTCCGGTGGTCGCACCACGGTAGCGGGTGGCGTGGAGATAGTCGGTTTGCAGAGGAAAATCGAGATGAGTCATCAGTTGCCCCATCGGAATGATGCCGCCGGTCAGCACGCACAATACCAGTGGATTGCTGTCACGCAGGCGTGCGGTGATTTCCTGCCCCATGCGCGCAATGGCAGCCGCCACCTCGGCATTGCCATGCAGGCAATCCGCTTCACTGTAAACCTGCGCGGCCTGTTGTGGTGTGACTGACATGAATCCTCCCCTATTGTTTTCCGTTGCCCAGCGGCCCATGCAACTGCACGCCATCCGGGACATGCAGCGTCGAGGTGGGAAACGCAATTTCAGCACCGTGGCGGCCGATGATTTCAACCACCTTGAGCAGAACATCCTGCTTCACTTCATGATATCGCACCCAGTTGGTGGTCTTGGTGAAGGTGTAGACAAAGAAGTCCAGTGACGACGGGGCGAAGGCGTTGAAGTTGACGATCAATGTCTGTGTCGCATCGATATCCGGATGCTGCTCCAGCATGGCGCGCACATCTGCCGTGATCGCTGCCATCTTGTCGGCGTCATCGTAGCGGATACCGATGGTTTCATAAATACGGCGATGGCTCATGCGCGATGGATTTTCCACCGCAATGCTGGAGAAGGTGGCATTGGGCACATACAGTGGACGCTTGTCGAAGGTGCGAATCACCGTCAGGCGCCAGCCGATCTCCTCCACCGTGCCTTCGATATTTCGATCAGGTGAACGTACCCAGTCACCCACGGCAAAGGGACGATCCAGATAGATCATCAGACCACCGAAGAAATTGGCCAGCAGATCCTTGGCGGCAAAGCCGACGGCGATACCGCCGATACCGCCAAAGGCGAGAATGCCGGAGATATTGAAACCCAGGGTTTGCAGGGCCATGAGGGCGGCGGTGATGGCCACCGACACCCGCAGCAACTTGCCCACGGCATCCACCGTAGTGGTATCCACGCGGCGGCCTTCGGCCGCCGCGGTGGCGAGAATGTCCCGCTCCATGTTGCGGATGAAGCGAAACAGAAACCAGGCCAAGGCAACGATGACGCCCAGGCTGCGCAAGGGCTCGGCAGCATCGAACACCAGTACATCGGTGCGCTTGCCGAGGATATCGGCGGCAAAGGTGATGCCCACCACCCAGATCAGCAGCGCCAGCGGCTGGCGCATGGATTCAACGAAGATATGATCCCAATGACGGCTGCTGTTCAGCAGTGTCGCATGCAGCCGCTTCAGCAGACGCTTTTGAAAGAAGTCAAGCAACAGCGTGGCAAACACCACCACAAACACCTGGGATACGATGAACCAGGTGCCGTCACCTCCGCCCATACTCTGCCAAATCGTTTCGGGACTCACACCACCTCCTGCATCAGAAATCAAACTCCATGGTCGGATCCTGCGCCAGCCGCTCCACCGCCTGTACCGCCTGCTGCCAGTGCGGATCGCGATGCAGTGATTCCCAGGTCACCGGATGGCGGCCATGCATGCGCGCCAGCCGCGTGTGCAGCACGGGATCGTGACGCGGCTTGAAGCCGTCGAGCACCACTTCGGCGCCTGCACGATTGTTGCACACCAGCACCATATCACAGCCGGCATCCACCGCCGCCGCGGCACGTGCCGCGTAATCGCCGACACAGGCCGCGCCCTCCATGCTGAGGTCGTCGCTGAAGATGACGCCCTGGAAGCCGAGGCGGCGGCGCAGCACTTCGCCCAACCAGAAACGTGAAAAGCCCGCGGGCTGCGCATCCACCTGGGCATACACCACATGGGCCGGCATGATGCCGGCGAGGCCGTAACCGATCATGCGCTCGAACGGCACCAGATCTTCGGTGTGGATGTCCTCGTAGCGGCGGTTGTCCACCGGCAGGGCATGATGGGAATCCGCCTCTACCGCGCCATGACCGGGAAAATGCTTGCCGGTAGCCGCCATGCCGGCCTTGCGCATGCCCAGCATGTAACTGTGGGCCAACTCGGTGACCACATCGGGCGTGGTGTGAAAGGCCCGATCACCGATCACCCGGCTGATGCCGCAATCCACATCCAGCACCGGTGCAAAACTGAAGTCGACGCCGACGGCGCGCAACTCGCTCGCCATCACCCAGCCTGCCGCCTCGGTCAAACGACGCGCGCGGCGCGGGTCGTGGCCATGGATATCACCGAACACCCGCGCCGGCGGCAGAGCGGTGAAGCCCTGGCGAAAGCGCTGTACACGTCCTCCTTCATGATCCACTGCTACCAGCAGGCGCGGCTCGCGCAGACCGTGTACCTCGCGCAGCAAAGCGCTCAACTGCTCGGGCGACTCATAATTGCGCGTGAACAGAATCAGGCCGCCCACCAGCGGATGACGCAGCAAATCACGCTCCTCCGGCAACAGTGTCGTGCCTTGCAGGTCCAGCATTACCGGGCCTAGCGACATGGGATGAACTCCATTGGTTGAAAACAGACTGTGTGGCGGCACCCGACCGCCACACCAGGCGAGTTACAGTGGCAGATCCTTGACCACGTCGACCACGACGCGCGTATTGCCGTCCATCAGCACCACATCGGCACCGACCTCGGCACGGACATAGCCCTTGGGCACGGGTGACAACTGGCGCTCCAGTTCCGGCGGCAGGGAGCGGGTTTGCAGCCCCGGCGGCAGCGTGCCGTTCCTCTCCACCTGCTTCTGCAGACCGGGCGGCAACTGCTCACGCTTGGCCAATCCCGGCGGCAGGCCGTTCTTGTGCGGCCTGTTGCCCGGCTGCCGGCGCGCCTCGTAATACTCGCGGATACGCTTGCGATCCTGCTCGTTGAAGGCCACCTCGACCCGCAGGTTCTCGTCCTGCACGACCACGCGGCCGGAGGTACGCACCGGCTCCAGCACACAGCCCGCCAGCGTCAGGGCCGCCACTGCGGCACCCACCACCCAAAACCTGTTCATCCCCTCTCTCCCTCCGTGATCAACACACGGGTGCCGGCGGGTACCCGTTCGAACAGCGCCATGATATCGGCATTGCGCATGCGGATACAGCCGTGCGAGGCCGGCACACCCAGCAACTCCTCATCGGGCGTGCCGTGGATGTAGATGTAGCGGCGCATGGTATCTACCTTGCCGAGGCGGTTACGGCCCCGCTCCAGGCCGGACAGCCACAGGATGCGGGTCAGTATCCAGTCGCGTTCCGGTGCCGCGGCACGCAGCTCCGGGGTAAGCATCTCGCCGGTGGGACGCCGACCGACGAACACGGTATTGGGCGCACTGCCGGCACCGATGCGCGCCCGCACCACATGCCAGCCGCGCGGCGTGCAGCCGCTGCCGCTCTGCTCGCCGGGACCGTTGGCCGCCGTGGATACCGGCGCCTCCAGCAGTACGGCATCACCTTCGTGCAGGCGCAGCAGCTGTTCGGCCAGGCTGATCTCAATCCAGCGTTCCGCGTTCATCCGCCGTCCAGTTCTTGTAGGGGTGCCGCACCAGGCAGACATTGTAGTAGCGCGGTTCATGCGATACCTCGCGCCCGGCCCAGGGCGGCAACTGCAGCGGCGCGTCCTCCGCCTCCAGTTCCACCTCGGCTACCACCAGGCCGGCGTTATCCCCGGCAAACACATCCACCTCCCACACGCGGCCGCCGAAACGCACATGATGGCGCGTCTTCTCAACCAGCGGCTTCTCGCACAGGCTGTCGAGCATCGCAGCAGCATCGGCCAGCGGGATGGCGTATTCGTACTCCTGTCGCGTCACGCCCAGGGTGGCGCTCTTGATGTTGAGCCGCGCCTCCGTTCCCTCGATGCGCACACGCACCGAGGCGTGGCTGGAGCCGACCAGATAGCCCTGACGATAGGCCATGCCGGCATCGGCCGCAGCGCGCCAGCTGTCGCTCTGTATCAGGAATTTGCGTTCGATTTCCGTTGCCATAATGGTCTCATTCCGACTGGCCACCATCGTAGGCCATCCCGCGGGTATTGTGTATGCTATGCGCCGGATTTGATCACCCGGAGTCCACGCCATGAAAGCCATACTGATGACCGCCCCCGGCGAGACTGAGGTGTTGCAGTACACCGATGTTCCCGTCCCTTCCCTCGGCAGCGATCATGACTTGCTGGTGCGTCTCAGGGCCGCCGGCGTCAACCCGGTGGACACCAAGCTGCGCAGCAAGGGCACCTATTATCCCGACCGCATGCCCGCCATCCTCGGCTGCGACGGTGCCGGCCTCGTCGAGGCAGTCGGCCCCGCGGTCACCCGCTTCAAGCCGGGCGATGCCGTATATTTCTGCAACGGCGGCATCGGCGGCCATCCGGGCAATTACGCCGAATACACCGTGGTGGATGAAACCTGGGCCGCCGCCAAGCCCGCCACCCTCAGCTTCGCCGAAGCGGCGGCCGCCCCTCTGGTGCTGATCACCGCCTGGGAGGCTCTGCACGACCGCGCCCGCATGCAGGCAGGGCAGACCGTGCTGATCCACGCCGGTGCCGGCGGCGTCGGCCACATCGCCATCCAGCTTGCCCGTGCCGCCGGCTGCCGGGTGGCTGCGACTGTCAGTGGTGAAATAAAAGCACAATTCGCAAGAGAATTGGGGGCCGACGTCACCTTCGACTACCGTGCCGGCGACATCAGCCCGGCCGTGCTGGAGTGGAGCGGGGGCGAAGGCGTGGACATTGCCCTCGATGCCGTGGGCGGTACCGTATTCGAACAGAGTTTCGGCCTGGTGCGCCCCTACGGCGACCTGGTTACCCTGTTGCAGCCCGATGCCGACGTGAACTGGAAAGTGGCGCGCATGCGCAACCTGCGTATCAGCCTGGAACTGATGCTCTCACCCATGTACTTTGGCTGGAGCGCGGCACAGGCTCATCAGGCCGAAATCCTGCGCGAGTGTGCCGCCCTGTTCGATGCCGGCAAGCTGCGCATCCACCTCGGACACATGCTGCCGCTGGCACAGGCCGCCGAGGCCCACCGTCTGATCGAACAGGGCAGCCTGCAGGGAAAGATTGTGCTGACCATGGATTAATTTTTGCTGCGCACGGAGTAGCCTAGCGTCATGAGCAACCTCATCTCCAGCCAGAATCATTACAACGTCATCGAGCTGCTGCAGCAGCTCGACCACGGCGTCATGAACCACTTCGCCTGGCTGCGCGATCTGCACCGTGACATGATCTGCCACGAGTTCAACGCCGCTTCGCCCAACCTGAGCCACGACGCCCATTGCCGCTGCAAGTTCGGCCGCTGGTATGAGAAAAACCAGCCCGCAGGCCTGCTCGACACACCGCTATTCCGCGACATCGGCGTACTGCACAAGGAAATGCATGATGCCGCCCGCGACATGCTGCAGGAACAGATCGATCTGCAAAAAGTTCATCCCGGCGTCTACACCCACTTCATGGACAGCGCCATCCAGTTCAAGGTGGCGGTGCGCCAGTTCCAGTCCACGCTGATCGAACAGGTCTGCGTGGTGGATCAGCTCACCGGCACCTGGAACCGCCACGTCATGCACTACAAACTGGGGCAGGAACTGGAGCGCCTCAACCGCAAGGGGGGACAGTGCTGCTTCTGCATGGTGGATCTCGACCACTTCAAGGACGTCAACGACACCTACGGCCATCAGATCGGCGACATGGTGCTGCGCAAGGTGGCGGAGGTACTGTCGGCCTCGCTGCGCAAATACGACTCCATTTTCCGCTACGGCGGCGAAGAGTTTCTGCTCTGTCTTCCTGCATCCACCGCACAGGAAGCCTCGCAGCTACTGGAGCGCCTGCGTGAAGACATCGAGCAGACGTCGATCCACATCACCGGCCATACCGAGCCCCTGAGCGTAACCGCCTCCTTCGGTGTCGCCTGCCTGTGCAGCGGGCGCGATATCGAAGAAGTCATTACCGAGGCCGATCATGCACTGATGTGGGCCAAGGCCGACGGCCGCAACTGCGTGCGCATCTGGGCCGAAGATCTGTGACCAGCCGACGCAGCCAACGTGACACCGTCATCCCCTACATCACCCGCGACGGCTCCGAAATCCGTGAGCTGATGCACCCGGCGATACACGAGAATCAAAAACAAAGCCTGGCCGAGGCCACCATCCTGCCCGGCCAGACCACTGCCCTGCACCGCCATCACCAGACGGAAGAGCTGTACCACATCACCGCCGGCCACGGCCTGATGCAACTGGCCACCGAGGAGTTTCCCATCACCCCCGGCGACACCGTCTGCATCCCGCCCGGCACGCCGCACGCCGTGTGCAACACCGGCAGTGAGCCACTGCGCATCCTCTGCTGCTGCGCCCCGGCCTACAGCCACGACGACACCGAGCTGCTCTGAACCCCATGCAAATCCTGCTCGCCCCGATGGAAGGCATCATCGACGCCCCCATGCGCCAACTGCTCACCGCTCTCGGCGGCTACGACGCCTGCGTCACCGAATTCCTGCGCCTGAGCGACGGCGAACTGCCGGCACGCACCTACCACAAACACTTTCCCGAACTGGCCCGGGGCAGTCGCACGGCCAGCGGCACGCCGGTGATCCTGCAACTGCTGGGCAGCGATCCCGAACTGCTGGCCGTCAGCGCCATACGTGCCGTCGAACTGGGCGCTGCCCGCATTGACCTCAACTTCGGCTGCCCCTCGCGCTTCGTCAACCGCAAGGCCGGCGGTGCCGCGCTGCTGAAAGAACCACAGCTCATGGCGCAGATCGTCAGCACCGTGCGCGAGGCGCTGCCCAAAGAGATTCCCGTTTCCGCCAAGATGCGCCTCGGCTACGACAGTCCGGACAATGCCGTCGATATCGCCCTCGCAGGCGCCGCTTTCATCACCGTCCACGCCCGCACCCGCGCCGACGGCTACCGCGCCCCCGCCCACTGGGAATGGCTGCGCCCCATCAACGACGCACTAAAGATTCCGGTGATCGCCAACGGCGACATCAACAGTGTCGACGACTGGCGTCGCTGCCAGGAAACCAGCGGCTGCCGGCACGCCATGCTCGGCCGCGGCGCCCTCATGCAACCCGATCTCGCCCTGCAACTGCGCGCCTGGCACGAAGGCAGGGAGATCGCCGCCATGCAGTGGCCTGAGATCCGTCATCTCCTGCCCAGGTTGCTGGAACACTACGCGCCCAACACACGCGGCCTCAGTGCCCGGATCAAGCAATGGTTGGGGATATTAAGACTGCGGCATACGGGGGCGGACGCGGCATTTTCCCAGATTCGCTCCATGCGGGATATGAATAGCGTATTGGCTACGCTGGTGGGCTAAGCCTTTTTCAGGGCATCAGGCCGACGAACGAACGGGAACCGAGGAATCCGCGACAGACAAGCCATGGTGCGCGAAGCGCACCAGTCGTTTTCATCTCCTCCTCCCGGAATGAGAAGAAACCCTGCGTTTGAGACGGCGCAAGCAACACAGGGCGCCACCCTCTACTTCCCCCGCACAAACAGCGCTATCGACTCCACATGCGCCGTATGCGGGAACATGTCCATTACCCCCGCCTTCTCCAGTTTGTAGCCGTACTCGTTGACCAGGATTCCGGCATCGCGTGCCAGCGTGGAGGGATTGCATGACACATAGACGATGCGCCCCACCTTCATCCTGGCGATGTGCACCAGCGTCTCCTGCGCGCCGGAGCGCGGCGGGTCGAGCAGCACCTTGTCGAAGCCCTGCTTCCACCACGGCGAATGCTCCAGGTCGCCGGCGAGATCAGCAGCGTGGAACTGCACATTGGTCAATGCATTCTCCGCCGCATTGGCGCGGGCACGTTCCACCAGCTTGGCCTCGCCCTCGACGCCCACCACCTCGCGGCAGCGGCGTGCCAGCGGCAGGGTGAAGTTGCCCAGGCCACAGAACAGATCGAGTACACGGTCTTCCGGCTGGAGCTCAAGCAGCTCGATGGCGCGGTCGATCATCTGGCGGTTGATGTCGGTGTTGACCTGGGTGAAGTCGCCGGGCCTGAAACCGAAACTGACGTCGTAGCTGGCCAGCACGTAACGCAGCCGGATCTGCTCCGGCCACAGCGGGATCAGCGAATCGGGGCCGCCCGGCTGCAGGTAGAAGTGGATGTTGTGTTCGATGGCGAAGGACTTCACCTTCGCCTTGTCCTCGTCGGTCAGCTCCGCCATGTTGCGCAGCGCCAGCGCGGTCTGGCTGTCGTCCACCGCCACTTCGATCTGCACGATCTTGTCGTGCACCGACAGTGAGGAAATCATCGTGCCCAGCGCCTCGATGCACTCGCCCACGCTGGGATGCAGCACTTCGCAACGAATCAGCTCGGCGAGGAACGGGCTGCTGCGCTCGCGAAACCCCACCAGCACCTTTTCCTTCTTCGGCACATATTTCACGCCGAGGCGTGCCTTGCGCCGGTAGCCCCAGTGCGGACTGAGCAGCGGCGGCAGGACCTGTTTCGGCTGCACCTTGCCGATGTGCCTGAAATCATCCAGCAGCACCTTCTGCTTGTAGGCAATCTGCGTCTCGGGGGCGAGATGCTGCATGGCGCAGCCGCCGCAGACGTTGAAGTGCGGACAGCGCGGCGCGACACGCTCGGGCGAGACCGTGAGTATGCTGATCGCCACACCCTCGTCGAAGTTGCGGTGGATGGCGCTGTAGGTGAACTCCACCTCCTCACCCGGCAGCGCACCGGTAACGAACACCGTCTTGCCGTCGACGCGGCCGACACCACGGCCTTCGTGATTGAGGTTATCGATGGTGATGCGCAACGGTGCGGTGGGCAGAGGTTTTCTTTTACGTCGGGACATGGCTCGATGTCAGTCCAAAAAACATGTTTGCCGCAGACGACTACATGGATGTAGTCGGTTGGAAATGTCTGGAACATATTTCCCAGACGCAGAGGCGCAGAGAATTCGAGTCATTATCTCCGCGCCTCAGCGTCTCTGCGACGAGGATTTGAAGTTATCGTGTCTACTCTTGCCAGTTGGCGAGAAACTCGCTGAAGTGCGGCTTGTTCTCTTTGGCCAGGTAATCGCGCACGCGCCGGCATTCGGCATCGTATTCGCCCGCGGTGAGGCGACCGCGCATCAGTTCGTAACGCAGATACACCAGGAAGGTGTTGAGCACGTCGGTTTCGCAGTAGTTGCGAATGCCGGCGATGTCGCCGGCCTGATAGGCGTCCCACACCTTGTCGCCGCTCATGCCCATCTTGCCGGGAAAGCCGAGCATGGCGGCGATCTCGTCCAGCGGGGCGTTGGCGCGCGCCTGGTAACCGGCCAGCACGTCCATCAGATCGGTGTGGCGGTTGTGGTAGCGGCTCAGATAGTTGTTCCAGCGGAAGCTCTGGTCTTCGTCGCCGGTCTCCCAATAGCGCGGCGCACTGATGCCATGCAGCAGGGCGCGGTAGTGCAGCACCGGCAGGTCGAAACCGCTGCCGTTCCATGACACCAGCGTCGGCGTGAAGCGATCGAGGCCGTCGAAGAAGCGCTGTACGAGCTCCTTCTCGTCGGCACCCTCCTCGCCCAGCGACCAGACTTTCAGGTCATCACGGGAGCGCAGCACCACCGAGATGGCGACCACGCGCTGCAGATGCAGGCGCAGGAAGTCGTTGCCGGTTTCCTGACGCCGCTTGTGAAACATTACGTTGGCGACGTCGTTGTCGTCCAGCCCGTCCAGGCCGTGCAGGCGCCGGCCGCTGGCCACATCGGGCACCGTCTCGATATCGAATACCAGTACGTTCATGATTTATACAACTTCCAGAATCTGCCGCAGAGACGCAGAGACGCAGAGGACGCATAAAAATCGGAAGTAACTCCTCTGCGAACTCTGCGCCTCTGCGCCACCGTGTTGGGTTTTATCCGTTCTCATGCGGGGAACACGCCGGTCGACAGATAGCGGTCGCCGCGGTCGCAGATGATGCCGACGATGACGGCGTTCTCCACCTCCCTGGACAGTTCCAGCATGGCGGCCACGGCGCCGCCGGAGGAGACGCCGGCGAAGATGCCTTCACGCGCGGCGAGGGCGCGGGTGGTCTCCTCCGCCGCCTGCTGGCCGATGTCGATGGTGCGATCGACGCGCGCGGCCTCGAAGATGGTGGGCAGGTATTCCGGCGTCCAGCGGCGGATGCCGGGGATGCTGGCACCCTCCGCCGGCTGCACGCCGACGATCTGGATGGCCGGATTCTGTTCCTTCAGATAGCGCGATGTGCCCATGATGGTACCGGTGGTGCCCATGGCGCTGACGAAGTGGGTGACCTTGCCGTGGGTGTCGCGCCAGATCTCCGGGCCGGTGCCTTCGTAATGGGCCTGCGGGTTGTCCGGGTTGCCGAACTGGTTCAGCACCTTGCCCTTGCCCTCCCGCTGCATCTGGTCGGCCAGGTCGCGCGCGCCCTCCATGCTGGCGGCCCTGGATACCAGCACCAGCTCGGCGCCGAAGGCCGCCATGGCCGAGCGGCGTTCCACGCTCATGTTGTCGGGCATGATCAGCACCATGCGGTAGCCCTTGATGGCGGCGGCCATGGCGAGGGCGATGCCGGTATTGCCGCTGGTGGCCTCGATCAGGGTATCGCCGGGATGGATTTCGCCGCGTGCCTCGGCACGCTGGATCATGGACAGTGCCGGGCGATCCTTGACCGAGCCGGCCGGATTGTTGCCCTCGAGCTTGACCAGCAGGGTGTTGGACGTGTTGCCGGGCAGGCGTTGCAGGCGCACCAGGGGGGTGTTGCCGACGAAGGATTCGAGCGTTGGATAGGGCATAAATTGATATTGGCACTATTGTCAGGAGGGTTTCCCGGCGATTATAAATCAAACCTTGCCAGCGCCGCCGTTTTGATTACACTTGATGCTCAGGCCGCCAAGGAAAGGAGGAACCATCATGAACGCAGTGGTGAAAGTTATCGACAGGGAGTTGGCTCTGCAGCGTGCCGGGGGCAACGCCCAGCTTGCCGCCGAATTGTTCAGCATGCTGCTGCAGGAACTGCCGCAGCAACGCTCAGCCATCCAGGCCGCCTTGCGCGCCGAAGATTATCCCTCTCTGCAACACCTCGTCCACAAGCTCAACGGCTCGGCCACGTATTGCGGGGTTCCCGCCCTCAAGGCTGCTGCCGATGTCCTCGAATCCAGCCTCAAGCGCGGCGAGACGTCCCATGCCGCCCGCGGTGTGGCCACCATTCTGGAAGAGATCGAGCGGGTGCTCGGACAGGCCGCCTGAGACAGACGCCCACAAGCACAAGAACACCCAACGCAGAGACGCAGAGGCCGCAGAGGAATACATTCATAATCTCTGCGTTCTCTGCGTCTCTGCATTGGATTTGTGTTTTTACGCCGGCATTCCTTGCGCTTTAATGGTCAGGCGATGTCGATTTCCTTCGCCAGATAGACATCCTGGATGGCATTGAGCAACGCCACCCCCTCCTTGATCGGTTTCTGGAAGGCCTTGCGGCCCGAAATCAGCCCCATGCCGCCGGCCCGCTTGTTGATCACCGCGGTGCGGATCGCCTGGTGCAGATCGTCCTTGCCCGACGGGCCGCCGGAATTGATCATCCCCACCCGCCCCATGTAGCAGTTCGCCACCTGGTAGCGCACCAGATCGATGGGATGATCCGAGGTGAGCGTGTCATACACCCGGGGATGGGTCTTGCCGAACTTGAGGGCGTTGTAGCCGCCGTTGTTGGTGGCCTGCTTCTGCTTGACGATGTCGGCGTTGATGGTCACCGCCAGATGATTTCCCTGGCCGGTGAGGTCGGCGCTTTCATGGTAATCGGTGTCGCCCACCTTGAAGGCGCTGTTGCGCAGATAGGCCCACAGCACGGTTACCATGCCCAGTTCATGGGCCAGGGCAAAGGCCTCGCTGATCTCCATCACCTGGCGGCGCGACTCCGGCGCGCCAAAGTAGATGGTCGCACCCACCGCCACCGCGCCCAGTTCGAAGGCCTGCTGCACCGACGCGAACAGGGTCTGGTCGTGCATGGTGGGATAGGTGAGCATCTCGTTGTGATTGATCTTTACCAGGAACGGGATCTTGTGGGCATAGCGCCGCGCCACGGAACCGAGCACACCGAGAGTCGAGGCCACCGCGTTGCAGCCGCCCTCGATGGCCAGGCGCGGGATATTGTCCGGGTCGAAGAAGATCGGATTGGGCGCAAAGGAGGCACCGGCGGAATGCTCCACGCCCTGATCCACCGGCAGAATGGAGAGATAGCCGGTACCGGCGAGGCGGCCGGTGTTGAACAGCAACTGCATGTTGCGCAGCACCGCAGGGGGACGATCCTTGATGGACAGCACGCGATCCACATAATCCGGCCCCGGCACCTGCAACAATTCCCTCTGGATACCCGAGCACGTGTGTCCCAGCAGATAGTCCGCCTCGTTACCCAGCTGCGCGATTACGTCCGTCATTTGCTGCTCTCCTTCTCAATGGTCGGAATTATCATTCAAGCATAGGCGGTGTCCACAGGATTGCCCGGGGGTTGACCTCGATCCCAGCTTGATTACACTGTCCACAAATTCAATTACCGCACTCGAGACGCATGCACGGCATCACGACCTTGTTCATCGCACTGTTGCTGTTCCTCTCCCTGCCCGCCGACGCCGGGCAGGGTGCGGCCACCGAGCCTGCCGCCGCCAAAACATGGCGCCTCGCCACCATCTCCGCCATCCGCACCAGCCCCGAAGGCCACATTACCGGCATCTGGAATGCCGACACCCTGTTTACCGCACGCCAGGTGGACCATCACTGGCTGCGCATCAGTGGTCATTTTCTCAACAACCAGTGGCAACCACTGGAACAAGCTCTGTGGGTCTCGCGCCACTATGCCGACGAGGTAGTCACCAAATCCGCCGAGCCGGTGCGCACCGGGCCGGAACGCTACATCGTGGTCAACAAGAACACCTTTCAGCTGCAGGTATTCGAACGCCGCGGGGAAGGCGACGAGGTAATCTATGAAGCCACGGTTGCCGTCGGCATGGACGATTGCAAACCAAAGGAACAGGGTGGGCAGTGCTATTACACCGAACCGGGCGAATACGCGGTGCGCTGGAAGGTGCACGACCCGCAAGGCATTGAATGGTGCATTCCCAAATACATGGAGGCGGAATACCCCGAGGACATCGCCAACGGCCAGCGCTGCTTCCGTGGCGCCATCGGCACCCACGCCCTCAACATCGGCAAGAGCTATGCCATTCACGGCACCAACCGGCCTGAGCTGCTCGGACAGAAGGTATCCCGCGGCTGTGTGCGCGCCGCCAATGCCGACATGCGCACCATCTACCGCCTGATGGGGGTCGGCGACAAGGTGATCATCACCGAATAATCCCCCCCGCAGCCTCTTGCCGCCCCCCCGCGTTCCCGGCAAGATGCAAGCCTCCTGGTTACGGAATACCCTGATCACGCACATGGAGCAGACCATCAAAAAGGTAGCCGTCGGCCAGCTGCGACCCGGCATGTACGTGCACGACCTCAATTGCGGGTGGATGGATCATCCCTTCATCTCGAACAAGTTTGAAATCAAGGACATAGAAACCATCCAGCGCATAGTCGAGATGGGAATCAAGGAACTCTACATCGATACCGGCAAGGGTTTGGACGCGACCTCCGCCCAGACGCGGGAAGAGGTGATGGCCGATTTGCAGCGCCGCCTGAAGCGGGTGGGTGCCGAGCCCTCCACGACCGAGGCACCGCGCGTGGCTGTGCGTGAGGAGCGCGTCTACGCCGAGCGCGTCGAGCGGGAGGCCGCGCGTCTGGTTACCAACATCATGCAGGACGTGCGCCTCGGCAAACAGGTGGAGATCGAGCGGGTCAGCCAGGTGGTCGACGGCATGGTCTCTTCCATCTTCCGCACCCCGCACGCCCTGATGAGCCTGGGCCGCATCCGCCAGATGGACAGGTACACCTTCGAGCATTCCGTCAGCGTCGGTGTACTGATGATCTCCTTCGCCAAGGAACTGGGGCTGGAGCGCAGCGTGATTCAGGAGATCGGCGTTGGCGCCCTGCTGCACGACATCGGCAAGATCAAGACCCCGGACAACATCCTCAACAAGCCGGGCAAGCTCACCGACGACGAGTTCACCATCATGCGTCAGCATGTGGTGTACAGCCGCGAAGTTCTGGAGCAGACCGACGGTATCACCCCCACGGCCCTGGCCGTCGCCGCACAGCACCACGAGCGTTACGACGGCAGCGGTTATCCACTCAAGCTCAAGGGGGACGAAATCAGCCAGTTTGGCCAGATGGCGGCCATCGTCGATGTGTACGATGCCATCTCCGCTGACCGTTGCTACCGCAAGGGCGAGGAGCCCACCACCGTACTGCGCAAGCTGCTGGAGTGGAGCAAGTTCCACTTCAATGAAGCGCTGGTGCACCAGTTCATCCGCTGCGTCGGCATCTACCCGGTGGGCACCCTGGTGCGGCTCGAAAGCGGTCGGCTTGCCATTGTGCTGGAACCGGGCGAAAAGGGGCCGTTATATCCCACCGTACGCGTGGTCTACGACACCAACAAACGCAAGTTCATCACCCCGCGCGACATCGACCTGTCCAACCCCACCGCCCGCAGCGGTGACGACCGCATCGTCAACTGCGAGTCGGCGGAGAAATACGGCATCAAGGTGCCGGTATTCATGGAATCCTGACGTCTGCCCACGTGGGAGTCCGCCTTTGCCGGGCGATGAGCACGCATCCACACGGCCCGTCGCCCGATAAATCGGGTTCCCACATCATGCGCGCTGCACGGCCAGCGCCTTGATCACATACACATCGAAGCGATGGTTTTTGGTGGCGATGCTCATGGTCGGCACCCGGCCCGCCATAGGCTCCGCATAATCCGGCCGTTTCACCACCACCCGTTGTCGCGCCGCGGCCAACGCTGCCGGCAGCAGGGCGTCGGCATCCGGATCCTCGCCCACCACCTCGCGGAACAGCCGCATCTCCTTTTTCACCAGTGCCGACTTGCGGCGGTGCGGATACATCGGATCGAGATACACCACATCGGGCCGCTCCGCCTCTTCCAGCTGTGCCATGAATTGCGCCGCGTTGCCGCACAGCAGGTGCATGCGGCCGACGATGGGCGTCACCTCCGCATCCCCTGCCGCCCGCTCCAGGCCGTCGGCGAGCAGCACCGCCACCACCGGTGAGCGTTCCACCAGTGTCACGGTGCAACCCAGGCTGGCCAGCACGAAGGCGTCACGTCCCAGCCCCGCCGTGGCGTCCAGCACCGAGGGGGTGGCCCCCTGTTTCAAGCCCACGGCCCGGGCGATCTCCTGGCCGCGGCCGCCGCCGTAGCGGCGCCGGTGGGCCACCGCGCCGCCGACGAAATCCACATACACCGCCCCCTCGCTGTGCAGGGCGCGCAGTTCCAGCCGCTCGGCGGTCAGAACCAGCCGCGGCTCCTCACCCGGCTCGCCTTCCCCCCGGGCAAACCCCCAGCGCACGGCCAGATCGGCGGCGCGCCCTTCGAGTGCGTGATCGGTGCAATACAGACGTGTCATAACAGGTATGGGCAATAATCCTGAACGCGGCAATAGCGTCCGCCATCAACGCTAATGGAGGCAAAGTTGAAGACATTTATTCTCGCCAAGACGCCAAGACGCCAAGACGCCAAGACAAAGCAGCTAAACACATCAATCGAATCTCGCCAA
>DYFR01000002.1:45870-196769 GCA_020725115.1 Thiohalomonas denitrificans
GCACGCCAAGCACGCCAAGCACGCCAAGCACGCCAAGCACGCCAAGCACGCCAAGCACGCCAAGAAAAAATTATTGCACCCGGCGCGATCGGTCTGCGCCTTGCTTGCGGTTTTCTTGGCGTGCTTGGCGTCTTGGCGAGAATGAAGGTCTTTAATTTTGCATCCATTCGTGTTCATTGGCGGACGGCGGCACCGAGTAATAAGTCTTCACACTCCCGGCGAATTCGCGCCTACAGGATGTCCGCCGGCACGGCCCCCGGGGGGCGATTGGGATCCGGCGGCTCATCGCCCATGCCGCCGGCAGCGTCCGCCCCCTCACTGACAAATACCTGATCCATGATGTCGATGAAGCGCTTGGCCTGGGGCGAGAGAAACCGCCCCTTGCGCAGCACGATGCCGTAGGTGCGGCGCGGGAAGTACTGACTGAGGGGGATCTGGGCCAACCGCTCCTCGCCGGTGAGGCAGACATCGGTGACGATGGAGATGCCCAGCCCCAGCTCCACGTATTTCTTGATCACTTCCCAGCCGCCCGCCTCCAGCGCCACGTTGTAGTTCAGATTGTGCTGCTGGAACACCAGATCGACGATGCGCCAGGTGGACAGGTGACGCGGCGGCAGAATCAGGCCATAGGGGCTGATGTCGGCCAGGGTCAGGTTCTGCTTCCTGGCCAGCGGGTGGTCGAGGGAGGTGATCAGGGTCGGATCATAGGTCACCACCGGACGGTAATTGATGTCGTCCGGCACCTCCAGCATGGAACCGACAGCGAAGTCCGCCTCATCGGCACGCAGCATGGCCAGACCGTCACGACCGGTGACGTTGTGCAGCTTGAGGCGGATGTGCGGATAGGCCTCGGCGAACAGCTTCATCGGCTCCGGCAGGATGTAGAGAATGGTCGATTCCCCCGCGGCGATGTTCAACTCGCCCGACTCCAGCACCCCGAACTGCTCGGCGAAGGTCTCATGCAGCTTGTCGATGCCTTCCACCAGCGGTTCTGCCAGCTTGTACAGCGTATCCCCCTCCGGCGTCATCTTGATGTGCGGCCCGCGCCGTTCGAACAGGGTGATGCCGAACTCCCGCTCCAGCGCCTGAATCTGCAGCGACACCGAGGGCTGGCTCAGAAACAGTGATTCCGCTGCCAGCGTAATGCTGCCGGTACGGGCGGTATGACAGAAGGCGCGCAGCTGTTTCAGGCGGTTCTGCTTGTAATAAAGATTGGGCAGCGATGTCATGACCGGTCCTCAGTATTGGCTATCTCAATATTGAGCATTGAAATAATTGACGCGTCAAATACACGAAACAATTTTAGACTTCGTATGCATACAGGAAATGCGGTTATTTGTTGATTATTTTTGTATGGATTTAGACCCAGTATTGATTTTATTGGAGGCATGGCGCGTTGAGCCCCATTTTACACATTGCCGCAGCGGGTGGCTTCATGGCAGCACTGGGGGTGGCTCTGGCCATGCTCCTCGCCATCGCCAGCCGTCGGCTCTATGTATATGAAGACCCGCGCATCGACGAGGTGGAGGACATGCTGCCCCACTCCAACTGCGGTGCCTGCGGTACGCCGGGCTGCCGTCAGTTCGCCGAAATGCTGATCAAGGGCGAGGTGGAGCCGGGCCAGTGCACCGTGAATTCCGCCGAGGCCAACCAGGAGGTTGCCGACTACCTGGGCGTGGATGTGGGTGACATCGAAAAGCAGGTGGCGCGTCTGGCCTGCGCCGGCGGCGTCCATGTAGCCCGCACCCGGGCCCGCTATGCAGGCATGAAGTCCTGCCGCGCCGCCGCCCTGGTGTCCGGCGGCGGCAAGGGCTGCACCTGGGGCTGCCTGGGTCTGGCTGACTGCGAAGTCGTCTGTGACTTCGACGCCATCACCATGAACGCACACAGCCTGCCGCTGGTGGATGCGGCCAAGTGCACCGCCTGCGGCGACTGTGTCGAGGTCTGCCCCAAGGCCCTGTTCTCCCTGCAGCCGGTAAGCCGCCAGCTGTGGGTGGCCTGTCGCAACCGCCAACCCGGCGACGAGGCCGAGCTGGAGTGCGAGGTGGCCTGCACCGCCTGTGCCCGCTGCGCCGCCGACGCACCGGAAGGGCTGATCACCATGCAGAACGAACTGGCGAACATCGATTACAGCAAGAACGCCCTGGCCTCGCGCATAGCCATCGAGCGCTGTCCCACCGGGGCCATCGTCTGGCTGGATGACAAGACCGGGCCGCAGCGCGGCCGAGATGCAAAGAAAGTGGTGCGCCAGGAAGCGCTGCCGATCGGGTAAGGCAAAGACTGCAAGGCTATCCGCGAATGAACGCGAAACACGCAAATAAATCTTTGGCAACACATTATTCGCGTTGATTTGCGTTCATTTGCGGACTGATTTTCAGATTCAGTGAGGGTGAACGATATGTTCGGAAAGAAAGAGACCAAGACCTTCAGGTATCCGGGTATCCGCATGGCCATGGACGGCAACACCGCCGTCATCATGTGCGAGCGCGAGTCATCGGATGCCGCCGGCGCCTATCCGATCACCCCATCCACCCAGATGGGCGAGTACTGGGCCGAGGAAGTGGCCAACGGCCACATCAACATTTCCGATCGCACGCTGATCTTCGTCGAACCCGAGTCCGAGCACGCCGCCGCCGCCGTCACCGCCGGCATGTCCATGACCGGCCTGCGCGCCACCAACTTCTCCTCGGCACAGGGCGTGGCCTTCATGCACGAATCCCTCTATGCCGCGGCCGGCAAGCGCCTGCCCTACGTGCTGAACATCGGCTGCCGCGCCATCACCAAGGCCTCGCTCAACGTGCATTGCGGCCACGATGACTACCACTGCATCGACGATACCGGCTTCTTCCAGGTCTTCGCCAGAAATGCCCAGGGCGCCGCGGATCTCAACCTCATCGGCCGCAAGATTGCCGAGCTGGCGCTGACACCGGCGGTGGTGGCGCAGGACGGCTTCCTCACCACCCACCTGATCGAACCGCTCAACGTGCCCGAGCGCGAACTGATCGAGGAGTTTCTCGGCCGCCCCGACGACCTGATCGACTGTCCCACCCCGGCGCAGAAGATGCTCTACGGCGAGAAGCGCCGCCGCGTGCCGATGCTGTGGGACATGGACGCACCGATGGTATCCGGCACGGTGCAGAACCAGGACGCCTACATGCAGGCAGTGGCCGCGCAGCGTCCCTATTTCTACGCCCATATCCCGCAGCTCGCCGATCAGGTGATGGACGAGTACTACGAACTTACCGGCCGCCGCTACAATCGCCTCAGCAGCTACAAGACCGAAGATGCCGACTACCTCATCGTCGGCATGGGCTCGATGATCGTGCAGGCGCAGACCGTGGCCGATTACCTGCGCGAAAACCGCAAGCTCAAGGTGGGCGTCATCGACGCCACCATGTTCCGCCCCTTCCCCGGCGACCTGATGGGCAAGGCCCTCAAGGGCAAGAAGGGCGTGGTGGTGCTGGAGCGCACCGACCAGCCGCTGGCCGAAGACCTGCCGCTGATGCGCGAGGTGCGTGCGGCCATGAACAAGTGCATGGAAAACGGCACCGTGGCCAAGGGCGAGGAACTGCCCTATCCCGACTACGACAGCTACCGCCAGGGCGATGCCCCGCGCCTGTACTCCGGCGCCTATGGTCTGGGCTCGCGCGACCTGCAACCGGAAGGCCTCATCGGTGCCGTCGAGAACATGTTGCCGGACGGCAGGAAGCAGAAATTCTTCTACCTGGGTATCGATTTCGTACGTGACGAAGCGGCCACGCCCAAACAGGAGATCCAGATGCAGCAGCTGCTGGAATCCTATCCGCAGGTAAAGGATCTGGCCGTGCACGGCTCGGAAAATCCCAACCTGATGCCGGACGGCTCCATCACCGTGCGCATGCACTCGGTGGGCGGCTGGGGCGCCATCACCACCGGCAAGAATCTGGCGATGACCCTGTACGAACTGCTGGGCTACGAAATCAAGTCCAACCCCAAGTACGGTTCGGAGAAGAAGGGCCAGCCCACCACCTATTATCTGGCGGCCGCCCCCACCCCGATTCGCATCAACTGTGAATTCACCTTCGTCGACGTGGTGCTGTCACCGGATCCCAATGTGTTCGGCCACTCCAATCCGCTGTTCGGCCTGAAGAAGGGCGGCGTACTGATCATCCAGTCCTCCTTCGACGATCCGGATCAACTGTGGGCCACCATTCCGCGTCACTCCCAGCAATTCATCGTCGACAACGACATCCGCGTTTTCTACGTCGACGGTTTCAAGATCGCCCGCGAGGAGGCATCCAATCCGGAGCTGCAACTGCGCATGCAGGGCAACGCCTTTCAGGGCGCCTTCTTCGCCGGTTCCCCCCTGATGGCAATGGCCGGCCTGGATGAAGGCAAGCTGTTCAAGACCATCGAGGATCAGCTGCTGGCCAAGTTCGGCGCCAAGGGCAAGCGCGTGGTGGAAGACAATGTGCGCGTGGTGCGCCGCGGCTTCAGCGAGGTGCACGAGATCGTCAACAAGAAGGTCGGCGTAACCCTGCAGGAACTGCGCAGCAGCGAGTCCATGCTGCCCATCATGCTCAAGCACCTGCCGGAAGGCGAAGGCCAGCTGCACGACATTCACCGCTTCTGGGAGCAGACCGGCTACTTCTATGCCACCGGCCGTGGTTCCGACAACCTGGCCGATCCCTATATGGGCCTGTCGCTGATACCCGCTGCCACCGGCGTGTTCCGCGACATGACCAACATCCGCTTCGACTATCCGAAGTGGGTGGCGGAGAACTGCACCGCCTGCGGTAACTGCTATACCGTCTGCCCCGATGCCTCCATCCCGGGTCTGGTCAACTCCGTCGGCGAGGTATTCGCCACCGCCATTCACCGCATCGAATCCAAGGGTGTGCTGACCGTGCACCTGCGCCGCGAGACGCGCAAGGTGGAAAAGAAGCTGCGCGACCTGCTCAACACCGCCGGCGAGGCCGCCAAGGTGCGCAACCTGCTGGATCAGGCCATGCTGGAAGTGCTGGCCGAGTCCGAGCTGGAGGGTGATGCCCGCGCCAAGCTGGAGCAGGAATTCGGCCAGCTGATGGATGCCATGGGCAGCTTCGAGTTCGCCGTCACCAAGCCCTACTGGATCAATCACGAAAAGAAGGAAAAAGGCAGCGGCGGCCTGTTCTCCATCACTGTCAATCCGGCCACCTGCAAGGGCTGCATGGAGTGCGTCGAGGTGTGCGACGACCAGGCCCTGGTCAAGACCAGGCAGACCGACGAAACCGTGACCCGCATGCACAGCGACTGGGCCTTCTGGCTCGACCTGCCCACTACCAACCCGAACTACATCCGCATCGACGATCTGAACGAAAAGATCGGCGCACTGGATACGCTGCTGCTGGACAAGCGCAACTACGGCGCCATGGTGTGCGGCGACGGCTCCTGCCTGGGCTGCGGCGAAAAGACCGCCATCCACCTGTTCACCAGCACCGTCACCGCATTGATGCAGCCGCGCGTGAAGAAGCAGATCGCCAAACTGGATGATCTGATCCAGAAGCTGGAGCAGCACATCCGCCTCAAGCTGGCGGCAGGCGTGGATCTGTCCGACAGCGACACCATCAATCAGGTGGTGGACGGCGTCAACGGCACCGACCTGACCCTGTCCTCGCTCTCCGCCACCCTCGATGCCGGTCACGAGAAGACCGTCATCGACAAGCAATGGCTGAAGTGGGCCACCAACCTGCTCGAACGCCTGCGCGACATGAAGTGGCGTTACCAGGAAGGTCCGACCGGCCGTGGCCGCGCCGAGATGGGCATCGTCAACTCCACCGGCTGCACCTCGGTGTGGGGTTCGACCTTCCCGTTCAATCCCTATCCCTTCCCCTGGACCTCACACCTGTTCCAGGACAGCCCGTCGGTGGCGATGGGCCTGTTCGAGGGCCACATGGTGAAGATGGCCGACGGCTTCAAGGCCATCCGCATGGCGGAGCTGGAGCTGGAGGGCAAGTACAATGCGGAGGAACATCAGCCCTACTTCCGCCAGTTCGACTGGAAGGACTTCAGCGATGAGGAATGGCTGCTGTGCCCGCCGGTGGTCGCCGTCGGCGGCGATGGCGCGATGTACGATATAGGCTTCCAGAACCTGTCGCGTGCGCTGGCCTCCGGCATGCCCATCAAGGTGATGGTGGTGGACACCCAGGTGTACTCCAACACCGGTGGCCAGGCCTGCACCTCCGGCTTCGTCAGCCAGGTGGCCGACATGTCGCCCTACGGCAAGAACTGGAAGGGCAAGACCGAGATCCGTAAGGAGGCCGGCCTCATCGCCGTGGCGCACCGCACCAGCTTCATCCTGCAAAGCTCCACCAGCAACTTGACCCACCTGCTGGAAGGCTATATCGACGGCCTCAACAGTCGCCGCCCGGCGATGTTCAACATCTACACCACCTGCCAGCCGGAACACGGTGTCAGCGACGATGCCTCCAACCGCCAGGGCAAGCTGGCGGTGGAGTCGCGCGCCTATCCGCTGTTCCGCTATGACCCGGACAGGGGCACCACCTTCCCCGAGTGCTTCGACATGGAAGGCAACCCGGCGCTGGAAGACGACTGGCCGATGTACACCATCGACTACGTGGACGAGAACGGTCGCAAGGAAAAGCTGGAGGTACCGATGACCTTCGCCGACTTTGCCGTCACCGAGGGCCGCTTCCGCAAGCACTTCAAGAAGGCACCGCGCGAGACCTGGAATGACACCATGGTGCCGTTTCATGAGTTCCTCACCCTGGACAATGACGACCGCGACGGCAAGTTCCCGTACATCTGGGCGGTGGACGCCAAGAACCGTCTCAACCGTGTGCTGTGCGCACAGGAGATCGTCAATTCCGCCGAGGAGCGCCGCGACTTCTGGCGTCAGCTCAAGTCCATCGCCGGCATCGACCGCCAGGTGGACGTGGGCGCCATTGTGCAGCAGGCCAAGGCGGAGATGGCGCAGAAGCTGTCTTCCACCCTGCTCTCGCTGGCTGCCTCCGGCGACATGTCAGCCTTCGCCGGTGGTTCCGTGTCGGCCAATGGCAATGGCAACGGGTCGGCACATGCCGCTGCCGATTACGAGCCGGTGTGGATTGAAACGCCGGAGTGTACCGCCTGTGACGAATGCACCAACCTCAACCCGAAAATATTCGCCTACAACGATAACAAGCAGGCCATCGTGATCGATCCGAAGGCCGGGCCGTTCAAGGACATCGTCAAGGCGGCGGAAAAGTGCACCGCGGGCTGCATCCACCCGGGCACACCGTTCAACCCCAACGAGGCCGGCGTGGACAAGCTGATCCAGCGCGCGGCGAAGTATCAATGATGGTGCAGGAGCCGAGTCCCCTCGGCGAATGGATGTAATAAAGGAGTTCGGTTTCAACGGGTGTGCGAAACGCATCTGGCGGAAAAAATCCGCAAACAACAGTTTCTTTCGGTGCTCCCTCCGAGAAGTTGTCCCTCCCCGCCTTGGGGAGGGAATTTTTTTCGGACCGGACAGAAGCGAAAGACAAGAATTTCACCACAGAGACGCAGAGTGCGCCGAGGAAAAACAAATGCTCGGATGTGTTACATCAAAAATTTGTTCTTTTCTCCGCGCCTCCGCGTCTCTGCGGCAAATGTTTTTTTAAGGGCACGCGATGACACTGTTACGCTGGTTCGGACGGAAGACCTTCTCGCACGGGATCCATCCGCAGGCACACAAGGAGGATACGGCGGACAAGCCGATCCGCCGCCTGCCGTTCGCACCGCGCATGGTAGTGCCGCTGGCCCAGCATCTGGGCAAACCCTCGCGCCCCGTCGTCAGGGTCGGCGAAGAGGTGGGGCGCGGCCAGCTCATCGCCGAGGCCGACGGCTTCATGTCGGTGCCGCAGCATGCCCCCGCCACCGGCGTGGTGGAGGCCATCACCCTGATGCCCAGCGCCCAGGGCCCGCGCGTGCCCTCCATCGTCATCCGCGTCTACGAGGCCTCCAACCAGGAGGTGCTGTGGCGCACACCGCGCGACATGGACAGTCTCACGCCGGAGCAGATCGTACAGGCGGTGCAGGACACCGGCCTGGTGGGACTGGGCGGCGCCGCCTTCCCTTCCCACGTCAAGCTCAAGGTGCCGCAGGACGCCGTCATCGACACCCTGATCGTCAACGGTTGCGAGTGCGAGCCCTATCTCACCACCGACCATCGCGTGATGCTGGAACAGGGGCCGGATCTGATCCGCGGCACGCAATACGCCATGCGCGTGGTCGGTGCCAGGCAGGCCATCATCGGCGTGGAGGACAACAAGCCCGATGCCATTGCGGCCATCCGCCGGCACCTGCCCGCCGACGGCTGCATCCGTGTCGAGGCAGTGGTGACCAAGTATCCGCAGGGTGCGGAGAAGATGCTGATCGCCACCCTGCTCGGCCGCGAGGTTCCCTCCGGTGGACGCTCCGCGGAGATCGGCGTGGTGGTCAACAACGTCGGCACCCTCACCGCCCTGGGCCGGCTGCTGCCGCGCGGCGAGGGTCTCATCGAACGCGTCATCACCGTCGCCGGCCCAGGCATAAAGAAGCCCGGCAACTATCTGGTTCCCATCGGCACCCCGCTGCGCTTCCTGCTCAACCACGTCGGCTTCAGCGGCAGCGAGCAGGAGGTGATCCTGGGCGGGCCGATGATGGGCAATGCCGTGTCCTCGCTGGACGTACCGGTGACCAAGGGCTCCTCCGGCGTGCTGGTGCTGTCCAGCAGCGAGATTCAGGCAGAAACACGCCGCATCCATCCCTGCATCAAGTGCGGCAAATGCGTGGCGGCCTGCCCGATGCACCTCAATCCCACCCAGCTGGGGCTGCTCGCCGCCAAGCGTGAATACGAGGTGATGACCGAGCGTTTCCACCTCATGGACTGCATCGAGTGCGGCTGCTGCAGCTTTGTCTGCCCCTCTTCCATACCGCTGGTGCAATACTTCCGTATCGCCAAGTCCATCCTGCGCGAGCGTGCGGCGTGATGAACCGAAATATTTCACCGCAGAGACGCAGAGCACGCAGAGAACTCTTGTGTTCTGGATTGCTGCCTGCCGTCGCCGCTACCCATGGCACCTGTTACAACGTGCGGGCGTTTGATCACCCGGCAATACTCGGCGTCCTCTGCGCCTCTGCGGTGACATTGGGGTTTACCGGATGAGCAGGCCTCAGATCGAACTGCGCACCTCGCCGCACATCAAGGCGGCACCGACGGTGGAGCAGATCATGCGCAACGTGGTGTATGCGCTGCTGCCCATCGCCACTTTTGCCGTGTGGCAGTTCGGCATCAGCGCGCTGGCGCTGATCATCGTCGTCACCGGCAGCTGTCTCGCCACCGAATATGTCTTCTCGCGCAGCGCCGGGCGCGGCAACACCCTGAGCGACTGGAGCGCCGCCATCACCGGCCTGCTGCTGGCGCTGACCCTGCCGCCGGGCTTTCCGCTGTGGATGGGCGTGGTCGCCGGCTTCATCGCCATCGCCCTGGGCAAGGCCCTGTTCGGCGGCCTCGGCTACAACGTGTTCAATCCCGCCCTGGTGGGCCGTGCCTTCGTGCAGGCGGCGTTTCCCGCAGCCATCACCACCTGGACACCCGCAGGCATGCCCGGACGTTTTGTCGAGTTCATCCCCTCCACCCTCGCCCTGCCCTTCATGACACCGCCATCAGTTACCGAATGGAGTCGCCAGGCAGTGGACAGCTTCAGCGGCGCCACGCCGCTGGCGCAGTGGAAATTCGAGGGGGTGGTGACCCATGCCAGCGACCTGTTCACCGGCATGGTGGCCGGTTCCACCGGCGAAACATCGGCCCTGCTGATCCTGCTGTGCGGCATCTATCTGGCGGCGCGGCGCATGATGGACTGGCGCATCCCCAGCGCCGTACTGCTCGGCGCCTTCGTCACCGCGCTCATCTTCCATCTCGTGAACGATCAGCACTACCCGACGCCGCTGTTCGTGCTGTTCTCCGGCGGCCTGATGCTGGGCGCGCTGTTCATGGCCAGCGACATGGTGGCCTCGCCGGTGACGCCGTGGGGCGTGTGGATCTACGGCCTGTTCATCGGCGTGCTCACCGTCATCATCCGTTACTTCGGCGGCCTGCCCGAGGGCGTTATGTATGCCATCCTGCTCGGCAACGCCCTGTCGCCGCTGATTGAACACATCACCCAGCCGCGCATCTACGGCGCGCGCAAGAGCGGAGCAAAACCATGAGCAGCACGGCACCGCTGCCCGTCGCTGCGGCCTCCAGCGCACGCATGATCCAGGTGCTCGGCGGCATCGCCATGCTGTCCGGTTTCCTGGTGGTGCTGACCTACCAGCTCACCCTGCCGCGCATCGAAGAGAACCGCCAGCGCGCCATCGAGCGCGCCGTATTCCAGGTGCTGCCCGGCGCCACCACCCGGCGCGACTTTCTGGTGGACGACAGCGGTGTGCATCCGGCCAGCGAGGGCGGCGGCGGCACCAAGGTGTACGCGGCCTATGACGCCGACGGCCAGCTCAAGGGCATCGCCGCCGAGGCCGGCGCGCGCGGCTACCAGGACATCGTGCGCATCCTCTACGGCTACGACCCGGCCTGCCAGTGCATCACCGGCTTTGCCGTATTGCAGTCGACGGAAACCCCGGGCCTGGGCGACAAAATCACCAAAGACGCCAGGTTCCTCGCCAACTTCCCGCTGGATGCACGCCTCGCCGCCGACGGCAAGGAATTGGCCAATGCCATCGTCACCGTCAAGCACGGCAGCAAGAGCGGACCCTGGCAGATCGACGCCATTTCCGGCGCCACCATCACCTCTGCGGCGGTGGGCAAAGGCCTGAACAACAGCGCGCAGGTGTTGCTGCCGCGCCTGCAACCGCACATCGAGCAACTGAAGGTGCAACCCTGATGGCCGGGCGCAAGAAAGACGACACCATCACCGCCGATACCTTCCTCGAAGGCGTCTGGCGCGAGAATCCGGTATTCGTGATGCTGCTCGGCATGTGTCCGGTGCTGGCCGTCACCAATTCGGTGATGAACGCCATCGCCATGGGCGTCGCCACCACCTTCGTGCTGATCGGTTCCAGCACCCTGGTATCGCTGCTGCGCCACGTGATCCCCAAGCAGGTGCGCATCGCCACCTACATCGTGATCATCGCCACCTTTGTCACCATCGTCGACTACATCATCCAGGCCATCAGCCTGGACCTGTACAACGCCCTGGGCGCCTTCATTCAGCTCATCGTGGTCAACTGCATCATCCTCGGCCGCGCCGAGGCCTATGCTTCCAAGAACCGTCCGCTCAAGGCCGTCGTCAGCGGCCTCGGCATGGGCGCCGGTTTCACCCTTGCCCTGCTTTGCCTCGGCAGCGTGCGCGAACTGCTCGGTAGCGGCACCCTGCTCGGTTTCAGCGTGTTTGGTTCCCAGTTCGAACCCTGGGTGGTGATGATCCTGCCGCCGGGCGGCTTCTTCGTACTGGGCGGCTGGCTGCTGCTGTTCAACTGGCTGAAGGAGCGCAAGGAAAAGACTGAAGTGAAGGAGGCGCTCCATGCACGCTGATTCACTCACCTACATCTTCCTCAACGCCGCCATCATCAACAACTTCGTGCTGGCGCTGTTCCTCGGCATCTGCCCCTTCCTCGGCGTCTCAGCCAAACTGAAGACGGCGGTATCGATGGGCCTCGCCGTCATGCTGGTTATGCTGATCAGCTCCATCTGCGCCTATGCCATCAACAGCGTACTGGTGAGCTACGACCTGGAGTTCCTGCGCCTCATCAGCTACATCGCGGTGATCGCCTCCGCCGTGCAGCTGGTGGAAATGAGCATGAAGAAGTTCAGCCCTGCGCTGTTCCGTGCGCTGGGCATCTTTCTGCCGTTGATCACCACCAACTGCGCGATCCTCGGCCTGGCCCTGTTCCAGACCACGAAGGAATATGATTTCGTGCAGTCGGTGTCCTACAGTCTCGGCGCCGGTACCGGCTTCATTTTGGCCCTGGTGCTGATGGCCGGCCTGCGCGAAAAGCTGGAGCTGGCCGAGGTTCCGAGCATCAGCCAGGGCGCGGCGCTCAGCCTGATGCTGGCCGGCATCCTGTCGCTGGCCTTCATGGGCTTTGCCGGACTGGGTGCCTGATGATGCTGATACAATTTCTCGTTGCCGGCGGTGCTATCCTGTTGCTGTTGCTGGGATGGATCGCCGTACAGCAGGTGGCGCGTGCTTTTGCCCGCCGTCACCCCGAGTTCGGTGCCTACCGCGAGGCGGGCGCCGGGTGTGGAACCGGCAAATGTGCCTGCGCCAGTGTCGACCACTGCCGCAAGCGCGATGTCGAAGGTTAACAACAACTGGGGAATGGTGATGAACTCCGTGATCCAACCACCAACCGAACAAAGGGGTGTAACAGTGGACGAACGCGTGATCTGGTTCGAGTCTCTCGGCATGGATGATGTGCAGCGGGTCGGGGGCAAGAACGCCTCCCTGGGCGAAATGATCCGGGGGCTCACCGCCGCCGGCGTACGGGTGCCCGATGGCTTTGCCACCACGGCCGCCGCCTATCGCGAGTTTCTGCGCCACGGTCACCTGGCGGAACGCATCAATGCCCGCGTCAGCAAGCTCGACATTGATGATGTGGAAGAGCTGGCCCGCGCCGGTGCCGAGATCCGCCAGTGGATCATCGACACGCCGTTCCCCGAGTCGCTCAATGCCGCCATTACCGCCGCCTGGCGCAAGATGGTGGAAAAGGCCGGCGGCGAAGTGGCCGTGGCGGTGCGCTCCTCCGCCACCGCCGAGGATCTGCCCGACGCGTCCTTCGCCGGCCAGCAGGAAACCTATCTCAATGTGCGCGGCCTGGAACACGTGCTGACGGCGATCCACCACGTATTCGCCTCGCTCTACAACGACCGCGCCATCGCCTACCGTGTGCACCACAACTTCGAGCACCACGAAGTGGCGCTGTCCGCCGGCATCCAGCGCATGGCCCGCTCCGATGTCGGCGCCGCCGGCGTGATGTTTACTCTCGATACCGAATCCGGCTTCCGCGACGCAGTGTTCATCACCGGCGCCTACGGCCTGGGCGAGACCGTGGTGCAGGGCGCGGTGAACCCGGACGAGTTCTACGTCTACAAGCCCGCCCTTGCCGCCGGCAAACATGCCATCCTCAGCCGCAAGCTGGGCAGCAAGGCGATCAAGATGATCTACGGCGAAAGCAAAGACCACGGCAAGACCACCAGGACCGTGGACGTGGCCGAGGCAGATCGTAACCGCTTCTGCCTCAGCGACGAGCAGTTGCTCGACCTCGCCCGCCAGGCGGTGATCATCGAGCAGCACTACAAGCGTCCCATGGACATCGAATGGGCGCTGGACGGCACCGACAACAAGGTCTACATCGTGCAGGCCCGTCCGGAGACGGTGAAGAGCCGCAGCAACGGCCAGATGATCGAGCGCTATCGCCTGAAGGAAAAGGGCGAGGTGCTGGTCGAGGGCCGCGCCATCGGCCAGCGCATCGGCGCCGGCCCGGCCCGCATCATCATGGACATCTCGCAGATGAGTGCGGTGAAGCCCGGCGACGTGCTGGTCACCGACATGACCGACCCGGACTGGGAACCGATCATGAAGCGCGCCTCCGCCATCGTTACCAACCGCGGCGGCCGCACCTGCCACGCGGCGATCATCGCCCGCGAACTGGGCATTCCGGCAGTAGTGGGCTGCGGCGACGCCACCAAGCGGGTCAAGGACGGCGATGAAGTCACCGTCTCCTGCGCCGAAGGCGACACCGGCCACATCTACCAGGGCAAGCTGGACTTCGAGGTGCAGCGCGCCGATGCCGGCCAGATGCCCGACCTGCCGGTGAAGATCATGATGAACATCGGCAATCCCGGCCACGCCTTCGAATTCGCCAACATCCCCAATGCCGGCATCGGCCTGGCCCGCCTGGAGTTCATCATCAACTCCACCATCGGCGTGCATCCCAAGGCGCTGCTCGACTTCGACAATCAGAGCGACGAGATCAAGAAGGCCATCACCAAGCGCATGGCCGGCTACAGCGATCCGGTGAGCTTTTACGTGGAAAAACTCACCGAAGGCATCGCCACCCTGGCCGCGGCGTTCAATCCCAAGCCGGTGATCGTGCGCATGTCGGACTTCAAGTCCAATGAGTACGCCAACCTGCTGGCCGGTGACGGCTTCGAGCCGCACGAAGAAAACCCGATGATCGGTTTCCGCGGCACCTCGCGCTACCTGTCGGAGGATTTCCGTCCCTGCTTCGAGCTCGAATGCCGCGCCATCCGCAAGGTGCGCAACGAAATGGGTCTGATCAACGTCGAGGTGATGATCCCCTTCTGCCGCACCCTGGAAGAGGCGGATCAGGTGGTCAAACTGCTGGCGGCGAACGGTCTCAAGCGCGGCGAGAACGGCCTGCGCGTGATCATGATGTGCGAGATTCCGTCCAACGCCGTGCTGGCCGACGAGTTCCTCGAATTCTTCGACGGCTTCTCCATAGGCTCCAACGACATGACCCAGTTGGCCCTCGGGCTGGATCGTGACTCGGCCCTCATCGCCCACCTGTTCGACGAGCGCAACCCGGCGGTCAAAAAGCTGCTCAGCATGGCGATCCATGCCGCCCGCGCCAAGGGCAAGTACGTCGGCATCTGCGGCCAGGGCCCGTCCGACTACCCCGACCTGGCCGACTGGCTGGTGAAGGAAGGCATCAGCAGCGTGTCGCTCAATCCGGACACCGTGGTCGACACCTGGCTGTACATCGCCAGCCAGCAGGGGAAGTAAAACAGCATCATCCGCAAATGAACGCCAATAAACGCGAATACTGAAGTACGATTACCATTTGCGTGCATTCGCGTTCATTTGCGGATTCTTTTTGAAACCCGGGATACCACTGTGACTGAACCGCAGCACCGCCCCGTCTTCTTCGTCTCCGACCGTACCGGCATCACCGCCGAGACCCTCGGCCGCAGCATGATGACGCAGTTCGACCGCGTCGAATTCAGCTATACCCGCCTGCCCTTTCTCGACACGGCGGAAAAGATGGCCGAGGCGGTACAGCGCATCAATGCAGTGATGGAGATGGACGGCGTGCGCCCCATCGTGTTCAGCACCCTGGTGGATACCGCGCTGCTGGAACAGATGCGGCGCGACTGCCGGGGCCTGGTACTGGATTTCTTCGACGCCTTCAACGCGCCGCTGGAAGCCGAGCTGGGCATCAAGGCGTCCCACGTCATGGGCCGCTCCCACGGCATGGGCAACTTCGCCAACTACACCGCCCGCATCGAGGCCCTCAACTTCGCCCTCAACAATGACGACGGCGTCAGCACGCGCAATTATGGCTCCGCCGACATCATCCTCATCGGCGTATCGCGCTCCGGCAAGACGCCCACCTCGCTGTTTCTCGCCCTGCAATACGGCATCTACGCCGCCAACTATCCGCTTACCGAGGAGGATTTGCAGGTGCGCGCCCTGCCCGAGGCCCTGCGCCCGCACCGCGAAAAACTGTTCGGCCTCACCATCGACCCCGAACGCCTGCAGCAGATCCGCAGTGAACGCCGCCCCAACAGCCGCTACGCCCAGTCCACCCAGTGCCAGCTGGAAGTGGATGCGGTGGAAAGCCTGTACCGCAAGGAAGGAATCCGTTTCCTCAACACCACCCACATGTCCATCGAAGAAATCTCCACCACCATCCTGCAGACGGCCGGATTGAAGCGTCGCCTGGTCAGCTGATCAGGCACGGCATAATGCAGAAAAGTATGGAGTGTTTGGAGGCGTGGCCAGGGACCGCGCGCGATCGGCACGCCCCTGAAGAATGATGGTGCCCGGGACCGGGGTCGAACCGGTACGGTGTTGCCACCGAGGGATTTTCGTACCACTACGGCTTTCACCGCTACACCGACAAGGCGTATTTGTGGTCTGGACTTTCCCTTTGCCTTATCCTGTTTCAGGACTTAGGCAGGAGCCGTCAAGTCTCTACACTTTCCCCGCGACGCCATATTGCATTTACGGACACTGAATCGCTGCGGGGCTTAGCTCGGGATTGCCACCACCCTTGGGTGCTGAGGTTTCCCCGAATTTGACTCCATTCACGCCAGCCGTTTCCGCGCTGGGTGCTCAATCAAATAAGTCCCTTGCGTCTACCAATTTCGCCACCCGGGCAAGGTCGCGGAAGGCATATTCTACAGAGAATGAATTGCGATAGGGAAACTGTTAAGTGGAGGCTGGACCCGGAATCGAACCGAGGTACACGGCTTTGCAGGCCGCTGCATAACCACTCTGCCATCCAGCCGAAACTACTGTCAGGCGCTGCCAGCGCCTAAATGAAAAACCCCGGGCAGCTACTTGTCCGGGGTTTCGGAATTGGAGCGGGAAACGAGACTCGAACTCGCGACCCCAACCTTGGCAAGGTTGTGCTCTACCAACTGAGCTATTCCCGCGCTGCCAAATGAGCCGCCTATTTTAGTGATGGCAGCATTTCTGTCAAGCGCCTTTTCAGGTGCCGTGACGTGTTTTTTTGCCGTCACTCAAAACTGGCCAGGCCGCCATGAGGTAAACCGTCATCGACCAGAGGGTCAGCAGAGCGGCGACATACAGCAGATAGAAACCGGCAAGTGCAGTATCAATGCCCCATAGTGGTTCGCGATACAGCAGCAGCAGCAGTGCCACCATCTGTGCAGTAGTCTTGATCTTGCCGATGTAGTTGACTGCCACCTTGCGCGTCGCACCCAGTTCCGCCATCCACTCGCGTAGCGCGGAGATGGTGATCTCGCGCCCAACGATGATGGCGGCAGGCAAGGCCATAAGGACACCGTGGTAGGTGGTGGGATTGCGATCCACCAGCAAAACCAGCGCCGTCGCCACCATCAGTTTGTCGGCAACCGGGTCGAGGAAGGCACCGAAGGCCGAGGTTTCACCCAGGCGCCGGGCCAGATAGCCGTCCAGCCAGTCGGTAACGGCCGCCAGAGCGAAGACAAGGGTGGTGGCGATGTGCGACCAGGCGAAAGGCAGATAGAAGAACAGCACGAAGACCGGAATCAGGCCGATGCGCAGCAAGGTCAGACTGTTGGGGATATTGAACATCAAGCCTTATTCCGGATGCAGTGCATCGTAAATACGTTGGGCCAGCTGGCGGCTGATGCCGTGGATCTTGGTCAGGTCTTCGACGCCGGCACGCGCAACTTCCTGTAATCCCCCGAACTGGCGCAGCAACTGCTGTCGGCGTTTCGGGCCAAGGCCGGGGATGTTCTCCAGGCTCGAGGTACGCCGCGCCTTGTCCCGACGCTGCCGGTGTCCGGTAATGGCGAAACGGTGCGCCTCGTCCCGTACCTGCTGGATCAGGTGCAGGGCCGGTGAGTCAGGCGGCAGTATAGTGGGCGTCTCCACCCCGGACAAGACGAGCTGTTCCAGCCCCGGCTTGCGCGTCGGCCCCTTGGCCACCCCAACCACCAAAATGCCCGCGATCGCCAGTTCCTCCAGTACATCATGGGCCTGCTGCACCTGCCCTTTGCCGCCATCAATGAGCAGGATGTCGGGGGCCTTTCCCTCCCCCTCCTGCAAACGCCGGAACCGCCGGCTCAGTGCCTGATGCATGGCGGCATAGTCGTCGCCTGGGGTGATGCCGTCGATATTGAAACGACGGTAATCGGATTTGGCCGGCCCTTCCCAGTCGAATACCACGCAGGAGGCAACGGTCACCTCGCCCATGGTATGGCTGATGTCGAAACACTCGATGCGCTGCGGCATGGCCTCCAGTTGCAGGGCCTCCTGCAGTGCCTCGAAACGGCCGAGCAGACTGGCCCGCGAAGCCAGATGTGCCGCCAGTGCATGGCGCGCATTGTCCTGCGCCATGGCCACCCAGCGCGCCCGCTCACCTCGCAACCGGCTGCTCAAGGTGATGCGCCGGCCGGCCTGCCCGCTCAGCACCTCGGCCAGCCACGCCTCATCCTCCAGCGGCTGGCCCAGCAGAATATCCGGCGGGATTGGCCGCTCGCCCTGCCCCGGCGTGTCGGTCAGATAGTATTGCGGCAGAAAGGCGGCAAGCAGCTCGGCCGGTTCCGCATCGGCGGCATTGCGTGGATAAAAGGTCTTGTTGCCCAGATTGTGCCCGCCGCGGATGAAGAATACCTGCACACAGGCCGCACCCGCCGCGTTGGCAACGGCAACCACATCGCAGTCGGCGCCTGCGTTGCCGCTGACATATTGCCGCTCCTGCACCCGGCGCAGATTGGCGATTTGATCGCGGTACAGCACCGCAGCCTCGAAATCGAGCTCGGCCGCCGCCGCCTCCATGCGCCGTGCCAGCTCATCGATGACTTCACTGTTCTTGCCTTCCAGAAACATCACGGCATGGCGCACCTCATCCAGGTAGCGCTCCCGTGTCACCAGTCCGACGCAGGGGCCGCTGCAGCGCTTGATCTGGTATTGCAGACAGGCACGGCTGCGATTGCTGTAAAAGGTGTTGTCACACTGGCGGATCGGAAACAGCTTCTGCATCAGATTGAGGCTTTCGCGCACCGCATTGGAACTGGGATACGGACCGAAATAACGACCTCTCCCGCTGCGCTTGCCACGATGAAAGCTCAGGCGGGGAAACTCATCGTCGGAAAGATAGATGTAGGGATAGCCCTTGTCGTCGCGCAGCAGGATGTTGTAGCGCGGCTTGAGCGCCTTGATCAGATTGTTCTCCAGCAGCAGCGCCTCGCCTTCGGTGTGCGTGACGGTCACCTCGATGCGCTGGATCTGCGCCACCAGAGCCTGGGTCTTGGCCCCGGAATCACTGCGGGAGAAATAACTGGCAACACGCTTCTTCAGGTTGCGCGCCTTGCCCACATATAGGATGTCGCCCGCGGCATCATACATGCGATAAACGCCGGGCCGTGCCGTCAGGCTCTTGAGAAAGGCCTTGCTGTCAAAGGGAGGGGAAGATTGTTGCATGCGCAGACTTTAGCAGACGCCTCCGGCGGACCAACACCCGTCAGCGACCGGCACGCGCAAGGGGGGATAGTCAGCTGATATTGTCCAGCATGCCGTGGCGAATGGCGAGGCGGGTCAACTCGGCATCGGTGCGCACACCAAGCTTGTCATAGAGGCGATAGCGATAGGTACTGATGGTTTTGGGGCTGAGACAGAGCTGTTCCGATATATCACTCATTTTGTTGCCCTGCATCAACATCATCAGCACCTGCAGCTCACGCCGTGACAGACGCTGGAAGGGTGATTCCGTGCCCGGCAACAGTGACAATGCCAGTGATTGTGCAACCGTTGGACTGATATAGCGCTTGCCGGCGGCGACCTGATGGATGGCCTGGATCATCTCGTCCACGTTGCAGCCCTTGCTCAGGTAGCCGACGGCGCCGGCCTTGAGCAGCTGGCTGGGGAAAGGGTCGTCGGTATGAACCGTGAGAACGATGACCTTGATCTCCGGGTGGGAATGGGTCAACCGCCGGGTGGCCTCAAGGCCGCCGATGCCGGGCATGCTCACATCCATCAGTACCACATCGGGGCAAAACTTCCGCACCGAATCGATAGCAGCCTCGCCGCTATCCACCTCGGCATAAACCTTGATGCCCTTGACGTCCGTCAGCAGGCGCCGAATACCGGTGCGTACCAGTTCGTGATCGTCAACAAGAAGGACGTTAATCATGCGAGGAATCGTGGCCGCCCGGGTTATTGACCCACGAACATACAGGATTTGCCATTTTAATCAAGCCGGGTACAGCGGCCAGAATTCCCCTTATCCAGCCCGGTGAGCGCTATGTGACGCAGTTCACAAATTTCAGGCACGGGAGGGCCAGGCAAAATGGCGGAGAGGGTGGGATTCGAACCCACGGTAGACTCGCATCTACAACGGTTTTCAAGTTTTACGGAGGCTGCTTGTAACTAGCTTTCCGCTACTTTGTTTAGCCCGCCGCGCCTTTGCAAAACAACGACTTATCGTCGTTGCATGTTTTGTGTAGCTTGTCGTAACTTAGCCTAGATTGCTAAACATACGCTAAAACAGCGTCTAGGAGAAGGGCTATGCCGAAGCTAACGAAGACTTTCATCGACAAGGTGCAACCGCCCGCCGAGGGCTACGCGATTCACTGGGACGACTCGCTCAAGGGGTACGGGCTACGGGTCACCGCTGCGGGCAAGCGGGTGTTCATTGCGCAGGGGCGCGTCAGGGGCAAGGCCGTGTGCGTCACGATTGGTCCTTATGGGCTATACACGGAAGAACTGGCGCGCAACGGACTGACCGACAGCAGCGGCACGATTATCACGAAAGGCGCGCGCCACATCCTGCAAGCCATGCGCGACGGTATCGACCCGCGCGACGCGAAGAAAGCGGACGAGGCAGCCAAGGTGACATTGCGGCAGGTCGCTGACGCTTACATGGGGCGACCGGGTAAGCTGAAGGACAGCAGCAAGAGCGAGATTGAGCGGCATGTGACCACAACCTTCAAGGCGTGGGAACACAAGCCCATCACTAGCATCACCGAGGACGACTGCCGCAAGCGCTACCGCGAAATTCTGACGAAGGGGCTTCGCGGCAACCGTGAGGGCGGTTCGCCAGGTCAAGCCAATCAGGCGTTCAGCGTGTTGCGCGCCCTCATCAACTATGCCGGTCGGCAGTACAAGAAGCACGACGGCACGCCGCTGGTGCTGCACAACCCTGTCGCGGTGCTGAAAGACGATTGGGCCGAGCTAGACCCGCGCGATTCGAGCATCCCGCTGCCGAAGGTGGGCGCGGTGTGGCACATGCTCACGCAGGCACGCGCCAACGCCTACAACCGCGATACGTGGTCAAGCATCGACCTTGTGATGTTCCTCATGCTGACCGGCGCACGCAAGGAAGAAGCCGCGGCACTGACATGGGATCGGGTCAATCTTGATGAATGCTGGTGGCACATACCCGACCCCAAGAATCGTCGGCCTGTCTGGCTTCCGTTATCTGCGCAGGCGGTCGAACTGCTCAAGACCCGCCAGCGGGTAGAGGGCAACCAGCATGTCTTTCCATCATGGGGCAAGAGTGGCCACATCAAAGACCCGCGCGACACCATGAAGAAGGTCAGCGAGACGGCAGGCACACACTTGTCGCCACATGACCTGCGGCGCACCTTCGCTGACATTGGATATGCCGAGTGCGGCGTCGATCTCTCCAAGGTCAAGCAACTGCTGAACCACAAGCCTCACGGCGTCACGGAGAAGCACTACCTGAAGACATCAAAGCTGCAATATCTACTCCCCGAGGTGCAGCGGGTAGCTGACTGGATAGAGAAGCAGGGCAAGCTCGCGGAGGCAATCGCCAAGGGTGAAAACGTGGTGCCGCTCCGTGCTTGATTTACGGGCTTGCCCCGAAATATCAAAGCAATACATCACGTTGCAAAGGCTGCACAAGCTCAGTAAAGTAGCAGCCAACACACCTCGCCTTTCCGTCACTTCGCGCAATGCGTCGGGACGCGATCAACGAAAAGTGCTGCATGGGCAGACGGCGGGCAACTGGCATCGGTAACGCGATGCAGTTCGCCTACCGACTGCCCTTTTTGCATCTGCACGTCGGTGGGCTTGCTGAGAGGCACTGCCCATGCAAACCGAAAGCCTGTCCTTCGAGCAGCTTTGCGAGCTGTTCAACTACACCCCGAAGAATCGCCCCCTGAGCAGCCGCGAAGCAGCGGAGATTCTGCACTTCCAGCCCAACACGCTTGAGCAGAAGCGCCTAGCGGGCACTGGTCCCCGCTACTTCCAGCCCGACGGCTGCCGCCGCGTCTATTACTCCGAACGCGACGTTCTTTTCTGGCTCGCCTCCGGCGCACGCACCAGCACCAGCCAGCGCCCTGACCACGTTGCACTGACCCGCGCGCCGTGGCTTCCCGCCGAACAGCAAACCTCATAACTGGCGGTCGCCTATGCGCAACCCGAACAGCGCCACCGCTTGCGCCTGCGGTACTACACCGCCGCCTAGCCCACTCGCAGCCCATCAACAAAAAAGCGGCAAGGTTGTGCCGACCTTGCCGCCCGAGAGGTACTGAATATGAATCAACGCGAAGACATACTAGGGCAGCCGTCGCCGGGTGTGCAAGATGGAATGCCAGCCCCGCAAAACGGCGCAGGGGCGACGCTGCACCCCAGCCAATACCCTAGCGGCGGCAACATGCCAATCCCGGCCTCAGCCGCCGCGCAGCCAGCACCAGCAGCACCGCAAGCACCGAACCCTGAGCGCGAGTGGGAGCACTTCCCCGAATACCCGGAGTATGCCAGCGGGCACCAGCGCACGCCTTGGCCTCCGGGGTTTGTTGGCAAGGTCGCTCAGTACCTCTATTGCCACTCCCCGTCACCTGTACCGGAATACGCCATAGCAGCGGCAGTCGCCTTCTTCGCTGGCGTATGCGGACGAGGATGGATCTACAGCGGCACAGGCTTGAATCACGACATCGTGGTTATCGGAGAGTCAGGCACCGGCAAGAACATCGTCCATCAAGGTATCGCCAACATTGGCAGGCAGTTGAGCGGCACGCCCATCGCCACATTCATCATCAACGCGAAAATGGCATCTGCTCCCGCACTGCTCAAGAACGTAGCTGCTAACCCTTGCTTCCTCCAACTCATCGGGGAGGTGGGTAAGATGTACCGCGCCTATTCCAAGTCGAAGCATGGCGACACACTGGACGAGCTTTTCACCGTGAAGCTCGACCTGTGGGAACGCTCAGGGCCAGACGGCAATGCGGTAGGCATTCTCTACTCCAACCCTGATAAGAACGTCCAGCCTGTTGGCGTTACAGGCATTGCGCATAGCACGCTGGGCGAATCTACCCCCAGCGTCTTTTTCGGCGCGCTCACAACCGACATGATGAATGACGGGCTACTGTCGCGCCTGTGGATCATCGAGTACGAAGGGGAAGACCCGCAATTCAATGAGCACCGCCTGCACGAGATGCCCAAGGAATGGATCAACTATCTGTCCAATCTCGTCCGTGCTGCTAGTGGCAGGCTGAATCAGCAACCTATTGACCACAGCAACGAGTCGGCAGCCCTCATCCGCAAGTTTGCGCAGGAGTGCCGCGACGAAAAGCTCAATGCTGGCAAAGACCCTGCACAGCGTCAGCTATGGGTGCGCGCCTACGAGAAAGTCATTCGGCTTGCTGCTCTGCTGGCGGTTGCCGACAACTACCTGTTCCCTATCGTTCAAGTCGAGCATGTCGAGTGGGCAATTAGCATGCTCCGTCACGCGAACCTCACTGTGCAGCGCCGGGTATGTGACGGTGACATTTCGGACGATGCTGACCACGCACGGGAGGCAATGGTTCTTCAGCGGTGCCGCCGTTGGATCGAGGCAGAGCGCAAAGACCCGAAGGAGGAACGCCTACGCCAGAACAGCATTATCCCGCGCCGATTCCTGCAACAAGAGGTCAGCTCAAAAGACCTATTCAAGAATCACAGATTCGGTGCAGTAACAGTGCTGAACCTGACGATGCGCAGCCTCGTTGAGAACGGCTACCTCATGGAAGTCGATAAGACGAAGCTTGCCGAGGACTTTAATGTGCGCTCGGTGTGCTGGCGCGTGCTGGAACTGGACAAGCGTTAGCTGTGGGAGCAGCTAACGCGCAACAACAAAACGCAACTCAGATGCTTCCGATCACCCGTTTTGTTAGCTGCAAAAACTCCTTGTTAGCGGCATATCCAGCTAACGAACGGGAGCACGGCAAATGCAGTAACCATAAGGGTTTATGTGTGTGTGTTGTGTGTGTTGTTAGTTGTTAGCTGCGTTAGTTGCACTTTCTTTATCTAAACAGTCGTTTGCTTATTTCTTGTGCAGCAGGCAGCGTTTTTTACCCTGCAACACGTACAGCGCAGCTAACACAGCTAACAGCTAACGCTTCACTGCATCAGCCCGAACACCAAACAAGGAATACGGCGGTCGGCAGCATGCAAGCCCAGCAAGCGCGCCAATGTCTTTGGCATGTGGTTAGTTCCCTCTAGCCCATTCGTAGCAACCGCGACCCATCCAAGCAAAAAGCCGTGGCATGCCGCCTTGCACGTTGCCGCCAATACCCTAGCACCGACCAGCACGCGAAAGCGGCCTACGCGGCCCGTGCGCGGCCCCAGCCGTACCGGCTACCCGCCGCGCTTGCACCTTAGCGGGTAGTACCATCCCGCGCTGCGACGCTTCTTAACGAACAGCGTCGCCATCATGCGCCCCCATTGCGTCTCTGTTGCCAGCGCCAGCACCGACTGCGACCGCTGGGCGCGGTTGTCACCGAAGCGCCGCGCATGGGCGATGTAGCTCTCATACAGGGTGCGCGCCTGCGTCCATTCGCTCGGGGTCTGTGCATCGACCACGCAACGCCTCACCCAATCGTCAAACGCTGCGCTACGAACTGCACCCGTCAGTTCTTCCGCCTTTGCGCGTGCCTGCTGCAAGGAGGAGAAGGTTGCTTTCTTCTCGCGTCGCAACAAGTCCGCCTCGAATGCATCGCGGTCGCCTCCATGCCAGGGAGGAATTGGTTTAGGTTCCTCTGCCTCGGGTGGCGCATCGTAATCCGGCAGAGGAAGCGAACCCGGTCTTGGTTTGCGTGTCGTCATGTCGTGTATGGTGTGTATGGTTGCTGTTCATACCATACATCACGGACGCACAAATGAAAAGCGCCCGAAATGGGCGCTCTCATTGCTCAAGGGATGGATGCGTCAGGCGGTAGCTTTGACCCGCCCGCTGATACCGTTGAACTTGCGCCACTGGTAAAGCTCGATCTGCGCATTGTTGAGGTTCCACCCCTTCGCCTCCGCGACCGGCTGCAAGTCCTTCGGCTTCACGTTGCCGTGCTGGTCTAGGTACTCCCACACCTCCAAGCACTTGCCGGGGCCGGGACGCTTAACGCCGTTCTGCTCGATGCGCTCCACCTTCGGGGCGGCTGCTTTCTTCGGCTTGCCTGTGGTCACCACAGCGTCGGCGGCAACGGGTGCCGGTGCTTCCATCTGCTTCCAGCCGAAGCGCACTCCCTCCGCAGACTTATGCACGGTGATTTCCACCAGTTCGTCGGGCACACCTGCGGCAACACCAGCGCGGCGGGCGTTTTCGCGTTTCGTGTAGGTCTTGGCTTCCATGTCGTTGCTCCTGTGCGTGTTGAAGGAGGCGTATTGCAAGACAGGTCTCCGAGACTCGGCAACGACTTTTTGGATGCACGCGAAACACGCTTGATATGCCGCCAGACAACAGAACGACAAATAACTTATTTGCTGTTTGGATGCGCTAAGTAATTGTTTTCGTTGCACGACTTATTTTGATTGCCGTACCGTTTTTGCACATGCGCAGCCGCGCCGCCATTTATCAAGGAGTTTGCACCATGACTGACAACGTTGATGCCCGTATCACGCCTTCGCTGCACCCCGATAACGTCAAGTCCATTGACGGGTTTGACGAGCAGACCGCGCCGTATCTCGCGCCCACCATGACCGCGTTTAGCACCGCCTATGAAGGCGTGCGTGCGGTGTGGGCAGCCAAAGAAGCTGCCGCCCACAATCCGACGTGGAATGAGGCGATGCAGATCATCCACACGGACGACTTCGCGCAAAAGCACTTCGCCAAGATCAGCAAGAGCTTTGACGTTACCCGCTCGAACTTGGAGAAGGGCATTGCGATGCTGGAGCAGCAGCTTGCAGCGCCCATTGAATCGAAGGCAGCGCAGAGCATCAGCGCCGAGATTCGCTCCTACGCGAAAAACCTGCCCAGCGAGAAGCGGCACGCCTTTATCCAGCAAGCCATTGACGAGGGTGACCACACTACCGTCAGCGCACTGCTGGGCGCACCCGCCTACCTGTCCGGCCTCGATGCGAACTTCCAAGCCACCTACGTTCGATTCTGGAACGAGCGCAGCGCGCCGGAGATTGCCCAGCGCCTCAAGGCGATGAAGGGTGCCAAGCAGATGATCGAAGAACGCGCGGGGCTGGTGTTCAAGGAGCTTGAGAAAGCAGTTGGCGCACCGCCGCACAAAGCTGCCGCACTTCGTCAAGCCAAGACGAATGCTGAGAAGGCCTTCATCCTGCAAGACCTCGGTCAGTGATCTTTAGATGATCTATCAAGAGGGCTCACCCATGACCGAAGTAGTTCAACCCGACTGGCTCAAGGCGCATCACGAGGCAAACCCGTCCGGCACCGCACCGCCTCCGGGCAACCCGAAATGGCAGAAGGGCATGAAGTCCCCGAACCCTGCCGGTCGCCCCAAGGGCATCAGCGACAAGCGCGCCAAGCTCGCCCAGCGGATGCTGGACGACGCAAGCGGCATCGTGGATCGCATGATTGCCCAAGCGCTGGAAGGCGACCCGCAAGCCGCCAACTTGATCCTGTCGCGCGTCATGCCCGCGCTACGCGCACAGGCCGAGAAGGTGGAGTTTGATTTCGACGCGAAGGCATCTGTGACCGAGCAGGCCGAGGCCGTGCTTCAGTCCATCGCAGACGGCAAGGTCGCGCCCGATGTGGGCAAGCAGATTCTGGACGGCATTTCGACGCTCTACGGCATCAAGCAAATCGCAGAACTGGAAGCGCGGCTGCAAGCGCTGGAGGAGAAGGAATGAGCATCCACGACACCGACAGCATTCCCTTTTATGGCTGGGGACGGCCAAAAATTGAACGCCCGATAGACACGCCGCAGGGGCAAGCCGATCTCAAGCTGATCGTCAATGCCTGCTATGAGGCGATTTTGAAGTGCGACGACCCGGCAGTGCGCTATCAGGCCGCGCGCCTGTTGCAGAACCTCGGCCCGATGAAAGGAACGCTGCAATGAAGAACCTGCACACCGACCCGCGCGAGAACGCGCCCGTCAAGCACACGGTAACGCCCAGCGACCTGCAACAGATTCAACAGCGCCGAATCGAGGCGCACGCCGCCCGCGAGACCAGCGACGCGCTGAACCTGCTCCGGGCTTTCAAGCTGGGCGAGGCACTGCGCGAGTCGCGGGAGTAACCACATGGCCGACACGCGGGGCATGCTGGCACGGTTGCGCAAGCTGGAGCGCTCGCGCGGTGCTGGCGACGAGATGCGCGAATGGCTTGTGCAAGCGTTCGATGCTGCGCTCGCCGATGGTCGCATGTGCCCCGTCGATGGCGGTGTGGTGCGGCACTGTGTCTTGAAGTGGGTCAGCGAAGGAAGCGCCAAGGGCATGGCTGGGGAGGGTTCATTGCTATGGAGCTGAATAGCGCTGACCACACTGCACCGGCATGGCTCGCGGGGCGCCAGCAGGCACAGCAGAAGGAAGCAAAGCCTAATTTCCAAGGGTTCGTTGAACCGCGTATGTGGCCGCAGGACGGCGGCACGCGGCGCGAACCAGTGATGGACATGGACGCAAAGCCACCCCGCGCCGTTCGCTATGTCGGGTGGCGGAGGTGCATGCGGTGTGGTCAGCTCTTTTGGTCGGAGGACGTGCAACGCTTGCGCCTATGCACCCCGCAACCGAACCGGCAGGGCTGCCGCAACAGGCAAGACGATGACGGTATCTAAAACCGCTCCACCGCTTCCAGTCGTCAGCGGTGCAGTGCGCCCGGAATCGAGAAGGCCGGGCCGTCCCATAGCGAACCGTCGGACGTAAATCAAACGGGCGATGTCAGGAACGGGGCCGCTCCTAACCCGTCAGACCTGACCTTCAACGGGTGCCGATGGCATCCGTTGTCGTGAATAGCCCCCGACAGGGTCACACTGCCGGGGGCTGGTGCAGTGGCATCGGGCCGCTTCGCATGGGTTAGAAAAACACTGCATGCGCAGTGTGTGACAAAGCGGTTGCATCAAGCAACGCCCGCAAATCGGGCTTATCACGCCTACAAGCCGACTTCATCAGACTCAATACAAGCACGAAGGCACCGCGTCGAACGTCGCCTGTACGTCTCTCGGGCGGTAGCCGGGTTGCTGGGCGGCACAGGCGGCGATTACCACACTGCTGCCCCAAGGGTACGGGCAAGCGCTGCGCGTGGCCTGTAGCGGCTTAGCGCCTATTTCTTGCCAGTAGTAGGAGGGCGGTGCTTCTCGACGATTGCGCGAATTTCCGCATTCAGGTTCGCCTGATCCTGCCGAAGCTTGGATTCTGCCGCTCGCTCGGTTGCTGCACCTTGCGGGTTGAAGCGCCCGTTCTTGTCGTAGTTCCCGGGGTTTTCCTCGGGGAAGTCCTCGAAGTATTCCGACCATTCACCCATGACTGGCTCCTATGTTTGGCGGTGGGTCAGGGATTCGAACCCTGGAAGGACTTACATCCTTGCTAGTTTTCAAGACTAGTGCATTCAACCGCTCTGCCAACCCACCGTACTCTGTAACGCGCTAAGAATCTGCTAAACGGCGCAAATGCCGCCACCGAAATAAACTTGCTAACACGTTGTTTTTACTGCAATTTTTATTGCTCGCGCGCCGTCCGAACGTAAGTTTTCAAGACCGTCGCTTTCGACCGCTCAGCCACCTCTCCAAAGGTGGCGGAAGGATAACCGATTGCTGCCCCCCTATTCCAGCGGTTGATATTCCGGCCCGGCCCGGTATCCTGTCCACAAGTAGAGGGAACCTGTTGCCCCATACTCGGGTCTCATCATCCGTATGCCAACAACAACACGAGGATCACACATGAATTCCAGCGAGTTTGCCGTTGCCCGTTCGACCACCGTGGTGCGGGAAAGCAACAAACTGATCCGCAACACTTATACCCTGCTGTCGATGACACTGCTGTTCAGTGCCTTCGTTGCCGGTATTTCCATGACGCTGAACCTGCCCCATCCCGGCCTGGTGATCACCCTGGTGGGCTACTTCGGCCTGCTGTTCCTCACCGCCAAGCTGCGCAACAGCATATGGGGGCTGCCATCGGTATTCGCCCTGACCGGCTTCATGGGACTCACCCTCGGTCCCCTGCTGAACGCCTATCTGAGCCTGCCCAACGGCACTGAACTGGTGATGACCGCCATGGGCATGACCGGCCTCATCTTCCTCAGCCTGTCCGCCTATGCCATCAGCAGCCGCAAGGACTTCAGCTACATGGGCAGTTTCCTGCTGGCCGGCATCCTGGTCGCCTTCCTGGCCGGCCTGGCAGCCTACTTCTTCAGCATGCCGGGACTGGCACTCGGCGTTTCCGCCATGTTCGTGCTGTTGATGTGCGGCCTGATCCTGTACCAGACCAGCGCCATCGTGAACGGCGGCGAAACCAACTACATCATGGCCACCGTGACCCTCTACGTCAGCATCTACAATCTGTTCACCAGCCTGCTGCACCTGCTTGGCGCCTTCAGCGGCGACGACTGAGGACAGCGTTCTCCGACCCACAAAAAACCCGCTGTAAAGCGGGTTTTTTGTGCCGTCTGCCTTTGAGACAGATCTTTCCCTGTGAGTTCTGTGGCCCACAGCCTTTCTGCCTCAGGGGGGCATCCCGCGTCCCAGTTGATAGTACCGCACTGCCCGGTTGTGCTCCTCCAGGCTGGCAGAGAAATGGTGGCTGCCGTCACCGCGTGACACGAAGTACAAGGCTTCGCCAGGTGCAGGATGCAGGGCGGCATGAATGCTGTCACGACCGGGCATGGCGATCGGGGTCGGCGGCAGGCCGTGACGGGTGTAGGTGTTGTACGGGGTGTCGGTACTCAGGTCACGCCGACGCAGATTGCCGTCAAAATCCAGCCCCATGCCATAGATCACGGTCGGATCGGTCTGCAAGCGCATGCGTTTTTGCAGGCGACGGACAAACACCCCGGCAATGGCACCACGTTCGCTGGCCAGCCCGGTCTCCTTCTCGATGATGGAGGCCAGTACCAGGGCCTCCTCCGGCGTTTTGAGCGGCAAACCTTCGCTGCGCCGCTCCCATTCATAGGCCAATACATCGCTCATCTGGCGGTACGCGCGGCGCAGGAACTCTTCGTCAGTCAAACCACGGGGAAAATGGTAGGTGTCGGGGAAAAACCGGCCCTCCGGGTGCTCATCCGCAGCACCCACTCGTACCATGATTTCGCTGGCAGTCAGGCCGGCGAGGGTCTGTGTCAGATAGGGGCTGTTGCGTACCGCATCCATCACCTCCAGGAAGCTCCAGCCTTCCAGCAAGGTCAGGGCATACAGCTGCACCTGCCCCTCCACCATCAACTGCAACAGCTGGGGCGGCGTCATGCCGCGTTCGATACGGTATTCCCCGGCCCGTATCTGGCGGGTACTGCCGGACAGGCGCGCCATCCAGACAAAATAACGGGCGCTGCTGATGAGCCCGGCCTGTTCCAGCTGGCGCGCCACTGCCGTCAGCGACGCCCCCGCACGAACATCAATCAATACCCCCTCTTCCGCTACCATCACCGGCGCCGTGACGAAGGACTGATAGCCGAAACCGAACCAGCCCGCGACGAGACTGACAGCAAGCACCAGGGCACCCAGCAGACGAAACAGCCGCTCACGCATCAGTACACTCTCCAACAGCCTGTTGCAGGCGCCGGGTCACCGGCCCGGGCTGGAACACCTGTGTCTGAAAACGGCGCACCGGCCAGATACCCACGATACTGTTGCAGACAAAGACCTCATCGGCCTGCTGCAGATCGGACAGGCCCAGCCGAGTCACCTCACAGGCAATGCCTGCCTGCGCGGCCAGTTGCAACACATGGCCGCGCATCACTCCGGCCACGCCACAGTGCTCCAGCACCGGCGTCAGCAGACACCCAGCGCGCACCAGGAACAGATTGCTCATGGTGCCTTCGATCAGGATATCGTTGCCATCCAGCATCAGACCCTCGGCAATCTCATCATCGGCCCACTCGGCACGCGCCAGCACCTGCTCCAGCCGATTGAGGTGTTTGATGCCAGCCAGGCGCGGATTGCTGCCGAGCCGCGTGTCGCACAGACGCAGATTCACGCCGTCTTGTTGCCATGCAGCGGGATAGTCGGGCCAGGGATGAAGCGAGAGGATACGGCGCGACATCAGCCCCGGCTGTGGTCGATAGCCGCGCCCGCCCGAACCGCGGGTGATGATGATCTTGAGGATTGCCCGCTCACTGTCGGCACACAGGCTGCGCGCCTCCGCCTGCAACAGGTCGCGTGACGGCGGCGTGATGCCGAGGCGGGCACAGCCCGATTCCAGCCGTACCATGTGCTGCAGCCACAGCTGCGGCACACCACGGTGGATAGCGATGGTTTCGAACAGGCCATCGCCATAGAGCAGGCCGCGATCATCTGCCGCAATCTGATCCGTATCCTTGCCGTCGATCAACATGGGAAGGTGAACAGGCCCACGTCAGCGGGCCTGTTTTGGCTTAGATCTTCTTGAATACCAGGGTGCCGTTGGTGCCGCCGAAACCGAAGGAGTTCGACAGGGCAACCTCGATCTTGCGCTTCTGTGCCGTGTTCGGCACATAGTTCAGATCGCATTCCGGATCCGGGGTGAAGATATTGATGGTGGGCGGCGCCACCTGATCACGAATGGCCAGGGTGGTGAATACCGCCTCGATACCGCCGGCAGCACCGAGCAGATGGCCGGTCATCGACTTGGTGGAGCTCATGGCCAGCCTGTAGGCATGGTCGCCGAAGGCCGCCTTGGCGGCATCGGTCTCGGCCTTGTCGCCGGCCGGGGTCGAGGTACCGTGGGCGTTGATGTAGTCCACCTGCTCCGGATTGATGCCCGCATTGCGCATCGCGCTCTGCATGCAGCGCTTGGCGCCGTCACCGCCGGCGGCAGGCAGGGTCATGTGATAGGCGTCGCCGCTCATGCCGTAACCGATGACTTCGGCATAAATGCGCGCGCCGCGCGCCTTGGCGAACTCGTACTCCTCCAGCACCACCACACCGGCGCCGTCGGACAGCACGAAACCGTCGCGATCCTTGTCCCACGGACGGCTGGCAGTGGTCGGGTCGTCGTTGCGGCTGGACAGCGCACGCGCGGCGCAGAAACCACCCAGGCCCAGCGGCGAGGTCGCCATCTCGGCACCGCCGGCAATCATCACGTCGGCATCGCCGTACTCGATGATGCGTGCGGCATCGCCGATGCTGTGGGTAGCCGTGGCACAGGCGGTGACCAGGGCAATGTTCGGGCCCTTCATGCCATACATGATGGAGACATGACCGGAGATCATGTTGATGATGTTGCTGGGCACGAAGAACGGGGAAATGCGACGCGGGCCGCTGGACATCAGGCTCTCGTGCGCACGCTCGATGCCGGGCAGACCGCCGATGCCGGAGCCGATGGCCACGCCGATACGCTCGGCGTTCTCTTCCGTCACGGTCAGTCCGGAGTCCTCGATGGCCTCCTTCGCAGCGGCGATGCCGTAGTGAATGAAGGGATCCATCTTCTTCGCCTCTTTGGACGAGAGATAGTTCTCGGCATTGAAACCCTTCACCGAACCGCCGAAATGGGTGGTGAATGCCGAGGTATCGAAATGGGTAATGGGGGCAATGCCGCTCTTGCCGGCAAGAATGTTTTCCCACGATTCCTTTACGGTCAGGCCGACAGGAGAAACCATGCCCAAGCCCGTAATCACAACGCGCCGCTTAGCCAAGGGACACACCTCTTAAACTCTTGAAATTGACATGCCAGTAAAACAAAAGGCCGCGACCACATGATGTGGTTCAGCGGCCTCGTGCACAAACTACCGGCAATCAGCCCATGTGGGCATTGACGTAATCGATAGCCTGCTGGACCGTGGTGATTTTCTCGGCATCTTCGTCCGGAATCTCGGTCTCGAATTCCTCTTCCAGAGCCATCACCAGCTCGACCGTGTCGAGGGAATCAGCGCCCAAATCGTCGACGAAGGAGGAGCTGGTCTGAACCTCTTCTTCCTTGACTCCCAACTGCTCGACAACGATCTTCTTGACGCGTTCTTCGATGCTGCTCATGACAGGTATATCCTCCAAAGATTATTGACCGCGGTATTGTATTTAAATCCACCGCCCTATGCCAGATAAATGATGGCGCACACAAACACTAGAAACGACTTAAAATAGTATTGGCAACATACTGTTTTAAATAAAAACTTTATGGCATCACGCCATGTACATGCCACCATTCACATGCAGTGTCTCGCCAGTGATGTAGGCCGCTTCGGGCGAGGCGAGGAAGGCCACCGCAGCGGCGATCTCCTCGGGATGGCCGAGACGGTTGAGTGGAATCTGCTTGAGCAGCATGTCTTTGTGCTCATCGGCCAGGGCGCGTGTCATGTCGGTATCGATGAAACCGGGGGCCACCGCGTTGATCGTGATGCCACGCGCGCCGACCTCGCGCGCCAGCGCCTTGGTGAAACCGAAGATACCGGCCTTGGCGGCGGCATAGTTGGTCTGGCCGGCATTGCCCATGGCACCAACCACCGAGGCGATGCTGATGATGCGTCCCTTGCGCGCCTTGGTCATGGCGCGCAGGCAGGCCTTGGACATGCGATAGACGGACTTGAGGTTGGTGTCGATGATGGCATCCCACTCCTCGTCCTTCATGCGCATCAGCAAGTTGTCGCGGGTGATGCCGGCATTATTCACCAGCACGGTGGGCGCACCGAATTCCTGGGTGATCGCCTCCAGCACGGCGTCGATACTCGCCTGCTCGGTGACATTCAGTTCCACCCCCTTGCCCTTGATCCCCGCCTCCTGCAAGTAGGCGCTGATCTGCCCGGCCCCCGAGGCCGAGGTGGCGCTGCCAATAACAGTGGCGCCACGTTTGCCCAGGGCCAGGGCAATGGCCTTGCCGATACCGCGACTGGCGCCGGTGACGAGTACGATTTCGTTTTCCATGGACATCGGGATTTCCTCAGCTCAGTGCCGCCAGCGCCTCATCCAGACTGGCGGTATCGACGATGGCGTGGGTTTTCATTTCCTTCACAATGCGTTTGTTCAGTCCGACCAGCACCTTGCCCGGCCCGCATTCAACCAGGGTATCCACTCCGTCGGCGGCCATTTTCTGCACGGTCTCCACCCAGCGCACCGGGCTGTACAACTGGCGCGCCAACGCCTGGCGCATGGCATCTGCGTCGGCGGCAACGGCCACATCGACGTTGTTGATGACAGGGATAGGCGCAACCTGCAGGTTGATGCCCACCAGACGCTGGGCCAGGCGCTCGGCAGCCGGCTGCATCAGGGCGCAGTGGGATGGCACGCTCACCGGCAAGGGCAGCGCGCGCTTGGCGCCCATGGCCTTGGCCGCCTCCATGGCCCGCTCCACCGCGGCCGCGTGACCAGCGATAACGACCTGGCCCGGCGAGTTGAAATTGACCGCGGAAACCACCTGGCCCTGCGCCGCCGAGTTGCAGGCCTCAACAACCTGGGCATCTTCCAGGCCGAGGATCGCCGCCATCGCGCCGGTACCAGGCGGTACCGCCTCCTGCATGTAACGGCCGCGTTCGGCCACCAGGGCCACGCCGTCTGTGAACGCGAGGGCACCGGCGCACACCAGCGCGGAGTACTCACCCAGGCTGTGACCGGCCATGACGGCAGGAACTGCACCGTTCTGCTGCTGCCACACGCGCCAGGAGGCCACCCCGGCGGCCAGCATGGCGGGCTGGGTGATATGGGTCTGGTTCAGTTCGTCGGCCGGGCCGTTCTGGGTCAGCTGCCACAGGTCATAGCCCAGCGCCGCGGACGCCTCGGCAAAGGTATCGCGCACCACCGGATAGGCCGCGGCCAGCTCGGCCAGCATGCCGACGGACTGGGAGCCCTGACCGGGAAAGACAAAGGCTAACGACATGAATATCCCCCAGACGTTATCTTTTTCTAAAAAACTCAGAACAGTCCGCAAATAAACGCAAATTCACGCGAATGGAAACCCAGTATTTGCGTCCATTCGCGTTCATTTGCGGACTTACTATTTTTAACGATGGATTAGTAGCGCACCAGCGCCGAGCCCCAGGTAAAGCCGCCGCCGAAGGCCTCCAGCAGCAACACGTCGCCGCGCTGGATGCGGCCGTCGCGCACCGCGGCATTCAGGGCCAGCGGCACCGAGGCGGCGGAGGTATTGCCGTGCTCGGCCACGGTCATCACCACGCGGTCCATGGTCATCTTCAGTTTCTTGGCGGTGGCCTGGATGATGCGGGTGTTGGCCTGGTGCGGTACCAGCCAGTCCACCTCGCTCTTGTCCATGCGGTTGGCTTCCAGGGTCTCATCGACGATGCGCCCCAGGGTATTGACCGCCATCTTGAACACTTCGTTGCCGCTCATCTCGATATATGGGCCATTCTCGCCCTGTACCCCTTCCGACACGCCGCCATTGGTGGTGAGCAGCGATTCATAGCTGCCGTCGGCGTGCATGTGGGTGGAGAGAATGCCGGGCTCGCTGCTGGCCTGCAGCACCACGGCGCCTGCACCATCACCGAACAGCACACAGGTATTGCGATCGGTCCAGTCGACGATGCGCGACAGGGTTTCGGCACCGATCACCAGGGCGTTGCGCACGCCGCCGGCACGAATGAATTTATCGGCCACGCCCAGCGCGTAGACAAAGCCGGTGCATACGGCCTGGATATCGAAAGCGGGACAGCCGTGGATATCGAGGCGCTGCTGCAACAGGCAGGCCGTGCTGGGAAACACACGATCCGGGGTGGTGGTGGCGACGATGATCAGATCGATCTCGTCCTTGCCGATGCCTGCGGCATCCAGGGCCTGACGCGCGGCCTGCTCGGCCAGATCGCAGGTAGTCTGGCCATCGGCGGCGATGTGCCGTTCCTTGATGCCGGTACGATCGGTAATCCACTCGTCAGTGGTGTCGACCATTTTTTCCAGCTCGGCATTGGTCAACACCCTGTCGGGCAGATAACCGCCCGTGCCGATTATGCGTGAGTAATTCAAACCGCGCGCCTTTCTTCCAGCAGGGTTGTCAGTTGCTCCCGAATGCGCTCGGGAACATTCTTGCGTGTCTCGATCACCGCCTCATGGATGGCTTGGGCGAAGGCGAACACGTCGGCACTGCCATGGCTCTTGATCACGATGCCGCGCAGGCCGACCAGGCTGGCCCCATTGTAGCTGCGCGGGTCGATGCGTGCACGGAATGCCTTCAGTACCGGCAGGGCCACCAGACCGGCCAGCCGTGTCAGCAGATTGCGCTTGAACTCCTGGCGCATGTAGTGGCTGATCATCTTGGCCACGCCCTCGCTCGCCTTGAGCGCGACGTTGCCGATGAATCCATCACACACCACCACGTCCACGGTGCCCTTGAAGATGTCGTCGCCTTCGACAAAACCGACATAGTTGAGGCCGCTCTGCTGCAGCATGCGCGAGGCTTCCTTCACCTGTTCGTTGCCCTTGATCTCCTCCTCGCCGATATTGAGCAGGCCGACACTGGGCGTATCGATATTGCGCACGGTCTGTGCCAGCACCGAGCCCATCACGGCGAACTCATACAGATTCTCCGCACGGCTGTCGATATTGGCACCGAGATCGAGCACATAGGACATGCCACGGATGGTCGGTAGCGCGGTGAGAATAGCCGGACGATCAATGCCCGGCAGGGTCTTGAGCACGAAGCGTGCGGTGGCCATCAGTGCACCGGTATTGCCGGCGCTGACACAGGCCTGGGCGGCGCCATCCTTCACCAGATTGATGGCGACACGCATGGAGGAGTCTTTCTTGTTGCGCAGGGCATGGGACGGCAAGTCGTCCATGGTTACCGTCTGCGAGGCATGATGCACGCGCAGGCGATCTGCGCCGACAGAAGGATGACGCCGCATCTCGGCATCGAGAATCTGCTGGTCGCCAACCAGGATGATGGAAAGTTCGGGATGAGATTCGATGGCCTGCAGGGCAGCCGGCACCACTACGCCGGGGCCGTGATCTCCGCCCATGGCATCAAGTGCGATAGTCGTTATGGTCATGGTGTTGGGTCAGGGGCGGTTATGGGCGGACGTGCAAAAGCGGCCTCAACGAACCGGATGCCCAGGCAACCGGCACGCGAGGCCGCTCTCACTGCGATACCGCCTGAACCTTATTCGCCCTTGACGTTCAGTACCTTGCGGCCACGGTAGTAGCCATCGGGGCTGATGTGGTGACGCAGGTGACTCTCACCGGTAGTCGGCTCAATGGAAATGGCGCCGGCCTTCAGTGCATCGTGCGAACGGCGCATGTCGCGCTTGGAGGAGGTCTTGCGGTTTTGCTGAACAGCCATGGTGTTACCTCGTCAAAGAATCTGCTAATGGTTTTTAAGTCCGGCCAGAACCGCGAACGGATTTTCGCGCGCGCCCCCGACCTTATTGTCCGTCCCCGCCCCCGTCACCGCCGGCGCACACTCGCCATCATTGTGGCGCGGCACGATGGGCAGGGAAAGAATCAATTCGTCTTCAATGACCTCACGCAGTAGCAACGGCTCCTCCGTGACAAACAGGGGGTCATATATCCCTGGCAACCGCTCTGCCTGTGCCTCGGTGGTGACGACGCCAAGCAGACGTTCCACCTCGATGGCATGGTGCACCGGCCCCAGACAGCGCTGGCATACCAGACTCACCTCGGCCCGCAGATGCATACGCATGAATGCGCGCCGCTCGGGGTCGAAATCGAAGTCCAGAACCACCTCAACCTCGCCGTCATTCGTGGCCAGCAAGGGCGCGAAGCGCTCCATTTCTGCCACCGCCAGACGCCCGCGCAAACACGCACCGGCTCGGGCCAGACGCTTCGGGTCGATATGAAGAGGCAGTCGCTCGTCCGACATAAGCCGGGCATATTACTCTGTAAGCGCATTTTTTGTCAAAGCCATCCTGCCGGGAAACTCCTTCTGATTCCACGGCTTCCGTGGCGGCAGTCAAACTTTTGTCTTGACAAGGCGAGGCAATTTCCCTAAATAGCATGGGGCAGAAAACGGCATATCCCCTATGCCGTTTTTTTTGCCTCTGAAGCTTATAGCCATGGAGCCTATCGAACCCGGACCGATCTGCCACACCGGATTCAACCCGGAAGGTCCATTAGGAGGCGAGATGATCGCGCAGAAATTTGGATATACAAAGGGTTTCATGAAGGAGCGCAATACTGGGCTGTATTGCTGACTGAGAAAAATCCTTTGTGGATTCAAAGATCAAGCGAGGGCTCGCTTCCTGATGGACTTTCCGGGTTCAAGGTAGGGGCGGCCCAAACCGACAGCGAGAGCCGCCTGTGATAAAGAAAATTCTCATCGCCAACCGTGGCGAAATCGCTGTTCGCATCGTCCGGGCCTGCGCCGAGATGGGCATCCGCTCTGCCGCGGTGTATGCCGAGGCGGATCGACACGCCCTCCACGTCAAGAAAGCGGACGAGGCTTACAGCCTCGGCCCCGATACCGTGGCCGGCTATCTCAATGCCCACCGGCTGGTCAATCTGGCCGTAGCCACCGGCTGTGACGCCCTGCACCCCGGCTATGGCTTCCTCTCCGAAAATCCCGAGCTGGCCGAAATCTGCGCCCGCCGCGGCATCATCTTCATCGGCCCGGATGCCGACGTGATCCGGCGGATGGGCGACAAGACCGCCGCCCGCGAGGCGATGATTGCCGCCGGCGTGCCCGTCACCCCCGGTTCCGACGGCAACGTGGACTCCCTGGAGCACGCCGTCGAGGTCGCCAAGACCCTGGGCTACCCGGTGATGCTCAAGGCCACCTCCGGCGGCGGCGGCCGCGGCATCCGCCGCTGCGAGAGCGAGGATGAACTGCGCCGCAATTTCTCGCGTGTGGTATCCGAAGCCACCAAGGCCTTCGGCAGCGCCGAGGTTTTCCTGGAGAAGTGCATCGTCAATCCGCGCCACATCGAGGTGCAGATCCTGGCCGATGCCCACGGCAACGTCATCCACCTCAATGAGCGCGACTGCTCCATCCAGCGCCGCCACCAGAAACTGATCGAGATCGCCCCCTCCCCCCAGCTCAGTCAGGAGCAGCGCGACTACATCGGCGGTCTGGCGGTCAAGGCGGCGGCGGCGGTGGGCTACCGCAACGCCGGCACCGTGGAATTTCTGGTGGACAAGAACGATACCGTTTACTTCATGGAAATGAACACCCGCCTGCAGGTGGAGCACTGCGTCAGCGAGGAGATCACCGGCGTGGACATCGTGCAGGAACAGATCCGCGTCGCCGCCGGCCTGCCGCTGCGCCATGCCGGCCTCTGCCTGCGCCCGCGCGGCTATGCCATGGAATTCCGCATCAACGCCGAGGATCCCAAGAACGGCTTCCTGCCCAGTTTCGGCAAGGTCACCCGCTACTTCGCCCCCGGCGGCCCCGGTGTGCGCACCGACGGCGCGCTGTATACCGGCTATGAAATACCGCCCTATTACGACTCCATGTGCGTCAAGCTCATCGTCTGGGCACCGGACTGGGAATCCCTGCTCAACCGTGCCCAGCGCGCCCTGCGCGACATTGCGGTCTACGGGGTCAAGACCACCATCCCCTATTACCAGGAAATCCTCAAGAACGAGGAGTTCCGCAGCGGGCACTTCGACACCAGCTTCGTCGACGCCCATCCGGAACTGGTGGACTACTCCATCAAACGGCCGCAGCGGGAAATCGCTGCCGCCATCGCCGCTTCCATTGTCGCCTCCATGGGGCTTTGAGCCCCGCCGCGCATCAAACTACGGGAACTGACACAATGCCCAAGGTTCATATCACCGAAACCGTACTGCGTGACGGCCACCAGTCACTGATCGCCACCCGCATGCGCACCGAGGACATGCTGCCCATCTGCCCGAAGCTGGACAAGGTGGGATTCTGGTCACTGGAGGTCTGGGGCGGCGCCACCTTCGATGCCTGCCTGCGCTTTCTGAAAGAGGATCCGTGGGAGCGCCTGCGCGTGTTGCGCAAGGCCCTGCCCAACACCCGTCTGCAAATGCTGCTGCGCGGCCAGAATCTGCTCGGCTACCGCCACTATTCCGATGACGTGGTGCGCGCCTTCGTGGCACGTGCGGCCGACAATGGCATCGACGTGTTCCGCATCTTCGATGCTCTCAATGACACCCGCAATCTGCGCACCGCCATCGAGGCCGTGAAGCAGAACGGCAAGCACGCCCAGGGCGCCATCAGCTACACCACCAGCCCGGTACACGGTATCCCGCAGTTCATCGCCATGGCACGCGAAATGGAGGCCATGGGCTGCGACAGCATCGCCATCAAGGACATGGCCGGCCTGCTCACCCCCACAGCCACCACCGAACTGGTGGAGGCACTGGTGGCAGCGGTGAAACTGCCCATCGCCGTACACAGCCACGCCACTGCGGGCCTCGCCAGCATGTGCCAGCTCAAGGGCATCGAACACGGCGCCGTGCACATCGATACGGCCATCTCTGCCTTTGCCGGCGGCACCTCGCACCCGCCCACCGAATCCATGGTAGCTGCGCTGCGCGGCACCGACTACGACACCGGCCTCGACCTCGCCCTGCTGCAGGAAATCGGTTTCTACTTCCACGAGGTGCGCAAGAAGTACCATCAGTACGAAAGCGAATACACCGGCATCGACACCCGCGTGCAGATCAATCAGGTGCCGGGCGGCATGATCTCCAACCTGTCCAACCAGCTGCGCGAACAGGGCGCGCTGGGCCGCATGAACGAGGTACTGTCGGAGATCCCGCGCGTGCGCGAAGACCTGGGCTACCCGCCCCTGGTCACGCCCACCTCACAGATCGTCGGCACCCAGGCGGTGCTCAACGTACTCACCGGCGCACGCTACAAAAACATCACCAACGAGGTGAAGTTCTATCTGCAGGGCCGTTACGGCAAGGCACCGGGCACGGTCAACTCCATGGTGCGCCAGCAGGCCATCGGTAATGAGGAGATCATCGAGTGCCGCCCCGCCGATCTGCTGCGGCCGGAACTGGATAATCTGCGTGATCAGGCCGGCGCCCTCGCCCACTGCGAGGAAGACATACTCACCTTCGCCATGTTCCCCGAGGTGGGACGCGAATTCCTCGAACAGCGTGAAAAGGGTGAATTGAAGCCGGAGCCGCTGGAGCCGCTGCCAAGCGAGAACAGTCACATCAGCGCCGCGCCCACGGAATTCAACGTCACCATGCACGGCGAGACCTACCACATCAAGGTCACCGGCACCGGCCACAAAAACCGCCAGCAACGTCCCTTCTACATCACTGTGGACGGCCAGCCGGAAGAGGTCAATGTCGAGATCCTCGAAGAGCTGTTCTCCGAAGTGAACGACGCCGCCCCCGTCAAGAATGGCAACAGCAAGCGGCCACGCGCCACCAGGCAGGGCCACGTCACCACTTCCATGCCCGCCGCCATTGTCGAGGTGATGGTCAAGGAAGGCGACGAAGTCAAGGCCGGCACCCCGCTACTGGTGACCGAGGCGATGAAGATGGAGTCGGAGATCCAGGCACCGGTCAGCGGCAAGGTGGTGGCGGTACACGTCGTCAAGGGTGATCGCGTCACCCCGGACGAGGCACTGGTCGAGATCGAATGAAAATGCTGGTTCTTGCCTCCACTTCACCCTACCGGCGCGAACTGCTCGAACGTCTCGGCCTTGCATTCGAGACCGCGGCGCCGAATGTCGATGAGACACGGCTGCCCGGCGAAACCCCGAAACAGCTGGTACGCCGTCTGGCGGAGACCAAGGCACGTGCTGTAGCAAGGGATTATCCTGCTGCACGTATCATTGGTTCGGATCAGGTGGCGGTGCTTGGTGATCGCATCCTGGGCAAGCCCGGGGATCACCAGACTGCGGTCAAACAACTGGCTGCAGCCAGTGGCCGGCGCGTGAGTTTTCTCACCGGCCTTTGCCTGTATAACAGTTCGACTGATCGTTGCCAGGTCGACGTCATTCCGTATACGGTCGAATTCCGGGCACTCAGCGCAGGCCAGATAGAAAACTATCTGCGGCGTGAACAGCCCTACAATTGTGCCGGCAGCTTCAAGTCGGAAGGACTGGGCATCAGCCTGTTCCGCCGCATGGAAGGTGAGGATCCCAATGCACTGATCGGACTGCCGTTGATTCGGCTGATCGACATGCTGGGTCAGGAAGGGGTAAGCGTTTTATAAACCGGCTTCAGGCGCCAGACACCTGAAGCCGGTGACAAGAAATACCGTCTTATCGCATCTGTCCCGGCGTCAGTCCCAGCAGGGAGCCGAAACCGGTGGCCATGGCATCGCCCAGACTGGCGGCAAGGCGTTCAAAGTAGCGTGGGCGCGGCGTAAAGTCGACGATCTTCTCGGCACCGACAACCTCGCGTGCCACCTGGCTGGCACTCGCCAGGTCATCTACCAATCCCAGCGCTACACCCTGCTCGCCGGTCCATACCAGACCGCTGAAGATGGCAGGGTCATCGCTCAGGCGCTCACCGCGCCCCTCCCGCACCGCAGTTATAAACTGCTGGTGGATGTCGCCGAGCAACGACTTGATGTGCGTCACATCCTCCTCCCGTGACGGCGAGAAGGGATCAAGAAATCCCTTGTGCTCACCGGCCGTAAGCAAGCGACGTTCCACACCCAGCTTGTCCAGGGTACCGACAAAACCGAAACCGTTCATCAGCACCCCGATGGAACCGACCACACTGGCCTTGTTGGCATAGATCGCATCGGCGGCAGCGGCGATGTAATACCCCCCGGAGGCGCACATGTCACTGACCACTGCATACAGCGGAATATCGGGGTGTTTCTGGCGCAAGCGCCTGATCTCGTCATATACATAGCCTGACTGTACCGGGCTGCCGCCAGGGCTATTGATGCGCAGGATCACCCCAACGGTATTTTTGTCGGCAAAGGCATTGCGCAAACCGGTGACAATGGTATCGGCGCTGGCCTCTGTGCCATCGGCGATCACTCCCTTTACCTCCACCAGCGCAGTATGTTGTCCCAGCTTGACGCCGCCATCGCCAAACTTGCCCGGCATCATCATCAGCAGCAGCAATACCAGCAGGTAAACAAACAGCAAGGACTTGAAAAAAATGCTCCAGCGTCGGGCCCGGCGTTGCTCGTTGAGCGAGGCAAAGGCCAGGCGGTTGACCAGGTCGCGCTCCCAGGCGGGATCACTTCCATTCGTCTTTTGTTCGGTCGGTTCCATCTTGACAGGGTCCATGAGTGAGGAAATCTCAATTCGAAATTCAAGATTCAAGATTCAAGATTCAACAGAAAATCGCCCGGCCACTTTCGGGCCGTCAATCTTGAATGTTGAATCTTGAATTTCCGCAATTTGCTCCAGCCACGCCGGTAACTCGCCTATGCGATCCAGACAACCCAGCGGTTCGTGCCTGAGCAGTCGCTCCGGATGATGCACGCCATAGCTTACGCCCAGAGCGGCGGTGCGTGCATTGCGCGCCATCTCCATGTCGTATTCGGTGTCGCCTATCATCAAGGTGGCCTGTGGTTCGGCACCGAGGTGCTCCATCAGCTCCAGTAGCATCTGCGGGTGGGGCTTGGAGCAGGTTTCATCGGCACAGCGGGTGGCATGGAACAGCGGGCCGAGGCCGGTTTCCTCCAGCACCTTGTCCAGGCCGCGCCGCCCCTTGCCGGTGGCCACTGCCAGCAGGTAGCCCTGCTCCGCCAGGCCGTGCAGTACGTCGGCAGCCCCATCGAACAGGGCCGACGGCGTAGGGTCGGCCACCAGGAAATGGTGACGGTAACGCTCCACCAAAGCCTGCTGCATCGTGGCATCGCTGCCGGGAAACAGGGCATTGATGGCCTCGGCCAATCCCAGGCCGATGATGTTGCGCAGGGCGGCCACCTCCTGCCGGGGCAACTCCAGGTCGGCAATGGCCCCCTGCAGGCACGCCACGATACGGGCCTCCGAATCCATCAGGGTGCCGTCCCAGTCGAATACCAGCAGTTCGAATCTACGCATCACTCCGCTTCCAGTCTGTCGATGACCGCGCGCAACTCATCACCCAACGGGGCACTCACAGCAACCTCCTGTCCACTCTCCGACAGGGTAAAGTTGATGGCGCTGGCGTGCAGGAACAGTCGTTTCAACCCCACTTCGGCCATGCGCCGGTTGAATGTCTCATCACCATATTTGTCGTCACCGGCGATGGGATGGCCGATATGGGCCGCATGTACCCGCACCTGGTGGGTACGCCCGGTAATCAGCTCGGCCTCCACCAGGGTGGCATCCTTATATATGGCGACGGGGCGGAAGATGGTCAATGCCTCCTTGCCGTCGGCCGCTACCTTGACCATGCGCTCACCGGACTGGGTCACGTTCTTCAGCAATGGCGCCTCCACCCGGCGCTCGCCGCCCTGCCAGCGCCCCTTGAGCAGGGCCAGATAGCGCTTGTCGCTGCCGCCTTCGCGCAGCAGTTCATGGAAGGCACGCAGTACGCTGCGCTTCTTGGCGATGACGATGCAACCCGAGGTATCGCGGTCGAGGCGGTGGCCCAGTTCCAGGAACGGCGCCTCCGGCCGCAGCGCCCTCAGCGCCTCGATGAGGCCGTAACTGAGTCCGCTACCGCCATGAACCGCGAGGCCGGAGGGCTTGTTCACCACCAGCAAGCCCTTGTCTTCGTAGATAATGCTGCTGTTGACCCGCTCCAGCACCCGATCACCGGGGCGAGCCGGGGCCTCGGCCTCGGCCATGCGCAGCGGCGGAATACGAATGGCATCTCCGGCCTTTATGCGATAAGTAGGCTTTATCCTCCCGCTATTGACCCGAACCTCGCCGGTGCGCAGGATGCGATAGATGCGGCTTTTCGGTACCCCCTTGAGCTGGGTCATCAGGTAATTGTCGATGCGCTGGCCTTCTTCACCGGCTCCAACCTGGATTATCCTGGCACTTGGCTGATCTGTCTGATTCATAAGCGAATGATACCAATTCGCAACGGTGATTGATGCATCTTTGCATCGCTGATATAGTTGCACGCTGCCGTTCATGCAGCCGCACCCATTCATAAGTCAAACCGCGCGCTGCACACCATGGCGGCGTCCCTGTCGGACGCAAGGTTATTTTGGTCCCCTCCCCCGGAATGGCCGGAGGAAGGGTTAAAAGATTCAGTGGTGGACATAACTCCACCACCCAAACAAGTAAGCGCTCCCGCAACCGGATGCAGGCCTGGCCGGAACCGGGTGAGCGAGCCGGAGCCCCGTACCTACGGCGGCCCGCCGCCACTCCCCGGCTCCTGAGAGCTGAGTCCGTATCCGGTTGGAGGTTGAGCGCCCGAGAGACAATGACATGAAACGCATGCTGATTAACGCAACTCAGCCTGAAGAGTTGCGTGTGGCGCTGGTCGACGGCCAGCGTCTGTATGATCTGGATATCGAAAGCACCGCCAGAGCCCAAAAGAAATCAAATATTTACAAAGGACGCATTACCCGCGTCGAACCCAGCCTGGAAGCCGCCTTCATTGATTACGGTGCCCAGCGCCACGGCTTTCTGCCCCTCAAGGAAATCTCCCGCAGCTACTTCAAGTCCGATGCCGACCTGTCCGGTCGCGTCAACATCAAGGACGTGCTGCGCGAAGGCCAGGAAGTGGTGGTACAGGTCGAGAAGGAGGAACGCGGCAACAAGGGCGCCGCTCTCACCACCTTCATCAGTCTGGCCGGCCGCTATCTGGTACTGATGCCGAACAATCCGCGCGCCGGTGGCGTCTCGCGCCGCATCGAAGGCGAAGATCGCAGCGAAATGCGCGACACCATGAGCCAGCTCACCATTCCCGAGGACATGGGGCTCATCATCCGCACCGCCGGTGTCGGCAAGAGCGCCGAAGAGTTGCAGTGGGACATGGATTATCTGCTCCAGGTGTGGAGCTCCATCGAGTCCGCCTCCCAGGAACGCCAGGCACCCTTCCTGATCTACCAGGAAAGCAACGTCATCATCCGCGCCATCCGCGACTACCTGCGCAACGACATCAACGAAATCCTGGTGGACGAGCCGGGAGTCTTCGAGCAGGGCCGCGACTTCATGAAGCAGGTGATGCCGCAGCACCTGAACAAGCTCAAGCTGTATCAGGACAAGGTTCCTCTGTTCACCCGCTACCAGATCGAATCCCAGATCGAGTCCGCCTTTACCCGCGAGGTGCAGCTGCCCTCCGGCGGCGCCCTGGTCATCGACCATACCGAAGCGTTGATCTCCATCGACATCAACTCCGCCCGCGCCACCAAGGGCGGCGATATCGAGGAAACCGCTCTCAATACCAACCTGGAGGCGGCCGATGAGGCCGCCCGCCAGCTGCGCCTGCGCGACCTGGGCGGCCTGATCGTCATCGACTTCATCGATATGACGCCGGCCAAGAACCAGCGCGAGGTGGAAAACCGACTGCGCGACGCCCTCAAGCAGGATCGTGCCCGCGTTCAGGTGGGGCGTATCTCCCGCTTTGGCCTGCTGGAGATGTCGCGCCAGCGCCTGCGCCCCTCCCTGGGCGAGTCCAGCCAGGTGGTCTGTCCGCGCTGTCGCGGCCAGGGCACCATCCGTGGCGTCGAGTCCCTCGCCCTCTCCATCCTCCGCATCGTTGAGGAGGAGACCATGAAGGACAAGACGGGCAAGGTGCTGGCGCAACTGCCGGTGGCCGTGGCCAGTTTCCTGCTCAACGAAAAGCGTCATGTCATCAATGCCATCGAGGAACGTCAGAACGTCCAGGTGGTGTTGATACCGAACCCGCACCTCGATACCCCGAATTATGAGGTGGAACGCATCCGCATCGACGAGATGGAGCAGATGCCCACCCCCCGCCCCAGTTACGAGCTGATCACCCGGCCGCCGGAAGAAACTGCCGAGGCTACCGGTGAGACACCCAAGCTGCGTGCCGAAGAGCCGGCAGTAAAGGCCGTCATTCCCGTGACCGCGCCCGCACCATCGGGTGAGGCTGGAGGGGAATCTGCCGCTGGTCGTCCCGGCCTGCTGCGCCGCCTGTTCGGTGGCCTGTTCGGGGCTGCGGAAAAGTCCGCCGAGGAGGAAAAACCGGCCAAGGCTGCACCGCGCCGTGAGCGCAGCAGCAGCCAGCAGGCACCACGCCGCAACCAGGGCGAAGGCCGCAGTGAACGTGGAGAGCGCGGCGAGCGCGGAGAGCGTGGCCGCAGCCAGGGCAACCAGAGCCGTCAGCAGCAACGCGGCAGCCAGTCGCAGCAGCCGCGCCCACCCCGTCCGCCACAGCCGGCAGCGGAAGGAGAAGCGAGCGCTGCAACCGAGCAGGTCACTGCCGTGACCACAACCGAGCCGCCGCCGCAGTCCGCTGATGCCGGATCGCAACAGGCACGCGAGGAACGCAGCGGCTCCCGCCGCGGCCGTCGCGGTGGCCGCCGCCGTCGCCGCTCCGCCGGCGACGAGCCGGAGTCCGGCAACGAATCCGGGCAAGAACAGGACAGCGCTGCAACACCGGCCGAGGCTGCCGAAGCACCGGCCCAGCGCCGTGACGAGCGTACTCCGCGACCGCGTCCCGAGCCTGTTGCAACGACGACCGAATCCCGCACCGAACCGGCAGAACAACATGCTGCCCCAGTCGAGCAGCCCCGCACCGAGGCTGTCGAGCCGCGTCAGGAAGCTCCGCTACCGGCAGCAGCGGCGCCCGCAGCCCGTACTGAGCCGGCGCCGAGCCTGCAGCAGGTGGAAACGCTGCCCACCGCCACTGCGCCCAAGCCCGTCGAACAACGGGCCGAACCGGCACCGAAACCGCGCGAGGAAACTCCGCCGGCTCCGGCTCCGGAAGCGCCGCGTGAGCCGAGCGCAACGGTACCGCAGCCCAGTCTGTTCCCGGCGGAGCCCAGGGACGAACCAAAGAACTGACACGACTCTTCGTCGCTACGATAAAAACGGGGAGCCAAGCTCCCCGTTTTTATTCACTCCCCGCCTCCGCAGGTACCTTACAGGCCGTGGCGACTGCGGATATCCGCCAGCAAACCCAGCGCTGCCGCCTCTACCAGATCAAACACGCGCTCAAAACCATCCGTGCCGCCGTAATAGGGATCCGGCACCTCGCGTTCCGGTAACTGCGGTGCAAACTCCAGGAACAGGTGCAACTTGTGCTCCAGCCCTTCCGGGCACAGTTCAGCGAGGAGGGCGTAATTGTCCCGATCCATGGCCAGCACATAGTCAAACCCCTCGAAATCCTCATGCGCAGCCTTGCGCGCCCGCTGCCCGCTCAGGTCGATGCCTCGCCGCCTAGCCGTCTGTTGCGCCCGGCTGTCAGGCGGATTACCCACGTGATAGGCATGGGTGCCCGCAGAGTCCACACGGATCTGCGACTCCAGCCCGGCCTGACGCACCAGATGTTCGAAATAACCATGGGCAATGGGCGAACGACAGATATTGCCCATGCAGACCATTAGAACCTTTACAACAGCCATAACCCACCAAATTCAATTAGTTAAAGACTAGATAACCCCGGCAAAGTACGGCTAAAATAGCGTTATCGATAACGGAGCGATAACGATGCCGCTGACCGAGACCGCCATCAGGCGCATGCCAGACCCGCCCAAGGAAAGACTGATTGGCGATGAGCGGGGCCTATACCTTCGATGCTATCCAAGCGGGCGCCGTTCCTGGCTCTATCGTACACGTGTCGGCGGTTCATGGAAGACCCGCAATCTTGGCGAGTGGCCCGCCGTCTCCCTGGCCGAGGCCAGAGTCAAGGCCTCTGCCCTCTCCGGTAAGGTTCTTCCCGAATCGGTGACCTTCGGCGCCCTGCTGGATGAATGGTATCAGCGCCGCATTGAGCCCCGATACAGAACCACCCGAAACATCGAGGTGTACATCAATAAGGCCAAGGCATGGGCGGGAAATGATCGCCTGGCGCAGCTGACTGCCGCCCGCCTCGTTTCCCTGCTCGCCAAGTATGCCCAGGCATCGCCCGTGGCTGCCAATCGCTGCCTGTCCAACTGGAAGCAGGCCCTTGGCTACGCCGTGGAGCGCGGCTATATCGACCGCAACCCCCTGGAGCGCACCACAGCCCGCGCCGTAGGCGGCGAAGAGCGCAGCCGGGACCGAACCCTTACCGACGAAGAGATAAGGGCGCTGTGGGCTGATACGCACGAACACGGCCCGCTGTTGCGCTTCCTGCTGCTGACCGGCCTCCGGGTTTCAGAGGCGCAGAGTGCGCGCCTGGAACACCTGGAGGGCGATCTGCTCCACATTCCGCAAAACAAGAGCGACCGCCCGCACTGGGTACACCTGCCGCCCATGACCCTGCAGCTGATCGGCAACCATGCCGGCTACCTGTTCGCTCAGCGAAGCCCCACAGGGGTACAGGCCCGCCTCAAGCGCGCCGCGGTGGGCTGGACGCCCCACGACCTGCGCCGGACCTTTGCCACCAGAGTGGCGGGCCTTGGTGTGTCGCCCCATGTGGTGGAGAAGCTGTTGAACCACACCCTGGGCGGCGTCCTGGCCGTGTACAACCGTCACGACTATGCCGAGGAACGGATCGCGGCAACGAAGCTATGGGCGGATGAGTTGGCGCGGCTACTGTCTGTTTCCACATCAGCAAGGGGGGAGCAATGAGCGAGTGGTCGCGGCTCGTGCACGACCCTCGTACATGGGAGGCCGTTGACGATTTATTGCGGCAGGACGCTGCCCATGGTTACGTGCCGAAAGAAAGCATCTTCTCCATGCTGCAGGAGATCGCCGCGCTGCCTGGTGCGTGGGACGCATGCAACAAAGAACATCCATCAGACGCCAAGAAGCGACGCGCAAAACTGGCTGCGCAGGTGAGAACACTTGCCGTCGACATTGAAGCCGATCCGGAGGCACGGCATTTGAGAATCATTAACTCACAGGAAGTCACAACCAGCCTTGCCAAGTTAAAGGGAATTGAATGCCGTACCGTTTCGGAGTTTCTGTCAGATCTCGCGGATGCCGTTGCGGACCACCACTCATATGCCGACGAATTTGCCGCGCTGCGCGGAGACAAGACTACCCGGGATGCAAAGCACGAATACGTCTACCGTGCGGTGGTGTTATGCGTGAAAAGGTACATCGTCGGTTGCCGACGTGGACAACGCAAAGGGGGCGCTGACACCCTCCCCGGTGAGGTTCGCGACCATGACACACCCAGCAAAGCCTGCACCCTGTTGGTCAATGCAGTCCTGGGGCTTCATGGTGACCAAGCGCTGCGCAATGATCGGAAGAAGATTAACAGGGTGTGGGACAGTAGCGATTAAATCCCGCGCCATAATAAATCGCCACTGTTCGCACAACGACCAACACATAAGTACCTTCTGTGACCACGACGCCAGTAGACGCTGGCGGCAACAAGAGGTCACAGTCAATGCAAACCACTACAAAGATCGAGCGCGTCATCTACCCGATTGATGAGGCTCGCACCCTCCTTGGTGGCATCGCCCGCCAGACCGTCTACGACCTGATCAGTGCCGGCAAGCTCACCAGCATCAAGATCGGGCGCCGCCGCCTTATTCCCGCCGAATCAATCGAGGCTTGTTCTCGCCTGCTCCAGAGCGAACAGGCCGCCACAATTCGCAGCGAGTAAGCCAGTAGGGCCACCGACATGGAACAGCGCGACACTCCCGCCCTGCCCGCTCAACTCATGGCCAAGCCGGCCCTGAGTTGGTCCGAGTTCTGGACCGACCTTCTCGGCCTGCCTGACTCGACGGCGGAACAGATCACACGCGAGCCAAACCCGCCAAAGTTCTTCCTGCTGGGCCGCCGGCGCTACATCCGGACAAAGGACGCCATCGCATGGATCGATGCTGTTGCCCAGCAATCACCGTATTTCCCGCGCCGCAACCATAAGCGCGGCGGAAACTCCTGAGGTCCGCCAGATGTGCCACCTCATTACCACCTGCCCACATGCCCACCGCTGCCCCTGGCGCGGCGAACGTGCGCGACAGCTCGCCCAGGCCCTGCAGAACACCGCCAGGCCGCCGGCTGAAGGTGTCCGCACATTTCCCGGGAAATCTGGCGCGCGGTTTGTGATCGGGTATCCCAATGGCCGGTGACTGGATCAAGTTCGAGATAGCGACGCCGAACAAGCCCGAAGTGTGGGCGATTGCTGGCGCCTTGGAAGTCGATCCTGATGCTGTTGTTGGGAAGCTGCTGAGGGTCTGGGCATGGTTCGATGAGCACACGGAAAACGGTAACGCACCTAGCGTTAGCAAAACGTTATTAGATCGCCAAGTTGGCGTTACCGGGTTCTGTGACGCAATGATTTCGGCCGGTTGGATGACAGAGAATAGCGGCACGATCACTCTGCCGAACTTCGATAGGCACAACGGGAAAACCGCCAAGAATCGCGCACTTACCGCGAAGCGCGTGTCCGCACATAAAGCCCGAATCACTAACGCTCCGGTAACGCCGAAGCCGTTACCTAGAGAAGAGAAAGAGAAAACTAATAAGTCATACACAGATGACTTCCTGAGCGCTTGGGCGGAATACCCCCCCCGAGCCGGCGGCAACAGCAAGAGCGATGCGTTCAAGGCGTGGAATGCCAGGCTCAGGGAAGGCCACAAACCCGGGGACATGATCGCCGGAGTGAAGCGCTACCGCGCCTTCTGCGATGCGGCAGAGCGAACAGGAACGGCGTTCGTCAAGCAGGCCGCGTCATTCTTCGGCCCCAGCGACCCGCCCCACTTCCTGGAACCTTGGCAGGTACCGGCACCCACGCAGAAGCAGACGGCGGGGAACCGCACACAGCTTCCACGAAGCGACGGTGACCTTGGGCCATGGGCACAGGCCAATGGCTTTGGTTCGCCGAGGCCCGGCGAGACATACCAGCAGTATCGCGTGCGGCTGCAGCGTGAAGTGGAACAGCGAGAGCGAGAGGCCGCCTAGATGGCAAAGCAGGAACACCGCAGGTTTTTGGTCCTGGAGATTCAAACAGGATTCATGGACGGGCCTTTCGGTTCGAAGGCCACGGCTGACCTTGCAAAGCGACATTGGAATAAAACTCGCCCAAGGTGCGCTCACATCGTCGTTGAGGCCTATGGTGTGCGGCGCATCAGCATACCGAACTACCTGGCACTCACGAACGTTGCAGCCGAGGCAGTCGGATGATCATCGTGCGGAGAATGTCTGCGCGTGTATCGGGGTCCTCCTGGGACATGTCCAGCAAGGGTAATTCGAACCTCGATCGTTCTCTAGTTGCAGGGGGTTTATAAGGGGATCATGACATATGGTTGTTGACCTGTTGCAGCCTGTTACACAGGCAGAATTCAGCGCACTTATCGGAGTCGACCAGAGTGTCACCTCGCGTCTCATCACGCGGGGCGTGTTGCGCCGTGGCGCTTCTGCCGGGCAATGGCTGTGCGCCTACATCGAGCACCTGCAGACGGTCGCAGATGCGCGGGCAGAGGCTGGCGATCTTGACCTGGCTACGGAGCGCGCAGCGCTGGCGAGGGCTCAGCGTGAGCGGCTGGACATTCAGAACACCGCCACGCGCGAAGGGCTCGCCCCAACCGATTTGCTGAATGAGTTGCTGACCAAGGCAGGCAATGCCGTCGCCCTCCAGCTCGAAACCATCCCGCGTTCTGTGTCGCAGAACCTCCCGCAGGTGTCGCCTGCCGCCATTGCGATGATCGCTGGTGAAGTTGGCCGCGCCATCAGCGTGGTGCGTGCCATGAGCCTTGCGGATGTGACTGCGGACAACCAGGAGGACGATACCGGGACGCCAGAAATTTTCCCGGGAAACGAGACCGAAGCTCAAAACCACCACCAGGAGGATCGCAAATGAAACCGCCGCCGCTCACGCCGCCCGTTGACGGCATCTGCTCAATCTGCGCATGCCACGTGAAGATTATCAATGACGTTGCCACCGTCTACTGCCCGCACAACTTGTGCGGCGCCCTTGTGGCGCTGAACATGCCGCGTCTCGTGTGGAGCATGACCGCGCCTATCGACCAGGCCACGTGGGATTTTGGGATGCAGCAGATCGGCAGTGCATTTTCCCTTCCCGGGAAATCCACTCACTAATCGAAATGACCGCCCGTCCCTCGCCGGTCGATCTCCAGGACATGCTCCTGCATCTCCTGGAGATCGCCGATTCCGACGAACAGCTATCACCTCTGGGTGATGCGTTGCGGGCGTATTTCAGTGGCGCCGGTAGCCTGGACAAGTGCCTGGGGCTGGTCGGCAAGCCCGGGAAGCGCCGTATTTCTACGCGTTTTCGGAAGCACGAGCGCGACCGCCATCTGCGCGCAGCGTGGGCGCTGTGTGTCGGAGAAAGTGACTGGGCGCGGTCCTGCAACCTCACGGATGAGATCCGCCGGTTTGCGTCGATCATCTGGCCGCGCTGGCGCGAGCTGCGCGAGCCACCTGCCGACTCCAGCCAATTGCGCGCCCATCTGTTCTGGGCGTTCAAGCAGGGGTTGCTGGTGCCGGAGACGGCGCCGGGTATCCACGCGATTACAAAGCGAACTGCAGCTATTCGCTTTGCTGGAGACGTGGAAAATGGCGAGTGTGAAAACCCAAACGGAGAAGATTATGGGCCAATCAACCAGACACACCACCTTTGAGTTTGTTGCGGCCCAGCCGTGGGCCATTCAGCCGCACATGCTAGAAACCATCGCCGCCATCGCGCGGCGCGAAAACGAATCGCCGGAGGCCGTGGCCGCCAAACTCGGCCGCCCGTTGCAGAACACGCGCACGGTATCTCTGCGTGATGGTGTTGCTGTGGTGCCGGTCACTGGCCCGATCATGCGCTACGCAAACTTGTTCACCGAGATCAGCGGCGCCACGTCGCTGGAAGTTCTGGCGCGTGATTTCAGCGCGGCACTCAACAACAACGCCGTAAAGGCCGTCGTGCTCGACATGGATTCGCCCGGCGGCCAGGCCGCCGGGATTTCTGAATTTGCCCAGATGGTGCGTGCCGCAAATAAGCCGGTGGTGGCCTATGTCGGCGATATGGCCGCCTCCGCTGCCTACTGGATTGCCAGCGCGGCCGACGAGATTGTTATCAGCAAAACCGGCATGGTTGGTTGTATCGGCGCCGTGGTCGCCATCGATACCCGGCAACAGGCGGGTGTGCTGGAGATCGTTAGCAGCCAGAGCCCGAAAAAACGCCCGAACATCGCCACCGACGAAGGCCGCGCGCAGATCCAGCGTAACATCGACGCGCTGGCCCAAGTCTTTGTCGATGATGTGGCAAAGTATCGCGGAGTCAGTCCCAAACAAGTACTTTCCGACTTTGGTCAGGGCGATGTGATGATGGGTGCGGCAGCCGTCACCATTGGCATGGCTGATCGGGTTTCCACACTCGAATCCGTTATCGGTCAATTGAACGGAAAAACCAAAACAGAGGATCAGCCAATGCACAAAAACACTCCCGCCACAGCACCCGCAGCCGCGTCATTTGAGGCGTTGGTTAAGCAAAAAACCGAGGCTGGGCTTGACCGCAGTAAAGCCATCCGCGCCGTGGTGGCCAGCCACCCGGATGTGCACGCCGAATACATTTACCGCAGCAATAACGGGGGGGACACTCCCGCCACAGCGCCCGCAGCCGCGTCATTTGAGGCGTTGGTTAAGCAAAAAACCGAGGCTGGGCTTGACCGCAGCAAAGCCATCCGCGCCGTGGTCGCCAGCCACCCGGATGTGCACGCCGAATACATTTACCGCGGCAATAACGGAGGGCAATAATCATGGCCGGACTCGATTTCATTGGCATCAAATCCGCTCTCAAATCGATTGCAACCGAGAAAGAGAAACTGGGCTCTTCCCTCGAAGAACTCAAGCGGAAACGCGAAGACGCAATGCTTCTCCCGCTGCCGAAAAAAGACGTACTGGAGAAGCTCAACAGCTACGTGGACACCGTCGCCGACAAGTATCGGGCCGACGCTGTTGCCGCGGTCACCCTTGTCGCGGGCCGCCCCATGGAAAGCCCCGACGAAAACCCCGGGTTTGACCGCCTGGTCCGCCCGGCCGGCGTCCGCGATGAATTGCTGCCAAACAGCACGCTCTTTGCGCTAATTGGTGCGACGCGCATCAAACAGGCGCTCGCAGACGTGGTGAATGACATGGAGTGGGAGCAGGGCCTGCCCCTCGCGCGGCGCCAAGCGGAGATTGAGCGGCTTGACCGCGAGATCGCCGAAACCGAAGGCCGGCTTCGCGCTCTGATCAACGAGGCCGAGCGGGCGGGTGTGCGTATATGATCCGCAAAACAATGGCCGCGGACGAAATCGCGCAGGCCGCATCCGCAGCGGAATATCTCATTGAGTCCAAACTCAAATCGTGCGTCAAATCTATCAACGAGGCCGAATTGAAGTCCGTCGAATCCGCTTTAGCGCGGCTTGATGATGCCGTCATCGACCTCCGCAGAAAGGCAAGAGAGATTGGCTATCTTGTTTGATCCCGATTTCATCAGCGGAAAGCACCCGCACATTTGATGTGTTCCGGCGGGCGCCGGGTTACACGGAGAGTGCCGGAAAAACCCCGTGACCTGATGGCCGGAGCTTAAATCTGTAACCCCCAGCCCGGCGCGATCAGGCCAGCAGCAATCACCGTCCATGGAAGGATGGGGCGCTGGTATTAATTTCCCGGGAAATGAGGAGATTCACATGGCAGACAAAGACGTCAGCTTCACGATCAGCGCGACGGACAAAACGGCGCAGGCTTTCGCCTCCGTGCAGAAGAACCTGATGCGGATCGGCGAGAGCACTACCAAATTCACCGCCCTGGCCAGCGCCGGAGGCTACGCGATCTCCGGCCTCGATGGCCTCGGCAAGGCCGGTCAGGCCGCCGCCGCCGGCATCAACATGACCACCATGGCCATGAGCTCCCTGGGCGGCCCTGCGGGCATCATGCTCGGTGTGGTGGCTGGTATCGCCGGCTATGTGATGACCACCGAGAAGGCCACGCAGGAAACCACCGACTTTGCCCTGCGCCTCCAGTAGCTGCACGGCAACCTGGTCGCGGTGCGCGGCATCGAGATCACCAAGGAAATCTCCGAAACCACACGCAAGCTCGCTGAGCTGCAGGCGCGATGGGCCGACGGCTTCGGACGGCGCGATTCTGCCGAGCAATGGACCCGCGATCAGGAAGAGATGAAGAACGCGCGGCTGGTGCTGGCCGAGCTCAATAAGGATTTGGCCGCCAATCAGCGACTCCAGCAGGCCGGCATTACTGATACCGAAGCCGTCCGCAAGGCTGAATCCGAACTGACCAAGCAACGCGATCAACTGGCCGCCGCCGGCAAGGCGGTTTACGAAGCCACCCGCACGCCGCTGGAGAAACTGAGCGCCGAACACGAACGCCTCAACCAGCTTCTCCGCCAGGGTGCTATCGACGAATCCACCCGCAGCCGCGCCATGTTTGCCGCAATCGAAACCTATGACGCGACGCTGAAAAAGCAGCAGGCGCCTGAAGAGAAGGACCGCTCCCAGCTTTTCGGCGACCTCACAAAGCTGGAGGAGTCTCTGCTTTCCGAAAACGAGCGGATGCGTCTGCACTATGAAGATCAGCAGTTCATCGTTGAGGACGCATTTCAGACCGGGCTTGTTTCGCAGCAGGAACGCTATGCGCTTCTGGAGGGGCTGGAGGCACAGCACCAAAAGAAGCTCTTCGATACCCGCTACCAGGGCCTCTCCGCTTCCGACGCACTCGCCGTGGCCTTCCGAGAGAAGGACGTCAAGTCGGCGCTCAAGTTCGGCGCTCAGATGACCGCAGGTGCGGCCACACAAAACAAACAGCTGTTTGAGATAAACAAGGCTTTTGCCCTGGCGGATGCCGCTGTGAGCCTCCCGCACGCCGTCCTGTCTAGCTTCGAGAAGGCGGGGGGCTACCCGTGGGGCCTCATCCCGGCCGGCATGATGCTGGCAACTGGCGCAGCGCAGATATCAGCCATCAGCTCCGCCAGTTTCGGCGGCGGCGCTTCCGCACCGTCCCTGGTGGGTGCTGGAGGAGGCGGTTCGACGGTCAACACCGTGCCGGTTGGGGCGCCGCAGCCGATCGCTACGGCACAGCAGCAGCAGCCGGTCACAAAACACGTTACCGTAACATTCGAGGGAATCGCCGATAAAAACTCTGTACGCCAGCTGATGCAGCAGATCAATGAGGAGCTGGGCGACGGCGTGAAGCTGGACGTCGCCTGATATTGCACCTAGTTGCATTTAGTGAAAAATGGGGGTATGGTGTTTTGCACCTAGTTGCAGGACACAGAAATGACACCACCCCGAAAAAAGCAATACAGCACCGCCGCAGACCGAAACGCCGCCAGCCGGGCCCGCCGTGAGGCGGAAGGCATGCGACAGGTTCAGGTGTGGCTATCCGGTGATGCGATCGAAAAGCTGGATAGGCTGGCCGAGAAGGAAGGCGCCGCCAGTCGCGGCGAGGTTATCGAGGCGATGATAAAACGCCGGAAGATTTAATGCGGGCCCCGGCCTGTTACAGCAGACCGGGGCCCTTCCCACCACCAACCCCAGGAGGTTGATCATGAGCACCGAAGATCCTACCGGCAAAGCAAGGCGAATTTCCTCTCTTGAAGCTGAGAGGCTCAACAGTAACGCCAGCTTTTTCGATGTGCTGCGCCTCGATCTGCAGTTTCCACACGCAGTATTGGAGCCCACGCCCATGTCTGAGTACGAGCGTCAGATGGCAGTTCGAGCAAGGACTGTATCACGTGAGGGTATGGACTCATGCTTCCGCGCCATTCGAACCATCGGGCAAATACTTGTCGATAGCGCGGATGAGTTGGATACGATGGACAAGCAGCGGCTGCTCGATATCGGCTTCACTCTCGACTTCTTGGGCGAGGTGGGCGACGCGCTGGGCACCATCAACAGCAACGCGGCGCACCGTCTCGAACTTGCAGCCAAAGCCAAGCCGGCGCGCGCGCACTGAATCTGACCTCGAAAAAAAGCCCGCCCAGGGAGACCTGGGCGGGCTTTTTGTTGTCATCGATAACGATAGCGATAACGCAATCATCCTATCTTATTGTTTTTATTGTTCTTATGTTTTGTTGCCCATGCAGACGAAAAGAACCTTCACCATGTCATTTACCACCTGTATCCTCTACACTCGATAACACAGCATATCACTTGGTTATATACCTGCATGGACTGTCTGAACCTGTCACTCAACCAGCTGCGGCGCCTCATCGGCCAGCCCGTCAGCCACCGCGGTACCGCCTGCCAGGTCATTGAAGTGCTGGCAGATGGGCCGGCACTGGTATTGCAGGACACCGGGCGCAACACCGACATGCAGGACAATCAGTTCGGCGAACCCGGCCGTCACGTGCCGCGCATCTATACCATCCCCCTGCTCGACAACAGCGGTGACGCCGTCCATCCCGACTTCGCCGACCTGGGCCTGCTCGCCTGCGATTAATAGCCGCGTGCCATAAACCTCAAACACTCGCCGCCGAGGATCAGAATACGAATTTCTCTGCGCCCCGGCGTCTGGGAAATATGTTCCAGACATTTCCAACCGACTACAACCATGTAGTCGTCTGCGACGAAATGGTTTTCCGTCAGCCCGCAATCACGCGCCGCACGCGCTCCAGGTCGTCCGGGGTATCCACGCCCGGTGCCGGCGGCACAGCGGCCTCGGCGACGTGGATGCCGACGCCGTGCCAGAGCACCCGCAACTGTTCCAGCACCTCCATACGCTCCAGGGCGCAGGGCGCCAGGGTCACATAACGTTTGAGAAAGCCCGTACGGTAGGCGTACAGGCCGAGATGGCGGTAGTGCAGTGCCTGAGCCGGCAACTCCTCGGTGGTGACGGCAAAGGCGTCACGATCCCAGGGGATGACGGCCCGGCTGAAATACAGCGCCATACCCTCTCGATCCATCACAACCTTGACCGCATGGGGGTCAAACAGCTCCGCTGCGGTGTGGATGCGCGTGCACAATGTCGATACTTCGGCACGGGCATGAGCAGCCAGGTTGTCGGCCACCTGCCGGAGCAACTGTGGCGGCATCAAGGGTTCGTCACCCTGCAGATTGACCACGATCTCGTCGTCGCCGTAACCGAGCAGCAGCACCGCCTCGGCAAGACGCTCGCTGCCCGAACCGTGTTCCGGCGAAGTCATGCATACCGCAGCACCGAACTGCCGTGCAGCCTCTTCGATGCGCGGATCGTCGGTGGCGATCACCACGCTTGCGGCACCGCTGGCCAAGGCCTGCTCGTATACGCGCTGCAACATCGGCTTGCCGCCGATGTCGAGCAGCGGCTTGCCCGGCAGGCGCGTGGAGGCATAGCGGGCCGGGATCAGCACACGGAAGGACACTCAGACCTCCTCGTCGGCAGCCAGGCGGCGCGCCTCATCCTCCAGCATCACCGGGATGTCGTCGCGAATGGGATAAGCCAGACGATCCGCCTTGCAGATCAGTTCCTGCCGCTCCTTGCGGTACAGCAACGGCCCCTTGCACAGCGGACACACCAGAATATCGAGCAATTTTTTATCCATGACTTACCTCGCCAAGCAGGGAGAGAAGACGCGCCCCGAATACCTCGGGCAACCGGGCGCTCACTGCAACCGCCCACAGGTGTTCGTCACCATAGGCACGGCATTTTACTCCATCCTTCTCGGTCATCAGCACCGGCAGACCGTCACCGAACTGCACATCGGCGACCGCATAGCGATGATGATCGGGAAAGGGATGTTCGATCACCTCGATACCGTGATCGCGCAGCAACTGAAAGAAGCGTGGCGGATGACCTATGCCTGCCACTGCATGCACGCGGCGTCCGCGAAAATCATCCAGTGTCCGGCGTATCCCGTCATGCAGATGAAACACCATCTCGGGCTGCAGCGTCATCAGGTGCTCGCCCTCCTCCGCCCGGCCATTGCCCACCCGCAGCCCGACACTGCCCAGCCGATCCGGTGCCTCGCGCAACGGCCCGGCGGGAAGACAAAAACCGTTGCCCAGGCGGCGTTCACCATCGAGCACGGCGATCTCCACATCGCGCGCCAGGCGGTAATGCTGCAGACCATCGTCGGAAATAATGATGTTGCACTCGTGCGCCTGCAGCAACAGCCGCGCCGCTGCCACCCGCTCCGGGCCCACTGCCATGGGACAGTCGCAGTACTGTGCAATCAGCACCGGCTCGTCGCCCACCAGGCGCGGATCAGACTCTGCATCGACCGACTGCGGCCAGTGTGCAGCCAGCCCGCCGTAGCCGCGGCTGATGATGCCGGGACGAAACCCCTGCTCCCGCAGATACCGTGCCAGCCAGATCACCAGCGGTGTCTTGCCGCTGCCGCCGACGGTGATATTGCCCACCACCACCACGGGTACCGGCAGTCGTTCGCTGCGCAGCCAGCCACGGCGATAGGCGGTACGCCGTACGGCCACCAGCGCACAGAACAGCCAGGACAGCGGCAACAGCAGCAGCGCCACCGGATTCAGGCTGTACCAATAGTGATCGAGTCGCTTCAACGGCTACCCCTTTTTCACCGCAGAGACGCAGAGGGCGCGGAGAAAAGTTTCAACATGTTAAGCCGCCGCCTTCATTCGCTTTCCGAGCAACCCCAGCGGCGGAAATACTTGTGTTCCTCTGCGCCCTCTGCGTCTCTGCGGTAAGAGCGATACGTTCTTACCCCTCCGAGGACTGCACCGCCGGCTCGTCGCGGAACTGCAAATTGTGCAGTGCGGCGTAGTGGCCGTTGCGCGCCAGTAGTTCGCGGTGCCTGCCCGCCTCGACAATGCAGCCCTTGTCCATCACCGCGATCACATCGGCATTTTCGATGGTGGACAGCCGATGGGCAATGACCAGGGTAGTACGGTTCTGCATCAAGACCTCCAGCGCCTGCTGGATATGGCGCTCGGAGTGGGTGTCCAGCGCCGAGGTGGCCTCGTCGAGGATCAGGATCGGCGCATCCTTGAGCAGGGCACGGGCAATGGCAATACGCTGGCGCTGGCCGCCGGACAGCAATACACCGTTCTCGCCCACCAGGGTATCCAGACCCAGCGGCAGTTCGCTGATGAATTCCATGGCATGGGCCGCCTCGGCAGCACGCTCCACCTCGCTGCGTGCCACGCCGCTCATGCGGCCATAGGCGATATTGTGCTCGATGGTGTCGTTGAACAGCACGATATGCTGACTGACCAGCGCAATCTGATCGCGCAGGTTCTCCAGTTCCAGGTCACGGATATCGATACCATCCAGCAGGATCTGTCCCTGCTGCAGATCATAGAAACGCGGCAACAGACTGACCATGGTCGACTTGCCACTGCCGGAACGTCCCACCAGGGCCACGGTCTGACCCGGCGCAATGGACAGATTCACATCGTGCAACACCGGTGCCTGATCGCTGTTGTAGTGAAAAGTGACCCCGCGATACTCCACCGCGCCGCGACTGCGCTCGATGCGCTGCCGGCCTTCATCCACCTCGGGCGGGGTGTCGAGAAAACCGAAAATGCTCTCGGCGGCGGCGAGGCCGCGCTGCAGCACAACCGTCACACGCGTCAGCCGTTTGGTGGGCGCGTACAGCATCATCATCGCGGCGAGGAAGGAGACGAAGGCACCCGGTGTAATCTTGTCCAGCATCGGCTCCATGGTGGCGACATAGATGATGCCGGCGGAAGCCACCGCGGCAATAAACTGTACCAGCGGCACACTGGCAGCCACGTTGGATTCCAGCCGCATGGTGAGACGACGATTGCGCTCGTTGGCCTCGGTGAAGCGGGACGTTTCGTAGCTCTGGCCGCCGAAGGTCTTCACCACCCGTTGTGCCTCGATGGTCTCCTCCGCCACATGGGCCACATCACCCACCGAGTGCTGGATACGCGAGCTGTAACGGCGTGCATGACCGCTGATGGTATTGATCACCTTGGCAATGATCGGTGCACCGAGCAACAGGATCAGCGCCAGTTGCCAGTTCAGATAAAACATCCAGCCGAGCAGCGCCACCACCGTCAGCGTGTCACGAATCAATACGCTCACCGCTTCGGTGCTGGCCATGGAGACCTGCTCCACGTCATAGATCAGTTTGGAGATAAGGTTGCCGGAGGCGGTACTGTCGAAATAGGCCACCGGCAACTTGAGCAGGCGGCTGAACATCTCGCTGCGCAGTGTCTTGATCACCTGCCGCGCCACCCACTGCATGCCCATGGAGGCAGCGTAGCTGGCGATACCGTTGAACAGGAACAGAACAATCATCACCACCGGTGCCCACTTGATCACGGCACTGTCGCGCGCGACAAAGGTTCCGTCCATCATCGGCTTGATCAATGCAGCGAAGGCAGCCTCGCTGGCGGCGACGACGACCAGTGCAGCGGCGGCAAGAAGGAACACACGCCAGTGCGGCACGACATAGCGCAGCAACCGGCGATAGAGGCGCAGCGATTCGCCCGGCAAGGGATTCTTTGGCATCGGGCTATTGCCCCTCGGCGGGCTGACTGGTGGCGAAGGTAAGATGGACAAAACCCAGCTGCCGCGCTGCATCCATGGCGGTAATCACCGCCTGATGCGGCGTACGTCGATCCGCACTGAGGATCACCCGTGGTTTGGTTTCGTCGCCGGCGGCCCTGGCAATGGCCTGCTTGAGGGTCTCCAGCCGGGTATTGAGTACCTCCTGCCGGTTGACGAAGAAACGTCCTTCACCGTCGATGCTGATCTCCACGACCTTGCGCTCGTTCTCGAGCACCTCACCCGAGGCCTCGGGCAGTTCGATGCTGATCTCGGTCTCGCGGTTGAAGGTGGTCGACACCATGAAGAAGATCAGCAGCAGGAATACCACGTCGATGAGCGGCGTCAGATTGACATCCGGCTCCTCGCGCCGATTGGCCTGAAACTTCATCAGCTGGCGACCTCGGCGGCCTCACGCTCGCCGTGGATCACCTCCACCAGTTTGAGTGCCTCCTCCTCCATCTTCAGCACCAGGGCATCCACCTTGCCGCGGAAGTAGCGATAGAACATCAGGCTGGGGATGGCGACGGTAAGGCCGGCGGCGGTGGTGATCAGCGCCTCGGAGATGCCGCCGGCAAGCACACCCGGGTTGCCCACGCCCTGGGTGGTGATGGCGGTGAACACCTTGATCATGCCGAGCACGGTGCCAAGCAGGCCAAGCAGCGGCGAAATGGAGGCGATGGTGCCGAGGGTATTGAGGTAGCGCTCCAGTTCCAGCACCACCTGGCGCCCGGTCTCCTCCAGACTCTCCTTCATCACCTCGCGACTGTGGGCCATGTTGAGCAGGCCGGCGGCCAGTACCCGTCCCAGCGGTGAACTGTTGCGCAATGCCAGCACCCGCTCCTGGCTCAGCTGGTTGTTCTTGCGCCAGTGCCATACCTGCGCCACCAGATTTTTCGGGGTTACCTTGTCCTGACGCAGGCTCCAGAAACGCTCCGCAGTAATGGCCAGGGCAGCAATGGAACAGAGAATGATCGGCACCATCAGCCAGCCGCCGGCAACGATAATTTCAAACACCCGTAATTCCCCTCATCAAGACTGCAAAAAGTGGCGACACTGTACCAAATGTGGCCTGCTTGCGGAATGCAGCTCAGTCACTGTACCAGTAACGGCGCGCCTGCTGCCGGTAGGACTCCAGTACAACGCCCTGACCGCCGAGCCGTACCGTGATCGCCCCCTGCGCCGCCGTATCATGCAGCTCGGAGCCGGCGGCACGATAGCGTGCCGCCACCGCCGGATGCGGGAAGCCATAGCGGTTGCGGTAGCCTATCGAAAACAGCACATGACGTGCTGCCACTGCCGTCACGAACGGCGCGGTGGACGATGTCTTGCTGCCGTGATGGGGAGCCACCAGCACGTCCGCCGCCAGTTGCTGCGGCACGCGTGCCAGCAATTCGCGTTCCGCCGCGGCCTCGATATCACCACTCAGCAGCACGGCCCGGCCACCGGCAACGATCCGCAACACGCAGGAGCTGTCATTGCCCTTGCTGCCGTGCCCCCCCTGCGGTGGTGGATACAACAGCTCAAAACTGACGCCGTCCCACTGCCACCGCTGGCCGCTGTGGCAGGGCTCATGTTCACGCCAGGGCAAGGGTACGGCGGCACTGCTGACAAAACGCCCCACCTCCAGCCCCTCGAATACCGCCGCCGCACCACCGGCATGATCACTGTCGCCGTGACTGAGGATCAGGGTATCGATGCGGCGGAGACCGTAATGACGCAGCACCGGCACGATCACCATCTCACCCGCATCGGTTCCGGAACCATAGCCTGGCCCGGTGTCGTACAGCAGCGTATGACCCGCGGTGCGCACCAGCACCGCCAGCCCCTGCCCCACATCCAGCAGCGTCACCCAGGCCTGGCCCGGCGCCGGCCCCGCCGGGCGTGCCAACAACATGGGCAGCAGCCATACCAGACCCAGCCAGCGCGCCGGCCAGCCACGCGGTGCCAGCAGCCAGATCAGGCCCAGCACGGCCGGCAGCATGGTCCAGGGGGCTGCCGCCAGCACGCTCCAGTCCGCCGGCAGCAAACCGGCGCAGAACTCCAGCCACCACCACAGGACATCGAGGGCCAGCAGGGCCAGTTGCAACAGCCACGCCGCCGGTACCGGCAACAGCGTGGCCAGTACCGTGGCCAGCAATACCAGCGGCACCACCAGCAGCGACACCCACGGCACCGCCAGCAGATTGGCCAGGGGTGAAATCAGCGGCACCTGCTGGAACCACAGCGACAGCAAGGGGGCCAGGCCCAGCGCCACCAGCACCTGCACCCGCCCCCAGCGCCACCACCAGCCCGAAGCAGCCAGGCGTCCGCCCATACCGTAGAGAATCACCGCCACCGCACCAAAGGACAGCCAGAAGCCGGGCGACAGCACCGCCAGCGGATCGAGGATCAGCACGACCAGCAGAGCCAGAGACAGCACCCGAGCGGGGCGCAGCGCACGCTGGCCGAGCAGGGCCAGCATCGCCACCGCCACCATGATCAGGGCACGCTGCGTGGGAATGGAAAAACCGGCCAGCGCCGCATACAGTGCGGCGGCAAGCAATGCCGCCAGGGCCGCGGCCTTGGGCGCAGGCAGGTGCTCCGGCCAGGGCCAGAAACGGCGTGTCAGGAAAAACACCAGACCGGCAACGATACCGATGTGCAGGCCGGAGATGGCGACCAGATGATTGGTGCCGGTGGCACGCAGCAATTGCCATTGCCCACGCTCAACTCCCTGCCGCTCCCCCAGTGCCAGTGCCGCCACCAGACCGCCAAGGGGATGCTCGCCTGTCAGCGTGCGCAACTGCTCGTGCAGCCGCTGGCGCAGGCGCTGCAAGGGAGCCGTGTTGCTGTCTGTCGACAGCAACACGGTGTCTGCACCTGGCCGCACATAACCGGTAGCGCGAATGCGCTGCTGGAACAGCCAGCCCTCGTAATCGAAGGTACCGGGATTCACCATGCCGTGCGGCCGCTTCAGCCGCGCCTGCAGGCGCCAGCGCTGCCCCGCTTCCAGGTGCGGATAAGGGCGGTACCAGGCCAGCCGTACCCGGCCAGGAGAGGGTATCGGCTCGCCGCGATGATGCAAGCGCGTGATATCGAACAGAAAGCGGGCGCGCTGCGCATCCGTCTCGGGCAGGCTGACTATCACCCCCTCCAGCACCATATCCTCGCCCTCCAGCGTGGAAGGCAGGTAGTGTTGCAACACGGCAGCGGCACTGAACCAGGCCCACAGAAAACCGGCAACGGCCAGCATCACGGGTTGCACGCCCCGCCGCCAGCGCGGCGGCAACAGCCAGGGCAACAGCAGCAAGGGCAACAAACCGGTCAGCCAGATGGCAGCCGGCAGCTCTACCTGCAGCTGGAGGAGGACAATACCGAAAAGAAAGGCCAGCGTCCCTGCGACCATGTTCCCTGTTCCCGACGGTTTGTGGATAATAGGGCCGCCCAACCCGAACCCAAATCAGGCGCGTTCCCGCTCCACATGCCAAAAAAGTTTATCAAGCGCCTAATGCCGGATCACCGCGTGATCCGCGAACACCGGTATTTGCGCATTTTTGGCAACCTGATGCGCGATCCGAACCTGTTTCACCTGAACCGACGTTCTGCCTCCGGCGCCTTTGCCAACGGTCTGTTCTGGGCCTTTGTACCGATGCCGTTCCAGATGCTGCCGGCAGCACTGTTCGCCATCCTGTTTCGCGTCAATCTGCCGCTGTCCGTCGCGCTGGTATGGGTATCCAACCCGATCACCATGCCGCCATTGTTTTATTTCTGCTACAAGGTCGGCAGCTGGCTGCTGGACATGCCCGTACACAAAATAGAACTCGAACTTTCCTTCCAGTGGCTGACCACCGAACTGTCCCTCATCTGGGCTCCGTTCCTGCTCGGCTGTTTCGTGGTCGGCATCATCAGCGGCCTGCTCGGCTATTTTGCTGTCCGCATCCTCTGGCGCCTGCATCTGATCCGCCACTGGCAACACAAGAAGCGCGCACGGGAACTGCGCAAGACTTTTGAAAACAGTGACAAGTGACAAGTGACAAGTTGCAAGTTACAAGATTTCTTCTTGAAACTTGTCACTTGTGACTGCCGTTAAACGATCCTGCCATCTTCCAATCTGAGAATGCGGTGCATGCGCGCCGCCAGGCCCATGTCGTGGGTCACCACCACGAAGCTGGTACTGAGTTCCTCGTTCAGCTCCAGCATCAGGGCATACACCTGCTCGGCAGTATGCTGATCCAGATTACCGGTGGGTTCGTCCGCCAGCACGCATTGCGGCTGCGTCACCAGGGCCCGCGCCAAAGCGGCGCGCTGCCGCTCTCCACCGGACAGTTCGCCCGGCTTGTGGCTCAGGCGATGCCCCAGGCCGACGCGCTGCAGCATGTCCGTGGCGCGGCGCGCTGCCGCGTCCGGCCGGGTACCACCGATGAGCAGCGGCATCGCCACGTTCTCCAGGGCAGAAAATTCCTGCAGCAGGTGATGAAACTGATAGACGAAGCCCAGTGCGCGGTTGCGCAGGCGGCCACGCGCGGCCTCACCCAGACTGGCCATGTCCTGCCCGGCCACCTCAACGCGGCCGCTGCTCGGCAACTCCAGGCCACCGAGCAGGTGCAGCAGCGTGCTCTTGCCGGAACCGGACGCGCCCACCACGGCGATGCGCTCGCCGCGTGCCACGCCGAGGCTTACATCGCGCAACACCTCCACCGCCTGCGGGCCTTCGGTATAGGTCTTGCAAAGTCCCTGACAGGACAGCACCACCTCACTCATAGCGCAGCGCCTCCGCCGGCTGGGTGCGCGCCGCGCTCCAGGCCGGATACAGGGTGGCGATGATGCTGAGCAGGAACGACACCACGGCAATGCGCAGCACGTCGATTCCATTCAGCCGCGACGGCAGATTGCTGATGTAATACACATCCGCCGGCAGGAACTGCACCGCAAACAGGCGCTCGATGGCCGGCACGATGGTCTCCACGTTGAGTGCCAGGGCGATACCGCCAATGACGCCAAACAGGGTGCCGATGAAACCGATCACCGTGCCCTGCACCATGAACACCCCCATCACCTCGCGCGGCGCGAGGCCGAGGGTGCGCAAGATGGCGATGTCGGTCTTCTTGTCGGTCACCACCATCACCAGGGTGGAGACGATGTTGAAGGCGGCCACCGCCACAATGAGGAACAGGATCACGAACATCACCGTCTTCTCGGTGCGGATGGCGCGGAAGAAATTGGCATGCTGCTGGGTCCAGTCGCTGACCAGGTAGCTACCGGGCAGGGTCTGCGCCATTTCGCGTACCACCCACGGCGCACGGAACATGTCCTCCAGCTTGAGGCGCACCCCGGTCACCTCCCCGGGCATGCGGAACAGGATCGCCGCATCGTCCAGATGTACCAGGGCCAGGGCGCTGTCGTATTCGTACATGCCCACCTCGAAGATGCCGCTGACGGTGAAGCGCTTCAGCCGCGGCACCACGCCGGCGGGGGTGACGTTGGCCGACGGCGTCACCAGGGTCACCTTGTCGCCCAGCATCACGCCGAGGATGCGCGCCAGGTCGACGCCGAGGATGATGTTGTAATCGCCGGCGCGCAGATCATCCAGGCTGCCGGTGAGCATCTTGTCGCCCACCTCCGACACCGCCGGCTCCTCCGCCGGCAGCACACCGCGGATCAGGGCGCCGTTGACACGCGATCCCTCGATCAGCATGCCTTCCTTCTGAATATAGGGCGCCGCCCCCAGCACGCGCGCATCGCGCCGGGCCAGCTCGGCCACCTCCAGCCAGTTGCGCAGCGGTGCGCCATAGCCGCTGATGGTGGCGTGGGAGGTCATGCCCAGGATGCGGGTGCGCAACTCGTGCTCGAAGCCGTTCATCACCGACAGCACGGTGATCAGCGCCGTCACGCCCAGGGCGATGCCGAGCATGGAGATGAGCGAGATGAAGGAGATGAAATGGTTACGCCGCTTGGCGCGGGTGTAACGCAAACCGATATAGAGGATGAGGGGCCGGAACATGGGGCGACATTAAACCACAACCGGTTCCCAGGAGTCTGCGATCAACTCCACCGCATTGCCGTCCGGGTCGCGACAGAACAGCGCCGCCCGGCCGGAGCGGCTGCGGGTATAGGCAATGCCGGCGGCCTCCAGGCGGGCAATCAGGCCGTCCAGGTCCGGGCAGGACAGGGCCAGGTGACGGTCGCGGCCGCCGTGCTCCGGCCGCCCCTGTACCGGATCGGGATTGGGCAGTTCCAGCAGGTGGATCTGCTGGCCGCCCACGGCCAGCCAGGCGCCGGGAAAGCCCAGGTCGGGGCGCAGCGCCTCGGACAGGCCGAGGATATCGCGGTAAAAGACCAGGGAGCGGCCGGTATCGGCGACGAGCAGACTGACGTGGTGGATATGCATGGTGGTAATTGAAAACCTCAATCAGTCCACGAATGAAAACCTTGAGAAGTCCGCAAATAAACGCCAATGGACGCAAATATTCATGTTGCTCCCTCAAGACCGGGTTGCTCAACAGGCAGGCAAGGCGGTGCTGGCGGCCCAGGAACTCGATCTATCCGCCTGGATTCGCGTCCATTCGCGTTCATTTGCGGACTAAATTGCTTACCGGGTTTGTTGGACGGCCAAGGGGCATCCTCTTATACTACGGGGCCGTTTTTCAACTCCGATCCCTGCCCCAACAAACCGCCAGGCAATGAACCCGGATCTCGACAGGCTACAGCCCTATCCCTTTGAAAAGCTTGCCCAGCTCAAGGCCGGGGTGACGCCGCCGGAGGCGCTGTCCCCTATCGTGCTGTCCATCGGCGAGCCCAAGCACCAGCCGCCCGCCTTCATCCGCGATGAACTCATCGCCAATCTGGGCGGCCTGGCCAACTACCCGCTCACCAAGGGCCGCGTCGAGCTGCGTGCCGCCATCGCCGCCTGGCTGACCCGCCGCTTCCGGCTCAAGGACGGCAGCGTGGACGCCGAAAGACATGTCCTGCCGGTGGCCGGCACCCGCGAGGCCCTGTTCGCCTTCGCCCAGGCGGTGGTGGATCGCAGCAGCGATGCGCTGGTGCTGATGCCGAACCCCTTTTACCAGATCTACGAAGGCGCCGCCCTGCTCGCCGGCGCCGAACCCTGGTTCATGAACACCACCGCCGCCACCGGCTTCCTGCCCGACCTGGACGCAATCCCGGCCGAGGTATGGCGGCGCTGCCAGTTGCTGTACGTCTGCTCGCCCGGCAACCCCAGCGGCGCGGTGGCGCCCATCGAGTATTTCCAGCGCCTCATCGCCCTGGCCGACGAACACGATTTCATCATCGCCTCGGACGAATGCTATTCCGAACTGTACAACGACGAGGCCAACCCGCCCGCCGGGCTGTTGCAGGCCTGCGCCACCCTGGGCCGCGACGACTTCCGCCGCTGCGTGGTGTTCCACTCGCTGTCCAAGCGCTCCAACCTGCCCGGCCTGCGTTCCGGCTTCGTCGCCGGCGATGCCCAGGTGCTGAACAAGTTCCTGCTCTACCGCACCTACCAAGGCTGCGCCCTGCCGCCGCCGACCCAGGCCGCCAGCACCCGCGCCTGGCAGAATGAGACACATGTTACGGAAAACCGCGCCTACTACCAGCGCAAGTTCGATGCAGTGGTGGAGATTCTGCGCCCGGTGCTGCCGGTGGAAAAACCGGCGGCCGGTTTCTACCTGTGGGTGGAGACGCCCATCGACGACGAACGCTTCACGCGCGAACTGTTCGCGCAGCAGCACGTCACCGTACTGCCCGGCAGCTATCTGTCGCGCGAAGCGCACGGCAGCAATCCGGGCCGCAACCGCGTACGCATCGCCCTGGTGGCGGAAATGGATGAATGCGTGGAGGCGGCCCGCCGCCTCCGCAAGTTTGTAGAAGCTATTTAAATGCCAATACCCAACGCAGAGACGCAGAGGCGCAGAAAAACACAGAGATAACAGTAGTCATATTCTCTGCGTCCTCCGCGTCTCTGCGCCTCTGCGTTGAGCCTTTGTTTGATTAACGGAGTTATAAATGAACGATATCAAGAACATCATTGAAGAAGCCTTCGAGCGCCGTGCCGAGATTACCCCGCGCAATGTCGAGACCCACGTGAAGGAAGCTGTCGAAGAGGCCATCCGCCTGCTCGACAGCGGCAAGCTGCGCGTGGCCGAGCGTCAGTCTGTGGGCAAGTGGACGGTGAACGAGTGGCTGAAGAAGGCCGTGCTGCTGTCCTTCCGCATCAACGACAACGAATTCATGAAGGGCGGCTTCACCAACTACTTCGACAAGGTGCCGTCCAAGTACGCCGACATGAACTCGCGCGACTTCCGCGAAGGCGGCGTGCGCGTGGTGCCGCCGGCCACGGCCCGTCGCGGCTCCTACATCGCCCCGGGCGCGGTGCTGATGCCCTCCTACGTCAACATCGGCGCCTACGTCGATTCCGGCACCATGGTCGATACCTGGGCGACGGTCGGCTCCTGCGCCCAGATCGGCAAGAACGTGCACCTGTCCGGCGGCGTCGGCATCGGCGGCGTGCTGGAGCCGCTGCAGGCCGCCCCGACCATCATCGAGGACAACTGCTTCATCGGCGCCCGCTCCGAAGTGGTGGAAGGCGTCATCGTCGAGGAAGGCTCCGTCATCTCCATGGGCGTGTACATCGGCCAGTCCACCAAGATCTACGACCGCGAGACCGGCGAAGTGCACTACGGCCGCGTCCCCGCCGGCTCGGTGGTGGTCTCCGGCAACCTGCCCTCCAAGGACGGCAAGTACAGCCTGTACTGCGCAGTCATCGTCAAGAAGGTGGACGAGAAGACCCGCGGCAAGGTCGGCATCAACGAACTGCTGCGCGATATCTGAAATAAAGTGACAAGTGGCAAGTGACAAGTTGCAAGAATTTCTTGTGACTTGGAACTTGTCACTTGCAAAGACTCCATGACCATTCTTTACGGCATCAGGAACTGCGACACCGTGCGCAAGGCACGCGCCTGGCTCGACGCGCACGGCATCGCTTACCATTTTCATGATCTGCGCGGCGACGGCATTGATGCCGCGATGCTCAACGACTGGCTTCGGCAGATCGACACCGCCACGCTGATCAATACCCGCGGCACCACCTGGCGCCAACTGCCGGAGAGCGCACGACAGATCGCTGACACCGCCGCGGCGGTACAGCTGATGCTGGAGCACCCGACGCTCATCAAGCGGCCGGTGCTGCTGCATGATGGCAAGATCACTGTGGGGTTTGCCGCAGCAAACTACGAAACGACATTCGCCCGATAGGGCGGGCCATGCCCGCCGCATCAAGGCGCCCACGGGGCGCCCTATGTATGACACAGGCGCGAACGCTTTCACACCAACCCCGCGCTATGGCCTAATAGCGACATCCAACCATTGCGAGCCCACCATGTCCGCCACCCTCGAACTCGCCAAGGAACTCATCGCCCGCCGCTCGGTCACCCCTGACGACGCCGGCTGCCAGCAGCTCATCGCCGAGCGCCTGCGTCCCCTCGGTTTCAACATCGAGCCGCTGCGCTTCGGCCCGGTGGACAATCTGTGGGCAAGGCGCGGCAGCGATGGCCCGCTGTTCTGCTTTGCCGGTCACACCGACGTGGTGCCCACCGGCCCGGAGGGCAACTGGACCCATGCGCCCTTCGCCACCGAGGTCGTCGACGGCATGCTGTTCGGCCGCGGCGCTGCCGACATGAAGGGCTCCATCGCCGCCTTCATCACCGCCACCGAACGCTTTCTGGCACGCCACCCGCAACATCACGGCTCCATCGCCTACCTGCTCACCTCCGACGAGGAAGGCGATGCGGTGGACGGCACGGTGAAGGTGATCGAGGTGCTGGAGCAGCGCAACGAGAAGATTACCTGGTGTCTGGTGGGCGAACCGTCCAGTGTCAAGGTGCTGGGCGACGGCATCAAGAACGGCCGCCGCGGCTCCATGACCGGCTATCTCACCGTACACGGTGTGCAGGGCCATGTCGCCTATCCGCACCTGGCCGACAATCCGGTACACCGTTTCGCACCGGTAATGCAGGAGCTGTGCGGCATCGAATGGGATCGTGGCAACGACTACTTCCCGCCCACCTCGTTCCAGATCGCCAACATCAGCGCCGGCACCGGCGCCAACAACGTGATCCCCGGCGCGCTGGAGGTGATGTTCAATTTCCGCTTCTCCACCGAGCAGACCTCGGAAGGATTGCAGAAGAAGGTGGAGGCGCTGCTCGACCGCCACAGTTTCAAGTACAGCCTGCGCTGGTCGCTGTCCGGCAATCCCTTCCTCACCGAGACCGGCGAACTGCTGCCCGCCACCGTCGCCGCCGTGCGCGAGATCACCGGGGTCGAGCCCGAGGTCAACACCAAGGGCGGCACCTCCGACGGCCGCTTCATCGCCCCCACCGGCGCCCAGGTGCTGGAGCTGGGGCCGCTCAACGCCACCATCCACAAGGTGAACGAGTGCGTCAGCGTCGCCGACCTCGACACCCTCAGCGCCATCTACGAACGCCTGCTGGAAAAGCTGCTGACCCGGTGAACCGATTAACACCCGCCGCAGAGGCGCAAAGACGCGGAGGATATGTGCTGGTGCTATCACGGCCATGACGCGATCTCCGGGTAACACCTTTGCCACCGAATGATCTCTGCGTCTCTGCGCCTCTGCGCCTCTGCGACAGGTTTTAGCCGTTCAACCCAGGCCTAAAGATTCCCCGCCGCCTGCCGTCACCTTAACTGCCCTCTAAAGTTCTCCGGCACCGGGACGCTATTCCCGCCATAGCGTCATCTTCGTCCGGAGCACACCATGATCATCACCGGTTCCAACCTGCACCTGAGCAGCAGCCACAGTTACCTGGAATACCAGCGCCGTCACGAATCGCTGACGGTGTGGAAGGATGGCGCCGAAGGCCGCCAGCAACTCACCATGGAGTCCACCAGCGAACAACTGCGCATGGGAGCCAGCGCCAGCAGCCTGACCCTTGCCCAGGGCATGCCGCGCCTGTCGCTGCCCGAGCGCGCCGCCGCGACTGCACCCGCAGCCCCTCCGGCACCCTCTCCCGTCGCCGGGGCTGACGAGGCCGATGCCACGATACACAGCGCGGAAGAGCTGCAGGTCACCATCCTCAAGCTGCTGGTGGAGAAACTCACCGGCCGCAAGCTGGAGCTGTTCGATGCCCGCGCGATGAACAAGGGCGAGGCGGTGGAACTGCCGCCGCAGCAGGCCAGCCGCGGCGACCCGCGCCAGGGTTGGGGCGCGGTGTATCACGTGGAAGAAACCACGCTGGAACAGGAGAGCACGCAGTTCTCCGCCCAGGGCATCGTACGCACCGCCGACGGCCGCGAAATCCAGCTGTCCGTCGAATTGAACATGAGCCGCGAATTCATCAGCCACACCAGCCTCACCGTGCGGGCCGGCGATGCGCTGAAGGACCCGCTGGTGATCAACTTCGAGGGCAATGCCGCCGAACTCACCCGCACCAAGTTCGCCTTCGACATCGACGCCGACGGCGAGATGGATCAGATCGCCTTCGTCGGCCCCGACAGCGGTTTTCTCGCCCTGGACCGCAACGGCGACGGCAGCATCAACGACGGCCGCGAACTGTTTGGCGCCCTGAGCGGCAACGGCTTTGCCGATCTCGCCGCCTACGACACCGACGGCAACGGCTGGATCGACGAGAACGATGCCGTCTTCGCCCGCCTGCTCATCTGGAGCCGCGACGGCGAGGGCAATGACCGGTTGGAAGGACTATTGGAACGCAACGTCGGCGCCATCTACCTGGGCCAGGCCGCGACGCCGTTTTCGCTCAAGGACAACGACAACGCCCTGCTCGGCGTGGTGCGCGCCAGCGGTGTCTATCTCAAGGAATACGGCGGAGTGGGAACGGTGCAGCAGCTGGATCTGGTGGTTTAGTCCTATCGCGATCTGTGGAGTCTTCCAGGCTTTCTTGGCGCGCTTGGCGTCTTGGCGAGAGACATCACTTATTACCGTCAACGCTGGTGCGTGACCTTGTCGCGCAGATACACCGGCTGCGCCTGCGCGGCATCCACCGCCAGCCCTGACTGCCATGCCGCAACAGCCAGCGGTAGCAAATCCTCCGCCTGCGGAAAGCGCTCACCCTTATAGGCAGTGATGCCGCAGCGCTCGGCCAGCACCGCGCCGTAGGTAGCCCAACCGCTGCCGTAACCCACGTAGCCCGCCGCAGAAGGCGCCGGCGCCAGTTCGGGGGCGTACACGCCCTCCTCGCCCTCCAGCACCATCACGCCGCCCTGGGTGCGGTACAGACCCCAGTACACTTCTCCCATGCGCGCATCGATGGCAGCCGCCACCTGCTGCGTGCCCAGCTCGCGCAACGCGCCCTGCGCCAATGCGGCGAGGGTCGATATAGGTAATACGGGAAGGTCGGCAGCAAAGGCCAGCCCCTGCGTCACACTGGCAGCGATACGCACACCGGTGAAACTGCCCGGACCGCGACCAAAGGCGATGACATCCAGCGCGCTCAACGTGAGCCCGCTCTCCGCCAACATCTCCTGCACCATCGGCAGCAGCAGCGCCGCATGTTCGCGCGGCGCCAGCTGTGAGCGTACGTGCACCTGCGCGCCGTCCAGCAGGGCGACGGAACAGGATTCGGTGGCGCTTTCCAGGGCAAGTATCTTCACGGTTTCGGCAGAAACAGAAAAGGAGCGGTGATTATCGCACGAAGCGCGCAGCGCCGCTCACGACCATCCGTGGACAAAATGACAACGCCCGCGCCGACAAGCGGCGCGGGCGTTGCGTTGCTAACTGCATCAGAAGCCGTAGGACAGGCCCAGGGCGATCTGCGGATACCACTTGAAGCTGTCGAGGCTGTCCTGCGCCTTCTTCTCTTCCTTGGTCAGTTCAGTTTGGAAATTGGCATCGGTTGCCAGCGTGCCCGTAGCATTCAAATTGACCTTGGGCGAGCCCTGATAAATGGCACCCAGCTCAAAGGAGAAACCAAAGCCCTTCGTGCCGGCGTTGCCCCAGCCCAAACCGACATAGGGGCCATTGTCCATATCCACCGTACCGGTCAGCGTACCAACCTGAGCCAGCGTATAAGTCTGGTCACCAATGGTGTAATTGGAAGTAGGCTTCGCCGTCATCTCCAGCTTGTTGCCGTTGAGCATGTAACCGGCCGTCAGACGGAAGCTGCCGCCGCCCGGGTGCCAGTCCAGCAGCAGCGCCGTGCTCTGCCACTTCATGTCGATGTCGTAGTCCACGTCGCCTTCCTTGCCGGAGGTGGTGAACTTGTAGCTGTTGAAGCCGACACGACCATTGAGGGTCTCGGTAAAGGACTTGGTGATCTCCGCACCGAGGCCGAGGGTGCCGGCCTTCACGCCCAGCCCCAGTCCCATCTCCGCCTGTGCTGCTCCTGTCGCCAGCATGGCCGCCATCATGACTCCGCCGATTACCGAACGTTTCATCTTGTTATCTCCCTGGTTAACAAATAGCGAATGCGGTTCAGTCTAACCACAAGTCAAAAAACACTCAATCAGCCCTGCGCAAAGAAGCGCTGCACCACCTCCAGCTTGCGCGTCTTGGACATGGGCGGCAGGCTGTCGATGAATACACGACCATAGGATTTGGTCCCGAGACGCGGGTCACACAGCATCAGCACGCCGCGATCATTCACATCACGGATCAGCCTCCCCACACCCTGCTTGAGGGTAATCACCGCCTGCGGCAACTGGTATTCCATGAAGGGATTGCCGCCCTGCTCGCGCATGACCTCGATGCGCGCCTGCAACACGGGGTCGCCGGGCGAGGCAAAGGGCAGCTTGTCGATGATGACGCAGGACAGCGCCTCGCCGCGCACGTCCACCCCTTCCCAGAACGAGCCGGTACCGAGCAGCACTGCATTGCCCAGGGCGCGGAACTGTTCCAGCAGACGCGAACGCGGCATCTGCCCCTGCACCAGCAGCGGATAGTCGATACGGCCCTCCAGCAGGGTCGCCGCCTCCTGCAAGGCACGGTGGCTGGTGAACAGCAGAAAGGCGCGGCCGCGGCTGGCCTCCAGCACCGGCAGGGACTGCTCCACCACCGCGGCGGTGTAGTCATGGCTGTTGGGTTCCGGCATGTCCGGCGGCACGTAGAGCAGCGCCTGGCGCGCAAAGTCGAACGGACTGTCCCAGCGGTGGGTCTTTGCCTCCTGCAGCCCCAGGCGATGAGTGAAGTGTTCGAAGCTGTCGCCCACCGCCAGCGTGGCCGAGGTGAAGACCCAGGCGCAGGGCCGCGCCTGCACCTGGGCCTGGAACAACTCGGCCACATCCATCGGCGTCAGATTGAGCGAGAAGGAACGGGTGTGGGTTTCGTACCAGTGAATCTGGCCGCCGGGCGCATCGCGGCTCACCTGGGCATAACGCAACATCGCTTCCTCGCAGCGGCGCAGACAGCTCTCCAGTCCCTTGCCGCGGGAGGCCAGTGGCTTGAGCTGCGCGTGCAGTTCCTTCAGCGCCGCATCCACCTCGTTCAGCGCGGCCTGGAATCCTGGCCGCTGCGCAATCTCGCGCCAGGCGCCACGGCGCTGTTCCATGCCAAAGGCGAGACGCAGATCCTTCACCGTCTTTTCCAGATGTTCGGCGGCACTGCGCAGGCGGCCACTCTCACCGGCCTCGCGCAGATCCTCGGCAATGGTGTCACGGGCCAGTTCCAGCAGCTGATTGCCGCTCACTGTGGTGCCGAAGAAGTTGGACGCCGTTTCCGGCAACTGATGCGCCTCGTCGAGGATGAAGGCATTGGCGCCGGGCAGCAGCTCGCCGAAGCCCTCGCCCTTCAGGGCCATGTCGGCAAACAGCAGATGATGGTTGACCACCAGCACATCCGCCTCCTGTGCCCGGCGCCGCGCCAGTGTCAGGTGACAGTCGTCATAGCGGGCGCACTCACTGCCCAGGCAGTTGTCACCGGTGGAGGTGACCTGCGGCCACAGTGGCGCATCCTCCGCCAGTTCGGTCAACTCGGCTATATCGCCGCTGCGGGTGCGCCCCGACCACTCCCGCACCCGCTGCAGATCGGTCACCTCGCTGCGGCTGCGAAATTGCCCCTCGGTCAGGGCCAGCTCCATGCGGTGCAGACAGAGATAGTTGGCTCGCCCCTTGAGCAGCGCCACCTCTACCGGCACACCCAGTGCCTGGCGCACCAGGGGCAGATCCTTGTGGAACAGCTGATCCTGCAGATTCTTGGTACCGGTGGAGATGATCACCTTCTGCCCGGACAACAGCGCCGGCACCAGATAGGCAAAGGTCTTGCCGGTGCCGGTGCCAGCCTCCGCGATGAACACGTCCTGATTTTCCAGCGCAGCCGCCACCGCTGCGGCCAGCTCCTGCTGCTGGACGCGCGGGGCAAAACCGGGGATCAGTGCGGCGAAAGGGCCATCCGCGGAGAGGATGGTGTGGATGTCATGCATGGAACAATAAATTCAAAATTTAAGATTCAAAATTCAAAATTGGCATCTGACACACGCTCCGAGGATAACCCATGCCTGATCCTGAATTTTGAATGTTGAATTTTGAATCCCACTTAGCGATTTTCCCAAACCTCATCGGTAATCAGCCCCTGCTCCCGCGCCCAGACCAGCCGGCCGACGGCCTTGAACTTGGCCACCGACATGGGGCCGCGCTTGCTGCGGTTGCTGTTTTCGGCCTCACGCACGGCCTCGACCAGGACATCGCGCCCGGCCTCCCAGATTTCCGAGGGTTCGAACTCCTCGTCCATCAGCACCAGCACCACGCTGTCCCATTCCTGCTCCAGCTTGAGTTGGCCGATGCGCTGGCCGCCCTTGCTTTCATCGAAGATGGCGCGACCCTTGATCTGTACCCGGCGACCGGCGCGCTCGCCGTTGCGACCGACGGCATCATAGCCCCGCTGCGGGTCATTGCACGGCTCCAGATCGAGCAGACGGCCGGCGTCGTACTTGGCAATCTCCCCGCTCACGGCAAGGGGCTGCCCCGTCGTGCGGCGGTACTCCGCCGCCAGACGCCGTGTCTCCGCCATCAACCTGTCTACCGAATAGAGTCCCACCGGGGCCGCTCCCGTTGCCTGTCGCCGCACTATATTACCAGTCCGTGGGCTGGAATATGGTGCTATGCAGTCCTGTCTCATATTCTCCTCCAACCGCCACCGACTTGTCGTGGCCGGCGGCTACAGGCACCATCATGCCATGCCCTGCTCTGCCGACACCCAGCGTCATCTGGTCCAGAAACTGCTGCGCGACGAAACCGAACGTCATGGCGCCGACGCCGTGCAGCTGCTGGAGACCCATATTTCCTGGATCCTGCTGACCGGCAACTATGCCTACAAACTGAAAAAGCCCCTCGACCTCGGCTTTCTCGACTACTCCACCCTGGAGCGGCGCCGTCACTTCTGCGAGGAAGAGATCCGGCTCAACCGCCGCACCGCACCGCAACTCTATCTGGAGGCCATCCCCATCAACGGCACGGTCGATACCCCCTGTTTCGGCGGCGCAGGCCCGATACTTGAGTACGCCGTGAAAATGCGCCGCTTTCCGGCCGGACAACTGCTCGACGAACTGCTCCATGCCAACCGCCTGCCGCCCGCGCTCATCGACACCCTGGCCGCCACCGTGGCCAACTTTCATGCCGCAGCGGCACGGGTCGCCACCGATAGCGCACAGGGCACGCCGGAGGCCGCGTACCTGCCGGTGCGGGAGAACTTCGAGCAGATCCTGCCGCGCCTGTCCGACGCGGACCTGATCGCCCGGGTGCGGCAACTCGCCGCCTGGGCCGCCGCCGGGCTGGAGCGGCTCACCCCGCTGCTCGAACAGCGCCGCGCCGACGGCCACATCCGCGAATGCCACGGCGACCTGCACTTGGGCAACATCGTCCTGCTCGACGGCGAACCACTGCCCTTCGACGGCATCGAATTCAACGACAACCTGCGCTGGATCGACGTCATCAGCGATACGGCCTTCCTGATGATGGATCTGCAGGCGCGCGGTCGCAGCGACTACGCCTGGCGCTTTCTCGACGCCTACCTGCAGCACACCGGCGACTACGCCGCCCTGCCCCTGCTGCCCTGGTATCTGAGTTACCGCGCCATGGTGCGGGCCAAGGTGGCCGCGATCCGCGCGGCGCAGGCGAGCGGTGACGCGACGCTGCGCCGTCACAGTGAAGAGGAAGTCGCGGCCTATCTGCGCCTTGCGGCCTCCTGTGCCGAGCCGCGCCGCCCTGCCCTGCTCATCACCCGCGGCCTGTCCGGCTCGGGCAAGACACGCCACAGCCAGGTGCTGCTGGAACGGCTGGGCCTGATCCGGCTGCGCTCCGATGTGGAACGCAAACGGCTGTTCGGGCTCGCGCCGACGGAGAGCAGCGGTTCCGCCGTCGGCGGCGGCATCTACACCGCCGATGCCGGCGCCCGTACCTACGCCCATCTCGCCGCCACGGCAGAGGGCGTCATACAGGCCGGCCTGCCGGTGCTCATTGACGCCACTTTTTTGCACCGAGCCCAGCGCGATATGTTCCGCACGCTGGCGCAAGACCTCGACCTTCCTTTCCTCATCGTCGAATTCAGTGCGTCCAACGACGAACTGCGCCGCCGCATCCAGCATCGCAGCACCCAGGGACGCGATGCCTCCGAGGCAGGTCTCAGCGTGCTGGAGCAACAGCTGGCAACACAGGAACCGCTGGGTGAGGATGAGCACGCGTACTGCGTCTGTGTCGACACTGAACAGGACGGTGCCGATGCGCTTATGCTGACGCAGGTTACGAACCACCTGCATGCATGAGTGAATTGAGTATCAATGCGGGGGGAGCGTCAGGCACCACATGCCATACCAAACAACTGCACGTTGCGCAGTGCATCCTACATCCACGCCCATGATTCCCGATAATCTGCTCACCATCCTGCTCAGCCCGCCACTGCTAAGTGCCCTGCTGCTCTATGGCCTGCTGGTGATGGTGCTGGAGTATTTCACCGCACATCTGCACCACGCCGTGCGCGAGGTCGGTTTCACCGCCTGGGTGGTGGAACATGTACTGCTGCCGTGGGGCCGCGTGCTGGTTCTGCTGCTGTTTCTGATGCTGGCCTATCCGCTGTTGTTCGGTTTGCACAGCGCGCCACCGATGCCCGATCTGTTATGGGCACACGACGGCCGCGTCAGCACACTGATCAACACCGCCTTCATACTCAGCCTGCTGCTGCCGCTGGCACCGCTGCTGGGCAATCTCAAGGGACTGGTGCTGCCGGTGCAGGCCATCGCCATGGCGACGCTGCTGTTCCACTGGCTGACACTGGCGCTGAACGTTGCCGAGGTGAGTTACTGGCCGGGCTGGCCGGCACTGCTGGCGATCCTGATCCTGGCTCCGCTCACCCAGTGGGCCGCACATCACAGCGCACACTGGCTGGGCGGCCATCTCAACCGCGCCAATAACCGGGAAGGTTTCGAGAATCTGCTGTATGAAGGATTGCTGCTGTTTTTCCAGGTGCCGGCGGTGCTCGTCTATACCCTGGCGCTGGGACGGCAATTGCACACCATCCTGCTGTAGGAGCCGAGTCCTCCCGGCGAACCGTTCGCCCACGGAGTGGGCTCCTGCAATGGGTACGGAATTCGCGACAAACGCCGCGGCTCAACCGCCAAACCGCGCCGTCAGCATCCACGTCGCCACACTGCCCGCCAGCAGGAACACCAGCAGCGACAACACCGTATAGCGCCGGTAGCGAGTGATCAGCAATTCCTGCGGCAGCACCGACAGGATGAAAGGACGACGACCATCATCCGGTCGGGTCAGCAGATGATGCACCGGACCGCGCGCCCGCTGCGCCTGCGCCGCCAGAACCTCCTTCCACGCCGCCCTGCGCACCGCCTCCCATTCGTCGACGCTTAGCACGCCGTCGTTGTTGCGATCAAAACGCGCATGCAGCGCCACCTGATCCCGCTTCCACTCCGCCAGCAGCTCGCGCACCTCTTCATGGGTATTGGGCAATTCCTGCGAACCACCGATGCTGCGGAACTGGCCGATGGCGTAGAGTGCATCCCCCGGATGCATGCGCTTTTCGGTGTAGCGATAGCGCCCGCTGCTGCGGCGCAGCATGGTGCCATTCCACATCGGCACATCGCCGTACCATACCTCGCTGATGCCCGGCGTCACCTCGGCGCCCTCCGGATCGATGACGCACTCGCCGGTATCGTCCTTGAGCAGGAACAGATCGTCGCTGGTTTCCTGGCGCAGGGTGCGCCAGCGTTCCCGACGATCGCTGCCGGACTCCGTCCTCTCCTCCACCTTGTAGCTGTACCAGGTACAGGTGATGCCCGACAGCGGTGCGACGATGGGCGTGCCCGGCATCAGGTAACCGATGCCGTCCAGCTCCACATAGCCCTGGGCCGCGGAACGCACCCTGGAGGTCGGCGTGCCTTCGATGATGTGATAGCGATGGATGAAGCGGAAGATGGCATAGAAGGCGCCGAGGGCCAGCGCGATGAGCACACCCGCGCCGATCCAGAACTCGGCCGGTTCGAGTTGCTGCACGCGCAGCGCCCAGTCGGGCGGGATCAGGGATTCAAACACGGGTAGTTAACCGGAAAAACCAACCGCCGAGACGCTGAGGACGCAGAGAGTCATCAGCTTCAAGATATCAGGGTAGCGCCGAACATCACCCGATGGGTACAACGAAAGGCGCACACGAAATTCCTCTGCGATCTCTGCGTCTCTGCGACGAGTGGGTATTTAGCCGAACAGCGCCTTGATATCCACGTCCTTCTTCTCTTCCTCGCTGAACTCCAGCAGCTGCTTCGGACCGAAGTTGAACATGCGCGCGATGATGACGTCGGGGAACTGCTCGATGCGCACGTTGTTGACGTTGACGCTCTCGTTGTAGAACTCGCGCCGGTCGGCGATGGCGTTCTCCAGCCCGGAGATGCGGTGCTGCAGATGCTGGAAGTTTTCGTTGGCCTTGAGATCGGGATAGGCCTCGGCCACGGCGAACAGGTTGCCCAGGCCGAGGCGCATCTGCGTCTCCGCCTGACCCAGCGCGCCGACGTCGCCGCGCTCTCGCGCCGCCGCCACCGAGGAACGCGCCTGCATCACCTTCTCCAGGGTCTCCTGCTCGAACTTCATGTACTGCTTGCACACCTCGACCAGCTTGGGCAGCTCGTCGTGACGCTGCTTGAGCAGCACGTCGATGTTGGACCAGGCCTTGGCCACGGCATGCTTGAGCGTCACCAGGTTGTTGTAGATGGCGATGACGTAGATAAGGACGACTGCGAGTATGCCCAAAGTGATGAAACCGCCGATGCTCATGCCGCGCTCCCTGGTTATTGGTGTGGGTATGGGGGTGCAGTTTCGGGGTTTTCGTCGCGGGGTTCAACCTCAGGCGTAAAGATCGATTTGCGGCGTCGCGGCGTTGTCGCTCTGCTCCTCGGGCGCGGCGGTCTCCAGCGCCTGTTGCAGGCGGGCCTCCATGGCCATGCGCGCGGCCTGCGCCGCCACGGCACGGTCCTGTCCCGAGGGCTGCGCCGGCGCCAGCGCCGCGCGCTGGATCTGCTCCGCCTTGCGCTGGGTCGCCACCGGGTCCCCCGGCACCGCCGAGGTGTCGATACCCACCTCGCCGCCCACCGCGTAGAACCGCCCGTCGGGGCCGCGCTGGTAACTGAAGGCGGCTCCGCTGCGCACCAGCCCGGCACCCGCCGCCACATGGGCCAGCTCATGGGCGCGCACCTCGCGATCCCGCGCCTGCAACTGCTGCAGAACCTGGCGCTCCTCGGGTGACTGGCTGGTCTCCTGCCCTTGCCCGGTCGACCGGGCCTCCTGTCGTGTGTCCGGCGTACCAGTCTCCTGACTCTGCCCGGCGGACATCCCAGACCCGCGCGCCGCTACCGCCTCCGGACCGGAAGCGCCGGCCACGGCAGACCGCTCCCCCGCCGGGCGGGGATAGAGGGCAAAGGGACTGGCGGCGGCAATCTGCATATATGGATTTTAGCCAAGGGGATGAGCGCGGTCACCCCGGCGGAACACGCTGCCACCGGGACTGCGCCTGAAGGCAACTCCGTAGGATGATGTAGAGCGTAGCGAAACCCATCCTGCATAGACCTCCGGGGAAAATCCCAACCGGCGGCATCTCTCCGACACTACTTCATCCGTGACTTGATCCTGAACCTCTCGCCCGCCGCAAAGAAGTTGCCGCGTCCTTCATGATGAAGGGTGCGCGGATTCTTCACCGCCGCATCGCGCCAGGCCTGCACCAGCTCCAGCACGAAGAAGCAGTACGCGTTGACCATGCGGGTATCCACCACGCGGCACTCCAGATTGGCATAGCACTCGGCGATGAGCGGCGCCCCGACCTGCCGCGCCGGTTTGGCCGTCAGGCCGAAGCGGGCGAACTTGTCCACCTCCGCCCCGCTGGTATTGCCGCAACCCACCACCTGCTCGGCCAGCTCCACCGTGGGGATGTTGATGACGCATTCCTTGGTCGCCTTCAACGCGGCAAAGGAAAAGTCGCGGTTGCTCACCACACAGCCCACCAGCGGCGGCTCGAACTCCAGCATCGTGTGCCAGGACATGGCCATGACATTGGCGCGGCCCTTGTGCACAGTGGTCAGCAACACCACCGGACCGGGTTCGAGCAGGGTATAGACCTTGGAGAGTGGGAGGGAACGCTTGGCCATGGTGGTCTCGATAAACGACAGATGTTGGGCTTCCTGCGTCAGCCCAACCTACATCGTGATGGGTGGTAGGTTGGGCTGACGCAGGAAGCCCAACACTCACCGCTCGCCGCAACCACCCAGCTCATCGCAAATACCACCACCCCAATCCGCCGCCACCATCCCCCGCTCGATATATCTGTGCAAGGTCGAGTGCGGCCAATCGGCGGCGCACGACACCCAGCCGTGCTTCACCGGGTTGTAATGCACATAATCCACATGCCGTGCCAAATCATCGGCATCGCGAATCTGGTGTTCCCAATAGCGCCGCTGCCAGATGCCCCGCTCGCGCCTGGCCTGCCTGCTCGCGCCGATGGATTCGGTCTTGTCCAGCACGCGGGAGAATCCCGCCTTGATCAATGACCAGCGTAAGGGATAGTCGGCATCATCGGGAGGCAAGCGCCAGACGGCGTGCAGATGTTCGGGCAACACCACCATCGCGACGATGGCAAAAGGATGGCGGGCCTTTACCTTGGTAACCACGGCACGCAGGTCGTCGATGTGCCGTATCAGGATATCGGAGTGGCGATCGGCCAGATTGACCGTGAAGAACCAGGTCCCGCCGGGTGTCTTGGCGCGTCGGTAATACATATGTCTTTCCACCTCCGTGTGGATGTTGGGCTTCCTGCGTCAGCCCAACCTACAAGTTACGACCTCAGTGAAATCACAAGATAATATCACCGTACCCCCACAACAATGTTCCCAACACAATGCATGGTAGAGAGTAGCGCGTGTAAAGAGACTTCAGTCGGTATGAAAATAACTTTTGTTCAGGGTCAGTGCGTATCGAATCGTCATAGTGAACAATATACGCACCAACAACAGCCATTACTGCGCCAAAACGTTGAGCCCAATGCATTCCGGGTTTAGTCAAATCCGCCACGACCGACATCATCAGGCCGATAAGCATCAAAACCACGGGTAAATACACATTAACGACCGGAGAATTTTTCACCACACATCCTCTTGTAGCACGTAGGTTGGGCTGACGCAGGAAGCCCAACATCCCTTCTCCCTGCCGAATATACGGCAATCGAACGGGCAGACAAACTCAACTGCGCGGCTTTGCCCGCGCCGTCGGCGTCGCGGTCCACGGGTCATCGGGCCAGGGGTGTTTCGGATAGCGGCCCTTCAATTCCTTTTTCACTTCCGCGTAGGTGCGTTCCCAAAAGCCTTTCAGGTCTTGCGTCACCTGGATCGGGCGCTGTGCCGGGGAGAGCAGGTGCAGCATGACGGCGACCTTGCCGTTCGCCACGCGCGGGGTGTCGGCGAGGCCGAACAGTTCCTGCAACTTCACCGCCAGCACCGGCGGCTGACCCGGCTCGTAGTGCAGGCGCTTGCGTGAGCCGCTGGGGACGGTGAGATGGGTCGGCGCCTCGGCATCCAGTCGCTGCGCGCGCTCCCAGCCCAGGCTGTCGCGCAGGATGGCGTGCAGGTCGAGTTTGGCGAGATGACTGCGGCGGCTCATGCCGTTGAGGTAGGGCGCGAGCCACTGTTCCAGCGTGGCAAGCAGCGCGGCATCGGACAGGTCGGGCCAGCCGTCCTGGGGGCACCACTGGCGCAATGACTCCACCCGCGCCTGTAGCTGGCGCGTCTCATCCTCCCACGGCAACACCTCCAGCCCCATGGCGCGGATGCCTTCCAGCAGAGCGGCGCCCATGCGCTCCGGCGCGGCCTTGTCCAGGGTTGCGCTTTCCAGCTCCAGCGCGCCGAGGCCGCGCACGCGCCGTGCCACCACCGCCTCGCTCGCCGCATCCCAGCGCACCTCTTCACGCCATTGCAGACGCGCGGCGTGTACCTGTTCCAGCTCGGCCAGGGTGATGGCGGCGGCACTGCGGATGCGGCTGTCGTCGCCGGCGCCGTCCAGTTCGGCGGCGACGATGTAGGGCTGGCGCGCCAGCGGGCTATGGGTCTCCACTTTGGCGCCGCGGCCGTTGGCGAGCAGGTAGCGGCCGTCGCTGCCGCGCTGCCGCGCCACGCGGTCCGGATAGGCCAGCGCCAGCAGCAGGCCGCTGTCGTGGATATGAGCGGCGTCGGGGGCCTGGGCCTCGACCAGATGCCGCCACTGCCGTGCGGCCCGCTCCACCGCGGCGCAGGCGTTGGGGTCGGCATCGAAGCGGCGCGCGCCGTCGCGGCCGTCGCGGCGATGGGCCTGCACCGCCTCCAGCCGCACCGAAAAATCACAACTGCGTTCGTGCGGCGGGCCGCGCAGGATGTCGCGTTCGGACAGCAGGGCCGCCACGTCGCAGGCCAGCCCGGCAAGACCTAGCGGCTTGGCGCGCAGCAGCATGTGCGACAGGCGCGGATGCAGCGGCAGCGCCGCCATCTCGCGGCCCAGGGCGGTGATGCGGCCCTCGCCGTCCAGGGCCTCCAGTTCGGTGAGCAGGGCGTTGGCCTGACTCAGGGCGCCGGCGGGCGGCGCGTCCAGCCAGCGCAAGGCGGCGGCATCGCGCACGCCCCACTGCGCCAGGTCCAGGGCCAGCGGGGCCAGGTCGGCGCTGGCGATCTCCGGCACGGCAAAGGGGATCAGGCCGCGCTGGATGCCCTCGCTCCACAGCCGGTAGCAGACGCCGGGGCCGAGGCGGCCGGCACGGCCGGCGCGCTGATCGGCACTGGCGCGGGAGACGCGCACCAGCTCCAGCCGGGTCAGGCCGCTGCGCGGGTCGAAGCGCGGCACCCGCGCCCAGCCGCTGTCCACCACCACGCGCACGCCCTCGATGGTGAGCGAGGTCTCGGCGATGTTGGTGGCAAGAACCACCTTCCGCTTTCCCGCCGGGTCGGGGAGGATGGCGCGCTGCTGCTCGGGCAGCGGCAGGTCGCCGTAGAGGGGATGCAGCTGCACCGGGGCATCGGCCAGCAGCTCCGCCACGCGGCGGATCTCGCCGGAGCCGGGCAGGAACACCAGCACGTCCCCCTCCGTCTCGCCCAGGGCGCGGCGCACCGCCGCGGCGGCGATGTCCGCCGGGCGGCCGTCCGGCTCGCTGTTCAGATAGCGGATGTCCACCGGCCAGGCGCGGCCCTCGCTGGTCAGAATCGGCGCGTCGAGCAGTTTGGCGATGGCGGCACCGTCCAGGGTGGCGGACATCACCAGCAGGGTGAGGTCGTCGCGCAGGGCCTCGCCGGCGTCCAGGCACAGCGCCAGGGCGAGGTCGCTGTGCAGGTGGCGTTCGTGGAACTCGTCGAAGATGACCAGGCCGACGCCGGCCAGCTCCGGGTCGGATTGCAGGCGCCGGGTGAGGATGCCCTCGGTGACCACCTCGATGCGGGTGCGGGCGGAGACCTTGTGCTCGAAGCGCACCCGGTAGCCCACCGTCTCCCCCACCGCCTCGCCGAGCAGGGACGCCATGCGCGCCGCCGCCGCCCGCGCCGCCAGCCGGCGCGGCTCCAGCATCAGAATCCGCCTGCCGGCCAGCCAGGGCTCCTCCAGCAGGGCCAGCGGCACCGCCGTGGTCTTGCCGGCGCCGGGCGGGGCCTGCAACACCAGCCGGCGGCCGGGACCGAGCCGGTTTTTGACTTCGGGCAAAATAGTATAAATGGGTAGCGGGTTCATGGCGGTGCTCATAAAGGGGAAATTGTACCGCAGATGATCAAGCCGCCCTTTTGTGCCAAGCTTCAGGCACGGCTGTATTTCTCATACCGCAAAGTGAAAGGAGAGTCGTATGGAAAATATGTGGGTTTTGGTTGCCAACGGCAGCGAGGCTCGGGTATTCAATCTGGCCAAACGCAGCGACGGGCTGAAGCTGGTCAGCGAACATCTCCATCCCACCAGTCGCATGAAAGGGGAAAAACTCGCCTCGGACCGGCCCGGTACCTACAAGGACGACAGCAGCAGCATGAGCAGCGGCAGCGGCTATGAGGAAGCGACATCACCCAAGGACTACGAAATCGATCGCTTCGCTCACGAGTTGGCCGGCATCCTCAACAGTGGGCGCACTGCCAACAGCTACGGCAAGCTGGCCGTCGTCGCCCCGCCCGCCTTCCGCGGCATGCTCAACAAGCACATGAACGACCAGGTGAAAAAACTGGTCAGCCAGCAAGTCGACAAGGACTACACCAAGGTCAACGAACGCGACCTGCTGGGACAGCTCGAACCGCATCTGTTCCCGCTGGTCTCCTGACCGGCATCAAGCGAAGGGGGAGCCGAGGCTCCCCCTTTTCATTCCGGCACACCCCAGTCTTCCTGTCGTAGGTCGGGTTAGCGACAGCGTAACCCGACCTACATTATCAAAACAGCAGAGTCGCCGTGGCACTCGATGCGTCCGACCCGTCGTTCACGGCAACATCGATACTCTCCGTCATCACCTGCGCCAGGAATTGGATCTGCTCCGGCGTGATGACGTAGGGCGGCATCATGTAGCTGACGTTGCCGAGCGGCCGCAGCAGTGCCCCGCGTGACAGCGCATGCTGATACAGGCGCACGCCGCGCCGCTCCTGCCACGGATACGGCGTGCGGCTTGCCTTGTCCTTCACCATCTCCACCGCCAGGATCATGCCCGTCTGGCGCACCTCGGCCACGTGCGGATGGTCGCGCAGGTGTACCGTGGCACGCGCCATCTCGGCGGCAAGTTCCTTGTTGCGCTCGATGACCTTGTCTTCGGCGAAGATGTCGAGCGTGGCCAGCGCCGCGCTGCACGCCAGCGGGTTGCCGGTGTAGGAATGGGAGTGCAGAAAGGCGGAGAGGCGCGCGTAATCGTCGTAGAACGCCTGGTACACCGTGTCGTGGGTCAACACCACCGACATCGGCAGATAGCCGCCGGTAAGTCCCTTGGACAGGCACATGAAATCCGGCGTGATGCCGGCCTGTTCGCAGGCGAACATCGTCCCGGTGCGGCCGAAGCCGACGGCGATCTCGTCGGCGATGAGATGCACGCCGTGCCGATCGCAGGCCGCGCGCAGCAACTTGAGATACACCGGGTCATACATGCGCATGCCGCCGGCGCACTGCACCAGCGGCTCGACGATCACCGCGCACACCTCGTGCGCATGCCGTTCCAGTGCCTGCTCCATATGGGCGAAGGCGCGCACCGAATAGTCGGCGCAGCTCTCCCCCGCCTCGCGCTGATAGCAGTCCGGTGACGGCACGGTGATCGGCGTCAGCAGCAGCGGGTGATAGGTTTCCTTGAACAGCGACACATCGCCCACCGACAGCGCGCCCAGGGTTTCACCGTGATAGCTGCCGGCCAGGTTGATGAAGCGCGTCTTGCTCTTCTGCCCCACGTTCTGCCAGTAATGGAAGCTCATCTTGAGCGCCACTTCGATGGCGGCCGAGCCGTTGTCGGCATAGAAACAGTGATTGAGCCCCGGCGGCGTCAGCCCGATCAGCCGTTCCGACAGACGTACCACCGGTTCATGGGTAAAACCGGCGAGAATCACATGCTCCAGCTCGTCGAGCTGCGCCTTCACCGCATTGTTGATGCGCGGATTGGCATGACCGAACAGATTCACCCACCACGAGCTGATGGCATCGAGATAGCGCCGGCCCTCGAAGTCCTCCAGCCACACGCCATCGCCGCGACGGACGGGGATCATCGGCAGTTGTTCGTGATCCTTCATCTGGGTGCAGGGATGCCACACCACGGACAGATCGCGTCTGGCCCAGTCGTGGTTGTTCATGTCAGGAGATAGTGCAGCGCGATGCCGATGAAGATCGACGCGCCGAGATAGTGATTGTTGAGAAAGGCGCGGAAGCATTGCTGCGGGTCACGGCCGCTGATCAGGTACTGTTCGTATACGGCAAAGCCGGCGGCCGCCAGCAGACCGAGGTAATACCAGACGCTCAGGTCAAAACTGAGTCCGGCCAGCACAAACAGCCCGAACATCACCCCCTGCATCAGGCCGATGATCAGGCGGTCGTGGCGGCCGAACAGGATCGCCGAGGACTTCACGCCAATCTTCAAATCATCCTCGCGATCGGCCATGGCGTACATAGTGTCGTAGACCAGCGACCAGAACACGTTGGCGATGAAGAACAGCCAGGCGGCAGGCGGCACCTCGCCCAGCTGCGCGGCGAAGGCCATGGGCACCGCCCAACCGAAGGCCACGCCCAGATAGGCCTGCGGCAGATAGGTGTAGCGCTTGGTGAACGGGTAGCTGGCGGCGAGCAGCACGCCGATGAAGGACAACTGAATGGTGAGCGGATTCATCAGCAGCACCAGGGCGAAGGCCGCCAGCGACAGCACGGCGAACACCCACACCGCCTCGCGCGGCCGGATGGTGCCGGCGGCCAGCGGGCGCTGTTTGGTGCGGCTGACGTGCAGGTCGATGTGCCGATCGGCGTAATCGTTGATGGCGCAGCCGGCGGAGCGCATCAGCACCGTGCCCAGCATGAACACCACGAACACCAGCAGGTCCGGCCGGCCCTCGCCCGCCACCCACAACGCCCACAGCATCGGCCACATCACCAGATAGATGCCGATGGGACGATCGAGGCGGATGAGGCGCACGTACTCACGCAGACGCTGGGTGATGACCGACACAAAATTCTCCGCAGACGACAAATACAACACCGTAGGAACCCACTCCGTGGGCGAAAGATTCGCCGAGAGGACTCGGCTCCTACAATTTGAGAAGGCGCACAGTGTAGCGAGTTGGCCCACAAAAATCAGGTGGATGAAACTCCCCTGCCGTACGGGCATCATACTGTCACTGGTCAAGAACAATCCGCAGGGAGCTCCACCGATGTCCACTACAGCCAATACCCCGCCGACACCCTGGCACGCCACCACAGCCGAAGAAGCGCTGCGTGCGCTGGACAGCCGTGCTGAGGGTCTCAGTGCCGCCGAGGTGCAACGTCGGCTGGAGAAGTACGGCCCCAATCACCTGCCCCAGCCGCGCCGCCGCAGCGCCCTCATGCGCCTGCTGCTGCAATTCCACAACATTCTGATCTATGTCCTGCTGCTGGCGGCGGTGGTCACCGCCCTGCTCGACCACTGGGTGGACACCTCCGTCATCATCGGTGTAGTGGTGATCAACGCCCTCATCGGCTTCATCCAGGAGGGCAAGGCGGAAAAGGCGCTGGACGCCATTCGCTCCATGCTGTCGCAAAAGGCGGTGGTACTGCGCGACGGCCACCGGGTGGAGATTCCCGCGGAGGAGCTGGTGCCGGGCGACGTGGTGCTGCTGCAATCGGGCGACAAGGTGCCGGCCGACCTGCGCCTGATCAAGGTGCGCAACCTGCAGATCGAGGAGGCGGCGCTGACCGGCGAGTCGGTACCGGTGGAAAAGGACAGTGCGCCGGTGGAACAGGACGCCGAGCTGGGCGACCGCAGCTCCATGACCTACTCCAGCACCCTGGTCACCTACGGCCAGGGCACCGGCCTGGTGGTGGCCACCGGCGGCGCCACCGAAATCGGCCGCATCAGTGCCATGCTCACCGAGGTGGAGACGCTGACCACCCCCCTGCTGCGCCAGGTGGACCGCTTCGGGCGCCTGCTCAGCCTCTGGATCGCCGCCATCGCCGCCGCCACCTTTGCCGTCGGTGTGGCGGTCTACAGCCAGAGCGCCGAGCAGGTATTCATGGCGGCGGTGGGCCTGGCCGTGGCCGCCATCCCCGAGGGCCTGCCCGCCATCATCACCATCACCCTGGCCATCGGCGTGCAGCGCATGGCCGGGCGCAACGCCATCATCCGCCGCCTGCCGGCGGTGGAAACCCTGGGCTCGGTCTCGGTCATTTGCAGCGACAAGACCGGCACTCTCACCCGCAACGAGATGACCGTGCGCTCCGTGGTCACCCAGCACCGCAGCTATGACGTCAGCGGCGTCGGCTATGACCCCCACGGCAGCTTCTCCCGCGGCGACGAAGAGGTAACACCGGAGCAGCGCCCCACCCTGTACGAAATCTGCCGCGCCGCCGTGCTCTGCAACGACGCCGCCATCACCGAGGAAGATGGCCACTACCGACTGCAGGGCGACCCCACCGAGGGCGCACTGATCACCCTCGGCCTCAAGGCCTGCCTGGATCCGGCCACGCTGCAGAAGGAGTTTCCCCGCACCGACGCCATCCCCTTCGAGTCGGAGCATCGCTTCATGGCCACGCTCCATCACGATCACAGCGGCAACGGTTTCATCCTGCTCAAGGGCGCACCGGAGCGTGTGCTGACCGCCTGCAACAGCCAGCGCCTTGACGGCGATGACCGCCCCCTCGATGTCGCCTACTGGCATGAGCGCATCGAGGAACTGGCGGCACACGGACAGCGCATCCTCGCCATCGCCACCAAGCCCACCGGCAATGACGGTCGCCGCGAGCTGACCTTCGACGATGTGGAAGGTGACCTGACCCTGCTCGGTCTGGTCGGCCTCATCGACCCGCCCCGTGAGGAGGCGATCCGCGCCGTGGCGAAGTGCCGGGAGGCGGGTATTCGCGTCAAGATGATCACCGGCGACCACGCCGTCACTGCCCGCGCCATCGGCGGTCAGATGGGGATAGGCGACGGCACCCGTGCCCTCACCGGCAAGGAGATCGAGCAGATGGATGATGCCGCCCTGCGTCGCGCCGTGCTCGACACCGATGTATTCGCCCGCGCCAGCCCCGAACACAAGCTGCGCCTGGTGGAGGCATTGCAGGCCGAGGGCAAGATCATCGCCATGACCGGCGACGGCGTGAACGACGCGCCGGCGCTGAAGCGGGCCGACGTCGGCGTGGCCATGGGCGTCACCGGCACCGAGGCGGCCAAGGAAGCGGCTGAGATGGTGCTCACCGACGACAACTTCGCCTCCATCGCCCATGCGGTGGAGGAAGGCCGCACCGTCTACGACAACATCCGCAAGTCGATCATGTTCATCCTGCCCACCAACGGCGGTCAGGCCTTCACCATCGTTGCGGCCATCCTGCTCGGCCGCAGCCTGCCCATCTCACCCTTGCAGATCCTGTGGGTCAACATGGTCACTGCGGTCACCCTGGCCCTGGCCCTGGCCTTCGAGCCGCCGGAACCCAACGTGATGCGCCGCCCACCGCGCCAGGCGGCTGAACCCCTGCTCAGCGGCTTCCTCGTCTGGCGCATCCTGTTCGTCTCCGCCATCCTGGTGGCCGGCACCTTCGGCCTGTTCCTCTGGCACCGCACCCACGGCATGCCGCTGGAAGAAGCCCGCACCATCGCCGTCAACACCCTGGTGATGTTCGAGGTGTTCTACATCTTCAGCAGCCGCTACATCCTCGAACCGTCCCTGAACCGTGAGGCCCTGTTCGGCAACCGCTATGTGCTCATCGCCGTGGCCCTGGTGCTGGGTCTGCAGATGCTGTTCACCTATGCTCCGCCCATGCAGCACCTGTTCGGCACCGTTGCCCTGGACGCGGGCACCTGGCTGCAAATCGTCCTCATCGCGGCTACGGTGTTTCCGTTGGTAGAACTGGAGAAGTGGCTGATGCGACGCTGGGTCGAGCACAGAAGGACGTGAGTACCAGCTAGACGCGGGAGATCCTTTACCGCCGCGGCGGCCGGATGGCCCACACCACCAGCGCCACCAGCGCTGCCAGGATGATCAGCTCCACCAACATACCGCCTCCCCGCCACCCTTGACAGGGTGGCTGAATTTAGCCTAGTTTAGAACGAACGTTCGGTTTTGGTGAGATCATGTCCACGCCCCCGAAAAAAACCCCGCGAGGCGAAGAGTTGCATGCTGTGGTGCTCGAAACAGCCCTGCGCCTGTTCAGCCGGCACGGCTACTTCAACACTTCGATACACGATATTCGCCGTGAGGCCGGTGTCTCCATCGGCGCCATCTACCACCACTTCGCCAACAAGGAAAGCTTGGCCAAGTCCCTATATGATGACCTGCTGGCCCGCCTGGAGACGACTCTGAGCGACATCCTGAACCGGCATGCCACATGCCACAAGCGCTGCGACGCCATTATCGCTTTCATGTTCGAAACCGCCGAAAACTCGCCGGAGATGATGCGTTTCATCCTTGATGCCAAGCACCGCGAATTCATGCCGACGGAAAAACCGCTCTGCTCCTCCCGCCCCTTCGAGCTTATGCGTCAGTGCATCGAAGGTGGCATCAAGTCCGGGGCGGTGCGCCCACTTGATTCCTGGGTAGCCGCCACCGCCGCCTTTGGCGGCGCTATACGCATGATCCAGCTCCACCTGGACGGTGTTCTAGAACAGCCTCTGAGCCACTATCTGGCCCAAACACAGGAGTGCGCCTGGCGCGCCATACGCATATAGGCAAATTCACGCCGACAATTTTTTTTCACCCGAAAATAGAACGAACGTTCGTTTTAACCACAACCGGAGGTAACTGATGAAACTTTTAAGGTATTGGCTTGTTTCCCTCATGCTGGCGCTGTGTACCACTACCGCCTTGGCCGACAAGCCCAGTGACACCGCCGCCCTGCGCGGCGTCCAGCATGGCAAGGTGGTGTTCGACATCAACGCCGCTGACGCCAAGCGGCTGAACCTCTACCTGGCGGTAATCCGCGAGACCCACGATGACCTTAAGCGGCAAGGCGTGCGGCCCGACATCATTCTCGCTTTCCGTGGCCTCGCGGTCAGTCTCGTCTCCACCGACCGTGAGCGCTTCGAATTGACTGAGTTCGAACACCTGGATCACGTGGCAGACCAGATCGCCAACCTGCGCCAGCTGGGCGTACATATGGAGGGGTGTTCCATTGCTACTCGCCTCTTCCAGGTTGATAACACCACTCTGCTGCAAGGCATCACGCCAGTGGGCAACACCTTCGTCTCCCTTATCGGCTATCAGGCGCAAGGCTATGCCGTGATCCCAATTTACTGACCAGTCTCCATGCGGCGGGCACCGGCCCCTGAAACCGGCCGGTGCCTGTCGCAGATGTCTCACACAAACCACAAGTTTTCTCCGAACGTGTCGATCTATACTTCCGTCCAGTCTCCGCAATGTTGCGGCAGATTTGGATTGGTGGCTGAACAGGAGAAAACCATGCCGGATCGACTGATGCTGTTACCCGCCCACAACTTTGAGCGCATCCGGCTGATACGCATTCCCGACGATTACAGCGAGCGGGATGCGTTGCGCCGCGTGACGGCGCTCATTGCCGAGGCACAGGAGGAAGCAGAGGAATGGCGCTGGGAGGAGATCGCCGCGACCCTGGAGGATCACGGCTTCACGACAGTGGAGTTTACCCCCGGCCCGGAACTGGACTGAAGGCTGAATCAGAACAACGAAAAATGCTGCTGCTCGGGATTCCAGCTCAGGATGACATGGGAGATTCCCTGGCGCCCCAGGCGGCCGGCGTACTCGGTGGCCTGAACGGCGTCATCCAGGGCAATGAAAGGCATCAGTGAGTGATCGGCTTCGCGCAGGGCAACGCAATAGCGCTTTTGCAGCAGGTGGTGACGGCACTTGGTACAGAAACGATCAGTCTCTGCGCCCTTGCCGTAGTCCGACACCACGCAGGAGGTGCAGTCCATGATATGTCCTTTCACGATGTCAGCCCCATCAGATGATGTGCCCGATCAAACTAGCAAGCCGCGTGGAGCGTGTATGTAGGAATAATCTGATTTTCTCCGGCGGCAACCTGGTAATTTCTCCATATAAAACAAGTGGCTTTATACAACCCTGGCGCAGTAACCCTCATTGCAGCCTGAGATCGACACTTATCAAGTCGTCGCAAACGACAATAAAAAGCTTATAATTGCCCCGCTATCATTGGTGGTCGTGGCCCGGCACGGGAGCATAAGCAGACGTGGCATTACAGCTGATCGCATACGCAGTCATGCTGTCCCTGTTGTCGGGGCTGGTCGGGCTGGGCGCCAGCCGTTACCGTTCTCTCCTCAGGCTCGTCTGCTTTCCCCTGCTTGGGCTTTCCGGCCTTGCCGCTGCCACAGGCGGTCTGCTGGTGCTGACCGGCGATGCCGTGGCTGCCCAGCTCCCCCTTGGTCTGCCCTGGCTACCGTGGTCGGTGCGGGTCGATGCCCTGTCCGGCTTCATCCTGCTGCTTATCGGTGTCGTGGTGTTTGCGGTCGCCGTGTTCGGCCCCGGCTACACCCGCGAATTCCTGCATGGCCGCCATTCGCTGTCCGCCCTGGGTGTATTCACCGGCCTGTTCGTGGCCGGCATGCAGCTGGTGGTGATCGCCGACGACGCCTTTATGTTCATGGTGGCGTGGGAACTGATGTCGCTGTCGAGCTATTTCCTGGTGGCCTTCCAGCACGAAAACGCCGCCAATCGCCGTGCCGCCTTCCTCTATCTGCTGATGGCCCATGTCGGCGGCCTCGCCATCCTGCTCGGCTACGGCGTGCTGGCTGCCTTCGGCGGCGGCTTCACTTTCGAGGCGATGCGCGCGGCCGAACTGCCGGCGTTGTGGGCCGGCGTGGCCTTCGCCCTCGCCTTCTTCGGCTTCGGCATGAAGGCCGGTCTGGTGCCGCTGCATGCCTGGCTGCCCGAGGCCCATCCGGTGGCGCCGTCGCACATCTCGGCACTGATGTCCGGTGTGATGCTCAAGGTGGCGATCTACGGCTTCGTGCGCGTCACCTTCGATCTCATCGGCACGCTGCAGGTGGACTGGGGCGTCATCGTGCTGCTGGTGGGCAGCGTCTCCGCCCTGCTCGGCGTGCTCTACGCCATGCAGCAGACCGACATCAAGCGCCTGCTGGCCTACTCATCCATCGAGAACGTCGGCGTGATCTTCATGGCCCTGGGGCTGGCGATGATCTTCCTCGCCTCGGGCCAGCCGCTGCTCGGCAGCCTCGGCCTCATCGCCGCGCTGTATCACGCCCTCAACCACGCCGTATTCAAGAGCCTTTTGTTCCTCGGCGCCGGCGCGGTGATCCAGCAGACCCACCAGCACAGCCTGGAACACATGGGCGGCCTGCTGAAGCGCCTGCCCTACACCGGCACCTTCTTCCTCATCGGCTGCCTCAGCATCGCCTCGCTGCCGCCGTTCAACGGCTTCGCCTCCGAGTGGCTCACCCTGCAGACCGCCCTGCAGGGCGTAGTGCTGGAGAGCGGCGTGCTGCGCATAGTCATCCCGGTCACCGCCGCCATGCTGGCCCTCACCGCGGCCCTCGGCGCCATGCTGTTCGTGCGCCTGTACGGTATCGCCTTCCTCGGCCAGCCGCGCACACGCCAGGCGCGCCAGGCGCATCTGCCGTCCTTCGGCATGCGCGCGGCGCAGGGCCTGCTGGCGGTGCTGTGTCTGCTGCTCGGGGTACTGCCCGCGCTGGCCATCGACGTGATGGGCGCCATCCCGCAGTCCCTCGGCGGCCTGCCCGAGCCGGGCATCACCGGGGAAGGCTGGCTGTGGCTGACGCCGGTATCGCCCGCCGTGGCCAGTTACAGCGCACCGCTGGTCCTGCTCGGTTTAGGGCTCACCTGGGGACTGTTCTATCTGCTGTTGCATGGCCGCAAGGAACAGCCTCTGCGCCGCGTCCACCCGTGGGACTGCGGCTTCGGTCCCTTGAGCCCGCGCATGCAGTACACCGCCACTGCTTTCGCCCAACCGGTGCGGCGCATCTTCCAGCCGGTATGGCAACTGGATGAAAAGGTGGAGCGTCTCAGCGACGACAAGAGCAGCCAACTCACCGGCCTGCGCCATCAGCTGCTGGTGACCGATCGCAGCTGGGGCCTGCTCTACGAGCCCATCGGCCGCTGGGTGTTGCGGGCGGCGCGGCGGCTGGCCTTGCTGCAAAGCGGCAACATCCGTACCTATCTGTCCTATTCCTTCTTCACGCTGCTGTTCCTGCTATGGCTGATTACCTGACCCTGCAAGGCTGGCTGCTGGCGCTGTTGCAGACGGCGCTGTTCGTGACGGCGGCGCCGCTGCTGGTGGGCTGGCTACGCCTGCTCAAGGCACGACTGCAGAACCGCAGCGCACCGGCGCTGACCCAGCCCTACCGCGACCTCAGCAAACTGTTCCGCAAGGAGGTGATCGTCGCCGATACCGCCTCGCCGCTGTTCCGCGCCGCGCCCTACGTGGTGTTCTCGGCCACCGTGGTCACCGCGGCGGTGATCCCGCTGCTCGCCGTCCATCTGCCCACCGCGGCCATTGCCGACGTCATCGTGCTGGTGGGCTTTCTCGCCCTGGCGCGCTTCTTTCTCGCCCTCGCCGGCATGGATGTGGGCACCGCCTTCGGCGGCATGGGCTCGTCGCGCGAAATGACCATCGCCTCACTGGCCGAACCGGCCATGCTGATGGCCATCTTTACCCTCACCATGACGGCGCAGAGCAGCAACATCTCCCATGCCATCGACTTCCTGCTGGCGCAGGGCCTGGTGCTGCGGCCGTCGTTCATGTTCGCCCTGCTCGCCCTGTTACTGGTGGCGGTGGCCGAGACCGGCCGCATCCCGGTGGACAATCCCACCACCCACCTGGAACTGACCATGGTGCATGAGGCGATGATCCTCGAATACAGCGGCCGCCACCTGGCGCTGATGGAATGGGCGGCACAACTCAAGCTGATGATCTACGGCGTGCTCATCGCCAACATCTTCTTCCCCTGGGGTATCGCCGTGGAGAGCACGCCGACCGCGCTGCTGCTCGGCCTCGCCGCCATTACCGGCAAACTGATGCTGCTGTGCGTGGTGCTGGCGGTAGCGGAAACCGCGTTGGCCAAGATGCGCCTGTTCCGCGTGCCGGGCTATCTCAACCTCGCCTTCCTCTTCGCCCTGCTCGGCATGCTGAGCCATGTGATCCTTGAGGTGGGAGCATGAGTCCGGCGTGGAACATTTCACCGCAGAGACGCAGAGGACGCCGAGAAAGGCCATGGCGTTCGCTTCATATCAACGGCCGCTGTCGTGCTGCGGGCAGTATGAACACCGTTTCTCTCTGCGCACTCTGCGCCTCTGCGGTGAGTAATCCGGCATGAACTTCGCCCAGTTCACCCTGCAGGAACAGGGCGTGGTGATCCTCGCTGCGCTGGTACTGTTTACCTCCTTTTCCCTGCTGGCGCAGACGCGCATCATCGCCTGCATCCACGCCTTCGCCTGGCAGGGCGCGCTGGTGGCCGCGGCCACGGCCATGGTCGCGCTGGTCGCCGGCCAGCATCACCTGTACATCTCCGCGCTGATCACCTTCGCCCTCAAGGCGGTGCTGATCCCCTGGGTACTGCACCGCATCGTGGTCAAGCTGCAGATAACGCGCGAGGTGGAGACGGTGGTGAACCCGTCGCTGGTGCTGCTGGCCGCCGCGGCGCTGGTGGCCTTCAGCTATTACGTCGCGCTGCCGGTGGAGAAGCTGTCGACGCTGGCCACCCGCAACACCATCGCCATCAGCATGGCAGTGGTGCTGCTCGGCATGCTGATGATGGTAACGCGGCGTCAGGCCATCACCCAGGTGGTGGGCTTCATGTCCATCGAGAACGGCCTGTTCTTCGCCGCGGTGGTATCCACCCACGGTATGCCCATGGTGGTGGAATTGGGCGTCGCCTTCGATCTGTTGGTGGCAACAGTGATCTTCGGTGTGTTCTTCTTCCAGATCCGCCAGAGCATCGACTCGCTGGATGTGGACCGCCTCAGCCGCCTGGCGGAAAGCACCGAGGAGGAAGAACAGCAGGATAACCACGGATGACCAAGAACACGACTTTCACCGCAGAGGCGCAGAGTTCGCAGAGGAATTTCATGCGGTTGCCAGCGCGTTCAGAATCTCCTGGTTGGATCATGTGCCGGTGTAAGGCCCAAGAGATGTGGTTTCTCTGCGTCCTCGGCGCCTCGGCGGTGAGATATTCACAATGAACGCCCTGTTCGCCACCCTGCTCATTCCCCTGCTCGGCACGCTGCTGATGGCCGTGGTACCGCGCTGCCGCATCGCCGGCTGGGTCAACGTGGCCTTTGCCGCCGCCACCACCGCGGCCTCTATCGTGTTGGCGCTGGAGATATTCGAAAGCGGCCCGCTGCTGTCGCCCGGCAAGTTCTTCTACGTCGACGCCTTCAATGTCTATCTGCTGGTGCTCACCGCCTTCGTCGCCACCACCACGGCGATCTTCTCGCGGCCTTATATGGATCACGAACTGGCGCAGGGCCGCGTCAACAACCGGCGCATGCGCCTGTATCACGCCATGTATCAGGGCTTTCTGTTCACCATGTTGCTGGCGCTGTCCACCAACAACCTCGGCATCCTGTGGGTGGCGCTGGAGGGTGCAACCCTCGCCACCGTGTTGCTGGTGTCGTTGTACCGCACGCCGGAATCGGTGGAGGCGGCGTGGAAGTATTTCATCCTCTGCGGCGTCGGCATCGCGCAGGCGCTGTTCGGTACCGTGTTGCTGTACTTCGCCGCCGCCTCGGTGCTCACCTCGGCGGAGGACGGCCTGCTGTGGACCACGCTGCACGGCATCGCCGGCCAGCTCGACCCCACGGTGATGAGCATCGCCTTCGTGTTCCTGCTGGTGGGTTACGGCACCAAGGTCGGCCTGGTGCCGCTGCACAACTGGCTGCCCGATGCCCACTCGGAAGGTCCAACGCCGATGTCGGCGGTGCTGTCCGGCCTGCTGCTCAACGTCGCGCTGTATGCGGTGGTGCGCACCAAGATGCTGGTGGACGGCGCGCTGGCGGCTGCGCCCAACGTGCCGCAGCCGCAACTGGCCGGTTATCTGATGATGGCCTTCGGCCTGCTGTCCTTCCTGGTGGCCGGCCTGTTCCTGCACCGCCAGCGCGACATCAAGCGCATGTTCAGCTATTCCTCCATCGAACACATGGGGTTGATGACCTTCGCCTTCGGCCTGGGCGGCCCGCTCGCCACCTTCGCCGCGCTGCTGCACATGACGCTGCACTCGCTGGTGAAGTCGGCCATCTTCGTCACCGTCGGCCACGCCACCCACATCGCCGGCACCCAGGCCATCGACAAGATCCGCGGCCTCATTCGCACCCAGCCGACCGTAGGCTGGGGCCTGCTGCTCGGCACCGCCGCCATCGCCGGCTTCCCGCCCTTCGGCCTGTTCGTGAGCGAATTCCTGCTGCTCATCGCCACCATGCAGAGCTGGCCCTGGCTCACCGTGGTCCTCTTGTCGGGCCTGGCCATCGCCTTCGCCGGCCTGTTCCGCAACATCCATCCCATGGTCTACGGCAATCAGCCGGAGGGTCAGACGCCGGTGAAAGCCAACATGCTGCCGGTGTACCTGCATCTGCTGCTGGCGCTGTGGTTCGGCCTCGCCATTCCCGCCGTGCTGGCGCAGTGGTTCGATCAGGCGACGCAGCTCATCGCCGGCAAGGGAGTGTTATGAAGAACAGTTGCAAGTTACAAGTTGCAAGTTACAAGTGTGTTTTTCTTGCCACTTGTAACTTGACACTTGAAACTGGTTTTAAGCCATGAACCACTTTGACTGGTTGTCCGAACTCCTCGCCCGCTATCAGGATGAACACATCCTGGTGCGGCGCGGTTCGGCCACGCAACTGGCTCCGGCCCATCTGCTGGAGATCGATCCGGAGGACTGGGGCCGCGCCGCGCAGGTGGCGGCGGGCTATGCCTGCCGCTGGGCGGGCGTGTGGGCCGAACAGCGCGATGAGGAATTCGTCATCACCGCCGCCGTGGTGCGCGAAGGGGATCACCTGTTGCTGCGCACGCAGGTTCCCGTCAGCGCGCCGCTGCTGACCTCCCACACGCCCTACTTCCCCGGCGCCGATCGTATGGAACGGCACGTGCAGGACATGTACGGACTGGTCTTCAGTGACCATCCGGATGCGCGGCGCTGGAGTCGCCATAACCGCTGGGCTCCCGACAGCTATCCACTGCGCAAGGCGTTTGCGCTCGACAGCATGCCGCTCCCTGCCGCACCTGAACAGGACTACAACTTCATCCAGACACAAGGTGCCGGTGCCTATGAGATCCCGGTGGGGCCGGTACACGCCGGCATCATCGAACCAGGCCACTTCCGCTTCCAGGCGGTGGGCGAGACGGTGCTCAACCTGGAGGAACGCCTCGGCTACGTGCACAAGGGCATCGAGAAGATCGCCGAAGGACGCGACGCGCCCGGCCTCGCGCGCCTCGCCGGTCGCGTCTCCGGCGACAGCACGGTGCATCATGCCTGGGCCGCCTGCATGGCGATGGAGCGCGCGGCACGCATCATGGTGCCGCCGCGTGCACTGGCCCTGCGTGCCGTACTGGCCGAGCGCGAGCGCATCGCCAATCATCTGGGCGACATCGGCGCCATCTGCAACGACGTCGCCTTTGCCTTCATGTGGCAGCAGTTCGCCCGCCTGCGCGAACTGTGGCTGCGCGACAACGCCGCCTGCTGCGGCCACCGCCTGCTGATGGATTGCATCGTGCCCGGCGGTGTGGCGCACGATCCGGATGCCGCGCAACTCAGCCATCTGCGCGCCGCCATCGACCCGCTGCGCCGTGAACTGGCCACGCTGTATCCGATCCTCGACGATCATCCCTCGCTGGAGGATCGCCTCGCCACCACCGGCGTGCTGAGCGCGGAACAGGCCCGGCGCCTCGGCTGCCTCGGCTATGTGGGCAAGGCCAGCGGCCTGGACTATGACCTGCGCCGAGACCATCCCTACGCGCCCTACGATCGCCTGCATGTGCATTCGCCGACGTTCACCGCCGGCGACGTGGAGGCACGCATGCAGGTGCGCATGCAGGAAATACTGGATTCACTGGAGCTGCTGGTGACCCTGCTCGACACCTTGCCCGACGGCCCGGTATCCGCACCATGGCAGGCGCCCGCCGCCGGCGGCGAAGGCATCGGCCTGGTGGAAGGCTGGCGCGGCGAGATCATCAGTTACGTGAGATTTGGCGCCGACGGCCGCATCGCCCGCTACTTCCCGCGTGATCCGAGCTGGCTCAACTGGCCGGCACTGGAACTTCTCATCCACGGCAACATCGTTCCCGACTTCCCGGTGTGCAACAAATCGGTGAACGGCTCCTACTCGGGACACGACCTGTGATATACGCGAACACACAGATGTCGCAGAGACGCAGAGGCGCAGAGATTGGAATAGGGCCGTTTGTATTGTCTGAGTCGTTTGGCGCAGTAGCACACCAACGTAATGCGGCGTTATTGTGCAATGGATTACTCTGCGTCTCGGCGTCTCTGCGACAGGTTGTTAACTCTGGTAAACGCCGATGCTGCGCATACTGAACAAGATCCGCCGAACCGGGCTCATCACCGAGGACCTGCCGCGCGAGCCGGTGCTGGAACAGGTGGGTGAACAACTGCGCGCCGGTGTCGCCCGGCAGTTCCAGGGCAGCCTTGCCATCCGCCAGGTGGATGCCGGCTCCTGCAATGCCTGCGAGCTGGAGATCCACGCCCTCAACAACGGCTACTATGACATCGAACGCTACGGCGTCCACTTCGTCGCCTCACCGCGCCACGCCGACGTACTGCTGGTCACCGGCCCGGTGTCGGTGCACATGGAAACGGCACTGCTCCGCACCTATGAAGCAACACCCGCCCCCAAGCTGGTGATCGCCGCCGGCGACTGCGCTGCCTGCGGCGGCGAGTTCGGCTGCTCCTACGCCAGCCGCGGTGCGGTGAGCAACGTCATCCCCGTCGACGCCGTCATCCCAGGCTGCCCGCCGACGCCTCTGGCCCTGATGCAGGGCATCCTGCAAGCGCTGGAACAGACCTGACCAGGTGTTCCGAATGGGTATCCACCTCACCTGAGGGATTTCAAAAAATCTTTACTAACGGGAAGTTAGACGGGATTTCGAAGATTGACTCCAGGTTTCTATCCCAAATGAGTCCACCCTATCCCCTGCCCCTGCCGCACGCCTTGTTCTAGTCTTGACCCGATTCACAACAAACAGCGAGGGGCTAGCCATGTTTTCTGTGATGACTTCATTGCCAGGCGCACTGCTGGAAGATATATCGGAAGAAGAACTGCGCAACGACATCCTCTACTACAAATCCATGCTGGCCGAGACTACACGCAAGACCGGTTCGCCGAGTCACCTCACACCGACGACACTGCGCCAGCACCTGCAGGACTGCGAGAGTCGCCTGCAACGGTTGCGTGGCAAGCGTTGACGCTGCAAGCTCAACGCTTCAGCGCAACACTGCCGTTCACACAGAACATGCCATCGCCGCGCGGCGTCCATTTACCTGTGCGCACAGGCGATCTCCGCACTTCACCAAAGAGGCTCCCGCAATCCGATATCAATATGTCGCGATACTGCGAGATAAAAATTCGTTGCTTTTGCCATTACTCAACCTCCCCGACCTTAATCTCTGCAATGACGCAATATTGTCTGCAGCGTGCCTCGCCGTCTGCAACACCGGCTGCTCAGGCAGCCCGGCGGCCGGCGAAGAATCACGCGTATAAAAGGCCCGCATCACCTTGTCGCAGGTAAGCTGCGGCGCCAGCAACTCGACAAATTCATACCCGTATCTGCGCATGACGCTCTCACGGCGCATGCAGATATAGGCGGAAACCGGTGCAAACAAACCGCTCCCGCCGCTCACCTGCATTAAACCATCGGGCAACTTCTCACGAGAATTTCCACATATGATACCTATGACATCGCTATCCAGAACAATGGATGCACACAATTCAGCATCATTGGATTCATAGACAATATCAGGCAGCACATTGGCTGCGGCAAATGCCGCATCGACACTGGCTCGCCCGGCATGCCCTGAAATATAGGTTGCCAGCGGATAGTCGGCCAATGCAGGAAGCGTCAAATTCTCTTCCTGGCTGAGCGGATGCCCCCGGGACATCACGATCGACAGCTCATGCTGTGCATACGGCAGCGCAACCAGATCGTCAAACCGGGTCATATCCCCCATGATCAGTGCACAATCCACACTCCCGTCACTCACCAGGCGAATCATCTCCTGAGTGGAGCCGCGCAATATATTGACCATCACCCCAGGATAAATCTTCCTGAAAGCGGCAACCGCCGGAGGCAAAGCACCAACTGCGCACACATCATCGCTGCCAACGGCAAATCTTCCATCGGCAGCATGCTGCATGACCTGTGCCATGCGTTGCAATCCGTCCGCGCTATCCAGAACAGCAACCACCATATCCATGATCCTGTTCCCTTCCGGCGTCAATCCGACGAGCCTTCCTCCGGCACGATTGAACATGCGTACCGAAAGCTCTTCCTCAAGCATGCGGATATAGCGACTAACGTTAGGCGGCGTATTGTCCAAGGCGCGCGCCGCAGCGGAAATATTCAAGCCATTACGCACAACCTCCTGAATGCTGCGCAGCTGCTGCAAAGTCATCAGCCTTCTCCCAAGCCATCAAAATACAGCTGCAACCCATTGCTCTTGCCAAACATGATCATGAAGTCATACAAAGGTGGATCTACATCCACCAAGGCCCTGGATACCAGCAACGAATGGATGCCGTCATCAATGACGACCTTGACGTGTGGATTTACCTTGCGACCACGAATATCGCTGCAATATGAGCAGTTGATTGTCGCTGCCGCAGCAAGCCGCTGACACCAGTCACTGGGGCGAAATGGAAGTCCTGCGTGCGTAACGCCTCTGATAACAATTGCGGAACCAGAGCCTGAATCATCACATCCGCCTACGCGCTCTTTTGCATTGCCTAAATCCTGTAATCGCGGTTCTACTTCCGGCGTCACCCACACCAGTTCTTCTGACAACACAGCAACCTCGCTATAGATTTCCAGATGCCAGGCGTGCAGAATATGCAACGCATGACGGGGCCCAAGAACAGATTCGGTTTGGCACCCTAACAATGGATTTACAGGATGTAAAAGATCATCTTTTCCTATCCATAGACGAGCAGGTTATAAGGAATGAAGCTGCAGCAATTACGTTATGTCTGGGAAGTAAGTCGTCAGGGTCTTAATATTTCCGCAGCCGCCGCTGCGCTGCACACCTCACAGCCAGGCATCAGCAAGCAGATACGGTTACTCGAGGAAGAGCTCGGGCTGGAACTGTTTACCCGTACCGGCAAACAGCTGGCGGCCATCACCCCGGCAGGACAACGCATCGTTGATCTGGCGGGGCACATCGTTGCAGATGCAACGACCATCAAACAGCTTGCCCTGGAGCATACCGATCCACATAGCGGCAATCTGTCGATTGCCACCACCCACACCCAGGCACGTTACTGGTTGCCGAAACGCATTGCCGGATTCATCCGCCGCTATCCTGGTGTACGCCTGCACATGAATCAGGGCACCCCGATGCAAATTGCCGAGATGGTATCCATGGGGCTTGTGGACATGGCCATCGCCACCGAAGCAATGGAGCATTTTGACAATTTGCTACTTCTGCCGCTGTACCGCTGGAATCGTAGCATCGTAGTACCCGCCGACCATCCCCTGAACGAGGTACGGCCGCTTACCCTGGAAGCAATAGCGGAATACCCTATCGTGACCTATGTCTTCGGTTTCACCGGCCGCTTCCAGCTCGACTCCGCCTTTGCTGCGCTCGGCCTCACACCCAATGTCGTGTTTACCGCTACCGATGCCGACGTCATCAAAACCTATGTGCGCCTCGGCCTTGGCATCGGCATCGTTGCGCATATGGCCTACGACCCGAAAATCGATTGTGATCTGTGCGCCCTGGAAGCGAACCACCTTTTCGACAGCAACGTAACCAAAATCGGCATGAAACGCGGCACCTTCATGCGTCGCTACATGTATGACCTGCTTGAAATTCTTGCACCGCACCTGACCCGGGCCACGGTGGAACAGGCCATAGCCATGCCCAGCCAGGCAGAGATTGACGCACTATTCGAGCTGGATCTGCCGGTATATTGAATGGCGGCTGGTTATTGCATGAAAGCTGAACGCAAGTAGGCCAACACATCGTACATTTCCCGCTCATTGAGCATCTGTGGCGGCATCATGCCGGCGGTGTAGGTTCGTCCGGGCGTGCTGAGGCCATTGCGCAGGCTCTGCATCAGTTCGGTATCCGACTTGGTAAGGCGGTACCACTCCTCGCGAAAATCCACTGCCATGCCGTTATTGCCACGCCCATCCGTGCCATGGCAAATACTGCACCGCTGCATGAAGATATCCTGCCCCTGCCCGGAGTCACCCTGAAAGGCCTGTGCCGCCCCACCCAGGCCCGTCAACACCAGACACAACAGCAACGCCTTCGTCTTGTGATTCATCGCAGTTTCACCTCAATTGGAAATCCACGGCGCACAAATCATTGTGCATTCTTGCGTGCCGGATAGGGTGTGCGCACACTGGTCTGGATGACCGGCACTGGTGCACCACCGAATGCGCCGGCGGCAAAGCGGCAACCTGGAACCGTATCGCCATCCTGATCGGCAATCTCACGCACGAAGGCGGCGATGCGCTCGCCCTGTTCCACAGCGGGCACGGCAGCCACTTCTGCCGCAAGGACTGCGCCACGCTGTGCCAGCGCCTGCTCCAGAGATTGAGGTTCGCCGCTTTGCGGCGGCTCGCACTGCAGCAGGCCGCCCTGCTTCCATACGCCCTGGAGCAGCAATTCGCCACGCCGCATCGCCTCTGCATTACCCTGCCGACGTAACCAGCGCAGGGTCAGTGAGAACATATGTCCGTCATAGGCCGAGGCGGTAAAACCGGCGGCCGTGCGGTACAGTCCCGCCTCCGCGGACCAGTAGTCGGCTTCCAGCCTGTCACTGAGGAGTTGCGGCAACTCGCCCACATCCTGCACACCAAACTGTTCCGCCAGTTGCAGTATGGACAGTATCGCCAGCGTCTCCTCCAGCGAACGTACCGTGGCACGCAATGGGACAGCCTTGCGCACCAGATAGCCGCGTGGTGGCGGCTCCTTGCCGGTCTCTGCCCGCAGCAGGAACTGTATCTGCTCCCGTGCCAGCTGTTGTGCCCGTGACCGCAGCGCACTCGGCTGGGACGGCTGCGCCATCAAAGCCAGGGCCTCCAGCCACTGCACCATGTCCTCCAGCATCACACGGTCGCCACGCCCCTTGTCCGGATCATGAACGTCAACCACGCTGCCTGCTTCCACATCGTGATGGCGGCGTACCAGGCCGGCAAACAGGGTATCGATACTGCGCTGTACCTGCACACGCCAGTCTTTCGCCGAGGCGCCCAGTGTTGCCAGAGCCGCCTCGGTTTCGATCAGTCCGCGCAGCAGGGCCGCCTGCGAAAACAGTCGGCTGCGCCCGTCTACCACCACCCAGGTGTTCCCCTCCCGGCGCACCACCTCCGGCATGTAACCGTACGGCGCCAGGGTAAGCAACTGGGCTGACAGCTCATCATATTCGCGACGCAAGCTTGCCTGTAGCCATTGCCGTTCCGGTGCAGCGGCAGGCAGACGACTCAGCAGCAGAGCCTTGGCCGACAGCGACTTCCCAATCGCCGCCGGCGTAGTGCGCGGCTCCATCCCGTCACTACGCCAGATCCGGCTGTCCGGCCGCGCCACATCAGGTTCCTGACTGTAGCGTGGCAGGGCGCGCAGATAGCCAATGCCGAGCAACTCCTGCCCGGTTGCCGGGCCGGCACGCGAATCACGCACCACCGACTCCATGCCGGCGAGTATGGTCGCCATGACTTCATCACGTACTGCGGCAGGCACGTCTGGCTGTTCAATCCAGAGCAGGAGTTCGCGGTATGCCGCCATGGCGTGCAGCGGCGAGTAGTAAAAGTCGATGTGATATTTATCCTGCCGGTTAAGGTCGTAGCTGCGGGCGAATTTCTCCACCCGCTGCAACACCTGCTGCTGCGCCTCATTGCTGTTCGCCACGGCCAGCACCGGCAACAGGCACAAGCCGGCCAACGCCGCACATACCGAGTATCGTCGCATCATCACCACCTCCTCGCCTGCGACCAGGCCAAGTCAGTCGTGGGCAGCCAACAGCCGCAAGGCTACCCGCGCGTTGCTTACCGTGTTGAAGTCGGGGTAGTCACGGAACAGCCAGCCCTTGTCCACCACCGCATTGTTGTGCAGCACACTCACCTGCAAGGCGGGGTTCGACAGCTCATCCCCGTCGCTGGTGGCCTGCGAGAAATCGCTCATGTAGGCCGGCAGGAAGGCGCCGATCAGCAGACTGAGATCGTCCTGCCCCAGCGCTACCTGTTCTCCCGGCGCCACCCGCAACTCACGCTTCGTCCCGCCCAGCGTCACCTCCAGCGTCACACTCTTCCAGCGTGCACGCACACTGTCCGGCACGACTACCGCAGGCTCGTTGCGCGGTCGCATCGTGTGACCGGCAGGGGCAGCGGGCTGATCCGTCAATCCCTCCAGCGTCGGGTGACCGGCGGGCAGCTGTGCCAGCACCTCTGCCGGCTCCACCTGCACCTCGGTCGGCGGATGATCCGCCGGCATGGCCGGCTGCACTGCGGCGTTCGGTTTGGGAACTGTTGTCTCCTGCGCCGGCTCCTTGCCACAACCCGACATCAACAATGCTGTCACCATCACACCTGCCACCATTGAAAAAACACGCTTCATCATCACACTCCAATCAACGATTAGACTCAGAAACAGCAACATCACTACCTGTCGCCATCAACGGAACAGATACTGGCCATGCATGCTGTAACGCACCAGCACCAGACCATAGGTGGTGAACAGCAACATGGCATACGGCAACAAGGCCAGCCGGCAGCCACGCAATCCTGCCCACGCCGGGCGCAACATCAGATGGCACACGACGGCATAGGCCAGCGCCGTCGCCAATGCCCAGCTCTCGATGGGATCCCAGCCCCAGAAACGTCCCCAGGCCAGATAGGCCCAATAGGCACCGGTCGCCACCATTACGCTCCACAACAACAGCACCCACCACAACAGTCGGCCACAGCGCCCCTCCTCGGCTTTTCCACCCAGCAGGGCCAGTGAGGCACACAAGGTCGCCAGCGCCATCGCCAGACTGTTCAGTGGTGCATGGATCTGCAACCAGAAGATGCGCAGCGCCGGACTCCATGGATAGAAATCCTGGCTGTAGCTCAGTGCAGCGAGCGCCAACACCCCCGCCGCCGCCAGCATCAAGGCAGCGGCCCGACGCAATTCGGCTCGTCTCCACTGTGCCAGCAGATAGACCACGACCAGGAACAGCGCATCCACGGTGAGGTCTTCGTAGCGCGTGACCAGTGGCAGTTGCCCCTGGCCATGCCAGCGCAACATGAACAACATCACGTGCACCAGCAACGCCCCCGCCACCAGCATGAGTGCAGTAAGCTGTAACCGTGGCCACAGCACCATCAGCGCCGCCGCCAGCATATAGATCACGGCGATGCCGCCCTGCAATACCATCACCAGTTCCGGCATCAGCATCGTTGCCGCCACCTTCGCCCCAGCCTCCGTCACCACCGTCGTCCGATCAGATGAAACACGAAGCCCATGACCGCCAGAACCACACCGGCGAACACCCAGGGCACCCCACGGTCGGCGGCCAGATACAGTCCGGCCCAGGGACTCACCTGTCGTAGCGTCATGCGCTCGCCGCCCACTTCCGCGCTGTCACCGAGATTCAACCAACCCTCGAACAGCTGCTCGGCACCACGACTCACATTCATGTGCAACCTTGCCGGCTCTCCCTCCAGCCGCAACCGGAAGGAGCGTATCTCGTCACCGGTGTTGATGGCGCGACCGTGTTCGACCTGCCAATTCATCGCCCCCCACTGCGCGCGCGGCAAGGGAAAATGCACCAGCAGCAGACGGCGACTGCCATCGCGCAACACGCGTTCCAGTACGGCGCTATGGCCGAAGGTGTTATCGGGATAGATGCGGTACCCCGCAACATGCAATGGCCGGTTCGAACTGATCTCGCCCGCTTGCGCCGCACCTCCCGCCTCCTGCCAGCTCACTGCCAGGCGCAAGTCACGCAACCTGCTGCCCTGCTCCACCACAGCCTCTACCTTGTCGAGGCGCAGCATGCCGGAAAATTCATCTGCGTGGCCGCGATCCACCACCAGCTTGTTTGGCGCACCACTCCATACCTCACCTTCCGTGAGCTCCAGGTGGGCGCCAAAACCGGACACTGCACTCGCCATGGCACCGGCGATGAGCAGCACCAGGCCGCCATGCCCCAGCGCCACGCCCCACATCCCCGGCTCGCGCCGGCCCCGCAAGCGCATCATCAGTTGCAGCGTGCCCGTCACCAGATTGAGCAGCAACAGCGCACACACCAGCCAGAACCACCAGGCTCCAAACACATCGGACAGACGCAGACTGTCCAGCCAGCCGCTGCTCGCACTCCACTCCTGCTGCCAGCCCTGCCGCTCCTGCGGGTTGAGCCGCGCCGTCTGCGGCAGGGTGCCGCCCAGCATGGCCAGCAGCGCCAGCACCCCCAACAGCACCGTGGCCAACTGGTGTGAACCCAGCAGATGCCACAGGCGGATCAATTGGCGCAACTTCCCACGCCGGACACCCCGCTGCTGCCGGTATAGCTGGCGCCATGGCAGTCCGTCCTTCTCCAGTTACCGCTGCCGATGGTATCGAGCGGGATGCTGGAATTGAGGCCATAGTAGACGCTGCCATTGATGGGGAAACGATAGTGGGCATTGTAGGGTGCCGGATCCGGGTCACCGGTACCGAACACCAGCAGCGCCCGCCGCTGCCAGCCATGCGGCACCGCCACATGGCAGGCCAGGCAGGGCATGTTGCGAAACCCAATATGGCGGTTGTGCAGGTTCTTCCGCGCCCCGTCGAACCGGCCGGAGAAACCCGTGCTGTACTCGCTGGTATTGGTGCCACCACCATAGACGCCCCAGTCATGGCACTTGAAACACAGGTGATTGCTGGTGTCGCTCATGCCGGTGGTGAAATCATAGGGCGCCCACAGGATCGGCCACACGTCGGAACCGTGCGGCCCCTTCAGACCATCGATGCCCTGACTGTCGGAATGACAGTCGGCACAGGTCATGGTACTGGTCGGGGTCATGCCGTTGATCAGGGCGGCGGAGTAATTGGCCCCGTCAGAGGCGATGAAATCATTCTTGCCCTGCGCCACCACCGGGTGGTAGGACTTGTTGTTGGGATTGAACTCCTTGGCCTGATCGGTGAGCAGACCATCACCGCCGATCAGTCCGTAGGGGTCGAGCGGCGGACTGTTGCCGAAGGCGTAATAGGAGTGGCATTTGAAACAGAGCTGGTGCTGGTACTGCACATCGTCCACCACACTGTAACTGGTCACATCCTGCCAATTGCCGGGCCAGACCGGCTCCACCCCCCATATGCCCTTCAGCACGTTGGAGGCCAGATTGTTGGTCGGTGTGCCACTGCCGACGCTGGGCGACACACCCGGCGAGACCGCATGCGGATTGTGACAGTCGGGACACTCGGCGTGGCGGTTGGCCAGATTGGCCTGCGCCTCACGCACGGTGTTGGCATCGATACGCTCAGTACTGTGGACACCATTGATGGTAGAGACGGGATGCGTATAGGTCTTGGTCAATGCCGTGGCGATGTCCTTCGAGCCGGTGGCGACATTACCGTTGTGGCACACCAGGCAGACACCGGCCTCGCCATCCTGCTTGAGCAGCTCACGTCCGCCGCCACCGCTGTGCGGGCGATGACAGCTCTCGCAACCATTGGCCTTGGGCGTGGAATTGGCATCGTTGGCCAGGTTGTGGCCGGGCAGGTGCCACGGATTGGTGCCAGCGCCATTCCACTGGGCGATGGATTCGCGGTGGCCCTGATTGACAACTGTGGACCAGTATTTCTTGTCATGGCAGGTGCGACACAGCGGCGAACCGTAACCTGCCTCGTCGGTAAAACCGATGCGCAGGAATTTCGGATAGGTGTCACTGTGCGGCTCATGGCAGCTGGTGCACTGCAATTCGCCGTTGTGATCCGGCTTGATGCTGCCGGTGAGCAGTGCCGGTGACACCAGCTCGAGATTCTGGCCGGCCAGGGCGGTGTCGTAAACGAACGAAATGGGATGGTCGTCGCTCAGGTCCGTGCTGAGCGATGACGCGCCGGCCAGCACGGCCTCCAGACCCGGCACCACGCCGGCACCATTGCCACTGCCGAACGGCAGATTATGGACACTGCCCAGGGCTACGGTGCCGTCATGGCAGGACAGACAAAGCTTGCTGGCCCCGGTAGGCTGGCCGGGACTCGCCACCATCGTCGGGCTGTCATAAAGTGCATAGGTCGCCCCGGACATTTCATGATTCCACAGGGGAACCGCCGGTGAGGCATTGTGCGGCGTGTGACAGAACACGCAGATCTGCTGTTCGCTGGTGGCCTTGTAGGTACCGGGGCCATCGGCGGAAAGATTGTGCCTGGTGGTGGCGATACCGGCCCAGGCCGTGCCCTGCACGAACAGCACCAGTACCACGCAAAGACGATGCAGATACCCGTTCATGGCCGCCCGGCCTCCCGCAGATACTGAAACACCTGCACGCGCTTGTTGTAGGAGTCGGCCACATACAGCCGGTCATCCTCGCCCATGGCCAACCCGGTAGGCAGCCAGAACATCCCTGGTGCCTGTCCGCTGGCACCGAAAAACAGCAACAAGCGACCTTCCGTATCGAAGATTTGAATATTGTCGAAACTGGCATCGGCCACATAGGTATGGCCGCTACTGTCCAGCGCCACCCCCTTGGGTGCCGAGAAATCACCGGAACCATCGCCACGCTGCCCGATGCTGCGCACGAAGCCCCCCTGTGCATCGAACACCTGGATACGACCATTGAGGGCGTCGGTGACGAAGACCTGGCCGCGGTGATCGACAGTGATGAAGCTGGGGTAGTTGAATTCTCCATCCAGCATGCCGCGGCGACCGATGTTCTCTGTCATCGCACCACTGGTCAAATCGAATACCCGCACCACATGCGCCGGGGTATCCACCACATAGAGCCGGCCCCGGGCGGCATCCACCGCGGCGGCAGTCGGCCGCTGCAACGACTCGCTACCACCGTAACTGCGTCGCCACTCCTTTGCATCTGCCCAGACATGTACCTGACGCTGTTCACTGTCAACGACATACAGATTGCCCCGCCCATCGCCGCTCACGGCCATGGGATGCTGCAACACGTGCTTGTTCACCGTGGTCAGTGCCCAGTACTTTCCCCGCGCCTCGTCAAACACATGCACACGTTTGTCCGCCGGATCGGCCACGGCCAACCAGCCGCCGACCTGATCTACAGCCACCCCCATCGGCTTGCGCATTTCCATCTGCTCCGGTCCGACAATAAAGTCCCACAGACGGGCAAAAAATCCCTTGGGACCCGTCACATCCTCCACCGTGGAAATCGATTTCACATATTGAATGCGCGCCGGCGCCGGCGGTGCCGGCCAGACCAGTACCTGCGCCTCTGCCACGACATGAGACGGCAACATCAGCATGGCGCAGTACATGGTGAGCGCAGCGATGATTTTCCGTCGGTTCATGCCTTTCTCTCCTAGCGATACAAGCGATGCGGGACGCGCGAGGTCTCGCCATGAAAATACTTGTAGCGGAACAGCGCATCGAGGCCGTGGCAGTTGGTGCACAAATTGAAATTGCTCTTGTTGCGCAGGAAGCTGTTCAGCGCATTGCCTTCCACATTGCGCCCCGGCCCCTCGCGCTCCACCCCCGCCTGCCATTGATGGGCGTTATGGCAGGTGGGACAGGAGATCACGCCACTGTCCACCACGGCTCCGTCCTTATCGTACACGGGATAAGAACCGAAAATCTCTCCTGGTCGCGGCCAGCCGCGCACCGATACCACCTGGATATCCTGCGGGTGGTTGAGTCTGACCGGCACCTTGCCCGCCGCCACCTTGTCCGGTGCATGGCAGCTGCGGCACAGACTCTCCATCACCTCCTGCCCCTCGGTGGTGCTGCGTCCCCACAAGCGCGTGCGAAGCTGGGCGTTATGCACCGCATGGCATTGGCCACAGACACCGGATTCCTGCACCGTCTGCCCGCGTGCATTGCGCTGTTGCGGTGCGGTGATGCGCAGATCATGTTCGGTATTGCGCACCCAGCGGGCATCCATATGGCAGTCCGCGCACAGATCACCTGCCGGTGCCGCCGGCAGACGCAGAAAGCTATCGCTTGCCTGCCCCTCCACCCTGGCACTGGCTCCTGCCTTGCTGTGTGCCTCACCCGGCACCCATTGGTGCGGATTGTGGCAGGTCGGGCAGCTGACGCGACCATCGTCCGGATCGCGCGTGCCATCGACACGAAACAGCGGCAGCGAGGTCTCGACACCGACATTCTTCACATCGACCCGTAGTGGATGGGAATGCTGTCCCACCTGCTTCTCCTGCGCCAGGCCACCATCCTGGTGGCAACCCTGGCACAGCTGCGCCATGGTGTCGGCACCCTCGCCGCTATAGGTTGCCCACAGGCGGGCACCACCGGCATTGTGCGGCTGATGACACTGGGCACAGACATTCACCTTCTGCGCCGCCTGCCTGTCCTTGGGACGGGACAGTTTCAGATTGTGCTTGGACCAGGCCACCATCCCCTTGTCGGTGTGGCAGTTGCGGCACAGCGTAGCCTCGGCATCATTGGCCAGACGCAGGAACTTGCCCTCCTTCGCCGGCTGCCGGTGCGGGTCATGGCAGCTGGCGCAGGCGACATTCCCCCCCGCCGCCACCTTGCGCCCATCGGCGGCGAACAAGGGCAGCGGCCGCAAGACACCGGTTTCAAACAGATCACGCACCTGGCTCAACCAGCCCTGCGCAGTGGCGACAATGCCGATGCGCGCAATGGGCACATCCACCGGATGGGTATGCTCACCCACGGTGCGGCCATGCGCCGCCCCCTGCTCCCGGTGGCAGGAAAGGCAGATGGAGGACACCGGATCCACACCCGGCTCCGGCGCCAGCGCCCACATGCGCGGCCCCTCTCCCTGATGTACCCGATGGCATGTATCACATACCCCGTTCACCTCCGGCAGACTGACATGCTGCTTCATCTTGCTGCGGTCATGCGGCGTTCCGGCCAGCGCCTTCTTTTCCTCATGACAACCGAGACACAGTGACGAGCCACGCACATTGTCGCGGCGCAAGAAACTGTTGCTGGCATCCCCCTCGGTCTGCAGATCGTCGACCACCTTGTCATCGGGCGCCCAGCGGTGTGGATCATGGCAGCTGGCACAGGTCACCTGGCCGCCACTGCTGACGGCCAGCCCCTCGGGACTGTAAGCCGGCAGGTCAGTGCCGGCATTGATGCCCTGCATGGCGCGTCCCACCGGGTGACTATGAATGCCGGGCAGCTTGGCCTCGGCCACTGCCCCTTTCTGGTGGCAGCTCAGACAATTGGCCGCCATGGGATCATCGCTGCCGCCCGGTGATCGTGCCCACATCTTCGGCCCGCTGCCGCCATGGGGCAGATGACAGCTGGCACATACACCGTTCGCTGCCGGCTGCTCCCTGATGTTGGTGACGTCAGGATGGCTGCCTGTCAGATTGTGCCGCGTGGCCGTCACGCTGCGCTCGCGCTGATGGCATTCCTGACACAGCGCCGAATCCTCATTGCTGCGGATCAGTATCTTTCCCTCCGACAGGGCGCCATGGGGACGATGACAGGTCTGGCAAACCACCTCGCCCGATGTGCCCAGGCGCGCACCATCATCCAGCAGTTGCTGCGGCACCTTCACCTTGTCCGGACGCACATTCACCGGATGGGTACCCTTGCGTGCGGCCTCGCTGCGCGTCGTGGCATGACGGTCATCGTGGCAAGTAGCGCACAGGGCCGAATTGGTGTTGTCCACCACCAGCAGTTTTTCCGCCGTGGCGGCACCATGCACCCGATGACACGACTGACAGATCACCTCATCATCATTGCCACCGAACTTGGCGCCGCCTTGCTCCAGCACCGCCGGCTTGTGTTCCAACGGTTTGAACACCGGATGATTGCCCTCGCCGCTGCCGGTACTGCGATCCAGGTGACAGGCCAGACACAGACTGGAGTCAACGTTTTCCACACGCATGAACACCGGCGAATACTCCTGCTCCCAATTCACGCCATGGGCACTGTGACAGGTGCCGCAATACAGCCGACCATCATCATTGAGCGGGAAGATCTCCTTGCCGTCCTTGCGCGGGATGTGGATCTTCTCGGAAGGCTGGATACCCAGGGGATGAAAATGTTCCCGTTTGGCCCAGACGAAGCGCGAATCGCGCACAAAACCATCGTGACAGGAGAAACACATGCGCTCGGTACTGACCACATCCTGCCGCCCGGTCGGTTCCACTGGACGTGGCTCGTAAGGGATCAGGGTGGTGACATTCTCGCGCTGGAAATCATCCAGCCACATCACATGGCAAATGGAACACTCGCGCTTGGGTGAAATATCGCGCGCCCCGGCCGTTGTTGCCCACAACAGGCACAGGCACAGCAACCACGCCAGACCTCGCCCGCCCATCATGCCATTCAATCCCGGGGTTACCGAAGTTCGAACACGGAAACGCGATTGGCCAACATCTCCGTCACGTACAGACGCCCGTCCAGGCTTGCCGCCAGACCTACCGGCGCAACAAACCGGTGCGGCCTGCCCCCCTGCCCCAGGACATGCAACAGCCGATAACCGCTGTCGAACACCTGCACCACTTCCATATAACTGTCGCTGATGTAATAGCGCCCGGCCTGATCGATCGCAATCCCCTTGGGCCGGAACAACTGCCCCGGCAACACGCCCCACTCACCCAGCTGATAGTGGTAACGACCATCTTCATCAAATATCTGAACCCGCGTATTGAGCACATCCACCACCGCGACCAGCCCCTCACGCACCGCCAGCGTGGCCGGATAGCGGAACTGCCCCTGGGCCACGCCTTCGCCGCCCCAGGAACCCAATACCTCACCCTGCGGCGAGAGTTTCATCACCCGATGGGTGTTATTGCCGGTAACGAACAGATTTCCGCTCAGCTCGCTGACCGCCACATCGGCCGGACGTACCGGTTTGCCGCCATCCAGCAACGGCAGGGAACGCAGGAAACGCCCCTCCCCATCCAGTACCTGAATGCGATGATTGCCGGCATCGGCCACATACACCAGTCCATGACGATCGACGGCCACACCGAGCGGCTCGGCAAACTGCGCGGCACCGGCGCCATGCTGGCCGACGGCGGCGATGAAGCCACCCAGCGCGTCATAGATCACCAGGCGATGATTGCCGCCATCCACCACATACGCGCGGCCGTTGCCGGCCACCGCCACATCGCTGGGCAAGGCCAGCGGCATACCGCCGGCACCGGCGAGCCGATGCAGCGGGGCGATCTCGCCGATGCGCAAATCCTGCGCCACGGCCAGGCCCACCCATCCCATCAGCACCATCAGCACCATCAGCAGCCAATACCGCATCGTCATCCAGCCATCCGAACCACGTATGAATAAAACCGTTTCTCTTGCCCGCGCCATCCCTGGCGACCGCCATGCGGCTAAATAAGCGTTCCGAATCGGTATCCACCTTATCTTCGGTGTGTCATAGGGCGGGCCGTGCCCGCCGCCGCACGGCGCCCATGGGACGCCCTATGCCTGGTTATGAATTCGGAACAGCTATTTAGCGTCGCCCGCCCGGCGGATTGTCATAATTGTCACGCCACCACGAGCGCGGATCGTCACGCAGCTGCCGGCTCGGCTCCGGAAGTTTTACCTCCTTGCCGACCAACACCTCCTTGCTTGCCGGATCCGTACCGCCATGGAAGATGGTAGGAATATAGAACTCGCGGTATTTTTGCACGATGCCAACGATGTTCAGATTGGTCAGTGCCGCCACACGGGCATCGGCAAAGCCCAGCTCGCGGAACGGAATGTAACTCTCCTTCTCGTCGACATGGCAGCGGGTACAGAACCGCCCCACCGGATTGACGGTAGCGTGGAACATCTTCTTGATGGCCCCCTGCTGCTGCGGAGTAAGTTCGCCGCGTACGGCAAGGAAATTGCGCGCGTCCTCGCTCTGCTCGGTTATCTCCAGCAGTTTTTCCGTACCGTTGGGCAGCATCTGGTAGGGGACGATCTTGGAGAAATAATCATCCGTCAGTGCCAGACTGCCGGTGGCCGGATTCACCTCCAGACCAAAAGGCTTGCCCTTGACCTCAATGCCGGAGTAGTTGAGCCAGCGCAGGCGAATATCCTTTTCCGGTACCTTGGCATCATCGGCATGACAGGTCATGCAACCGGCAAACTGGGTGTGCATGTTGAGCAGGGTGCGCACCATCGGCTTGGCGGAATGCGGATATTCGCCGTGACAGGAGTAGCAGATGGGCTGCACGCCGCTGCTGTATGCATTAGTGGCCGGCAGGTTATGGAAATGGCGGACACGCTCCGCCAGATGCTCCTTGTCAAGACTTGCGAACAGAACATTCTCCTGCGGCTTGGCCATCAGTCTGTGGCCGAACATCTTGTACAGCGAAGCGCCGGCAAGAAGCAGGATGATGGACCACAGCATCATTGACACCATCCACGACCACATTGGATGACTGGTACGCCTGCCGGCAATACTGGTGAGGTCATCGGTGGCAGGCGCGGGGATACGGGCCTTGTGGTCAACGATGATCAAAATGGCAATGGTGAAGAAGATGAACATCAACACCGCCAGCGCGATGAAAATACTGTCTAGTTGTACGATGGTATGCATGGCAGTCGCCCCAATCCTATTCAGTGAGCATGAGCCAGATAACGAAGATGCCGAACACCGTCCAGGCGAGGATGATCGCCAGCGTGGTGTAGGCAAACACCTTTTGCAGCGGGGTCAATGGCGTAATCACGACACCGTGCTCCGCACCATATCCATTTGCAGCAGCGCGCCGGCATCTTCCTCCACGGGCTGCGCCAGGCCGCGTTCCTGCAGCATCTCCCGCAGCAGGCGCCGTTCTTCCGGCAGCTCCACCAGGCAGCGCAGATACTCCAGGAAGTGCTCTTCCATCTGGTGTTCGCGGGTGATAAATCCCGTCAGATAGGTCCATTGCATGGGGAAACGCCCCGGCGCCAGATGAACGTTGTACCAATGCCAGAAGGCGATGGTGAGCAGGGCCAGCAGTGCCTCGTGCGGATGGGACAGACGCATGATTTCCTGAAAATGCGACGCCACCGTGCTGGGCAGGATACTGGCCCATACATCGGGGAACAGGAAGCTGGAGCCGGAGACCACCATCACTGTGTTGCCGAATGCCGCGGCAAAATAGTGGATCTTCTGCTTGTACATGAACTTGTCCATTTCCGGCCGTTGCACGCGCTTGCCGGCGAAATACAGCATATCCTCCTTGAAGTCGCGGGCATCCTTCCACAGCGGAATGATGGTACGTCGAATATCGAAGCGCCGCGCCCCGATGCGCTGGATCGTACCGAACAACAGGGTTCCGATGTGATACACCATGGAGAAGATCATCACCACCGCCAGCGTACGGTGGATTACGCGCGTCACCTCCACCCCGCCCAGCATGTTGTTGAACGGTTCTGCCCAGAATGCGTCGTTGTAATAAATGGGCAGGCCGGTGAAGGCCAGCAGCAGGAAGGTGGTAAAGGTCAGCAGATGCTGAATGCGGATATGAATATTGTAACGCGGCAAATCACCAATCGGATTGGACACCACATTCTTGTACAGCCGCTTGCGGTCATCCGGCATCATGGCAATCAGCTCATCCAGCTCCTTGATCTCCTCCCAGGAGAGTTCACGCTGCCGGATACTGGTTTCCAGGACGGCCTTGGCTTCAGTGGAAAGTTTCATGTCAGTCCTCGTGCGAATTCGTCAGTATGCTGCAATCAGTTATCCAGGCCATTACGGCGCCGGCGCCAGGAACTGCCACGAACAAAGCGCCAGCTCACGCCATCGCGCAGACGCCCGACTGTCTCCACGAACGCCATGCCAACAAGACCAATCATCACCGCGTCACCGACGATGGTATAGATCAGCTCGGCATAGTAGTTGAACGGATTGATGGCCTTGGCGCTGGTTGGATGCGGATCGATGGCCGCGTAGTTGGCATCCGCCACCTTGTGACAACGCTGACAGGTCTCGACCCTGTTGTTGGCATGTACGGGCGAGACCGGATCACGTGACGGTCGCAACTCATGCACACTCATGTAGTAGTTTTCAGAAGCCGCATGACAATCAAGGCAGTTGGCCACATCGGATGTACCATACTTGGTCATCTTGCCGTGAAAACTGAGCTGATAGGACTCACCGGCAATGGGGAATTTATGACCCAGCTCCCTGCCCTCTTCCTTGGCCAGTTGCACACGCCGCTCCACCAGCTCCTTGTCGTTGTGACAGGAGAGGCACATGGCGACAATTTCCTGTGACGAACGCTTCACCTCACGGATGCGGCGACTGGTGTGGTTGTACCATTTTTCGGAAAACTGCTGATCCTCATGACAGACCACGCAGCGCTCGATGATGTGCGGCGGCGGTGCCTCCTCGGCAGCGTTATAGAGCGGATTGGTGTGGCAGGTGATGCAGTAGGGCTTGTCGCCATCCGGCCCCAGCTCGACCTTCTGCCGCCCATGCACACTCTCCTTGAAGGCATCATTGATCGACTTGTGACTGAAGGGCTTGCCGGTCGAGGGGTTGGTCACCGAATGACACTCGCTGTCGCAGCGCACCCCCTGCACCAGGGGCTTGTGTGGCAGCTCCTTGATTTCGCTGTGGCAGTCACGGCAGGGTACGTTGCGGTGCACCGTGCGGGAAAAGACATCCGGCAGGATGTAATAGTTCTTCTGCACACCCTCCTCGGTGACACGACCCATCTTTGGATATTTGTGACACATCAGGCAGGCCTCATCGTCCTCGAAGGCCATGACCTGCGTACCCGACAGCAGGAGCAGCGTGACGGCCAGCCACCAGCCCCAACGGACGGTGCACCGTTGCACTCCCTCCCGACTCCCCTTTTTCATTGTTGTCCACCCCATCTGTTGTTTACTCCTTCGCAAACCGGCCAGCTCGCCCCATCATGCCGTTGGCATCATTTGTTGTGACAGGTCACGCAGATCTCCTGCACACCGCGGCGCAAGCGGCGTATGCCGTCTGCCCCCACATCGGCCCGCGCCTGAAACTGCACTCCGCGTTCATGCGGGTTATGGCAGGTGGCACAGGTAACCTTGCCGCTGATCGGATCCAGCGGCAGTATTTCTTTGCCTTCCAGTTCAATCCTGGCAATCCGTTCCACCACTTCCGGCGAAGGTACCACCAGATGATTCGGACCCTTGCCGCCCGACTGTTGTGCGTAACGTGCCCAGCCTCCACCCGGGTGCATGCGCCAGGGATGGCACCCGGTACACAGTTGCGACAATTCCGCCACCACATTGAACTGCACATCGGTCACCCCACGCGCCGTCTTGCGATCAGGCATGGCGCTGTGACAGACAAAGCAACGCGAACCATCCAGCACCCCCTCATCCGAAATCTGGTCATGCGGATTGAACCGCTCGTATTGCTGCCGGTCATGGCAACGGAAACACAGTTCGGTGCGTACCGGGTAGGGTCCGCCACGGAAAAAGAACGGATTCAGCCCCCGCTCCCTGGCCCGCTCCTCCTTGCACTGCATCGGCAGATCATGGCAGGTGAGGCAGCTCACCACATTGCCGTGCCGCACCACCGCCTGATGAAAATCGTCCGGCATGCGCTCGACAAATTCCGGCGGCGGCGTCATGCCGACCGCATGGATATAGGCCGCCACACTGGCCGTTTCGTGGCAGCTGTTGCACAGCATATTGGCATCCGTCTGCCGCAACTTCGCCTCCGCAGGATCGCCCGCATGGCAGGCGGTACAGCCGTCCTTGCGCCAGTGCGGGTTGGGCACCTCATCCGGCTGCAGTTCGCCGCTTTCCAGTTGCTGTAAAATCATCTCCGGATTCTGCAACAGGGACGCCTCGCGCGCCGCATCGGCTGCCACAGCCCACGGAACACCGCCGGCCGGCACGATGACACAGGCGGCGGCAAACAGGCCTATCCATCCACGCCCCATCATTGCAACCGCAGCAGCTCACCGGTGAGCGTGGTGACGAAAACTCCCTGGGCCGACAATGCCGGCTGGGCATGCACCGCCCCGCTCACGAACACCCGCCCCATCACCTTGCCCTGTGCCAGATCCAGCGTCACCACCTCGCCCCCCACCGTACCCAGCAGCGCATGCCCATGGCGCCCCACTACCGGGCCATGACGCAATTCGCTGCCCAAATCAATACGCCACTCCACCGCACCATCATCACGGTTCAGCGCCAGCACCTCGCCGTTGCGGCAGGCCACATGCACGCGCCCGCCGTGCAGCAGCACCGCCCCCTGCGGCCAGTCGGCAAGGGCGCTGCGCCACAACACGGCACCGTCGCTCTGCCGCAAGGCATACAGATGGCGATCGTAACTGCCGATATAGATGCGTCCGTCCGCGATCACCGGTGCGGCATACATCGCCGAACCCAGGCGTGTGCGCCAGCGCATCACGCCGGTGCGTGCCTCCACCGCATAGAACCAGGCATTCTTCACGCCGAAATACACCGTATCGTCGGCATAGGTCGCCGGGGCATACAGGCCGCCATATTTATAGTCCGGCGCCTCGAAGCGCCAGCGCAACTGACCGCTGTCGGCCGCCAGGGCATACAGGTAGTGGTCCGTCGCACCGACATAAACCGTATCCTTGTGCGCCAGCAGTGCCGCCACCACGCGCCCCCGTGTCCGATATTCCCAGCCGCGGCTACCCGTGCTCCGATCCAGCGCCCGCACCACGCCATCCTTGCCGGCGATGATCAGCCAGCGCCCGACCAGCACCGGCGTCGCCGACATCTCGCTGCTGTTTTCCACCTGCCACAGCAGCCTGCCATGCGCAGCGTGACGGGCCTGTACGCTGCGCCCGGCCACGGTATAGATCGCCTCCGCCGCCGTCACTGCGGAGGCAAAGACCGGCGCGCCCAACGGCTGTTGCCAGCTCAGTTGCGGTTGCTCCGCCACATTGACGACCACCTGCGCGCTGCGCTGCGCATCCCCGCCCAATTGTGACCAGGCGACCCCCGTCGCCGGCATGAAGAGCATCAGCAACAAGCCCCAAAGTCGTCGCCGCATCCACATCAGAATCGCGTTCCGAAACGACGCCGGCCATAGAACATGATCGTCTGCTCCTGCCGCTCGCTCAGCCCCTGTTCCGTTTCACGCAGCCTGTACTGCAAGCGAAATTGCCATAGCCCACGCGTATAACCGGCATCTCCCTCCACGGTCTTGCGCTGCAATTCATCCGCCGTGGAGTATCCCTCCCGCTCATGCCGCAACAACAGGTTGTACTGAATATTGCCCAGCCCATGCACCCCCCCTGTCAGGCGTGCCTGCAGGTGGCTGCGATCAGTTGCGCTGCTGCTGGTGCTGGAAAAACTGCCGCCGGGCTCGCCAAATTCGTCATAACTGATACCGGTTAGTGTGTTGCTGCCTTCATTACGGGTATGTCCCCCGCTCACATTGAGGCTGGTCATGGCCTGCAGGCGACGAGTCCACGACAGGGTAATGCGCTGGGTCTGTATCTGCCGCTTGCCTTGTGAGTCCTGCTCGCGAAAGTCACGCACCTCCGCCACGCCATTCACGGTGTCACGCGCACTGGGCAGACTGGTTACCGCATAACGGGCAGTGTGTTCCACGCTGTCACGGGGGCCATGGTAGATCGCCAGGCGGTAGTCGGCGCTGTCCTGCCACAGAGGATTGGCACTGCGTGCATAACCGAGGCTGAGCGTATTGCGTATTGTGGAGGAGTCAGCATCAGTCACAGTGTCATCGTAGCGCTGCTCCACCGCCAGCGTATAGCCGCCACGCAGCATGAAATCACCCAGCCGATTGTTGTACCGCACCCCACTCTCGGCACTATACTGCTGAATATTGGCAACTGTGGCAGATTGCATCTCGCTACGGCGCACATCAACACTGGCGTGTTGTTGCCAGCGACTGTTATAGCTGTAGTCCAGCCCCGCACGGCCACTGTAGGTGGTGCTCACATAGTCATTGATCTCGTTGCGGCTGCTACTCAATACATAGGAGTGGCGCAACTGTTCCGAAGCGTGAAGATTGAGACTGGCGGTGCCAGAGAAGAATCGGCTGTCCTGTACTTGGGCGCCATCCGCAATGGTCGCGCCGCTCCAGACATCATGCCGGTCGTAATAGGTTGCATTGGCATTAAAAAAGGCTGTTGGACTTAATGTGGTTCTGTCGCTCAGGAACAAATGGTGCTGCCGTCGTGCCGTACCTCGTGTACTGTCGGTGGCATTGTTATAACGATAGCCATAATTCAGATCAGATGCGGCACCACCGGAACTGGTGAATCGTTTGGCGGCCTCCACAGCGGCATTCTCGATGGTTTCATCGCGCTGTACGGCTCCCCCGGCGGCCAGGTTATCGATGCGGTCTGCCGACAAGCGTACCGCCCCAAGCAACTCGGAGCTGAACCCCCAATGACCACCGGCCGTTTGTGTTTCCAGCTCATAGGCAGGCGCGACATAATCAGCGATAGTGCTGCGCGAACGACTGGCATGCAGTGTCAACGGATTGGGACGGGCACCAAACCAGGTGGTATTCACGTTGTAGCCCAGCATGCTGTAATCGCTGTCACCCTGACTGGAACGGGTTGCCTGTTCACGCAGATTGAGGCCGATATTGAAACGCAGAAAGCGCGGATCCCAGATATGGCCGCTGCCGGCCAGATCCAGTTCCTGGCGTACTTGCTGCCGGCTGTAGGAGGAACCACCACTTTCATACTCATAGTCCTCCATCCGCAGACCGATGGCCCCCGACAACGTGTAGCGTGAGGCCGTCTCGGCCAGCGGCATGGCCAGCAGACGCAACGGCGCCACGACAGCGGCCAAGCACAGCCATCGTCCCAGTTTCTTTGCACGTATGGTCTTCACCCCAAAACCCAGCACCGCTCAGCCGAACGGCACTCTCTGCAATGACATCTCGAAATTCAGCGCCCCAGCAGCACTGCCCAGCTCATCTCGCCACTCCCCTGGCGCACCAGGTGCGCCAGGGGATGCCGTCTGATGGTCTTGTTGTTACTTGTTGTGGCACTCAAGGCAGAGGGCGCTGCCATTCATGCTGGCCCGCAGGAATGCGCCCTTGCCGCCGCTGGTATCACTGGTATGGGGATCGTGGCAGGAAGCACACTGCACCTTGCCATTGAACAGGCGGGCATTCGTCAGTGTGCCAGGTGCATGCAGGCCACCATCTGCTGTCACCAGCGCCGCGTCATAGGTGAAGTTGATCGGGTGATCATTGGTGAGATGGCTGCCCAGATTGCTATTGCCTGCGGGCAACATTCCGGCATCGGTACCTTGCATGGTCGTGGTCGGATTGATGTTCGAGGCATTGTTGAGTGAATTGATCGCCACGGTGCCGTCGTGGCACGACAGGCACAGGTTGGTCACCGCCGCCGTTTCAGCGGTCACTCCGCCGACTTCGGCAGCATCCGTCGCATTGAAGGTTGGGCTGGTATATACCCCGTACGTTGCCACCGAAGACAAGGTATGGTTCCACAGCGGGATATTGTCGTTCTTGATGGCGTCATGCGGTGTATGACAGAAGATGCAAATTTCCGGGTTGTCTGTTGACTTGATGGTACCCGTACCCGATGACGACAGATTGTGTTTGGTATCGGCAATACCGGCATGGGCCGGCCCTGCCAGTAAAAACAGCGCGGCGACCGTAGCGCCGACTAACCCTATGCGTTGAATAACATTATCTTTTTTCATGGTAACTCCTCCGTATTGCGACTTGGTAATAATTATTTCCCGCCATCATCTTCCCTAGTGGGAGACGCTGGCGGGATTGCTGCCCCCAGACATAACCGAACCTAAATATTGAAATACCTGCACGCGGGAATTCACTGCATCCACGACATACACCCGATCCTCTTCATCAATGTACATCCCCGCCGGGATCCAGAATTTCCCTGGCTCCCGCCCCAGGGAGCCAACGAACAGCATGATGTTGCCGTTGACATCGAAGATCTGAAAATTGTTGAAGGCGGCATCGGCCACGTAGACATGGCCTTCACTATCCAAGGCAATCCCCTTGGGACGCGTCATGGCACCGTAGGAATCGCCCACCCGACCGAAACTGCGCAGTGGCGTACCGTCCGGCGCGAATATCTGCACGCGGAAATTGCCGCTGTCCACCACATAAAGATTGCCGTCCTTGTCCAGCGCCAGATTGACCGGGTAGTTGAACTGACCGGGATCGCTGCCGCGCTCGCCGTAGGCATGCAGGTACTTGCCGTCCATGCCATACACCACGATGCGGTGAGCACCGGTGTCGGCGACATAGATGCGGCCGTTGGCCTCATCCAGCGCCAGGCCGGTGGGACGTTGCAGGTTCTCTGTCTTGCCCAGGGAGAGCAGCGTCTTGCCCTGCGGCGAATAGATGTTGAGACGCGCATGCACCGAATCGGTGACATAGAGGTTGCCGTGTCGGTCGAGCCGCACCTCGATGGGCGAAACCAGGCGGGATTGGGCGTCGGTACGGAAGGGGCTGAGTGTCTTGGCCTGCAAGTCGAACACCATGACGGCACGCAACTTGGTGTCAGTCACATAGATGCGCTGACCGTCCGCACTGGCGGTCACGCCATAGGGCTTTTCCAGTGCAGGTACGACCTTGCTGTCACCCAGCAGACGGGCCTTGAAGCCCGGGCCAGTGCCGAGATCGTTCTGGCTGCGGTATTCGGCCAGGAAGCGGAGACGCGGCTCCTCCGGCGGTGCCGGCCAGACCAGCTCGCCCGTGTCGGCGCGTTGCGGCGCGGCGGCACAACCCGCCAGCAGCACCATGGCGATGCATACCAGCAGCCCGCCCCAACGGTAGCCGGCCTGCGCTGCCCCAATATGATTGAATCGTTTCTCCACCCCGTGCTCCCCTCATCATCCGGTTCCCTCCGGCCAGATATTTCCATTTGTTATATGGATATCACTTACATTTATATAATCTATGAGGCCATGTCTTTTTTTTATTTCGCGAGAATGTAACAGCACTGAACGGGTGATTGCAATAACCACTTTCGTGGTACGACATATATCATTTTTTTCCCATATTCCAGTCAGATAGCCATAGCACAGGCTGTCTCCACAGTCCGAATCGGCTACACTCGGCGCATCCCTTGGCGCACCTAATATCTGGCCGCATGACACCGCAAGGAGTACGCAAACATGGAAGAGGCACCAGGAAGTACGCGCCCAATTACCCTGTCCATACGCCTGCAATTGCTATCGCTGGTCGCCCTGACCACCAGTGTCGTGGCCATTGGTGCGCTGGTGATCATGCTGTTCGTCATCGGCCATGACGGCGAGGCGGTATACGCGCAGGCACTGCGCAGCCATCGCCTGACCGAACAACTGCTGGGGCCTGCCCTGCTGCTGACCGGAGCAGTGCTGTTGCTGATCGTGGGGATCATTACCTGGCTGGCTGCCAGTCAGGTGAGTTTCCATGTGGCGGGACCCTTGTTCCGGCTGCGCCAGAATTTCACTGCGCTGACGCGCGGCGAGGCGATACACGGCATCCGCCACAACGATCAGCTACAGGACTTGTCGCGCCAGATGCAGGACAGCATCGCGGCACTGCACTCCCACTATCAGCAGCTGGAACAGCTCGCCGCGCAGGCAGAAATGCAGAGTGCCGACAGCGCAGCGCTGGGGCAGACGCTGCAACAAATCCAACGGGAGGCTGCGCGTGTCCGCCTCCAGTAAACCGCCCGTTGCCCTGCTCCTCGCCTTGCTGTGCGGCACCTTGCTCGCTGGTATCGGCAACGGCAATGCCGGCAATCAGCATCCGGCGCAGACACCCTGCGCTGAATGCCACCTGGCCGGCACCGACACCAATCGCACCAACGCCGCGCAACTGACCCGCAGTCAGGAAGCCCTGTGTGGCGGCTGCCACCCCGGCGCCCTCACTGTCGCCCACCCCACCGGCTTCCCCGCCGCGCGTCCCCTGCCGGCGGAATACCCGCTCGACTGGAAGGGCGACGTCACCTGCAGCACCTGCCATGTCACTCATGGCACGCAACCGGGACGACTGCACGGTGACAAGCGCCACAAGGCGCTGTGCCTCTCCTGCCACGAGGCGGCGTTCTTTGAGCGCATGGTGGATGCGGGACTGTCGCTGCAACGCAGCGGCCACATCGCCGCCGGTGTGGAACAGTTGTCCGGCGTCGAACTCGATCCCTACTCACTGCACTGCCTCGGTTGCCATTCCGACAAGATCCGCGGCGGCAGCGTAACGGTGGATCAGCGCGGCGTGCTGCGTCATGCCAGCGGCTCGGTCAACCATCCCATCGGCACGCATTATCCCGGCAACCGGCCCAGCGCCCGCTTCCACCCGGCGGCCAGCCTGCGACCGCAGGTATTGCTGCCCGAGGGCCGGCTGAGTTGCGTCACCTGCCACGAAGGTTATGCAGAAACACATGGCGCCCTGGTGATGTCCAATCACGGCTCCGCCCTCTGTCTGGAATGCCACGACATATGAGTCAGCACACCACATCTGCCCCCCAGCGGCGTCGACGCTGCTATATCGACCGTGTCCTGCAGGGGCCGTTGCTCGCCGGCCTGCTGCTGTTCGAGTTGCTGCTGTTCATCGCCGCCCTGCTGCTGTTGCAGCACAATCTGACTGTCGCCGTGGAGCAGCAGATTTATCGTGCCCACCAGTTGCCCACTTCCACCCTGCCCATGCTGGTAGAGGAGTTGCTGTGGGTGGGGCTATGGCTGATCGGCATCAACGTCGTCGCCATCGCGTTGATGGCGCGGCTATGGAGCGGCATGGTGAGACGCGTGGTAAATCCACTGCAACACATGTTGGGGGCGGTGGCCCAACTGGATTTGCGGCCAGCGGAAGGAATGTGTGCGGAACATGAGGTATTGCAGCAGGCCGATCTCTGGCTGCGTCACGAGCGTGAGCGCTGCAGGCAGATTCACGCGCTGGTCGCGCAACTGGATGCCGAGACCACAGCGGACGGCCTGCACACCACCCTGCAGGCGGTGCGCAGGCTGACATCAATCAGCGCGAACGGGAAAGGATAGCCGCCGTGACCTGCGCGGCTGTGCAGCATTTTATGGCACGGTGCGTTCGATGACGATCGTGGCCTTGCCCTCGCCTGCGGCCCAGCGCGCCTCGCCATAGAGGTCGCCACTGCGCGTCGTCGCCTCACCGCTGCGGGAGATGCGCGCCACCAGCTTGAGTGCAGGCAGGTCGGCCAGGCGGCGACCCGGTTGCAACAGCGTCGAATCATCCAGCACCACCTCCGCCGGGAAGGCGGCGGCACGCCGCACACTGGCGATGGGCATGCGACCGCCGGCCGGATCCTGGGCATAGACGAACAACACATCCTGTGCCGTCAGCTCCGCGCGCAGCGCATCGGCCAGGCGCACGGTGATCCGCACCGCCGCATCAGCCGCTGCCGCAGGCGATGGCACGGTGGCGCCGAGCCGCGTGCGCGCCTCGGCCAGACTGTCCCGAACCATCTGGCTCATGCGACCATCATCCGGAATCAGGGCCAGCAATCGCTCCCAATGCTTCACCGCTGCGGCAAAATCTCCTCGCTCGCTGGCGGCAAAACCACTCAGCCAAAGTGCAATGACGGCATCAGGGTCAAGCTCCAGTGCTCGCAATGCCAACTGTTCCGGCTGTCCACTGACCTGGCCCTGGACCATCGCCAGCGCCTCGGCATAGAGGGCCAGCACATCGGCCTGCTCACCGACGTTGCGCAAGGCCTCCGCGTAGATATCTGCTGCTGCGGCGTACTTCTGCTGCACGGTCAATGAACGCCCCAGCAGCAGCCAGCCTTCCACATCGCCAGGGTTGCTCGCCAGCCTCGCACGCAGGCGTGTCACCGCCTCATCCATGGATCCCATGTCGGCGCCGGCCTGATGCTGTGTCGCACGCTCCACATCGATAAAGTCAGGCGCGCCCAGCCACAGATACAAGCCGCCGGCCAGCAGCGGCAACAACGCTGCCAGTACGAATGCGGTACGCATTGAGCGCGCATGTTCGCCAGCGGGTCCTTCGGGCACGACGTTTTCCAGCAGATCACGCTGCAACTCCACACGCGCCAGATCAAACTGTTCTGCGGAAAGCGCACCGCTGTCCCGCTCCTCCTCCAGCTCGGCCAGCCGATCACGATACAGCGCTACATTGATGCTCTCCCGACCAGGGCCTGCGTTCTTGCGGTTTGCATATAACGGCCACACCACCAGCGCAATCGCCAGCAGCACCATACACAGGGCAACAAGTCCGAATACAAACATTCCCTACTCTCCCCGCCGACGCAGTATCTGTTCCAGCCGTTTCTGCTCTGCAACATCCAGTTGCGCATCATCGTTCCCCGTGCCTGAGGCACGCTGTCGCACCAGGCGTCCCAACACCACGACGCCAAGCAGCAACAATACGAAGGGACCCACCCACAGCAGCACAGTTGCGGCCCTCAGCGGCGGTCGATACAACACAAAGTCACCATAACGCTCGGTCATGAATTCAACGATATCGGCATTGCTCTTTCCGGCCAGGATCATGGTATGCACCTGGCGCCGCAGATCGAGCGCCAGTTCCGCATTGGAGTCGGCCAGACTCTGGTTCTGGCATACCAGACAGCGGAGTTCTTCGGACAGGCGCTTGAAGCGCACTTCCTGTTCCGGCGTTTCGAATTCATACACGCCAATGGATGCCACCGCGGAGGTAGCGACGAGCAGCAACAACGCCAGGCAGAAAATACGCATCAGGCACCCCCTTGTTGCAGCTGGCGCACCACGGGTTCCATCTTCTCGCGCCATACCTGCGGCGTGATGGGGCCGATGTGCTTGTATCGGATCACGCCGCGGCCATCGACGACGAAGGTCTCCGGCACGCCATATACGCCCCAGTCGATACCCACGCGGCCATCCAGGTCGTGACCCGAGACACGATACGGATTGCCGTGGCGCTTGAGCCAGGCAATGGCATCGGCACGTTCATCCTTGTAGTTGAGGCCATAGATGGGAACATCGCCGCGTTGCGCCAGCTCCATCAGGAAGGGGTGCTCCTGCCTGCAGGCCACGCACCAGCTGGCCCATATATTGACCAGCGCGACCGGTTGCTGTGTCAGTTCACGGCTGCCGAAGCTTGCCTCCGGTGCATGCAGCTGGGGCAGGGTGAACGTCGGTGCCTGCTTGTCGATGAGCGGCGATGGCACCTCGCGTGGATTGAGACCGAGTCCCACGGCAAACAGCACCACCAGCGCCGCGAACAGCCCCAGGGGAAGAAGGAAACGTGCCTTCATGATGCGGCCTCGGTGGCGACATTACGCTTCAGTCGATAGCGCCGATCGGCAGCCGCCAGCAGGCCACCCAGCGCCATCAGCAACGAACCGAGCCAGATCCAGCGCACATACGGCTTGTGATAAAGTCGCACGGCCCAGGCGCCGTCGCCGAGCGGCTCGCCCAGCGCCACATAGAGATCGCGCGTCAGACCCCAGTCGATGCCGGCCTCGGTCATCGGCATGCCCTGCACCTTATAGAGCCTCTTCTCGCTATGCAGCACCACATCCCGCTGCCCTTCCTTCGAAACGCGGAGGTTCGCCCTGGTCGCCGTATAGTTGGGGCCTTCATGCTCGCTGATCCCCTCGAACAGGAATCGGTACTCACCCATGACATGGGACTCTCCGGGTGCCAGGCGTACATCATGCTCCTGGCTGTAGTAGCTGGAGAAGGTGATGCCGATGGCCGTCACCGCCACGCCCAGATGCGCCGCCACCATGCCATAGAAACTGCGGCTCTGACGCCGCAATCCCTGCCACAGTCCCGCACTGTTGCGCAGGCGAAGACGCAGATCGAGCAATGCCGAGGCAAGGATCCATACCCCCAGAACAGCACCCAGCATTGCCATCGGCTCCCAGGAACGGAACAGCAACCACGGCAACAACGCACCAATCACTACGCTCACCGCCAGCGTATACCGCACCGTCTGCTCCAGCCGGCCGATACTGTCCTGTTTCCAGCGCGCCAGCGTACCGATACCGATCATGAACAGCAGCGGCACCATCAAAGGAATAAACACCGTGTTGAAGTAGGGCGGGCCAACAGATATCTTGCCCATCCCGAGGGCATCAAGCAGTAGTGGATAGAGCGTACCCAACATCACCGAACCCATGGCCACCACCAGCAACACGTTGTTACCGAGCAGCAGGGTCTCGCGCGACACCACAGCGAAATGTCCCGTGCTCTTCACCTGCGGCGCACGCCAGGCATAAATCAGCAACGATGCACCCACCATCACCGCCAGCAGCATGAGGATGAAGACGCCACGCTTCGGATCATTGGCAAAGGCATGCACCGAAGTCACCACACCGGAACGCACCAGGAAGGCGCCGAGCAGACTGAGCGCGAAGGTCAGAATGGCCAGCAACACGGTCCAGTTCTTGAACGCACTGCGCTTCTCCGACACAGCCAGCGAATGGATCAGTGCGGTACCCACCAGCCAGGGCAGGAACGAGGCATTCTCCACCGGATCCCAGAACCACCACCCGCCCCAGCCCAGTTCGTAATAAGCCCACCAGGAGCCGAGCGAGATGCCCAGGGTCATGAATACCCATGCCGTCGTGGTCCACGGCCGTGACCAGCGTGCCCAGGTGGCGTCCAGCCTGCCACCCAGCAATGCCGCGATGGCAAAGGCGAAGGCCACGGAAAAACCCACATAACCCATGTAGAGCATGGGCGGATGCAACACCAGACCGATGTCCTGCAACAGCGGATTGAGGTCGCGCCCGTCGGCGGGTATCGGCCATAGCCGTTCAAAGGGACTGGAGGTGAACAGCAGGAAGGCGAGGAAACCGACACTCACCAGTCCCATCACCCCCAGCACCCGCGCCACCATCAGCGTCGGCAGATGACGGCTGAAAGTACCGACGGCCACAGTCCAGCCGCCGAGCAGAAAGACCCACAGCAGCAGCGAACCTTCATGACCACCCCACACGGCAGAGACCCGGTAGATGGTGGGCAACAGGGTGTTGGAATGCTGAGCCACATAGGCGACGGAAAAATCGTTGGTCACGAAGGCGGTCATCAACAGCAGGAAAGCGATGCCCATGAACAGGAATTGCCCCCACGCCGCCGGTCGTGCCACCGCAACCCAGCTATCCACGTTGCGCGCTGCACCGGCCAGCGGCACCACACCCAGCACCAATGCCATGCACAGAGCCAGTATCAAAGCGAAATGACCAAGTTCAGGGAGCATGTTTCATTAACCTTGCAAGCTAAAGAATCCAGGGCAGGAACGAATTCCTCTGTGCCCCGGGTATCACCATCGTCATTGCGGACTGTGCGGATTGGGCAGTGCGCCCTCCTGCTCCGCCTTCATCAGCGCCTCGGCCACTTCCGGCGGCATGTAGTTCTCATCGTGCTTGGCCAGCACCTGATCGGCGGTGAAGCGACCGTTGGCAGCCAGCCGCCCCTGCGCCACGATGCCCTGCCCCTCGCGGAACAGATCAGGCAGGATGCCGGTGTACTCGACGGTCACGTTGTGGGGGCCGTCGGTGACATCGAAACTGACCTGCAATCCCTGTCCATCGCGGCGCACGCTACCCTCGCGCACCAGGCCGCCGATACGGAAGTTATGACCCTGCGGCACCTCGCCGCGCACCACCTGGGTGGGGCTGTAGAACAGATTGATGTTCTCGTTCAGCGCGACCAGCGCCAGGGCCACGGCCGTGCCCACGCCTGCTACCACCAGGGCGATGATCAACAGCCGGTTACGACGTTTCGGATTCACGCATTCTTTCCTCATGTTTTCGGCGTCGTGTCAGTTGACGCCATACCTCGCGCTCGGCGCGCCAGGGTTGCCACAGATTTACCGCCACCACCAACAGGCCGAGCAGATAACTGGCCCAGACATAGATGGCATAACCGCCCATGTGCAGAAAGTCGCTCATTACCGCCTCCCTCCGCCTTGACGCCCATCAATCAGCTCGCGCACCCACTGACTTTCACGCTCACGTCGCAGCAGCTCCGTGCGCGCCAGCCGCAGTGCCACCGCGACGTAGAACAGCGTGGCCGAGAAGGCCATCAGCAACAGCGGCCGCAACATGGTCCAGTCGATGGACGGCTTGTCGAACTTGGTCACCGTGGCGCCCTGATGCAGGGTGCTCCACCACTCCACCGAGTAGTGGATGATGGGGATATTCACTACACCCACCAGGGCCAATACCGCCGCGGCGCGGGCCGCCGTTTCGCGTTCCTCGATAGCGGCGAGCAAACCGATATAGCCTAGATAGAGAAACAGCAGAATAAGTTCCGAAGTCAGGCGCGCATCCCAGATCCACCAGGTGCCCCACATCGGCTTGCCCCACAGCGAGCCGGTGGCCAGGGCGAGGAAGGTGAACCACGCGCCGATGGGCGCGCTGGCCGCCGCAAACATATCCGCCACCTTGATGCGCCACACCAGGGAAACCAGCGAGGCCGCGGCGATATTCATGTAGATGAACATCGACAGCCACGCTGCCGGCACATGCACGTACATGATGCGCACGCTCTCGCCCTGCTGGTAATCCGGCGGCGAGGCGAACAGCGCGTAATACAAACCGGCGACGCCGAGCAGCAGACTGCCCCAGCCGGCCCAGCGCGCCAGCGTGCCTGACCAGTTATAGAAGCGCTTCGGCGAACCCTGTCGATGCAGCCAAGCCCACATGACCCTACCCCTCTAATTCCAAACCTGTTTCACCGCAAAGGCGCAAACCACTTAACCCCCCGGCGCAGAGACGCAGAGACGCGGAGAACATTACCCTGCTTTCTCTGCGGCTCTGCGTCTCCGCGGCGGATTCGGTTTCCCATCCGGTTCAATCCAGCGAAATGCGCAGCGCTGCCGCCGTGGCCAGCGGTGCCAGGGCCACCGCCAGCGCCAGCAGGGCACCGAGGAAGGCGAGCTGGCCGGTCACGGCCATGCCGGCCTGGGCATTGCCCACGGCGCCGGCGGCGAAGATCAGCACCGGCACGTACAGCGGCAGCACCAGCAGCGACAGCAGCACGCCGCCGCGGCGCAGTCCCACCGTCAGCGCCACGCCGATGGCGCCGATGAGGCTGAGCAGCGGCGTGCCCAGGGCCAGGCTGGCCAGCAGTATGACCATCGCCTCGCCTTCAAGATTCAACAGCAGTGCCAGTAGCGGCGCCACCAGCAGCAGCGGCAGGCCGGTGACCAGCCAGTGCGCCGCCACCTTGGCCAGTACCAGCAGCGGCAGCGGATACGGCGTCAGCAGCATCTGCTCCAGCGCACCGTCGTCGAAATCGGAACGGAACATGCTCTCCAGCGCCAGCATCGCCGCCAGCAGCGCGCCCACCCAGATCACCCCGGGGGCGATGTTGCGCAGCAGCGCCGGATCGGGATTCATGCCGAGGGGAAACAGCGCCACCACCAGCACGAAAAACAGCAGCGGATTGGCCAGCTGGCCACGCTGGCGCAGCGCCAGCATCACGTCGCGGCGCAGTAGCGCGAACCAGGCATGGGCAAGCGAAGGGGTATTCATCCGAGATACAGCTGTTGCACGGTGCTGCCCGCCAGATCCACGGCATGGTGTGAGGTGACCACCGCCATGCCACCGCGCGCGGCATGCTCACGCAGCAGCGACTCCACCAGCCCGCGCCCGGACACATCCAGGGCAGTAAAAGGTTCATCCAGTATCCACAGGCGCGAGGAAGACAGCAGCAGGCGCGCCAGGGCCACGCGCCGACGCTGACCGGCGGAAAGTTTGCGGCAGGGAATGTCTTCGCACTCAAAGGGCAGGCCGATGCGTTGCAGCGCCTGCTCCGGCGTGACGCGTCCGTTCGTGCCTCCCAGGGCAGCGGCAAAAACCAGATTTTCCAGGGGGGTCAACTCTTCCTTGATACCGGCGTGGTGTCCGACATAGACGAGCTCCGTGGCGTAGGCAGCGTAATTGTCACGAATGTCCTCGCCGGCCCAGCGCACACAGCCGGCGGCTGGCCGGGTCAGGCCGCACAAGGTGCGCAACAGCGTCGTCTTGCCGCAACCGTTGGGGCCCTCGATCTGCAACACCTCACCCGAGCGCAACATGAAGCTCACATCGCGAAACAGGGTGCGTTCGGCACGGCGGCAGGCCAGGGCCTCGGCACTCAGACCTTCGGCTACAGTGGACATGAAACGGCGGAGCGGCTGTCGTCTCAGGCGCGCAACATGGTGTACAGCTCATCCTTGAGCTTCACACGGCGCATCTTCAGCTTTTCGGTGTAGGCATCGGACGGTGTCTCGACCTCCTGCTCGATACGCCGTACCTCGCGATCCACCTCGTGATATTCGTCGAACAGTTTTGCAAAATGTGCATTGCCGGTCTTCAGCGCATGAATGCGATCGTGAAATTCGGGAAAATCGTGCTGCAGATCGTGGTGCTCAATGGGCATGACAGTACCTGTAAATACATGGGGAAACATCCGTGTCCGTTTTCCTCTCCCGTAGCGGGAAGGAGCGACAGGGAGCGCGCCAGGCGCAGGTTTCACGGTAACACATAGCCGGCTGCCAAGCCTACCCGACGCCCCGTTCCGTGCTCAAGCAGTTTTCGCCATGTTAAATAATCGTTATAGTGGCTGTACTTGCGTTTACCGTAACGCCACGCTCAAACACGCCGGCCCCGTGACGGGGCCGGCGTTGTCATGTATAAACCGTTCCACTCATCGTGTAGCGCTGATCCGACCATGAATCTCCTGTTCATCGTTCTGCTTCCCCTGCTCGGCGCCCTGCTGCCGCCGCTGGCCATCCGCTTCGGCCGCAGCGCCAGCGCCTGGACCGCGACGGCGATCACGGCGGCGGCCCTGCTGCTCGCCGTGGAGCCGATGGCGGCGGTCTTCGCCGGCACACCGGCAGAGGCGCACTGGCCCTGGCTGCCGCAGGCCGGCCTCGACATCCACCTGCGCATGGACGGCCTCGCCGCCCTGTTCGTACTGCTGATCCTGGGCATCGGCCTGCTGGTGATCCTGTACGCACGCTACTATCTGTCCGAGCGCGACCCCATGGGCCGCTTCTACGGCATGCTGCTGCTGTTCATGGGCGCCATGCTCGGCATCGCCCTGTCCGATCACCTGCTGCAGCTGCTGGTGTTCTGGGAGCTGACCTCGCTCAGCTCCTTCCTCCTCATCAGCTACTGGCACCACCGCTCCGACGCCCGCCGCGGCGCGCGCATGGCCCTGGCCATCACCGGTGCCGGCGGCCTGGCCATGCTGGCCGGCTTCCTGCTCCTGGGCCACATCGTCGGCAGCTACCAGATTTCGGTGATCCTGGACTCCGGCGACCTGATCCGCGCCCACCCGCTGTATGCACCGATGCTGCTATTGGTGTTGATGGGGGCCTTCACCAAGTCGGCGCAGTTCCCGTTCCACTTCTGGCTGCCCCACGCCATGGCGGCCCCCACCCCGGTCAGCGCCTATCTGCACTCGGCCACCATGGTGAAGGCCGGCGTGTTCCTGCTGGCGCGGCTCTACCCGGCCCTGTCGGGCACCGAGCTGTGGTTCTTCGTGGTGGGCGGCGTCGGCCTCGCCACCCTGCTCGTCGCCGCCTACACCGCCCTGTTCAAGCACGACCTCAAGGGCCTGCTGGCCTACTCCACCATCAGCCACCTGGGCCTCATCACCCTGCTGTTCGGCATCGGCACCCCTCTGGCCGCGGTGGCCGGCGTGTTCCACATCATCAACCACGCCATCTTCAAGGCCTCGCTGTTCATGGCCGCCGGCATCATCGACCACGAAACCGGCACCCGCGACATGCGCCTCATCAACGGCATGTGGAAGTACATGCCGCACACCGCCACCCTGGCCATGGTGGCCGCCGCCTCCATGGCCGGCGTGCCGCTGCTGAACGGTTTCCTGTCCAAGGAGATGTTCTTCGCCGAGACCCTGCACCTGGCCCCGCTGGGCTCGTTCAACTGGGCGCTGCCGGCGGCGGCCACCCTGGCCGGCATCTTCGCCGTGGCCTACTCGGCCCGCTTCATCCACGACGTGTTCTTCAACGGCGAACCCATCGACCTGCCCAAGTACCCGCCCCACGAACCGCCGCGCTACATGAAGGTGCCGGTGGAGATCCTGGTGGCCCTGTGCCTGCTGGTGGGCATCCTGCCGGCCCTCACCGTGGCGCCGCTGCTGGCGGTGGCGGCGGGCGCGGTGCTGAACGGCCCGCTGCCCGAGTACAGCCTGGCCATCTGGCACGGCTTCAACACCCCCTTCGTCATGAGCCTCATCGCCCTGGCCGGCGGCATCGCCCTGTACACCCAGCGCCAGAAGCTGTTCGACTTCCATGACCACGTCTTTCCCTTCCCCGATGCGCGCGCCATGTTCTGGGTCGCCATCGAGCGGCTGATGGACGCGGCGCAGGCGGCGACGCGGGCGCTGGAAAACGGCTCCCTCCAGCGCTATGCCGCCCTGCTGCTGCTCGCCGCCGTGGCCGCCGTCGCCTGGCCTTTCCTCGACAGCGCGGCGCCCCTCGCCGGTCCGGTGCCGGCCGCGCCCATCGACGCCCTCACCCTGCTCGGCGCCCTGGTGATGATGGCCGCAGCCGTGGTCACCACCGTGTGGCAGCGCCAGCGCCTCACCGCCGTCATCGCCCTCAGCGTGGTGGGGCTGGTGGTGTCGCTGGCCTTCGTGCGCTGGTCGGCGCCGGACCTGGCCCTGACCCAACTGTCGGTGGAGGTGGTGACCATCGTGCTGTTGCTGCTGGCGCTGTACTTCCTGCCGCAGCGGGCGGCGGCGGATTCGTCCAACCTGCGCCGCGGCCGCGACCTGCTGCTGGCCCTGGGCGTGGGCGGCGGCGTCGGCCTCATCACCTGGGCCATGCTCACCCGTCCCTACACCACCATCGCCAACTACTTCGTGGAAAACAGCCTGCCCGGCGGCGGCGGCGCCAACGTGGTCAACGTGATCCTGGTGGACTTCCGCGGCTTCGACACCATGGGCGAGATCACCGTGCTGGCCATCGCCGCCATCGGCATCTTCGCCCTGCTCGACAACCTGCGCCTGGATATGCCGGCCACCGACGGCGGCGGCCGCCCCTGGTCCAGCGAGCGCCATCCGGTAGTGCTGTCCCAGCTCACCCGCTTCCTGCTGCCGCTGGCCCTGCTGGTGTCGGTGTACCTGTTCCTGCGCGGCCACAACGCGCCGGGCGGCGGCTTCATCGCCGGCCTGGTCACCGCCGTGGCGCTGATCCTGCAATACATGGCCAGCGGCATCGAATGGACGCGCCAGCGCTGGCAGGTGCAATACCATCCGATGCTCGCCGCCGGCGTGCTCATCGCCGCCGCCACCGGCCTCGGCAGCTGGCTGTTCGACCGCCCCTTCCTCACCTCCGCCTTCGGCCACTTCCACCTGCCCCTGGCCGGCGAGTTCGAGCTGGCCACCGCCATGCTGTTCGACCTGGGCGTCTACCTCACGGTGGTGGGCGTGGTGATGCTGATCCTGGCCAACCTGGGCAAGCTGACCCAGCGCAGCGCCGGCGAGGGGGGAGCATGAGCTCGTGTTGTCAAATACAGAATCAACATCCAAGCAGTCCGCCAATGAACGCAAATGCACGCGAATATGAAACAGTCTTATTTGCGTATATTCGCGTTCATTCGCGGACGTCTTTCCGTTGTTTTGCCGATCTCGCCACTGTCGCTTAGGACATCAGAATGGAAGCCCTGGCTGCCTTGACTCTTGCCGTACTGGTGACCTGCGGGGTCTATCTGGTGCTGCGCGCGCGCACCTTTCCCGTGGTGCTCGGCCTGTCGCTGCTGTCCTACGCCGTCAACCTGTTCCTGTTCTTCACCGGTCGTCTGGTCACCGGCGCCCCGCCCCTGGCCGGCGGCGCCCTGCCCACCGCCGACCCGCTGCCCCAGGCCCTGGTGCTCACCGCCATCGTCATCGGTTTCGGCATGACCGCCTTTGTGGTGATCCTGGCCCTGCGCGCCCGCGGCGAACTGGGCAACGACCACGTCGACGGCAAGGGAGACGGCCAATGAATCCGATAAAGACTGAGTCCGCAAATGAACGCGAATGGACGCAAATTGTTCAGAACCAAGAGGCCGCCGTATCGCGCCGTAAGTCGGATGGGCAGCTGCGCTCCTTTTGTAACACCATCACCATTCGCGTTCATTCGCGTTCATTCGCGGACCGAGTGAGGTTCACAGGATGAATCACTGGCTCATCGCCCCCCTGCTGCTGCCGCTGCTCGCCGGCATGCTGATCCTGCTGCTGGTGGGCCGGCGCGGCGTGCAGCGCGCCGTGTCCATCGGCGCCACCGCCGGCCTGCTGCCCATCGCCATCCTGCTCGTTTGCTTCGCCGGCGACGACCAGTTCGGCGTCTACCAGCTGGGCAACTGGCCCGCGCCCTTCGGCATCGTGCTGGTGCTCGATCGCCTCAGTGCCCTGATGCTGCTGCTCACGGCGGTGCTGGCGCTGCTGGTGGTGCTCTACGCCGTCAACGGCGACGACAAGCGCGGCCGCGACTTCCACGTGCTGTTCCAGCTGCAGCTGCTCGGCATCAACGGCGCCTTCCTCACCGGCGACCTGTTCAACCTGTTCGTGTTCTTCGAGATCCTGCTCATCGCCTCCTACGGCCTGGCCCTGCACGGCGCCGGCCCGGAGCGCACCAAGGCGGGCCTGCACTACGTGGTGCTGAACCTCATCGGCTCCAGCCTGTTCCTCATCGGCGTCGGCATCCTCTACGCCGTCACCGGCACCCTGAACATGGCCGACCTGGCCGTGAAGGTGGCGGCCAGCGCACCGGAAAACGCCACCCTGCTGCGCGCCAGCGCCCTGCTGCTGCTCGCCGTGTTCGGCCTCAAGGCGGCCCTGCTGCCTTTGCACCTCTGGCTGCCGGCGCTGTACGGCAACGCCGTCGCCCCGGTGGCCGCGCTGTTCGCCATCATGACCAAGGTGGGCGTCTACGCCATCCTGCGCACCTACACCCTGATCTTCCCGGCCGACGGCGCCATCGCCGACGTGGGCGCGTGGCTGCTGCCGCTGGCCCTGCTCACCCTGGCGGTGGGTGCGGTGGGTGTACTGGGCAGCCAGCGCCTGCGCGTGCTCGTCGCCTATCTGGTGGTGGTATCGGTGGGCACCCTGATGGCGGGCATCGGCCTGTTCAACGTCGGCGGCATCAGTGCCGCCCTGTACTACCTGCCGCACACCACTCTGGTCGGCGCCGGGCTGTTCCTGCTTGCCGACCTCATCGCGCGCCAGCGCGGCATCCACGGCGACCATTTCGTGATCGGCCCGCCCCTGGCCCAGCCCACCCAACTCGGTGCGCTGTTCTTCCTCGGCGCCGTGGCCGCTGCCGGCCTGCCGCCGCTGTCCGGCTTCATCGGCAAGCTGCTGCTGCTGCGCGCGGTGGCGCCGGAACAGGCGGCCTGGCTGTGGGGCATCGTCCTGGTCGGCAGCCTGGCCGCACTCATCGCCCTGAGCCGCGCCGGCAGCCGCATCTTCTGGAAGACCGAAGGCGACCGCGCCGTCGCGGGGCAAGCCAGTCTGGCGCACCTCGCGCCTACCGCCCTGCTGCTGGCGATGAGCATCGCCATGACGGTGTTCGCCGCGCCCATCACCCGCTACGCCGAGGCGACCGCCGTGCAGCTGCTGACGCCGCAGCAGTACATCGCTGCCGTATTGGGAGTACAACGATGAACCGCAAGATGCTATTGGCCATGGGAACAGCGTGGGAGCCCGATTTATCGGGCGATAGCGGCGCCGACATCGCCCGGCAAGCCAGGCTCCCACGAGACTTGACATGAGCATGATGAACCGACTGCTGCCGCAACCCCTGTTCAGTGTGTTCCTGCTGCTGGTCTGGCTGCTGCTGGTGAATACCGTCGCACCGGGCCATCTGGTGCTCGGCACCGTGCTCGCCATCGCCCTGCCACTGTTCAGCAGCCGCTTCTGGCCCGACCGACCGCGCATCCACAGCCCGTGGAAACTGTTGCGCTACATCGCCGTGCTGCTGTGGGACATCGGTCTCGCCAACCTCGCCGTGGCGCGGCTGATCCTCGGCCCCACGCGCAAGCTGCGCCCGGCCTTCATCCACCTGCCGCTGGATCTGCAGAACGAGTTCGCCATCAGCGTGCTGGCCAGCACCATCTCGCTCACGCCGGGCACCGTGTCGTCCGACCTGAGCGCGGATCGCAAGACCCTGCTGATTCACGCCCTGGATGTGGAGGATGAGGCGGCGGTGATCGCCGCCATCAAGCAGCGTTACGAACAGCCGCTGCGGGAGATATTCGAACCATGCTGAACGCCGCCATCGCCTTCGCCTTTATCTGCATCGCCGCCGCCCTGCTGCTCAACTTCTGGCGCCTGCTGCGCGGCCCCAGCGCGCCCGACCGCATCCTGGCGCTGGACACCATGTACATCAACACCATCGCCCTGCTGGTGGTGTTCGGCATCTACCTCGACCTCACCGCCTTCTTCGAGGCGGCCCTGCTCATCGCCATGATGGGCTTCGTCGGCACCGTGGCGCTGTGCAAATACCTGCTGCGCGGCGACATCATCGAATAAGGAGCAACGACGTGCTGGAAACCCTCATCGCCCTGTTCCTGGTCATCGGCGGCGCCTTCGCCCTCATCGGCTCCATCGGCCTCGCCCGCCTGCCCGACCTGTTCACCCGCCTGCACGGCCCCACCAAGGCCACCACCGTGGGCGTCGGCGGCATCCTCATCGCCTCCGTGCTGCACTTCTCCAGCCGCGGCGACGGCCTCAGCCTGCACGAACTGCTGGTCACCCTGTTCCTGTTCATCACCGCGCCGATCAGCGCCTACCTCATCGCCCGCGCCATGCTGCACCTGCGCGGGGGCAAGGAATCTTAGAAGCCTACTCCGTGGGCGAAACAACGCCTGACTTCTATCGCTCCCACGCTCTGCGTGGGAGCGGGGTTCTGGACGCTCCGCGTCCACCGCGACGCAAAGCGTCGCAAACGGTATTCCCACGCAGGTCGCTCCTGCGCATCCTGCGCCCGCGACATACCGCCATCCATGGACATAAGCGTGGGAACGATAAAACTTGCCCAACCCTCCCCCCGCCTATAGACTTAGTCCACAAACTTAGTCCACATGGAGGCATGTGATGACCACCATCGTCAACGTCCACGAAGCCAAAACCCACTTCTCGAAACTGCTGGAACTGGCCCATGCGGGGCAGGAGATCATCCTCGCCAAGGCGGGCAAGCCCTATGCACGCCTGGTTCCCCTGGCGCCCGTCCCGGCACAACGCCAGCCCGGGCGCCTCGCCGGACGGGTCGGTGACGCGTTCTTCGAACCGCTTCCCGAAGATGAACTACAGGCGTGGGAAAGACCATGAGACTCCTGCTCGACACCCATACGCTGCTGTGGTGGTTCACCGACGACCCACGCCTCTCCATCACCGCCCGGCAGGCCATCACAGACATGGGTAACGAGATATTTGCCAGCGCGGCAAGCGCCTGGGAAATCGCCACCAAGCAAAGACTGGGAAAACTGGATGAAGTGCCGCAGGCAAACGCGCGCTATGCGGAACTGGTGGAGCAAGATGGCTTCATTCACCTGCCCATGACCCACCGGCACAGCCTGCGCGCCGGTACTTACGACGTCGTTCACCGCGACCCTTTCGATCGCATGCTGGCTGCACAAAGCGAGTTCGAGGACCTGATCCTGGTGACGCGCGATCCTGCGTTCGCGGCCTTCGGCACACGGACACTTTGGTAAAATTACGCCGGGCAGTACGCATGGTGGATGCGCTCCGCTTATCCAGCCTACGTGCCTACAGTGCGAATCGCTGTAGGGCCGGTTTCAACCGTCTAAATAAGCGTTCCGAATTGGTATCCACCTTATCTTCGGTGTGTCATAGGGCGGGCCGTGCCCGCCGCAGCACGGCGCCCATGGGACGCCCTATGCCTGGTTATGAATTCGGAACAGCTATTTAGGCCGCCTGAAGCCGGCCCTACGGTGAAGGGCAGTGTAATTTTTATCGTTCCCACGCTCTGCTTTTTATCGTTCCCACGCTCTGCGTGGGAACGGGATTCTGGACGCTCCGCGTCCACCGCGACGCAGAGCGTCGCAAACGGTATTCCCACGCAGAGCGTGGGAACGATAAAGCGGGAACGATAAATAAAACGATCCTTTCGTAGGAGCCCACTCCGTGGGCGAATCGCCGCCCAACCTCGGTACCATACGCCGAGAGGACTCGGCTCCTACAATGTTCTCTTACCCCTTGCTGCCGAATACCTTACGCAGCAGTTCTGTGGTACGCGCCGCCGGATTGTCGCGGATCAGTTTTTCCTCTGCCGCCAGCTTGTGGAACAAACCGTCCAGGGCACGGGCCGTGACATAACCGTCGATATCCTGCGCCTCCTTGTCGACGAGCGAGGCCAGCGGCCCGGCACGGCGCAGCATGTCCTTGTAGGACGAGGTCACGCCCACCTGGGCGGTGGCGCGCTCGATCACCGGGCGCAGCCTGTCGCTCAATCTCACCTCGGAACGCTGGCGGAAGAAGCGTGTCGCGGCATCGTCGGGGCCGTTGAGAATGTTGCGCGCATCCTCCAGCGTCATGCTGCTGATGACATCAACAAAGATATCCACCGCCTCGGGCACCGCACGCTCGGCAGCCCGATTCAGGGTGGTGATGAACCCATCCACCGCCTTGCCCTGACCCAGGTCGCGCAGGGTGCGCTCCACACCGCGCAGCGACTCCGGCACCGGAATACGCACCTGCAAATCGTTGAGATAACCGCCGTCCTTGCTAAGCAACTGCACCGCGCGCTGCGTGCCCACCTGCAGCGCTTCCTTCAGGCCGGCGATGATCTCCGCCTCGCCGAGCTTGCCCTGACCGGCGGCACTGGCCGCCGCATCACTGATGCGGCGCGACCAGTCATCACGATTGGTACACCCCGCGATCAACAGCATCAGCAGTGTCGTCACGAGCCACAGTTTCATCGCATTCCGCATTGACGTTTCTCCATGATAAAAATACGTTCTTCCACCGCACCGAATTTACGCAGGGCATTGCGCAAGCCCTCGTTCAGTGTTGCCGTACCGGCCAGATAAAAATCGCATTGCGCCGGCCCGTTCACACCGGATGCAATGACCTCTGCCGTCACCACCTCGCCCCCCGGCTCCAGGTGCAGCGGCTGATAGGTAAAATCATCCAGCGCATCCACCCAGGAGCGGCATAGATTGGACATATAGAATCCGTCATCGTAGGCACTGACCCATACCAGGGTCAGTGGCTGCATCAGCTCCAGCGCGATGGCGTGCTCCAGCAGGCTCTTGAGCGGCGCAAACCCCGTATCCTGGGCCACCATCACCAGCGGCCGCTGCGAGCTCTCGTCCAGCACAAAGTCACCGAATGGCCCCGCCACCTCGACCGGTTCATTGACACGCAGACGTTCAAACACATGTTGCGTAAACGGCTCATCCAGGCGCAGCGCCAGGTGGAACTGAAGAAACATGCCGTTGCAGGGACAGCTGGCGACAGCCGCATCACAGCTCAGTTCCTTGCCGATGCGCAATTCGACATGCTGACCCGCCAGAAACTGCAGGGTCTGGCTGCGTGGCGTACGCAGGGTCAGATTCACATAGTGCTCGCCCAGCCGCTCAATCCGTGCCACACGCGTCGGCACCTGCTGGTGCGGAATCTGATGGGTGGTGCCGATTTCATCAACCGCCAGCGTCATGTCACTGCCGGCACTGATGCTGCACAACAGGACATGGCCCTGTGCCTTTTCTGATTCAGTAAAGACATAGTCATGAAAGCGGTGCGTCCCAATCTGCCCGGACAGCAGGCGCGCCTTGCATGCACCGCAACTTCCGCCGCTGCAGTTATAGGGGAGGTTCACACCATTGCGCAGCGCCGCCTCCAGCACGCTTTCCTGGGCCTCGGCAGTAAACTCGCGCCCACTGGGAATCAGCCGGATACGATGGCTCATGACGACCTGCTATTTTTCCAGCCGCGCCAGCAGCCAGCGGTTGATTTCGGCCACGACCCGACGCTGCTCCGGATCATCACAGTCCTGCATCGCATCCAGCTTGCGGCTGAGCGCATCGATGAGTTCACGGTACTTCTTGGCCATGGCGCGCTCCAGTGACAGTTCGGAGTTGCGCTTTCCGAGCTGTATCTCCAGGGCATCATGATCGGGGGTCAGTGTGCTGCGCACGCGGCGGGAGAATGCCGTGGTCTTGATAAGCTGCACTCGTTCGAGCATGAGGGATTCATTCAGGGCAAGGCGCGGATAAAGCTGGCGCAACAGATCGATGTCGACCATGCCTTCCGGTGCCGGCAACTCACCGTCATGAATCAGACGCTGCAACTCGGCACGCTTGATGCCGAGCAAGCGAACCGCAGTGGCCACTGCGACTTTCTGTCCCACATCACACCTCGGTCGCAAGCTTAGTGTTACCGCTTACTGTACCTTCTTTTGTGCCGGGATGCGCCTCTTGCCACACAGGGATGACCAGCTAAATAACTGTTCCGAAATCGCAGCCACCCATAGGGCACCCCGTGGGCGTCGTGACTCGGCGCGCACGGCCCACCCTATAGATTGCCTTTCTTGCAGTAGATGGCAATCCGTGCGCCTATTTAGGCTTAACGTAACTACTCGCCCCCATTGTGGGAGCCCGATTCATCGGGCGATGGAGGCCGTTCCGGCGTCGCTTTCGCCCGATGAATCGGGCTCCCACCACATCGTGTCGGACGCGGAACATGGGAGGGGCGAGTAGTTACGGCTTGACAAGATTCCCTTGCTGCTGCTCCGCGTGGGAACGATGAATGACCCGCGCCCCGAGGATAACCATCCCCACAGGTCAGACAAATACCGTCCTGCGTTCTTCCCCTACTCCGCCCGCTCCACCCGGTTGCGTCCGCCCTGCTTCGCCTTGTAAACCGCCTCGTCGGCCTGGGCCACCAGCCGCTCTCCGGCCGCCGGCAAATCCCCATCGCAATCACCTGCGCCCAGCAAGGCCATGCCGACCGACATGGTCACCGCCAGATTGTGATCCCCTCCCAGGCGGAAGGGCTCGGCGGCAATCCCGGCACGGATACGTTCGGCGATATCCAGGGCCTGCTCCGCGTCGGTCTGCACCAGCAGGGCGGCAAACTCCTCGCCGCCATAGCGCCCGAGCGAGTCGGACAGGCGCAACTGTGCCTTGATGCGCGCGGCCACCTCCTGCAACACACGATCGCCCACCTGATGGCCGTAGGTGTCATTGACCTTCTTGAAGTGATCCACGTCGAGAAACAGACAGGCCAGCGGCTGACCGGTTCGCTGCACCCGCTCCACCTCCTCAATCAGGCGGCGATCGAAATAGCGGCGGTTATGCACCCCGGTCAGGGCATCGGTCAAACCGATGTGTTTGAGGCGTTCATGATTGATGGCGTTTTCCAGTCCGATGGCAACCACCGCACCGAGCCGCTCCAGAAAATCGGTGGCGCTGCCGGGAATGAAACGCCCTTCCTCGCGGCTGCCCAGATTGAGGCTGCCGATGAGACGGCGCTGACGCAGCAGAGGCAGCACCGCCACACTGGCGGGGGGCGGGCCGAGATGAAACAGTGCTGCATGATGCTCGGCACGATAACTGCCCAGCTTGGGCAACTGTGCCGTTCCGAAGAAAGCAGCCAGTTCCTCGCCCGATTCCAGAAAGCGCAGCTCCGGAAAACCGTCACTGCAACCGAGATCCACCAGCAGACGCTGCAGTTCGTACTCCGGATCGATCAGCGTCATGCTCACCGTCTCCAGCCCGAACACCTGCCGATGGCCAACGACGGCATGACGCAACAGATCGATCAAACCGCCCGCGCTGAGCAGGCAAAGCTCCTGCTCATGAAAGCGCCGCAGCCGCTCCTCGTTATGTCGCGCGTTGGCCATCACCGCCGTCAGGCGACGGCGCAGATCCTTGTTTTCATTCAGCAGTTCAGTGCTCATGGCGACATTCCATGTACAGAAGTTCCCGTCTTTTACACCACGCCTTCAGCAGTGAACGTGAAGGCCACAACATTATTGATCAACATCCCCACTCCGTGGGCGAACGATTCGCCGGGGTAACTACTCGCCCCCGTTGTGGGACTCGCCCCTGTGGGAGCCCGATTTTTGGCCATGGAAGGCCTTATGTGGCGAGAGGACAGGAAGTCCGTAGCCACCATCGGGCGATGCGGCATCGGACAGGCCCCATCGCCCGGCAAGCCGGACTCCCACAACAAGCAACACCTCACCCACCTGTGGGAGCAGCACCCTCTGTTGACAGTTCCTGCCCTTTTACAGGAGCGAATCGTATTCGCGATACCTGTGTCCCATCCGGTAACCGCCCCGCATTACGGCCCCGCCCGCCCCGGCAAATACAGGCTCAACGCCGGCCAATAGGTAATGATCAATACCGTCATCAGCAGGATGAAGAAAAACGGCAGCGTCGCGTGGTAGATCTGCATCACCGGTATCCTGAAGCGATAGCTGGCAATGAACAGGTTCATGCCCACCGGCGGCGTGAAATAGCCGAGCTGCATATTGGCCAGGAAGATGATGCCGAGATGCAACGGGTCGATGCCATAGCCCAGCGCGATGGGCAGCAGCAGCGGCACCATGATCACCAGGGCGGAAAAGATATCCAGCATCATGCCCAGGATCAGCAGGAAGATGTTGAGCAGGATGAGAAAGGTCAGCGGATCCTTGATGTGTTCGCGGATGGCGTCGAACAAACGCGTCGGCACCTCGGCATCGATCAGGTAATTGGTGGAGGCCAGCGACACGCCGAGGATCACCAGAATGCCGCCCACCAGCACCATGGACTCGCGGATGATGCGCGGCAGGTCGCGGTACTTGACCTCGCGGTGGATCATCACCTCGACGATCAGCACATACAGCGCCGTCACCGCCGCCGCCTCGGACACGGCAAAATAACCGCTGTAGATGCCGCCCAGCACAATGAACGGCAGCGGTATCTCCCACATCGCCTCGCGCAGCGCCTTGCCGATCTTGGTGCCGGCAACGCCGTGCAATGGCTGGCCGCGATTGACCCACATGCTCCAGGCCGACAGCGCCGCCACCATCAGCAGGCCCGGCAGGATACCGGCCAGGAACAGGTCGTCGATAGTGATGGAGCTGCCAACGCCCAGCTGCTGTGCAATGACGCCGTAGAGGATCAGCGGCAGCGATGGCGCAAACAACAGCCCCAGACTGCCGGAAGTGGTGATCAGGCCGAGACTGAAGCGCCGGTTGTAACCGGCCTGCGCCAGCGCCGGATAGAGCAGCGCACCCAGTGCAACGATGGTCACACCCGAGGCACCGGTAAAGGCGGTGAAGATGGCGCAGGCGATCAACGCCACCACGGCCAGCCCCCCCGGCATCCATCCCAGCAGGGCACCGGTAACGTGCACCAGGCGGCGCGGCGCATTGCTCTCGCTGAGCAGGTAACCGGCGAAGGTGAACAGCGGGATAGCCAGCAGGATCGGCATCTCCGCCAGGCGGTAAAACTCGATCACCACCACGGAGAGATCGATATCGGCCGTATGAAATCCGATCAAGGCACTGGCGGCGATCACCGCAAACAGCGGCGCCCCCAGCAGGGCCAGCCCGAGCAACAGCAGACCTATGGCGGCGCTCATGCCGGCTCCGGTATCGGCCGGATGGTGACCACGAGAAACCGCAGCGCCATCACAGCGAATCCTAGGGGAATGATCAGCTCACAACACCAGGCGGGAATACCGGAAAACAGGATCGTGCCCGCCTCATACTCCATGGCGACGAAGCGCGCGCCATGCCAGGCCAGCACTGCGCACACTGCCGAGGCGAAAATTCCGGTAACCCACTGCCCGGCCCGCTTGAGCAGCGGCGGCAGGAAACGGGACAACACATCCACCGTGATGTGATTGTTGTGACGGGTCGCCGCCATGGCGCCCAGCAGACCGACCCACAACACCATCACCCGCAACAAGGGGTCGGCCCAGACCAGCCCGACACCCCACACATTGCGCAACACAATCTGGCTGGCCGCCAGCAGGATCATGGCCAGCACCAGCACCACAATCAGCGCATCTTCCGCCAGGCGCACGCCGCGGATGATGCGATCCAGCCTGTCCCCCATCCGCATCATGCTGTCCCCTTCAATCCCCAACGCCCAACCCCGGCACCTATTCGCCGAGAAGACTCGGCTCCCACAATCTACAATAAAGTCCCCCGTAGGAGCCCACTCCGTGGGCGAAACGGCGCTTGAACCTACAAGAATTCGCCCACGGAGTGGGCGCCTACAATGTCCCTAAATAGGCGTTCCGAATTCGTGACCAGGCATAGGGCACCCCATGGGCGCCGTGCTTATGTCCATGGATGGACGGTATTTCGGCGCGCCAGGAGGAAGCGCGCCGAAGCGGCGGGCGCGGCCCGCCCTATGACACTGATTCATCGGGCGATGGCAGCGCCGGACAGGCCGCATCGCCCGGCAAGCCTGGCTCCCACAACAAGCACACCTCACCCACCTGTGGCAGCAGCACCCTCTCCCACACAAGCACACCTCACCCACCTGTGGCAGCAGCACCCTCTGTTGTGGGAGCCCGATTTTTGGCCATGGAAGGCCTTGTGTGGCGAGAGGACAGGAAGTCCGTAGCCACCATCGGGCGATGCGGCAATCGGACAGGCCCCATCGCCCGGCAAGCCTGGCTCCCACAACAAGCACACCTCACCCACCTGTGGCAG
>DYFR01000002.1:196869-199292 GCA_020725115.1 Thiohalomonas denitrificans
CAAGCACACCTCACCCACCTGTGGCAGCAGCACCCTCTGTTGTGGGAGCCCGATTCATCGGGCGATGGCGGCGCCGGACAGGCCCCCCGCCCGGTACTCGCTGATATGCTGCTGCAACACCCGCAGCATCCCCTCACTAAACACCTTGCGCTCGGTCAGCCGCCGCGTGGTCTGTTCCACCACTCCATGCCAGCCGTCGTTGTCGTGCTTCAGCGGCACGAACTCGATGCCCTGCTGCTGCAATACCTCGCGTGCCCGCACCTCATCCAGACGGCTCTGTGCGTTGAGCTGCGCCAGAACCTTGCCGAACACATCGCGCACCACGGCCTTATCGTCGGGCTGCAACTGATTGAATGCTTTGGCCGACACCACCAGCGTGCCGTACAGATAAATGAGCGGCGTATCGGTCAGATACTTCACCCGCGTGTGCCACTGCAGGGCAATGGCCCCAACGCCCGACGCCGCCACCGTATCGATCAGTCCGGTCTGCAGACCGGTCAGCACATCGGTCAGCGGCAACGACACCGGGTGCACGCCCACCGCCTGGAATGCCGTGTGACTGATCACATCGCCCTCCGGCACCCACACCTTGAGCGGCTTCAGTTCCTCCACCGTCTGTACCGGGCGATTGGACATCAGATAGGCAAAGCCACCATCGCTGATGCCGAAACCGATAAAGCCCTCCTTCTCCAGCCCCTGCATCAGCAGCAGGTCCATCTTCGAGCGCACATAATCCACTTCCGCCAGCGACTGGAAGACAAAGGGCAGACTGTATATCTGCGCGTCGGCATAAATCTCTGCCAGACCGCCACCGGTGATGGCACCGCCGTGCAGTTGCCCGACACGGATCTTGCGCAACACGCTCTTGTCGTTGCCCATCACACCGCCCGGATAAAAGCGGAACTCCACCCGCCCCGCGGTGCGCGCCTTGACCTCCTCCGCCCCCTTGCGGAAGGACTCCATCCAGGCCGTGCCGTCCGGCGCCGCAGTGGCGATCTTCAGGGTCACCGCCGCCGCCGGCAGCGGTAAGAGCAAAAAACACAGCAGGGCAAGGACAATGCCTTTCCCCCACCCCTCCCCCCTGTAGGAGCCCACTCCGTGGGCGAATCTGCCCCCAATCCGTGGCACCCTATTCGCCGAGAGGACTCGGCTCCTACAACCCACAAAAACAACACCCCCCGTAGGAGCCCGCTCCGTGGGCGAATCAACGCCTAACGACGGCATCATTCGCCGAGAGGACTCGGCTCCTACAAACCTATCGTGTCCCCTCACCCTTGTGCAGAGGGGACACCGCTCCTCCTCCCCCTCATCGTAGGAAAGGCCGGAAGGGGAAAAACAATCCTGCCGCTGCTCAATCATCATTTCACTCCATGAAATAATCGCGCGACGAGGCCAGCAGCTTCGCCGCCTCCTGCTGCGCCAGCACATTGCTCAGTACCAGCCCCGGCACCTGCGCATCCGCCACCAGCACCTCGTGCAGCAGACGGTCATGCAGCCCCCGATCGAACACCATGCGCGCATAGCGGCGGGCAAACTCCACCTTGGCCATCAAATCCCTGCCCTGCGAAATCTCGATGGCCTGCTCGAAATAACCGCGCCCCACCTCCGGTCGGCCACCCAGTGACGGCGGCACCAGCGTATTCAGCACCGCCAGATACAACTGCGCCCGGCCGTTATCGTACCCCGCATCCATCGCCACCACCCGCCGCATCACCGCCTCCACCTTGGGCAGGTCGGCCACCGCCGCCCAGTCGGAACTGTCCGCCTGGATGCGCCCGGCCCAGGCCGTGCCGTAGACATACAGCGCCTCCAGCCCCTCCGCCTGCACCTCATGCAACGACGGCACGAACTGGTCGTAAGGCGCCGCCTCCACCTTGCACACCTGGGGATAATCGGCACACAGGCCGCGCCGGGCGTAATCCCGCGCCTTCTTCGCCATCTGCAGGGCGCGCGCCTTGTCGTCCACGAAGATGGCCGCATAGGCGCCATACAGCCGCGCCCCGGCCAGCAGGGTGTTCTTGTCGTTGGGAGAATCGGCAATCAAACCGTCGATGAGCAACAGGTAGGCCGGCGCCCCGGCCCGCACCGTCTCGGGGTCATCCTGATTCAGAATCGCATCGGACAGGGTATTCCCCAAACGCTGCGTCACCATGCCGGCACACCCCGCCAGCACCAGCATCAATACCAGCACCCCCGCCAGCCTCAAACTTCCGCGCATCATGAAATGGCTCTCGAATATCTTCAGATGGCCAATGTTCGCATACAGACATGACGAAATACACCGCCCCAATGGTAGGAGCGGAGCGTATACGCGATAAACCGCCAGGCGGAGCCATACTCCCATCGCCCGATGAATCGGGCTCCCACAAAAGGCAGAAGTGCAGGTGTTTATGTGGGAGCCAGTCTCAGCCGGGCGATGAAGG
>DYFR01000019.1 GCA_020725115.1 Thiohalomonas denitrificans
TCGGGTCAAGAGTTTATTCTCTTAACCGGGTGTCCGGGGAATCGGGGCAAGATCAATCATAGGTTGGCGCTGACGCAGGAAGCCCAACACTGCCGGCATCTCGTTGGGCTTCGCACCTCAGCCCAGCCTGCCGCGTTGCCCTACTGCCCCGACTTCAGAAATATCAGAAACAACTGTATTCTGACCCCACATATTCCTCCGTCCCCTTTTTACGCCCTATTGCATTACTGCGGAACAATCTGCCTGGGCGCATTGATCTTGGGAGCGAACTTCTGCGGGGCCTTTGATGAGCTGCATTTGAACTGGCACTGGTCACCGCGCTCGCAGGTGACACCCGCCGGAATGTCCTTCTTGACGGAATAATCGTAGGTGACCTTGTAGCCGCCGTAATAGCAGACCATCTCCTGCCCCATCACTTTCCAGTTACCGCAGGACATGAGCAGGGCCTGATTGGCCGCCATGGGCTTCTTCACCCAGGCATCGTCAGGTGTCCAGATGCGCTTGTACTGGAACGGACTCCCGATCTCCATCTGCGGGCAATCCTCGGTCCAGCTGGCGGCCTGCGACCCCAAGGGAAGCATCAAAGCCGCGAACAGATATATGCGCTTTAACATGATTTCCTGCTCCTCAGTTCAAAAAACAAAAAAGGGACGGCGGGATTAAAAAGTGACCAGCTTTAATGATTGGTTATAAATTAATCCCTCCGTCCCCTTTTGTTGCATAGAAACACACATAGGGGAACGGGTGAGGCACCCCGGTACTTTTAGATTCGATTTAAGGGTACTGACCCCTTTGTTTTTTCGTTGTGTTTTTTCGTTGGGCTTCGTACCTCAGCCCCAACCTACCATTTAGTGCTAAATGCTAGACCTGACCCCGCCCTCTTGTGTCCTACATTGAGTTGAGTAATTCAGTCTTCTTCTGTTCGTAGTCTTGCTCGGTAATCATCCCCTCATCACGAAGTCTTTTGAGCGCCGATAGCTTTGAATAAACATCACCCGATTGCGATGTCATAACTCCGTCATTCCGCCCTGATGCAGAGATGGCCTTTGGCGCATTCGGATCTATTCGCAAATTTGCCAGCATATCATCTATAACAGGGTTCATCTTGCTCTCAACACTCGCCCACTTGTTGAGTGCCAGGCCACCTTTCCCTTTCAGGTGATACTCAGCTTGGCCAATTCTGTTCGTGCCTTTATAAAGCCGTATTTCAGCATGGTGAAGATACGTTGCTACGTCCCAGGTTTTCAACGCTGTGTAGGTCATTCGGTATATGCAATGCGCAGGAGGTTCGGTACCAACATAGATTTCTGATGAAACGCCATGAGTATGAAAGCGGTCCTGTACGACACCAAGAAACTCTTCCACGATCACCTTGTCATTCTTTTCAATACACACATGATTCATGTCGCTATATTGTGAATCGACCTTACTGACTTGAATGGATGTACATCCACTTAATCCCAATACCAGCAATCCCGCACCCACCGCCTTCATTGACATGTATTTCATGCTTCCCCCTTAGCGATCTCTAAAAGCAGGTTCGCAATAAAAAGCCGGCACCCACTCCCGCAGGTACCGGCTTCCGATTTATTTCCTGTCAACTTTCCTTGTCACTGAATCGCGTCCCTCGCGCCTATCACATCCTGAAGCGTCCGCTTTCGGGCAACATGAGCTACGCCGCGTAGCGCACAATCTCCACTTCGGCGCCCTGGCGGATCGCCTCTTCCGCGCGGCTCATTAGCCGGTCAGTCACCTCATCGGAAAGGTAGTATTCACCGCAGTTCTCGCACACCTCTGCCGGCACATCCTTGAAGATCACCACGCTGCCGCCACGCTCCAACGTAACGGTCACATGACCCGGCTGGGTTGCACCTTGTCTACAGAGTACGCATTGCATGGCTACCTCCTCGTCCTGAAGTCGTCGCTCCACAGTACCGCATCGGGAATATACACCGTAATGACATAGCACATTCCGTTGCCGGGATCACGGGCGACGACCACATGGAGCGGTCCGCCGTCCACCCAGCCGAGCAGGAGACGGCTGGGATAGGGACGGTCATCCGGGTAATCGAGTATCGTCTCTCCCGACCGGATTACTGCGGAGACACTCAGACGGTCTATTCTGCGTTCAAACATCCGCCGCAGTGCATGACCACTGAACATGACGCCGGTGCAATCCATTGAGGGCGACTTCTCTCCTGTGGCGGTTGCGTTATATCTCCGCGAGCCTGCGAGTTACATCAACCGCACTTCGAATCGCCGCAGTTAAGACAAGTCATACACCCATCCATCTGTATCACGGCCTTGGTGTGACACTTGCCGCACAGCTGGGCGCCATCGGGGAATTCGCTCGGCTCCTTGGCCTCGGCGTCCTTGACGGTGGCATCGTACTGGGCGCGCTTTTCCTGGATCAGCTTCTTCTGGTGTTCGTCGAGGTCGTTGTCCTTGATCAGGCCAATCATGCGCAGGTGGCATTCGATGGCGTCGCCGATCTCGGCCACCAGGGAGGGCATGTATTTGCCGCCCTTCTTGAAGTAGCCGCCGCGCGGGTCGAACACCGAGCGCAGTTCTTCCACCAGGAAGGTGACGTCGCCGCCCTTGCGGAACACGGCGGAGATGATGCGGGTCAGGGCGACGATCCACTGGAAGTGGTCCATGTTCTTCGAGTTGATGAACACCTCGAAGGGGCGGCGCAGTTCGTGTTCGGTGCCGGCGTTCAGGATCACGTCGTTGATGGTGACGTAGAGGGCGTGTTCGGACAGCGGCGTCTTCACCTTGTAGGTGGAGCCGAGCAGCATCTCCGGACGCTCCAGCGTCTCGGTCAGGTGGACGACGTTGCTTTCCTTCTTGACCTCGGCGACGGCGGCCTGTGCTTTCTTGTCTTCTTCTTTGACGACGCCGTAACCGACTATCTTCTTTTCAATCTTGATGGCCATGTGGTTTTCTCCTTAGCCGGGGTTAAGAACGGGGGGCACGGAGTTGCTTTGTTTTTTCTCCGTGCCCGCCGTGGCTTTCCCCCTGGCAGAACGCTGTTGTTGTGTCCTTGTCTATCCCCTCACCCTAACCCTCTCCCTGGGGGAGAGGGGATTGGGTGCTTACCCTCAATGGGGAGTCATAACTTATTGGGTATGAGAAGGGACATCACAGTTTTCCGTAGTACCCCTCTTTGATGGCGTCAAACAAATTCGCCGCGCTGTGCATCTCACCGTCGTATTCGATCTCTTCGTTGCCCTTCACCTCCAGCACCTGGCCGTCTTCCAGTTCGAAGCGGTAGGTGGTGTTCTCCAGGTCCTTGTCCTTGACCAGGACGCCCTGGAAGGCCTCGGGGTTGAAGCGGAAGGTGGTGCAGCCCTTGAGGTCCTGTTCGTAGGCGTAGAGGTAGATGTCCTTGAAGTCCTCGTAGGGGAAGTCGGTGGGGACGTTCGCCGTCTTGGAGATGGAGGAGTCGATCCACTTCTGCGCCGCGGCCTGGATGTCGACGTGCTGCTTGGGCGTCACTTCGTCGGCGGCGATGAAGTAGCCCGGCAACTGGTCTTCGGCCTTGTCGGTGTAGGGCATGGCGCCGGGGTTGACCAGTTCGCGGTAGGCGAGCAGTTCGAAGGAGAACACGTCGACCTTCTCCTTGCTCTTCTTGCCTTCGCGGATCACGTTGCGCGCGTAGTGGTGCGCGAACGATGGCTCGATGCCGTTGCTGGCGTTGTTGGCCAGGGACAGGGAGATGGTGCCGGTGGGGGCGATGGAGCTGTGGTGGGTGAAGCGGCAGCCCACCTCGGCCAGTTCGCTGACCAGTTCCGGATCGACTTCGGCGACGCGCTGCATGTAGCGGCTGTAGCGTGCATGCAGCACCTTGCCCTGCACCTTGTCGCCAAGCTTGTAGCCGTCCTTCTTCAGTTCCGGGCGCTTGCGCAGCATGTCGCCGGTGACGGTGAACTCCTGCTCCATGATCGGGGCCGGGCCCTTCTCCTTGGCCAGGTCGAGGCCGGCGCGCCAGCCCACCAGGGCCATCTCGCGCGTGACGCGCTCGGTGAAGCCGACGGAATCTTCATCGCCGTACTTCATGCGCAGCATGGTGAGGGTGGATCCCAGTCCCAGGTAGCCCATGCCGTGGCGGCGCTTGGTGGTGATCTCGTGGCGCTGCTGCTCCAGCGGCAGGCCGTTGATCTCCACCACGTTGTCCAGCATGCGGGTGAACACGGCCACCGCCTCGCGGAAGCTGTCCCAGTCGAAGCGCGCCTTGTCGGTGAACGGGTCCACCACGAACTTGGTCAGGTTGATGGAGCCGAGCAGGCAGGAGCCGTAGGGCGGCAAGCCCTGTTCGCCGCACTGCCCGGTTGCTATGCCATTGAACACGACGGAATTGTGGTCCGGCTGAGTGGTGTCATAAACCGGATGCATTCCCTCGTACACGATTTCCTCAACACGGGCGGTGAAGCGCTGGGTTTTGCGCAGACACTTGTCCTTGACCCATTCTTGATATTTGGCGACCTTGCCCTCGGACAGGAAACCAATCTCCTGCATGAAACGATCACGGGACTCTCCGTCGATGATCAGCTCATAGTCGGCTTGGCACTGATAGAGTTTCTGTCCACCCTTGCCGTCGGGAAGCAGGCGCTCCCGCGCTTCCCGGCGCTTGTGGATGCGGGAGAATATGCCGAAGTTGGCCAGCAGCGTCTGAACATCCTTCAAGAGGCTGTGCTGACTGGAGGCAAGACGGACGGAACAGGTCAAGGACTTGCCGGACACGTTGACCGTGCCATCGGCCTGGAACAAGCCTCGCAGATAGCCAATTACACACTCCTCACTACCCTGCCAAACCACTTCCGGCACTCGCAGCTTGCTCTCCTTGGTGAAGCCGTAGTGCTGGAGATAGCGCGCCAGCAACACCGAGCCGACAAAAACGTGATTGCGATCTTCGACCGCAACCGGCTGCACCTGATAATCCCGGCCTTGGAGCAAAGCGGTGCCGGCAATCAAGGTATTCACATAGGCAGCGACGTTCGCAGCAAACTGGCGGTCATCACCCCAGAAATTGACATAGGCGATGGGTTCTTTGTTTTTGGTTTCGGTGAAGTGTCCATCACCCGCGATGAGGCCGATGAGCAGGCCGAGTTCCAGGCTACCTTGCTCGCCAAACTGACCTTTGCCGGACTGAATGAGAAGCTCATCGCCGACTTTTAGTTCCCTGAGCTTGATTTTGCCGCGCTGGGTATAGAAATCGTGCCATTCGGTGGCCTTGATCTCATAGCCTTCACGGGTGACTACGCGATATACATCGGCGCTTTGTGCCGTCATGAAGGCCGGCTTGGCCGGGCGCGTAGCCGTACCACGCTTGCCTTCTGCCAGCGTGCGCGTGTCGACGGTCACCTCCAGAGGTTCACCGCTCTCATACAAATCGCCTATTTGAATCATGCCGCGCTTGGTGTGCAAACGGGTGTCGGCGGTGACGCACGGGTTGGTCGCGCGGATGTTCTCGCAGAACCAGTTATTGTTCATCTCGTTGTACTGATCGATGAGGATGAAGCCCGGTTCGGCGAAGTCGTAGGTGGAGGCCATGATCATGTCCCACAGACGGCGCGCGCGAATGGTCTTGTAGATCTTGCAGGCGACCAGGCCTTCGTCGTTGGCGATGTAGCCCTGGGTGGTGGGCCATTCGCGCCACACCACGCTGGCACGGTCGGACAGGTCGATGTTGTCGATCTCCACTTCCTTCTCGGACAGCGGGAAGGCCAGCTCCCAGTCGATGTCGGCCTTGACCGCTTCCATGAAGTCGCGCGTCACCAGCAGCGACAGATTGAACTGGCGCAGGCGGCCGTCCTCGCGCTTGGCGCGGATGAAGTCCGTCACGTCCGGGTGGCCGACGTCGAAGGTCGCCATCTGCGCGCCGCGGCGGCCGCCGGCGGAGGAGACGGTGAAACACATCTTGTCGAAGATATCCATGAAGGACAGCGGGCCGGAGGTGTAGGCGCCGGCGCCGGCGACGAAGGCGCCCTTGGGACGCAGGGTGGAGAATTCGTAGCCGATGCCGCAATTGTGAATGACCATCAGGCCGCTTTCGCCGGCCAGATAGTTGTGATGCTTCTCCACGGTAAAGTCGTAGAAGGTCTCGCCGATGTCCAGGTGGCGGCGAACCGCCTCGACCGGACGCAGGGTGCGGGTGAAATCGATGAGCTGACGCAGATGGGGAAAACGCCCGCTCCAGCGGTCGAGCCATACCCGGCTGATGACCGTCCTGCGATGGTAGCCGTGATAGAAGCCGAGAGCCTGCCGCTCGCCATGACCGAGGCTCTCCGCCTCGGCGCTCAATGCCTCGGCCAGCCGCTCCGGCATCCGGTAGCGGTCGTACTGCCCCGGCCGGCTGGCATGTTCGAGTATGCGCGACCGCTTGCCGCTGTCGGCCATGAACTCGGCCACCTTCGCCAGGAAAGCGGAATCGGAAATCTTGATCATCGCACCGCCGCTGTCGCGGATGACGGTGCCCTGATAGTCATGCTCGCTCGGTTTGCGGAGGGTAATCCCTCCGTGTACCCCGAACAGGCCCAGCAGGCCCTTGAGTTCCTCGGCGAAGGCGTGGTTCTGCATGGCGATGGTCACGCTGCCGTGCTCGGTGCTGACGGTTCCGTCGGTATCGATCAGGCCGGCCAGGAAGGGCAGAAAGCAGGCATCCGGGCGGGACGCAATCCAGGCGGGAACGCGCAAGGTGCCACTCTTCTTCCCCACCTGCCCATCGAACAGTTCGGCCGCGTGGCTTGCCTCGAAGCTGGCGACGGTGTAATCCCAAACGGGCGTCCCGTTCGGTGTCGCCGCAGCCACCACTTGCGCCTCGGAGCCGCAAAATGCCTGGAAGAATTGGGCATACCGCTCAACCACCTCCCGCTCGGCGGCCCGGATCTTGAAGATGAGCCGTTGGCCCGCCGCGAACGCCTTCGCCTTCCACGCGGCGCGGCTGGATTTGTACTCGAATCGCTTCTCGTAGGCGCTGCCGTCGCCGAGATGGGCGCCCGCAAACCATGCCTGGAGTGCCTGGGCCGGATCGGCCTGCCAGGCGAACGTGTGGTGCACCAGCGCGTCGCTCCCGACGACCTCGTCGGCCCGCACGTAGCGCAGCTTGTCGGCACGGTACACCAGCACCGGGTGCTTGATGGAAGTCTTGAGCGCCACGCCATTGGAAACGATCTCGATGTTCTCGTCGCGCGGCACGTGAGTGGTCATGTGCCGCTCGATGCGGCGCATCTCGAACCGTCCCGTATCGCGGTCATAACACAGCATCTGCGCATGTCGCTCTTTGACCGCCCGCTCGGCGGTCACCACGCCATGCTCCGTCACCACGGAAGTTTCGGGCGCGACGCAGCCGGCCTTCAGGGTCAGCCCCGCCTCGTGCACCTTGCCCAGGATGTCGTCCATGGAATCACGCACGGTGCCGGACACGGTGCAGTTGATGGTGGAGGTGGCGGGCTTGTAGGCCAGCGCGCCGGCGTTGGAGGTGATGCGGCCGGCGGGGATGGCCCCCTGGCGCAGCGCCCACAGGAAGCGGTCGTACCATGCGTCGCGCTTCTCCTGGGTGTCCTCGACGTCGGCCAGGGCACGGGCCACACGCTGGTAGGTCTCATCGATGCTTTGATCGATGAGCTCGCCGTTCTTGGTCTTGAGGCGGTATTTCTTGTCCCAGATGTCCAGGGACGCGGGCTGAAACGGAATCTCGGTTACTGTGGTGGACACTGCTTTGAGGTGTGCACTGCTTTTGGTCACTTATCGTGTCTCCCTTTATTGTTGTCGCACTCGGGTGCCGCCGCCTTCCCGCGACACATCGTGTTCCTGATGTCCTTGCAACACTACATGTTGTTATGGGCGGAATAGAGTAGGCATGCCGGCCGGCACTGTCAACAAAAAGAAACTTATTTCAACGCGCCTTAAATAACAATGACTTATGTATTTTCTTTTTGGATTCAGGCAGATACGGATGGCACCAGAATTGTGCAGCCAGACACAATATATAGTGTTTCTAATATGGCCGTTCACAGGGCGTTCCTGATGAAAGTAAGCTCTTACCAACCTCCCGCAAACGCGCATTCTTGCGTATTGCCGACTAGCATTTCCCTGCCTGTCGAGCGGGCTTGATCTGCCGCTGCCCAATTCCCATATGTGGGATCAGATCCCGTCAACCGTCACAGAGGAGGTCAATCATGAGCCTGGTTCGCTACGATCCCTGGAGCCTGCTGGATCAACTGCGCCGCGAGATGGATCGCGGCTATGAGGGCCGCGGCGAGGAAACCGGTATCAGCACCGCATCCGACTGGGTGCCCGCCGTGGATATCAAGGAGGAAGGCGACTGCTTCGTCATCCGCGCCGATGTCCCCGGCGTCGACCCCAAGGCCATCGAGGTTCATGCCGAGAACGGCATGCTGACCATCAAGGGCGAGCGCGAGTCGGAGAAGAAGGAGGAGAAGGAAGGCTACAAGCGGGTGGAACGCGTCTACGGCAGCTTCTTCCGCCGCTTCAGCCTGCCCGACACCGCCGACACCGACAAGATCAGCGCCAAGAGCAACAACGGCGTGCTGGAAGTGCGCGTGCCCAAGCACGAAAAGCTGCAGCCGCGCAAAATCACGGTGGAAGGCTGACTGTGTCAGGGGCTAGGGGCAAGGAACCAGCCCCTAGTTCCTAGCCCCTAATCCCTGCCTTTCCATGCGCTACAAGGACTACTACAAAATCCTCGGCGTGGAGCGCACTGCCACCCAGGACGAGATCAAGCGCGCCTACCGCAAGCTGGCGCGCAAATACCATCCGGACGTCAGCAAGGAGCCGGAGGCGGAGGAACGCTTCAAGGAAATCAACGAAGCACACGAGGTGCTGCAGGATGCAGAAAAACGCGCCGCCTACGACCGCCTCGGCGCCAACTGGAAGGCCGGCCAGGACTTCACCCCGCCGCCCGGCTGGGATACCGGTTTCGAATTCAGCGGCGGCTTTGGCGGCGGCGGCGATTTTTCCGACTTCTTCGAAAACATGTTCGGCCAGGGCAGCCCCTTCGGCGGCGTTCAGGGCCAGCGTCGCCGCAGCGGCGGCGGCTTCCGCATGCGCGGCCAGGATCACCGCGCCAGGATTCGCATCAGCCTGGAAGACGCCTTCCACGGCAGCGAACGCGCCATCCACCTGGAGACACCGCAGCTCGACGCCCAGGGCCGCGTCAAGCTGCGCCCGCATACACTGAAGATACGCATCCCTGCCGGCATCGGCAGCGGCCAGCAGATCCGCCTCAGCGGTCGCGGCGAACCGGGCAGCGGCGGCGGCCCTGCCGGCGATCTCTATCTGGAAGTGGAGTTCGAACCCCACCCGCTCTACACCGTCGAGGGCCGCGACATCTATCTCGACCTGCCCATCACGCCGTGGGAGGCCGCGCTCGGCGCACGGGTGGCCGTGCCCACCCTGGGCGGTGCGGTGGACATGAAGATCCCCGCCGGCGCCCGCAGCGGCCAGAAGCTGCGCCTCAAGGGCCGCGGCCTGCCCGGCCAGCCGGCGGGCGATCAATATGCGGTACTGCAAATCGTCACACCGCCGGCGGAAACCGCCAAGGCGAAACATTTCTATGAGGAAATGGCGCGCACGCTGCCGTTCAATCCGCGGCGGCACCTGGAGAGCTAAGCAGATTTTTCGCAGGAACCCGCTCCGTTGGGATTGGCGCCACTATGTAGTGGGGGATAAGCGCAGCGCATCCACCGCACACCGCGGATTGGTGGATGCGCTGCACTTATCCCCCCTACATGTCTGATCCCCATGCCGGGAGGGAATGTTCTCTCCTCCCCCACGACCGTGGGGGAGGCCGGGAGGGGGCGCGGAACTTGCCGCCACACTTCCTGTCTTTCATTACGCCGATCACAAGGAGACGACGATGAGCACACTGGAACAGATTCGTCACGGCCTGTCCCGCGCCTGGGACTCGATGGCCGAGGGCTGGCAGCAACTGCGCGAGCGAGCGGCGCAGGCCATGACGCGCTACACACCGACACGCCACACCAACGCGCTGGAGACCGCCGAGGATCAGGTGGCCGCACACAGCGCGCGCTGGGGCCTGCTCGCCGCCGAGGTGCAGGAAAACGAGGACGAGGTGGTGGTGCGCCTGGAAGCGCCCGGCATGGAGAAGGATCAGTTCGACATCAACGTGATCGACGGCCGCTATCTCAGCGTACGCGGCGAGAAGCGTGTGCAGCGCGAGGAAAAGCGCGGCCGCTATCACGTCATGGAATGCGCCTACGGCAGCTTCGAGCGTGCCGTCGCCCTGCCCACCGAGGTGGACGACGGCGGCGCGAAGGCCAGCTACCGCAACGGCGTGTTGCGCATCTCTTTGCCCAAGGTACGTGGCGGTGGCGCACGGCGCATTCAGGTACAGGGTTAAATATCCATAGCGAATGGTAGCCAGGGTTACGCGTCGCTTCGCCGAGAGGACTCGGCTCCTGCCGCGTTCACGGCATTTCACCAAATATTAAGCGAATAAATGTAGGGTGGATAAGTGCAGCGCATCCACCACAGCGGCAGCAGGGCATGCACCACGCACTGTTGTATCCGGTACACAACACAACGGCATCACCTGCAACATGAGACAACCTATCCCTCTTATCACTGCCAGCCATGAGGCAACCCATGCATAAATACCTTCCCGCCCTGCTGCTGCTCATCGCAGCCAGTCTCCCCGTTCACGCCGCCCTGCCCATGGCCGACAGCCAGGGAGAACCGCTGCCGACCCTGGCGCCCATGCTGGAAAAAACAGTCCCTGCGGTGGTGAACATCTTCACCCGCACGCGCGTGCCGGTGCAGCAGAACCCGCTGCTGGCCGATCCCTTCTTCCGCCGTTTCTTTGATGCACCGGAGCAGCCGCGCGAACGCATCACGCAGAGCCTCGGCTCCGGCGTGGTGCTCGACGCCGCCAAGGGCTACATCGTCACCAACCATCACGTCATCGATCGCGCGGTGGAGATCGCCGTGCATCTGGCCGACGGACGCACGCTGCAGGCGGAGCTGGTGGGCAGCGATCCGGAAACCGACGTCGCGGTGATCAAGGTGCCGGCAGAGAATCTCACCGCGCTGCAACTGGCCAACTCGGACCAGCTGCGCGTGGGCGACTTCGTCGTTGCCATCGGCAATCCCTTCGGCCTGGGCCAGACCGTCACCTCCGGCATCGTCAGCGCCGTCGGCCGCTCCGGCCTCGGCATCGAAGGCTACGAAGATTTCATCCAGACCGACGCCTCGATCAATCCCGGCAACTCCGGCGGCGCGCTGGTCAACCTGCGCGGCGAACTGGTGGGCATCAACACCGCCATCCTGTCGCAGAGCGGCGGCAACGTCGGCATCGGCTTCGCCATCCCCATCAACATGGCCAAGGAGATCATGGCGCAACTGGTCGAACACGGCGAAGTGCGCCGCGGCGTACTCGGCGCACAGGCGCAGGATCTCACGCCGGAACTGGCCCAGGCCTTCGGCCTCAGCGCGCAACGCGGCGCCGTGGTCACACAAGTGACGCCCGGCTCGCCCGCCGACAAGGCCGGTCTCAAGAGCGGCGACATCATCACCCATCTCAACGGCCGCCCGGTACGCGACGCCTCCGACGTGCGCAACGTCATCGGTCTGCTGCGCATCGGTCAGAAGGTCGAGATGCAGGTCATGCGCAACGGCAAGGGCCACACCCTGCGTGCCAATGTGGAACAACCGCGCGCCACCACCGTCGGCGGCGAGAAACTGCACCCGCGCCTCGCCGGCGCCATTGTCGGCGACATCGTCGAAGGCATGCCCTTCCACGGCAAGATCGAAGGCGTGGTGGTACTGGAAACCGAACCCGGCAGCCCCGCCTGGCGCGCCGGCCTGCGCAAGGGCGACATCATCGTCCAGGCCAATCGCCAGGACATCAGCGACCTCGCCGGTCTGGACAAGGTCATCCGCCCGAAGTCACCCCTGCTGCTCAATGTGCAGCGACGCGAGGGGGCGTTGTTTATTCTGCTGCAGTAGACGTATTGCTCCTCCCCCATGAACATGGGGGAGGCCGGGAGGGGGTGTTAGGCGCGCCCCGCCGCCTCGCACCGCCCCACCCGCATGAACAGCGGCCACCTTACCCGCCGCGACGATTGCTCCGAGCCCCACGCTGCCGCCAACTCATCGGCAATCAATGCCAGCGGATCAACGCCACGCTCCTTGCGATACCGCTGCACCGCCGACCAGGTGCCGAGATAACCGTTGAGCTGTGCCAACCTCCACTCCGCCTCCATGGCAAATGCAGGAGCGGCGATTTCATCCAACGGAAACGGCAGGCTGCGGTACTGTTCTTCCACGTAGCGCCGCTCCGGCGGCCAATACGGCCCGGTTATCGGCTCATACAGCCGCCATACCGCCGCATCGACAGCAGGACTCACCTGCATCAGCCCATAACTCCACGCCGCCAGCACGCCGCCGGGCTTCAGCACCCGCGCGGCCTCGGCGTAGAAGGCAGGAAAGTCGAACCAGTGCAGCGCCTGGCCCACCGTGATCAGATCGACACTGCCCGCGGCGATGCCCGAGTTCTCGGCGGGGGCCACTGCATAACGCACACGCGGATGGACATGGGCGGTGGCTATCTGGTTGTCGCTGGCATCAGTGGCGATGACTGCGTCGAAATGGGCGGCGAGCCCGAGTGCCGCCTGGCCATTGCCCGTGGCGCAATCCCACACCAAGGTGTGCGTCGGCGCCTGCTGCGCCAGCCAGGCGAAGAGTTCGGGCGAATAGGTGGGCCGGTAACGAGTGTAGTCGGCGGCGTGGCCGGAGAAGTGATCCTTGAATCCCATGCTCAGGTGCGCGCGCGTCCGGACACCAGCCAGTAGGTGACGCCGAGCGCCAGCACCACGGCCGCGGTGGCCCACACATACTCCGGCCCCACGGCATTGAAGTCGAACACGATGACCTTGCGCGCGATGGCCATCAGGGCGGTAGCGATGACCAGCTTGACGTGGATGATGTCGTCGCGCAGGTACATGGTGATGTTGACGAATATCTCGATGGCGATGAGCACGGCAAGAAAGGCGCCGAAGGTGGCGAGGATGTCGTTGATGGCCAGCAGCATGAACGGCGGCTCCATCAGACGTTGATACAGCACCCACACCACATCGCCGATGCCCCACAGAATCACCAGCACCATCAGCACCGCCAGCACCCGCACCGCCTGCCTGATGACCTTGTGCAACCCGTCGATGAGCGGGTCGCGGTGCTCAACAGAGAAATCGGTATGGTGCTCCGGATCGTGCCGCCCCTGATTTTCGTCGTTCATCGCCCTCTCCTTCGGAAAGACGGGGTCAGTTCTTTACTTTATAGCTTCCAAGACAGCCGCCAACTGTCCCGTCGGCGGGTTTGCTTCAATCTTCGCCTGAATCTGTGACACTCGCGGCGGCGAAATCGAAGCCAGCTGCGCCACCTCCTTGAGGCTCAAATTGGCAACCCGCCGCAGCAGGTAGACCATAACCTGAAATGCCTGCTGACTCTCACGGCTGAGCAGCGCTGCCGGCTCAAGGCCATAAACTTTTGCCACCGCGTCCACAATGACCTCATGGCCCGGGCGCAGTGGCCTGCGCTGAACGGCAGGCACATCCTCCGCCGGCTGTTCCGCTGCAAGCTTTTCCATCCGCGCAAGAAAAGCGTCGTCACCAAGATACATCTGGCCGGCCAGATTTGTCCAAGGCGCTGCCAGCCCCATGCCCTGGGCGACGAAACGCGCATACGCCCGCTTTGCCGACGCCCCCGATGGGTGAAAGAGACTCCGTACCGCATCCACCGCAAGCCAGTCCGGAGCCGCCGCCGCCCCGACAGTGGCCGCATAACTGCTCCATGGCCACATGTCCGGCTGCGCCACCATCCCGGCCCGTACCGGGTTCAACACCACATAGCGACACAACTCAGACAAATAGGCGTCACGATCCACAACAATTGCCTTGTAACGCCCCTGGAAAAGGTGCCCTACCAAGCCGTGGCGGCGATTGAACGCCTGAGTATAGACACCGTTAAGCCGCCGCATGCCGCGCCCCAGATTCGGCTCAGGCGTTTCGATCAACAAGTGGAAATGGTTACTCATCAGGCAATAGGCATAGAGTTGCCAGCCCTGCTGACGTACCTCAAGGCCCAGCAGGCGCAAAAACTGCTGCCTGTCTTCATCATCAAGGAAAATGGGCTCGCGACGATCACCGCGGCTGGTGACGTGATATACGGCCCCAGGAAACTCCAGTCGTAATGGACGTGCCATAACGCATACCTTAGGCTGCAAAAGCTATAAGGTAAAGAACTGACCCCTTTTGCCTGACCCCTTTTGCCTTAGCCTCGGTTACCGATCCTCATGCAATCGACCTTCCACATATTTATGAAGGATACTGGCAACAAGTGTTTGGTAGGGAATGCCTTCCGCCAAAGCCTTCTTCTGAAGCCCCCGGAGATCCTTGGAAGAAAGCCTGATATTGATGCGGGCATCTTTCTTGAACATAGCCTCGGCGTACTGCTGATGCCGCACTTTCCTATCTTCACTATCTGGCGCTCGCTGTAGCTCTCCGGCATCGAACGCATCCAGAATTTCCTGCTCTTCTTTATCCAGCCTGCTCATTTCGGACCCCCAAATAGGTTTTGGTCGCTTTCCGGCTCGGAATGATCGTTTTCAGAAAAACCTCTTCTTCCGACTCTACAAAGGGCACCAGGTAGACATACTCTTCTATTTCAACCACATGAATCTGTTGACCCGGATACCGTTCCTGATTCGGATGCTCGAACGTATCCAGGATACCCCCAGCCGAAATGTGCAAAACCACATCCTCGAAAGAGATGTTCCTTTCCTCCTGGAGAAGCTTGTTCTTCTCCGGATCCCATGTGATCGGCTTCATGAGGGAACTGTAGCACATCGTGTGCCTTTTGTGCTCGCTCGGTAAATTTAGAACAAAACGGTGATCCCATGGCCACGCAAGACAGCAGCTGCAAAGTAAAGAGCTGACCCCTTTTGCTCCGCGGGCATCAAATGATGCTACTATCTGCATCAATTATAGGAGGTGTGTCATGCGAACCACGTTGAATATTGACGACGATCTGATGGCCACGGCACAACGCCTCAGTGGCCTGACCGAGAAACCAGCCGTGGTCAGAGAGGGCCTCAAGGCGCTCATAGAGAGGGAAAGCGCGCGCCGTCTCGCCCGCCTGGGCGGCAGTGAGCCACAACTGCAACCGGTACCACGGCGCCGCCCGGAGTGATTCTGGTCGACACCTCAATCTGGATTGATCACCTGCGCGGCGCCAATACCGCACTCGCTGAATTGCTCAACAAGGGTGCAGTGTTGACCCACCCGTTCATCATCGGCGAATTGGCCTGCGGCAATCTCCGCAATCGTGAAACTGTGCTGTCTTTGCTGCACAACCTTCCCGCCATACCTGCGGCCAACGATGCGGAAGTTCTTTATTTCATCGACAAACATGACCTGATGGGCAAAGGCATTGGTTACATCGATGCCCACCTGCTTGCTGCCACGTCCCTGGCCACGCCAACACATCTTTGGACCCGTGACAAACGGCTCGCAACCATCGCCGCCGACATGGGAATCGCTACAGAGTTTCCCGCGGCATGATCTGACTCGGGCAAAAGCTTTACTCTGACCTCGAGCTCGACGTGCCATGACGCATACCTTAGGCTGCAAAAGCTATAAGGTAAAGAACTGACCCCTTTTGCCCAGTGGAAATGGTTACTCATCAGGCAATAGGCATAGAGTTGCCAGCCCTGCTGACGTACCTCAAGGCCCAGCAGGCGCAAAAACTGCTGCCTGTCTTCATCATCAAGGAAAATGGGCTCGCGACGATCACCGCGGCTGGTGACGTGATATACGGCCCCAGGAAACTCCAGTCGTAATGGACGTGCCATAACGCATACCTTAGGCTGCAAAAGCTATAAGGTAAAGAACTGACCCCTTTTGTTTGACTCGGGCAAAAGCTTTACTCGGACCCCGAGCGCCCAACAGCTATAAAGTAAAGAACTGACCCCTTTTGCCCAAAGCTTTACTCGGACCCCGAGCGCCCAACAGCTATAAAGTAAAGAACTGACCCCTTTTGCCCCATGGCCACGCAAGACAGCAGCTGCAAAGTAAAGAACTGACCCCTTTTGCCCCTTTTTGGTGCTGACCCCTTTTGCTTACAAAGTAAAGAACTGACCCCTTTTGCTCATATGGCTGCAAAAGCTATAAGGTAAAGAACTGACCCCTTTTGGTTTTCTAAGGTAAAGAACTGACCCCTTTTGGTTTTCTATAAGGTAAAGAACTGACCCCTTTTGGTTTTCTTTTGGATTTTTGGCACAAAAGAAAACGGGGCCCGAAGGCCCCGTTCTCAACTAACACATCCGGAAGGATGGATTAGAACGCTACACGCAGACCAGCGGAGACGGTGGTCTCCTTGTCCTTGGTGCCAGCGACGCTCATTTCAGAAGAGCGGTAACCAACAAAGGCGTTGGTGGTCTTGCTGAGCGCGTGGTTCAGAGCGACCATCATATAAGTAGCGTCATTGACATTGTCAACCAGCTTCTTGTCAGCCTTACCGTAAGCGGCGGAGATGGTGTTGTTGCCCATCTTGTAGGAGCCAGTCACGTACATAATGGCAGCAGAATCGTTGGTAGTGGCAGAGAAGCCCTTGTCCAGCATTTCGTACTGGCCAGCGACGGTGATGTCACCGGAAACCCACTTCACACCAACCTTGGTTGCAGCGATGTTGTCGGTAGCGGCAGTAACGATCTCGGAGTGCTTGCTGGCATTGATATAGGCAACAGCCACTTCAACCGGACCAACGGGAGCGTTGACGGAGAAGGAGGTGGCGTGCTTGCCGTTGGTCTCGGTGGAAGCAGCGTTGCTGTCCTTCGCGCCTTCATCCAGAACCACAGCGGCAACAACCTTCACGCCGCCGAAGCTGTTGGCATAGGCCAAGGCGTTACCAACATAGCCGTTATGCAGGGTGGACATGCCAGCGTTGCCGCGAGCCTGCATGGAGGTAGCCAGCATCGGGTCCCAGCCCACGGTGGAGGACTTGTACGGGGAGCTCAGGGTACCAGCCAGCACGGTGCCGAAACCACCGGACAGACCAACAAAGGCTTCACGAGCGCCCAGACCAGCGGTAGCGTTAGTAGCATTGGTGCCGCCGTCGCCCACGTGGATGTTCATGTTGTACACAGCCATGGCCTTCATGCCGTCGCCCAGGTCTTCAGAAGCGGTGAACTTCAGGAAGCCATAGTTGCCACCATTCTCGAGGCCGTACTCGCCAGCATCGGTAGCATACAGACCCTTGCGCACGGAGTTGCCGTCGCCACCAACGGAACGCAGCTCAGCCTGCAGGCCGCCGGAAATGGTGACGTCAGCCAGGGCAACCGGGGCAGCCAGGACAGCGGCTACAGCAACAGCAATTGCAGTCTTCTTCATATTGTTCATCTCCTAGATGGTTGAACGAATTGTTCCTTGGAAAAGCCTTGCTTAAGGTTGAGCTCAATCTTAAACGCGGGTAACTCTAGGACACTTTCGACCCTGAATGCAACACCTGTTTTCAAAAAAACCACAAATTGTTTTTATGTTGGCTTTTTGCAACACCCAGAAGCATCAGTAGCTTAGTCAGGAATGCGGAGAGGGTACATGAGACAAGGCCCTGAGGATAGTACGGGGAATGGGTCGGGGCGTGGGGTTGGGGCGACAACGGTGAAGGCCTCTCTCCCGGCGGGGAGTGGCGGGCTTCTATAGCTCCGAAGCGTCTATACCGGCCATTTTCATTAAATGCACTTGCAAACCGGCTTTGAGCGATGCGTTACCGTGAACCGGAACAGACAGCCGAACCACGGTCCCTGGCTTCGAGTAAATGTGGTGGCTTCCGTTGATGCGCTTCAACTCCCAGCCCCTTGCCTCCAACAAACGGCAGAATTGCTTTCCGCTGACCGCCTTCAAACAGCGATCTCCATGATTTTGTCATTGGCCGAGGCAACGACATCCTCGACATCCACCGACAGGCAACCTTCGACTGCCTCATAGATATTGCTCAGTAGTTCATCAAATGTTTCGCCCTGGGTTGCACAGCCGGGTATGGCAGGTACTTCCGCCCAGTATCCGCCTTCTTCTGCTTCGTGTACCACGACTTTCAATTTCATGTGAATTCACCTCATGCAGGTGGAACCAAGGATTCTTTGCTTGGCTTCGGCCCAATCGGAAAACACCGCCGCCCCCTCTTTGACCTTATCTTCCCGCCCCATCAACACCTCTTCATGCCAGGATGGTGAAGGAATGTTCTCGGGCTGTCGACTGAGATCGGCCCAGATATCCTCAATCAGCCGCAGCTTTTCAGCGGTCGTCATCTTGTCCAGCGGCAGTACGGTAGCCCTTTGCATCACCTCCCAAGGCATGGAAATTGTAGCGCCCTGCTCAGGCTTTTAACATAACGGTTGGGGTCAGACTCGATTTCCGCCCCTCTGGGCGCGGGCAGCTCAGAACACTACATAGCCTTACATTTGACGCATTACGTACAACATACTAGACTTTCAGCATGATCAAGTCGTTCCGCGATAGGGAAACCGCGGCGCTTTTCCTCGGCGAGCGCGTGAGGCACATTCCCCCCGATATCAAGCAGGTGACCCGCCGCAAACTCGCACAATTGGAGCAAGTCGGCCGCGTTGAAGAGTTACGCATCCCACCAGGCAATCGGCTTGAGGCGCTGAAGGGCGATCAGACAGGCTTCTGGAGCATACGTATTAACGATCAGTGGCGCCTATGCTTTCGCTTTGAAGACGGCAATGCCTGGGATGTGGAGATCGTTGACTACCATTGAGGTGCAGAGAATGGCCATACGCCGCGAAGAAATCGAGAGGTTGGATTTTTCCGATATCGTGGAGCCGGGCGAGAAGCTGTCGCCGGTTCATCCGGGTGAAATCCTGCTGCATGAATTCATGACGCCGTTGGCGCTTTCTGCCAATTCGCTGGCCGCGGCCCTGCGTGTTCCTGCCAACCGCATCAGTGGCATCGTCAATGGATCACGTGCGGTCACCGCGGACACCGCGCTGCGTTTGGCGCGGTATTTCGGCACCACGGCAGAGTTCTGGATGGGTTTGCAGAAGGATTACGAGCTGGGGAACGCTCGGCGGGCCGAGCTTGCCGTTATCGAGAAGGAAGTTTCTCCTCGAGCAGCCTAAAGGGAATTGACAGCGCTGGGGGTCTGCAGCGCTGGGCAGCGCTGGGGGTCAGTTCTTTACTTTATAGCCGGTCCTGAACGTCGTTGGGCCGGAAACCGGGAGGCCGCTCGATTTCCGGAAACAAAAAGGCCCATCCTTGCGGATGGGCCTTTTTTATTTGGCTGGGGCGCTAGGGGTCGAACCTAGAACCTACGGAGTCAGAGTCCGTCACTCTGCCAGTTGAGCTACGCCCCACTAAATCAGATGAAAGATACAAGGGTAAAGATACAAGTGTTCAGTTCGGGGGCAATCGGTTGATGAGCCCCTGGAGCATTTTACTGATTTCGGCGGCTTCTGCTATGCAGGTTTTTGCCACCGAGCGCTCCAGTAGACCTATCTCGATCCCGATGTACAGTTGGGTGCGGAGTTCGCCGCAGGAGCCTTTGGCAATTTTCAGGAATTGCACGAAGGCGCTGCGCGAGTTTCTTTCGTAGCCTTCCGCGATGTTGCTCGGCACAGACAATGCTGCGCGAGTGATCTGATCGCGAAACCCCGCATCGGAACAGCCCCGGCACGCCTTGTAAACATCCACGCAAAGCCGGGAGCTGCGTTTCCATACTTCCAACTGCTCGAAGGCATCCATGCCTTCTCCTTGTATCTTGTAACTTTTCTCTTGTATCTGCGCTATCGCGCAGAGCGCGATTAGCGCTTGGAGTACTGCGGACGCTTGCGCGCCTTGTGCAGGCCGACCTTTTTACGCTCGACTTCACGGGCATCACGGGTCAGGAATCTGCCGCGGCGCAGGGCGCCACGCAGGCCTTCGTCGTAGCCAACCAGGGCGCGGGCGATGGCGTGGCGGATGGCGCCGGCCTGGCCGGTGGTGCCGCCGCCGACGACGGTGACCATGATGTCGAACTTGTCGGCCAGTTCAACGGCTTCCAGCGGCTGGCGCACGACCATGCGGGCGGTGACGCGACCGAAGTAGGCGTCGAGGTCACGGCCGTTGACGGTGATGCTGCCCTTGCCGGGAGCCAGGAAGGCACGCGCGGAAGAGGTCTTGCGGCGGCCGGTGGTATTGATAGCTTGGGTCTGTGCCATGGTACGTGTCCTGAAACTCAGATTTCCAGCGGCTTCGGCTGCTGGGCGGCGTGGGTGTGCTCCGGACCGGCGTACACCTTCAGCTTGCTGAACATGGCGCGGCCGAGGGAATTCTTCGGCAGCATGCCCTTGACGGCAATTTCCAGTACCCGCTGCGGGGCCTTGGCGATCAGCTTGTCGAAGCTGATGCCCTTGATGCCGCCGGGATAGCCGGTGTGGTGGTAGTACATCTTGTCGGTCGACTTGCGGCCGGAAACATGCACCTTCTCGGCGTTGACCACGATGATGTAGTCGCCGGTGTCCACATGCGGCGTGAACTCTGCCTTGTGCTTGCCGCGCAGGCGGGAAGCGATCTCCGAAGCCAGACGGCCGAGGGTCTTGCCGGCGGCGTCAACCACGTACCAGTCGCGCTTAACTTCAGCGGGCTTCGCACTAAATGTCTTTGTACCAATCATCCCAAATCACTCCACGAAGAGCGGGTATCACGAAAAGAGGCGGAATCTTATAGAAAACGCGGACGGTATTCAACCCCCGTCGGGCAGATACAAGTGGCAAGATACAAGTGACAAGTGGTTCTGGGGCCACTGAGCGGGCCGCGATTCTAGCGCCGTCCTGCCGGTTTTCCAAGGCCTCAAATAAAAAAGGCCCGGCAGGATGTGCCGGGCCAATAAAACCACCAAAGGAGGGTGGAGGAGTCACAGACTTGCTGCGCATTGGGGGGCAGCAGCAAATCAGTGCTTGCTAATATACTCATATTTCAGCGCAAGTCAACACCCGAGTGATGTGGAACTGCAGGCTTGTGCCCAGCGAAGTCCCTTCCCGGGGGTTCCCGTTACCCCCACGCCTCCATCACGGCGTCGCGCAGGCGGTTGAGGCGGCCGTGGAAGAAGTGGTCGGCATCGGCCATCCAGCGATAGTCGGGGCGCGGCTTCCGGGCACCCACCCAGGCGGAGACGGCAGGCGGTGAGATGATTTCGTCCTGGCCGCCCTGCACCACCATCCACGGCACCGTGACCGGTGGCACTGCCCCGAAGTCGAACAGGGTGACCGGCGGCGCCACCAGCAGCAGGCGCTCGGCGCCGATGTCGGCGTGGCTGCGTGCCGCCACGAAGGCGCCGAAGGAGAAACCGGCCAGCCAGAGCGGCGCCTGGGGATGGCGGGCGCGGAAGAAGGCCACGACGGCCGCCAGGTCGGCGCTCTCGCCGCGGCCCTGGTCGAAGCGGCCGGCACTTTTGCCGACGCCGCGAAAATTGAAGGTGACACTGAGCAGACCCATGTCGTTGAAGGTCTGGCTCAGGATGTGGACCACCTTGTTTCTCATGCTGCCGCCGTAGAGCGGATGGGGATGACAGACGATGGCGATGGGCCGATCCCCGGCATAGCAGTCGGGGCAGGAGGTCAGCACCTCGATGGCACCGGCGGGGCCGGCAATCAGCAGCTCCTCACCGGTACAGTAGTCTTCCTCTAATCCGTCGTATAAGTGTCGGCTGGCCAGCTCCGCATAATGTTCTGCCATGGGCTCCCTCGGGTGCGGCGACAGGCCGCACGTGGTGTTTTGATGGGAAGGTTCGTGCCTTCCTCTGTATTTGTTGATGCCGGATTCAATGTCGGTGGGAGCCCGATTCATCGGGCTCCCACAAGGGCTAGATCTTGAGGCGCTCGACCACGCGGCCGTGCTGCAGGTGCTGCTCGATGATGTCGTCGATGTCTTCGCGGTCGACGTAGGTGTACCAGGTTTCCTGCGGGTAGATGACGATCACCGGCCCCTCGGCGCAACGGTCGAGACAGCCGGCGCTGTTGACGCGCACGCCGCCCGGCCCGGCCAGGCCCAGGGCCTTCACCTTGTCCTTGGCGTAGTCGCGCAGCGCCTGGGCGTTGTGGTCCTGGCAGCAGGCCTTGCCCTCGCGCTGATTGGTGCAGAAGAAGACGTGGTGCTGGTAGTAGGACATGTCGGTCCGCCACTGTTATTGAGATGGCGCGTAGTCTACCATGAGGCGCTGTTTTCCTGCCGTGACCCCACATTGAACCTGCTGCCCCAAATCCTCGCCGACGCCGACCGCTGCGTGCTGTGCGGCATGTGCCTGCCCCACTGCCCCACCTATGGCCTGAGCCATAACGAGGCGGAGTCGCCGCGCGGGCGCATCTCGCTGATGCTGGCGGTGGCGCGCGGGCAGCTGGAGCCCACGGCAGGATTGCGCGGCCATCTGGAGCGCTGCCTCGGCTGCCGCGCCTGCGAGGCGATGTGCCCCTCGCTGGTGCCCTATGGCCGGCTGCTGCGCAACACGCGCGAACATCTGTATCGTCACGAGCACTCCCGTCTGGCCGATACCCTGGCCACACCGGCGCGGCGCCGGCTGCTGCACGGCGCGCTGCGCCTGTTTCAGGCCAGCGGCCTGCAGCGGGTGACGCAGAAACTGCACCTGCTCGGCCACAGCGCCGCCGGGCGGCTGGTGCAGGGACTGCCGGCGACCACCGCCGCCCCGGCCCTGCCGGAGTTCACGCCGGCGCAAGGCCAGGAACGCGGCCAGGTGGCGCTGTTCACCGGCTGCACCGGCGACCTGCTGCAGCGGGCGCTGCTGCACGATGCACGACGGCTGTTGAGTGCGCTGGGCTATGCCGTGCATATTCCACCGCAACAGGGCTGCTGCGGCGCACTGCATGTGCAGCAGGGTGACGGCGAAAATGCGCGTCGGCTGGCGCGACAGAATCTGGCGGCCTTCCCTGCCGGGGCCGAGGCCATCATCAGTGTGGCCAGCGGCTGCGGCGCCCTGCTGCATGAATACGATCAGCTGCTGGAAGATGAACGGGCGACGGGCTTCGCACGGCGCGTGATCGACATCAACGCCTTTCTCGCCGGCGTGGAATGGCCGGACAGCCTGATGCTGCGCCCGCTGGCGCACAAGGTGGCGGTGCATGAGTCCTGCACCCTGCGCAACGTGCTGCACGGACAGCAGGCGCTGTACGCGCTGCTGCGTCGTATTCCGCAACTGGAGGTGGTCGAACTGCCGCACAACGATCGCTGCTGCGGCGCCGCCGGCAGTTATCTTATAGATGAGCCGGACAGCGCCGATGCCTTGCGCGCCGACAAGGTAGACGCAGTGACGGAACTCCAGCCTCAGTGGCTGGTGAGCGCCAACATCGGCTGCGCCATGCATCTGGCGGCAGGGCTGCGCGGGGCGGGACTGGCGGTGGAGGTGGTGCATCCGGTGACATTGCTGGCGCGCCAATTGTAGGAACCCGATTTATCGGGCACTGCGGCGTCCGGCCAGGCCCCATCGCCCGATGAATCGGGCTCCCACGGGAGGGGCGAAGACTCGGCGCCGTACATCGCCAAGATCAACGGCCCCATCGCCCGGTGAATCGGGCTCCCACGGGAGGGGCGAAGACTCGGCGCCGTACATCGCCAAGATCAACGGCCCCATCGCCCGATGAATCGGGCTCCCACGGGAGGGGCGAGGACTCGGCGCCGTACATCGCCAAGATCAACGGCCCCATCGCCCGGTGAGTCCGGTTCCCACGGGAGGGCCATTGGCGCCGGTGACCTTGCTGGCCCGACAAGTGACAAGTGACAAGTGACAAGTGACAAGTGACAAGCAAAGAGAGTTTTGTGGTTACTTGCAACTTGTCACTTGGAACTTGTAACTTACCTCCCATGCGCAACTACTCTCCCATCGATCAACTGCTACTCAACCTCGACACCGGTCTGCGTACCGTGTTCGGCCAGCCGGTACTCACCGAGCGCCCCAACCCGGCGGAGCATTTGCCCGACGCGGAACTGAGCGAGGCCGAACGCGTGCTGGCCGGGCGGCTGATGCGCATCAACCATGCCGGCGAGGTGTCGGCGCAGGGGCTGTATCAGGGCCAGGCGCTGACCGCGCGGCTGCCGGAGGTACGCGGCAAGATGGAGCGCGCGGCGCTGGAGGAAAATGATCACCTGGAATGGTGCGAGGGACGTGCGCGGGAACTGGGCACCCACGTCAGTTATCTCAATCCGCTCTGGTACGCGGGCTCCCTGGCCATCGGTGCCCTCGCCGGCGCGGCCGGCGACAAGTGGAGCCTGGGCTTCGTGGTGGAAACCGAACATCAGGTGGTAAGGCATCTGGACGAGCACCTGGAGCAGCTGCCCGCTCACGACCTGCGCAGCCGCGCCATTCTCGAACAGATGAAGGAAGACGAGGCCCACCACGCCACCCTCGCCCTGCACGCCGGCGGCGCCCCGCTGCCGGCACCGGTCAAGACGCTGATGGGACTGGTGTCGAAGGTGATGACCCGGACGGCGTATTGGATCTGAGTGACAAGTGACAAGTGACAAGTGACAAGTGACAAGTGACAAGTGACAAGTGACAAGAAAAGAATTTCGCCTTTAACTTGTCACTTGCAACTTGAAACTATTTCTTCGGAATCTTCTTCAGATTCCTTCCGTAGAAAATCTCCAGCATTTCCCGTTGCAGGCGCCGACGGATGGTGCGTGTGTCCGCCGGATCGAGGTCGCGCGCCATGACACCGAACAGATAGTTATCCAGGTCGAATTCCTTGAGCATCATCTTGGTGTGGAAGATGTTCTCCTGATAGACGTTGACGTCGATCATCTGGTACCGCTCAAGGGTGTCGCGGGCGATGTAGTTCTGAATTGAATTGATCTTGTGATCGATGAAGTACTTGCGGCCCTTCACGTCGCGGGTGAAGCCGCGCACGCGATAGTCCATGGTGACGATGTCGGACTCGAAGCTGTGGATCAGGTAGTTCAGCGCCTTCAGCGGCGAGATGCGGCCGCAGGTGGAAACATCGATATCGGCGCGGAAGGTGCTGATGCCGTTGTCCGGATGGCTCTCCGGATAGGTGTGCACGGTGATGTGGCTCTTGTCCAGGTGCGCCACCACGGCGTCCGGCAACAGCGGACCCGGGGCCTCGGTGTTGGACAGTTCCTGTGACAGCACCGGCTCCTCGGAAATGAGCATGGTGACGCTGGCGCCCTGGGGATCGTAATCCTGGTGGGCGATATTAAGGATGGTGGCGCCGATGATATCGGCTACATCGGTGAGGATGTTGGTCAGCCGTTCGGCGTTGTATTCCTCGTCGATGTACTCGATATACTCGCGCTGCTGGGCGTCGGTCTGCGTATAGCAGATATCGTAGATGTTGAAGCTCAGTGTCTTGGTCAGATTGTTGAAGCCATGCAGCTTCAGTTTCGTCAGTTCTTCCACCGTTCAGGCCTCGACGATTTCATAGTCATGGGTGATTGCGGCCACCTTGCCCAGCATGATGGAGGCGGAGCAGTATTTTTCCGCCGACAACTCCACCGCCCGCTTCACCTGGGCTTCTTTCAGTTCCTTGCCGGTGATGATGAAGTGGACGTGGATTTTGGTGAACACCTTGGGGTCGGTGTCAGCACGCTCGGCGGAGATTTCGGCCACACAGTCGCTGATGGACTGGCGCGCCTTCTTCAGGATGCTGACCACGTCGAAGGAGGTGCAGCCGCCCATGCCGAGCAGCAGCATTTCCATCGGCCGCGGCCCCAGGTTGCGGCCGCCATGGTCGGGCGGGCCATCCATCACTACCGCGTGGCCGCTGGCAGCCTCCCCCACGAAGGTGGCCTGCTCCACCCACTTGATACGTGCCTTCATTTTACTTTCCTCAAGATTGGGCTACCCTAGCAGCCTGTCGGGCTTGTGACTGATCTACTGCGCCATTGTAACCGCTTGCCTGGGTTCGGGCAGGCTGGTATACGTAACACCCATCAAATTCCTAGGGACAAGGGGCCACTATGACGACCCAGGCGCTGACCACCGGCAATCCGGCGATCGATCGCTTCCTGGTCCATTGCCACCGCCGCAAGTATTCCGCCAAGAGCACCATCATCCGTGCCGGCGACAAGCCCGACGTGCTGTATTACGTCATCAAGGGCGGGATGACGGTGCTGATTGAGGATGACAACGGTCGTGAGATCGTACTCGCCTACCTCAATCCTGGCGACTTCTTCGGCGAAATGGGCCTGTTCAACGAGGGCGCCGGACGCAGCGCCTGGGTGCGCTCGCGCACCGAATGCGAGCTGGCCGAGATCAGCTACCCCCGCTTCCGTCAGGTGGCCCATGATGACCCGGAAATCCTCTTCGCCCTGGCCACCCAGATGGCGGCGCGCCTGCGCACCACCAGCCGCAAGGTGGGTGATCTGGCCTTCCTCGACGTCACCGGCCGCATCGCCCGCACCCTGCTCGACCTCACCAAGGAGCCAGATGCCATGACCCATCCCGACGGCATGCAGATCCGCATCACCCGTCAGGAGATCGGCCGCATCGTCGGCTGCTCGCGCGAAATGGCCGGGCGCGTGCTCAAGACCCTGGAGGAACAGGGCCTGATCTCGGTGAAGGGCAAGACCATCGTGGTGTTCGGCGCGAGATAACCGTAGGAGCCCACTCCGTGGGCGAAGGCAGCGCCTGGTCTCGGCACTGTTCGCCGAGAGGACTCGGCTCCTACGGTATGAAAAAAAGCTCCGCCAGCTTCTCCCCCGGCTCCGCCGCACGCATAAACGCCTCCCCCACCAGAAAGCCGTGTACACCGTGACGGCGCATCAGCACGACATCGTCACGGCTCAGGATGCCGCTTTCGGTGATCACGATGCGGTCGTTCGGGATCTGCGCCAGCAGATCGAGGGTGGTGTTGAGGCTGACCTCGAAGGTGCGCAGGTTGCGGTTGTTGATGCCGACGAGCGGCAGCGGCAGGCGCAGCGTGCGCTCCAGCTCCTCCCCATCATGCACCTCCACCAGCACATCCAGCCCCAGTTCGGTCGCGGCAGCGGTCAGCTCGGCCATCTGGCCGTCGCTCAGTGCGGCGGCAATGAGCAGGATGCAGTCGGCGCCGATGGCCCGCGCCTCCACCACCTGATAGGGATCGATGATGAAATCCTTGCGGATCACCGGCAGGCTGCAGGCCGCGCGCGCCTGCTGCAGATATTCGTCGCTGCCCTGAAAGAAATCGATGTCGGTGAGCACCGACAGACAGGCGGCGCCGCCGCGCTCATAAGAGGCCGCGATCTCGGCCGGGCGGAAATCGGGCCGCAGCACGCCCTTGCTGGGAGATGCCTTTTTCACCTCGGCAATCACCGCCGGCAGACCGGCAGCCAGTTTGGCGCACAGGGCGCCGACGAAGGGGCGCAGCGCCGGTGCCGTCGTCACGCGTTCGCGCAGTCTCTCGATACTGACCCCGGCACGGCGCGCGGTGATCTCCTCGGCCTTGCGGCGCAGGATCTTTTTCAGGATATCCGGGGTGTCGCTCACGTCACGCCGCCTTGAAACCGTTGCTGACCTGCACCAGGCGATTGAGCCGCTCGCGCGCAGCACCGCTGCTGATCACCTCACGCGCCTTCTGCACCCCGTCATCCAGACTGGCGACAAGGTCGGCGGCATAAATGGCGGCGCCGGCATTGAGCACCACGATATCGCGTGCCGGGCCATCCTTGTCGTCCAGAACCTCCAGCATGATACCGAGGCTCTGGGCCGGAAGTTCCACGGCGAGGCGGCGCACATCGGCACGCACCATACCGAACTGCTCCGGCGTGATGGCGTAGCGCCTGAGGCTGCCGTTATGCCATTCGGCTACCTGGCTTGACGCACCGATGCTGATCTCGTCCATGCCGTCTTCCGCATGCACCACCAGCACATGCTTCGAGCCGAGCCGGCCCAGCACCTGCGCCAGCGGTTCCAGCCACTCGCTGCTGTAGACGCCGAGCACCTGATGCGGCGCACCGGCCGGATTGGTCAGCGGCCCCAGGACATTGAAGATGGTGCGCACACCCATCTCGCGACGCGGGCCGACGGCATGCTTCATGGCGCTGTGATGCCTGGGGGCGAACATGAAACCGACACCGGCCTGCCGGATGCATTCGGCTACCTGTTCCGGCGTCAGTTCCAGATTGACACCGGCCGCCTCCAGCACGTCGGCACTGCCGGACTTGCTGGAGACCGAACGGTTGCCGTGCTTGGCCACGTTGGCGCCGGCGGCGGCCACCACGAAGGCTACCGTGGTGGAGATATTGAAGGTGTGGGCACCATCGCCGCCGGTGCCGCAGGTGTCCACCAGGTGCGGCAGGTCCACGTCCACCCGCGTCACCAGTTCACGCATCACGCCGGCGGCGGCGGCAATCTCGTCCACCGTTTCGCCCTTCATGCGCAGGCCGACGAGGAAGCCGCCGATCTGCGCCGGTGTCGCCTCGCCGGTCATGATCAGGCGCATCACCGCCGTCATCTGCTCGGAACTGAGGTCGCGGCGCTCGGTGACCGCGCGGATGGCTGTCTGCATGTCCATGTTCAAAACCCTTGGTTCGTGCCGTAAGAGACAGCGTGGATTGTCCGTGCCACCCCAGCCGCGGTCAAGCGGACGCAGGCAAATCAAACCACAAAAATCCAACGCAGAGGCACAGAGACGCGGAGTTCGCAGAGGAGGTCTTTGCCGAAATAACTCTGCGTCTCTGCGCCTCTGCGTTGGACGTTATTCATGTTCTGAGTGCCTGGCCTGCCAGGCCCATATAGCCAGGCCGGCACAGGCCAGGGCCAGCATGCCGAGGGCCAGGCTCCAGACATGATGGGCGATGAGCGGCACCAGCAGACCCGCCACCAGCGCGTTGAAACCCACCTGCATGAAGGACTGCACCGCCGCCGCCATGCCGCGGTTGCGCGGAAAGCAGTCCAGCGCCAGCACGGTGAGATTGGGCATGCTGAACGACACCGCGAAGGCGTACAGCACCAGCGGCGCCAGCACGTTCACCGGTGTCGCCGGCAGCCACAGGGCCTGCGCCACGTTGAGCAGGCTGGCAGCGAGCATCAGCGCATAACCGATGCGGATGCCGCGCTGCGGCGTCATGCGGCCGGCGAGCCGGCTCATGGCAAAGGAGCCCAGCATCAGGCCGCCCACCATGGGTACGAACTGCATCCAGAAATCGTTGACGCCCAGGTGCAGGTGCTCATACAGCAGCGTGGGCGCGGCAGCGATATAGATGAAGAAGCCGCCGAAATTGAGGGCAAAGGCCGACACCAGCGCCATGAAGCGGCCATGGCGCAAGGCCATGGCATAGGCGCCGCCCACTTTTACCGGGTGGATCGAATGACGTCCCTCGGCAGGCAGCGTCTCCGGCGCACGCCAGGCGATCAGCGTCAGCACGGCGACACCGAGCAGGGCAAGAAACCAGAATACCGCACGCCAGCCGGACCAATCCTGCAGCACACCGCCGATCATCGGCGCGATGGCCGGGGCGATGGCGAAGATCAGCATCGCCTGTGACAGCACCTTCTGCGCATGATGGCCACTGAAGGCATCGCGCACCATGGCACGGCCGACCACCACCCCGGCACCGGCGGACAGACCCTGCACCACGCGCCAGAACAGCAGGCCGTCGATAGTGGATGTCAGTGCCGCACCGATACTGCCCACCACGTACAGCGCCAGCGCACCGATGATCACCGGGCGGCGGCCGAAGCTGTCGGACAGCGGGCCGTAGATCAGCGTGGTACAGGCGAAGGCGGCCAGATACAGGCCCATGGTCTGCTGCATCTGCACATGCGTCGCACCCAGATCGGCAGCGATGGCCGGGAAGGACGGCAGATAGGTATCGATGGTGAACGGCGCCAGCATCGACAATGCGGCGACCACGAAGGCGATGAACAGCGGACGGTGCGCCACAGGGGCGCCTGGATTCGACACTGGAAACTCCAAAAGAAACCATATTGTCACAGAGAGCAGAGATGCAGAGTTATCAACCTGAAAAGGGTCCGCAAATGAACGCGAATGGACGCGAATCAAAGCGCACGAACAACGGCCTAGGGCTACAGCACGGCTTCACCCGGTGGGCGAGTCGGTCACCCTTGGCAAGCCTATGAGTATTTGCGTCTATTTGCGTTCATTCGCGGACTAATTGAGGTTTTTAGGATCAAGGATGAAGCAAATAATCCCTCTCTGCGTCTCCGCGTCTCAGCGACAACGGGGGTTAAGCCCGCCGCCCGCCCTGCATGGCGAGGAAGTTGCGCAGCATGTCGTGGCCGTGCTGCGTGAGGATCGATTCGGGATGGAACTGCACGCCCTCGATGACGAACTCGCGATGGCGCACGCCCATGATTGCCTCGCGTGTCCCGTCGGCGTTCTGCGTCCAGGCCGTCACCTCCAGGCAGGCCGGCAGCGAAGACTGCTCGATCACCAGGGAGTGATAGCGCGTGGCCTGGAACGGATTGCTCAGGCCGGCGAACACACCGATGTCGGCGTGATGAATCTGTGAGGTCTTGCCGTGCATGATCATCCCGGCATGCACGATGTTGCCGCCGAAGGCCTGGCCGATGGACTGATGGCCAAGACAGACACCGAGGATCGGCAGCTTGCCGGCGAAGTGCCGGATGGCGGCGACGGAAATGCCCGCCTCGCTGGGCGAACATGGCCCCGGCGACACCACGATGCGCTCGGGCTTGAGCCGCTCGATCTCCTCGACCGTGATCTGGTCGTTGCGGTGCACCTGCACCTCGGCGCCCAGCTCGGCGAAATACTGCACCAGGTTGTAGGTGAAGGAGTCGTAGTTGTCGATCATCAGCAGCATGGCGGAAAACCCTCTGTCGCAGAGACGCAGAGACGCGGAGATTTAAAAATTATTGACCACACGGGTCACTCCATCGGCCAAGCGCCGCACATTGAAATTGATTAGCAAGCCCAGCTTGAGTTCGCTCATCCGCAGATATGACAGCAGCTGTGCCTTGAAGACCGGCGACAGACATTCCACTGCCTTCAATTCGACCACCACCGATTTTTCCACCAGCAGGTCCAGACGCAATGCAGAGTCAAAGCGGATGTCTTTGTACTGCACGGGCAATGACACTTCGGATTCTGCGGCAAGGCCCCGCAACTGGAGTTCATGTACCAAACACCGTCTGTATATCGACTCCAGCAATCCTGGACCGAGTTGCCGGTGCACTTCGATGGCTGCACCGATGACAGCCTCCGTAATCTCATTCTCCTTCATATCCTCTCCCTGGATATCTCTGCGCCTCCGCGTCTCTGCGGCAGGGTGTTTTCCTACCCCAGCCCCGCTTCGGCCAGCGTGGCGGCGCGGAAGATGGCGCGGCTCTTGTTCATGGTTTCGTCCCACTCGTTGCGCGGCACCGAGTCGTAGACGATGCCGGCGCCGGCCTGCATGTAGAGCGTGCCTTCCTTGACCACCGCGGTGCGGATGGCGATGGCGGTGTCCATGTTGCCGTTCCAGGCCAGGTAGCCGACGGCACCGGCGTAGACGCCGCGCTTCACCGGCTCCAGCTCGTCGATGATCTCCATGGCGCGGATCTTCGGTGCGCCGGAGACGGTACCGGCGGGAAAGGTGGCGCGCAGCGCATCCATCGCGCTCATGCCCGCCTTCAGTTTGCCTTCCACGTTGGAGACGATGTGCATGACGTGAGAGTAGCGCTCGATCACCATCTTCTCGGTGAGTTCGACGCTGCCGGTCTCGGCGATGCGGCCGACGTCGTTGCGGCCGAGGTCGATGAGCATCAGGTGCTCGGCGATCTCCTTCGGGTCGGCCAGCAGATCCGCCTCCAGCGCCTTGTCCTGCTCCTCGCTCTTGCCGCGTGGCCGCGTGCCGGCGATGGGGCGCACCGTCACCTTGCCGTCTTCGCAGCGGGTGAGGATCTCCGGCGAGGAGCCGACCACCTGGAAACCGTTCAGGTCCAGGTAGAACATGTAGGGCGAGGGATTGAGGCTGCGCAGGGAGCGGTACAAATCCAGCGACGGCGCATAGAACGGAATCGACAGGCGCTGCGACAGCACCACCTGCATGATGTCGCCGTCGACGATGTATTCCTTCGATTTGCGCACCGCCTCTTCGAAGCCGTGCTGGGTGAAGCCGGAAATGAAATCCTGTTCGGTCACCTGATGCGGTGTCGTTGCCGGACGCGCCGGCAGCGGGCCGCGCAGCTGGGCGATGAGCTGGTCGAGGCGCTGCTGCGCCGCGTGCAATGCATCGCTCTGTGCCGGGTCGGCGTGGACGATGACGTGCAACTTGCCGCCCAGATTGTCGAACACCACCACCTCGTCCGACACCATCAGCATCACGTCGGGCACGCCCATCTCGTCGGTATTGGGACAGGGGCCGAGACGCGGCTCGATGTAGCGCACGGTGTCATAGCCAAAATAACCGACCAGGCCGCCGTTGAAGCGCGGCTCGCCCGGCTCGCAGGCCACCTTGTAGCGCTGCTGGAACTGTTCGATCCAGGCCAGCGGATCGGTGACGGTAACGGACTCCACCGGATTGCCGTCGTGCTCGACATCGATGTCGTGGCCGCGCACCCGCACGATGGTGCGGCAGGGCAGGCCGATGATGGAGTAACGGCCCCACTTCTCACCGCCCTGCACCGATTCGAACAGGTAGGAGTACGGTGCGTTGGCCAGCTTGAGGTAGGTGGACAGCGGCGTGTCGAGGTCGGCGAGGACCTCGCGCGCGACGGGAATGCGGTTGTAGCCCTGGGAGGCGAGTTCGGCGAAACGTTGTGGAGTCATGGCAATTACCTGACAGGCAAAGTGTTACGGAATCGATGGGTACACGCGAACGCCTACCAGTGGCGCCATCGCGTCGCGACCACTTCCGTCTTTGTCTTGTCGGTATGCACCATGTTCATTTCAGCTTGAGCAGGGTTTTCAGTTCGGCCATGGAGTCGATCACGGCATCCGGTTTGGCCTCGCGGATGTCGACGCCATGGTTGTAGCCATAGCTCACCGCCACTACCGCGTAGCCCGCGGCCCGCGCCGCCTCCACGTCGTGCATGGAGTCGCCCACCATCATGGCGTGTGCCGGCTCGACTTTAAAGAAATCGGCCGCATGGAGCAAGGGCGCCGGATGCGGCTTCTTTTGCGGCGTGGTATCACCGCTCACCACGATACCGAAGAAATCGCGTATCCCCTTGTCCCGCAGCAGCGGCTCGGTAAAGCGTGCCGCCTTGTTGGTGACGCAACCGAGCTTCACACCGGCAGCCTGCAGCGCCTCCAGCCCCTCACGCACACCGGGGAACAGACGGCTGCGCTGGCTGGTGTTGACCTGATACAGGTCGTTGAAGATGTGCAGGGCGCGCTCGAACTCGGCAGCCTCCGGCTCGGCATACAGGTCGTCGGTCAGGGCGCGCTTGACCAGGCGCTCGACGCCATTGCCGACCCAGCCGCGCACCTTGGCCTCGCCCCATACCGGGCGGCCCAGCTGCTTCATCATCTCGTCGACGCAATAGGCCAGGTCCGGCACGCTGTCCACCAGCGTGCCGTCCAGGTCGATGAGGATCATTTCAGGTTTGGCTAAAGGCATGGAATCGCTGACCAATAAAATTTCAACCCCCGCCGCAGACGACTACATGGATGTAGTCGGTTGGAAATGTCTGGAACATATTTCCCAGACACGGAGACACAGAGAATTTACAGAGGTTTTCTTCTCTGCGGCTCTGCGCCGCTGCGGCAGGTATTGTCTTTAGGGCTTACTTGCCGACCTTGGCCAGCTCGGCGCGCATTTCGGCAATGATGGTGTTGTAGTGGTTCTTGTCCTTGTCGTTGCGCTTGCCGAATACGGCAGAGCCGGCAACGAAGGTGTCCACACCCGCCTCGGCCACTTCCCTGATGTTGCCCGGGCCGACGCCGCCGTCGATCTCCAGACGGCAGTTGTAGCCGCCTTCCTTGATCATCGCGCTGACCTTGCGCGCCTTGTCCAGCACGTAGGGGATGAACTTCTGGCCGCCGAAACCGGGGTTGACCGACATCAGCAGCACCATGTCCAGCTTGGGCAGGGTGTACTCCAGCACGTCCAGCGGGGTGGCCGGGTTGAACACCAGGCCGGCCTTGCAGCCGCTTTCCTTGATCAGGCCGATGGTGCGGTCGATGTGCTCGGAGGCTTCCGGGTGGAAGGTGATGTAGGTGGCGCCGGCCTTGGCGAAGTCGGGGATGATGCGATCCACCGGCTTGACCATCAGATGCACGTCGATGGGTGCGGTGACGCCGTGCTTGCGCAGGGCCTCGCACACCAGCGGGCCGATGGTCAGGTTCGGCACGTAATGGTTGTCCATTACATCGAAGTGAACGATGTCCGCGCCGGAGGTCAGTACGTTCACAACCTCCTCACCAAGACGGGCAAAGTCAGCCGAAAGGATGGAAGGGGCAATCTGATAGTCCGCCATGGTGTTCCCTCTGATTTGGTTTGTTCGCCCTCTGGGGGGCGTAAAAGAAAATGACCGGGGATTGTAGCGACTCCCGACGCCCATTGCGACAACCACCTTTACGCCCCCCCGGCCGATTGCTAGGCTGCTAACCCATGAAAACCCTGCATTCCATACTGCTGTCGGCCCTCTGCACGCTGGCCACCTCCGGCTTGCCGGCCGCCGTGGCGGCGGAAACCGCTGCGCCCGCGGCCGCAGCGGAGAGCCCCGCGGCGACACCGGCCCTCAGCCAGGAGCAGCAGACCCTCGCCCTGCTGCGCGCCAGTCCGTCCGGCGCCGATGCGGTGGAACTGATGGTGGACGGCGCCCCGGTACTGGCCCTGTTTCGTGCGGAAACCCTGGGCCTGCCCCAGGGCGGCCTGATCCTGTTGCACGATCTCGGCGCCCATGCCGACTGGCCCGGCGTCATCGGCCCGCTGCGGCGCGAACTGACCGGCTACGGCTGGTCCACGCTGTCAGTACAACTGCCGGCGGCGGTCGACGACACCGCGCAGGCCCAGGTGCAGGCACGGCTGCGCGCTGCCCTCGCCTTTCTCAACGGCAAAAACATCCGCAATATCGTCCTGCTCGGTCATGGCCGCGGCGCCCACGACGCCCTGCGTTTTGCCGCCGACAACGGCACTGGTATTGACGGCCTGATCCTCATCGGCATGGATGGCGATCCGCAACCGTCCGGCGACACCTTGCTGGAACGCGTCAGCGCCCCCATCTACGACCTCTACGGCAGCGCCGATAGTGTGGAGGTGCTGGCGGCCGGGGCACAACGCCTGGTGCAGGGCCGGCGCCTGGTGCGCCGGGCTGGTAACAGCGGGGCCGACCGACCGCAGTACCGCCAGTTCGTGCTGGAAGGCGCCGACCATACCTTCAGCGATCAGACCGGGCTGTTATTGCGCCGCGTATACGGCTGGCTGAAAACCCATGCCGGCGGCATGGAAATCACATCAAAATAATCCGAGGGGAAATTATGGGAATTGCAATGCTACTGCATGTATTGTCCGCCGTGATCTGGGTCGGCGGCATGTTCTTCGCCTATCTGGTGCTGCGCCCGGTGGCGGCGAGCCAACTGGAACCGCCGCAGCGCTTGCCGCTGTGGGCCGGCTGCTTCCAGCGCTTCTTCCTCTGGGTCTGGATGGCGGTGATCCTGCTGCCGCTCACCGGCTACTGGATGCTGTTCAGCATGTTCCAGGGGATGGCCAACGCACCGCTCTACGTGCATGCCATGCAGGGACTGGGGCTGCTGATGATTGCGCTGTACCTGTGGCTGTACTTCGGCCCCTATCGCGGCCTGCGCAATGCCGTTGCGCAGCAGGACTGGAAAACCGGCGGCGCCTCTCTCAGTCGTATCCGCCACATCGTCGGCGGCAACCTGCTGCTGGGCCTGCTTACCATCATCATTGCAGTGGCCGGGCACTATTTGATCCCGTCGTCGTGACGTACCCTGCCACGGAGCACGGCAGCGTGCTCCGTGGTCATGTCTCCCTGCCGTCATGCTGTCGCAGCAACACCTCCAGATCCAGCATGCGGATGGCATCCACCCCCGCCTCGAAGGCGCCCTCATGGCACAGGCCACTGATGGCCGCCTGCTGATAGCCGTCGAGCACGGCACGGATACAGGCCCGGCGCACCGCCTCGGCCAGCTGCTGCTCTTCACCGCTCATTCGCACAAGGCCCCGGCCCACAGTTTGCCGTTGATCATCAGTTCGGTGATGCGGCCATCCTTCTGGCGCATGTTCACCCGCGCCGTGGTGGTGCTGCCATCCTGCAAACGGATGTGCACCGTATCGCCACTTACCTGATAGGTGCCGGGGGTTCCCCCGCTCTTGCCGTAATAACCGCCGGCATCACTGCCGAAGGTGGCCTCGTTGCTGTACACCACACCGCCGGCACCGTCGAACACCATGGTGGTGATGCGGTAGTAGCCGCTGCCGCTATAGCTGCTGGAGGAGCCGCCCCAGTTGCACATGCGTCCCTTGATCTGCGCACTGCTGCCGGCCGCTGCCGGCGGTGCAGCGGGGGCGGCGCGCCGGGCCGCAGCGCGCGTGCAGCGCAGCGCCTCTCCATCGGGGAACTGCACCGTCAACTTGTCACCCTGCAGTAGATAGGGATAGGGCACCGGCCCGAATTCCTCCTCCACCACGATGATGCCGGGCTGCAGGCTGTAGCGGCTCGGTTCGCCGTCGAAGATCAGACGGCTGGCGCTCTGAAACTCCAGCAGCACCGGGCCATCATCGCCCTGGCACTGCCACTGGCCCAGCAACGGCGCAGGCTTTTCCGCCGCCTGCACGGATACACCACCCAATGCCAGGAACAATCCCAACATCAGCCTGCGCAGCCACATGATCATCATCCTCCCGTGAGTACCGTACGTTTCCGCTGCAACACAGCAACCAATTGATCGTAGGCGTCGGCAAACTGTTGCACCCCCTCGCGTTGCAATTGCCGGCACACGGCATCCAGATCGATGCCCAGGCCCGCCAGCCCGGCCAGCACCGCCTGCGCTTCATCCACCTGTGCCGTGAGCGTGGCCGCAACGCGACCGTGATCCAGATAGGCCTTGAGGGTGGCCGGCGGCAGGGTGTTGACGGTATCGGCACCGATCAGCTCGTCCACGTACAGCACGTCGGAATAGGCCGGGTTCTTGGTGCCGGTACTGCCCCACAGCGGGCGCTGTACCCGCGCGCCGCGCGCCCGCAGCGGCGCGAATTCATTGTCTGCAAACGTCGCGCGAAACCGCTGATAGATCATCCTGGCGTTGGCGACGGCACTGCGCCCGCGCAGGGCCAGGGCCGCTTCCGTACCGATGACCTCCAGCAGCCTGTCCACTGCGGTATCCACCCGGCTGATGAACAGCGAGGCCACCGAGGCGATGTGCTGCGGCGCCGCACAGCGTGCCAGGCCGCGCAGATAGGCTGCGGCCACCGCCTCGTAGTCCGCCAGGGAAAACATCAGCGTGGCGTTGACGTTGATGCCGCCGGCAATCAGCGTTTCGATGGCGGGTATGCCCTCTGCCGTTGCCGGCACCTTGATCATCAGGTTGGGCCGGTCCACCGCCCGCCACAGGCGCTGCGCCGCAGCGACGGTACCCGCCGTGTCGTGGGCCAGATGGGGCGACACCTCCAGGCTGACATAGCCGTCGCCGCCGGCGGAACTGTCGAATACCGGACGCAGCACGTCGGCCGCCTCGCGGATGTCCTCGACCGCCAGCAGTTCGAACATCTCGTGCGCATCGATATCGGGCGCCGCCTCCAGAATGGCGCGGATATGCTCGTCATAGGCGGCGCTGCCGCCGATGGCCTTTTCGAAGATGCTGGGATTGGAGGTGACACCGCGCACCCCGGCATCGATCAGCTGCTGCAATGCGCCGCTGCGCGTCTGGCCGCGCTCGATGTAGTCCTGCCACACCGACTGCCCCTGCTGCTGCAACTCGTGCAGTATGCCCATGATGAATATCCTTCCTGTCCAAAAAATCAATCAGTCCGCAAATGAACGCCAATAAACGCGAATGCTATTGCTGCCACGAAAGATGATCTGTATTCACAGCCAAACCACCTCAAGACATTTCTTCTTCACAAGGATTTGCGTCCATTCACGTCCATTTGCGGACTCAGGTTTTTAATTCCGCGCGCTGTGTTCTGCACCACAATGGCACAACCAGGGCCGGCATCATCCTATTTCGCCAGCCAGAACCACCAGACGATGAATCCGATGAGCGCAATACCTGCCAGATTGATCCACAGCATCATGCCTTGCCCTCCGGTTTGAAGAAACGCAGCCGGTTGGCGTTGCTCACCACGGTGAGCGACGAGGCGGCCATGGCGGCGCCGGCGATCATCGGATTGAGCAGCAGGCCCAGGAACGGATACAGCAGGCCCGCCGCCACCGGGATGCCCAGGGTGTTGTAGATGAAGGCGCCGAACAGGTTCTGCTTGATATTGCGCACCGTGGCGCGCGAGACGTATATGGCATCGGCCACGCCGTGCAGCGAACCGCGCATCAGGGTCACGTCGGCGCTCTCGATGGCCACGTCGGTGCCGCCGCCGATGGCAAAGCCGACATCGGCACGGGCCAGCGCCGGTGCATCGTTGATGCCGTCACCCACCATGCCCACCACCTCGCCCAGTTTCTGCAGCGCCGCCACCTGCTGTTCCTTTTCTTCCGGCAGCACCTCGGCGATCACCGCATCGATGCCCACCTGGCGTGCCACTGCATCGGCGGTGGTGCGCGCATCACCGGTAAGCATCACCACCTTGATGCCTAGCTGGTGCAGGCGCGCGATGGCGGCGGCGGAATCGGCCTTCACCGGGTCGCTCACCGCGATGACACCGGCGCCCATGTCGTTCAGCGCCAGATACAGCGGGATCTGCCCTTCGTTGGCCAGGCGCTCGGCCTGCTGCGGCAGGTCGCCGAGGTCGACGCTGTTTTCCTCCATCCAGCGCCGGTTGCCGAGCAGCACGCGCTGCTGGTTCATCTGCGCGCGGACACCGCGGCCGGCGGCGGCCGCGAAGCCGGACATCTCCAGCCGCGCCATGCCCTTGCCGTCCGCCGCGGCGACGATGGCGGCGGCCAGCGGGTGTTCCGATACCGCCTCCACGGTGGCGGCGATCTCCAGCAGCTGATCGGCATCGATCCAGCCGCGCGGCACGATGGCCGTCACCTGCGGCTTGCCCTCGGTCACCGTACCGGTCTTGTCCAGTACTACGGTGGTGAGGCGGCCCGCCTGTTGCAGGGCCTCGCCGTTGCGGATCAGCACGCCGAACTCCGCCGCCTTGCCCACCCCGACCATGATCGAGATCGGTGTCGCCAGACCGAGGGCACAGGGACAGGCGATGATCAGCACCGTCATGGTGGTGACGATGGCGAAGGACATCTGTGGGCTGGGACCAAAATTGATCCAGGCAAGAAAGGTAAGCACCGCAATGATCATCACGCTGGGCACGAACACGCCGGCCACCTTGTCCACCAGGCGGCCGATGGCCGGCTTGCTGGCCTGGGCGTTACGCACCAGTTCGATGATGCGTGCCAGCACCGTATCCTTGCCGATGCGTTTCGCCTGATACAGGAAGGAGCCGGAGGTGTTGATGGTGCCGCCCACCACTTCGTCCCCGATACGCTTCACTACCGGCAGCGGCTCGCCGCTGATCATCGATTCATCCAGATACGATTCGCCGTCGATGATGACGCCGTCCACGGCGACACGCTCACCCGGACGCACGCGCAGGGTTTCATTCAGCCCCACCTCGATGATCGGTACATCCATTTCCTTGCCGTCACGCACCACGCGCGCGGTCTTCGGCTGCAGGCCGATGAGACGACGGATCGCCTCCGAGGTCTTGCCGCGCGCACGCAGCTCCAGCGCCGAACCGAAATTGATCAGGGCGATGATGATCGCTGCCGCCTCGAAATAGGCGTGCTGCGCCAGGGAGGGCACCAGGTGCGGCCACAGCACGATGGCCATGGAGTAGACCCAGGCCGAGCCGGTACCCATGGCGATGAGGGTGTCCATGTTGGCATTGTGGTGGGTGAACTGCTTCCAGGCGCCGGTGAAGAAGTGGCGTCCGGCGTAATACATCACCGCCAGGGTGGCGATACCGATCAGCAGCCAGACGACGCGCCCGCCCTCGCTGTGCAGGGTAGGAAATCCGTCGATCATGTCGAACAGCATGAGCGGAAAACCCAGCGCCGCGGCTACCGCCGCGCGGCGCAGCAGACTGCGGTATTCCGCCTGCTCCCGCGCCTCGCGCTCGGCCTGCTCGTCGTCCAGTCCCTTAAGCTCCGCCGCCTCGTAGCCGGCGTCCACCACCGCCTTGATCAGGACAGCGCCGTCCACCTCACCCTGCACCACGGCCACGTGCTCGGCAAAGCTCACCGTGGCCTCCGCCACACCCGGCACTGCGCGCAGCGCATTCTCCACGGACGCCACGCAACCGGCGCAGCTCATGCCGCCGATGGACAGCCGATGTACCACGGGTTCGCTCACATGCCACCTCCGGGCCGACAGGGAATGGATGAAGAATAACCCCAAAACGGCAATTACTCTCGCCAAGACGCCAAGCGCGCCAAGATAAGCATTACCGGAACCATCATACCCACCGCCGAGACGCGGAGGTCGCAGAGGAAAACAGATTTCTTAGACTTTCTCTGCGCCTCTGCGTCTCGGCGGTGGATTTTTTATTTGGCGCGTCGGGGGAGCGTCGCGATGACAGGCATTTTCCGGGTTGATTGACGCAGATCAACTGGAAAATGCGCGGGAATTGCGATACTTTCGCCCGGTCGTCACCCTGCGGAGTACCTGTCCATGCGCCTGCAACTGCTGCCCCTGTCCCTCCTGCTCAAGAGCCTGCCCTCGGCGGTGCACAGCGAACTGCTGTCGCGCCTGTTCAACCACCTGCTCAAGGGACAGTACATCGTCGACCAGTTGCAGGAGCTGGACGGCAAGCGCCTGGCCATCGCCATCAGCGACACCGGTACCGAATTGATCTTTGCCATCAAAAATGGCCGCCTCACCCGTGCCCCGGGCAAGGCATGGGATGCGCGCATCAAGGGACGACTGGAAGAATTCTGGCTGCTCGCCACCCGCAGCGAAGACCCGGACACCCTGTTCTTCGCCCGCCGCCTCAACATCGAGGGTGAAACCGAAACCGGTCTCTATGTGAAAAACCTGCTCGACGGCATGGACTTCGACTGGCGCATGCACATCCAGGCCGTCGCCGGCCCGCGCCTCGCGCCCTTCATCCAGCGCGCGGTGGAGCGCCTGCAACTGGACCGCCGCGTGCAGCGCTTCGCTCGTCCCCTCGTCTAAAAATCAAATCCAACGCAAAGGCGCGAAGACGCAAAGGACGCAAAGATTTCGATTCAAAACCCTTTCACCGCAGAGGCGCCGAGGTCGCAGAGTAAACCGAATCATGAACTCTCTGCGTACTCGGCGCCTCTGCGGTAAGCATGTCATTAACTTTGCGTCTTCGCGCCTTTGCGTTGGATTGTGCCTTTCTCACCCCCCCGACTGCGCCCGCGCCTCGCGCACCTCGCCCTGCTCCAGCCAGGCCAGTCCTGCGCTGCCGTACCAGTAGCCGTTGCAGGGTTCGCCCCGGGTAAGCCCCTGCACGGCGTCTATCCCCTGTTGCGGAGTAAGCGTGCCGTCGATGACGGCACGAAAGGCACTGACGATCTTGTCCATGTGCCGCGACTGCGGCGACAGGCGCAGCACCTCCACGTCGAGTTCTTGCAGTTCGGGCACCGCGCCGATGAGATTGCAGGTGGCGGCGGACTGGGTCTGGATGCCGTTCATGACGAGGAACTGCGCGCCCTCCTGTGAGTTGAGCACCAGACCATCGGCAAAGTCACCGCAGCGCAGCTGGCAGTCATCCTTGGGCAGGTTGTAGTGGCGTGCAGTGAAGCAGCGCGCCGAGAAGGCCAGCGGCATGCGGCCGAAGGCAAACACCTCGGTCTGCAGACCCGCCGGGCGGCAGGCCTGGATCGCGGCCAGGGTATCGCGCGACAGTTCCACCGGCATCACCCAGCGCTGCGCGCCCAGATCGCGGAACAGGCCCAGCGTCTCGCAGTTGTAGGCATTGAGATGCGGCCCGGCAACGAACGGCACCTGGTTCGCCGCGAGGCGCACCGCGCCCATGTCGTTGGCCTCCACCGCAAAGCGGCCGTTATCGATGATGCGGTGCAGCGTAAGCAGTTCCGATTCCGCCTCGATCAGCGCCAGGGTGGACAGCACCACCTCCTTGCCGGCGGCGGTGAGTTCCTCGGCAATGGTCAGCCAGTCCTCCAGCCGCACCACCCGACGCTTGGAACATACCGTCTCCCCCAGATACACCACATCCACCGGCCAGTCGCAGGCCTGGCGATAGAACGCCAGCACGTCTTCCCGTGACCAGAAATACAACAACGGACCCAGTGCCAGTTTCATCGAACAGCCCTCACTCAAAAATCTTTATTACTCTCGCCAAGACGCCAAGTGCGCCAAGAAAGGCTTTTCAGAATTGTTTTCTTGGCGGCCTTGGCGCGCTTGGCGAGATCAAATTTATAATTTACTGCCAGGCACGATCGAGCGCGCCCAGGGTGTGCGTGCTGCCTTCGGCCACCTTGTCCAGCGCGGCCACCCAGTCGCTGCGCGGGGTAAAGGTATCGGGACTGCGTTCGGCGGCGTCCAGCGCCTCGCGCAGCACCCTGGTCACCTGCGCCACATAGGCCGGGCTGCGCTGGCGGCCTTCCACCTTGATGGCGGAGATCCCCATGCGCACCAGTTCGGGCAGGATATCGAGCACCGACAGTGAGGTGGGCTCCTCGATGGCGTAGCTCACCGCGCCGTTGACCTCGTAACGCCCCTTGCACAGCACCGGATAGCCGGCGGCCTCGCCCGGCTTGTACAGATCGATGAGCACGCCGCCCAGACGCACCTCGCGCCCCCTGTCGGTCTCGCGCCACTCCACCGCCTTGGCCGGCGAACAGGCGCCGCAGGTGTTGGGCGATTCGCCGGTGGCGTAGGACGAGAGATAGCAGCGCCCCTCCACCATCACGCACAGCGAGCCGAAGGCGAACACCTCGATCTCGGCATCGGTGTGTTCCATCACCCGCCTGACCTGCGCCATGGACAGTACGCGCGGCAGCACCACACGCTGGATGTTGAACTGCTCACGGTAGAGATTGATCGCCTCGTAGCTGGTGGCGGAACCCTGCACCGACAGATGCAGGCGCAGCTCGGGATGGGTCTTGGCCGCATAACGCATCAGGCCGACGTCGGCGAGGATCAGCGCATCGACGCCCAGCTCCGCCGCCTTGTCCACCGCGCCGGTCCATATATGCCAGCCCTGCGGCTGCGGGTAGGTGTTGAGCGCCAGCAGCACCTTGCGGCCACGCTCACGCGCGTAACGGATACCCTCGCGCGCCGCGCGCTCGTCGAAGTTTAGACCGGGGAAGTTGCGCGCATTGGTGCCGTCGCGAAATCCCATGTACACCGCATCGGCGCCGTTATCCACCGCCGCGCGCAACGCCGGCAACGACCCGGCGGGACAGACCAGCTCGACTTTCTTAGCCATGATTTCGTACTCCAAAAACCCAAGACTCAACGCAGAGACGCAGAGGCGCGGAGGGCACAGAGAAATTCAGGATCAAATTCATAGTCTCTCCGTTTTCTCTGCGTCTCTGCGCCTCTGCGCTGGATGTTGCCTTCAACACCGCTGAACCGCTGCCCGCGGCTGACCCTGGCGGGTGCCGCGGCGAGCCAGTTCCCGTTCAATACCATTGAGTACGCGCCATTTCCAATTGCACCAAAGAGGTGCCAGCAGGATATCCAGCGAGGCGGTACCGGTGACGCGGTGGTACACCACATCGGCCGGCGTCAGCTCGATGAGGTCGGCAGCGGTTCCGATGTACTGCGCCATGTTCCACGGCAGATATTCACCGCGGCGCCACTCGTTGGCCAGGCGTGTGCCCTTGACCACGTGCAGCGGATGCAGTTTGAGGCCGTCGACACCGTCATCCAGCACCCGTGCCAGGCTGGTACGGGCGTGAAACGGCTCCTCGCCGGGCAGGCCGAGGATCAGGTGAGTACACACCGGCAGGCCGCGCTCGCGCGCTGCACGTACCGCGTGGCGATATTCCGCATAGCCATGACCACGGTTGACCCGCCGCAGGGTTTCATCGAAGGCGGATTGCAGGCCCAGTTCCAGCCACACCTCATGGCCCTGGGCGCGGTAGCCGGCCAGCAGATCCAGTACCGCCGGCGGCACGCAGTCGGGGCGGGTGCCGATGGACAGGCCGATGACATCCGGCTCGGCCAGTGCCGTGTCATAGCGCCGGCGCAGCAGTTCCACGTCGTCGTAGGTATTGGTGTAGGCCTGGAAGTAGGCGAGAAACTTTTGTGCACCGGTACGCCGGGCAATGACGCTGCGACCGGCGGCAATCTGTTCGACGATGGGATCGGGTTCGCGCGCATTGGGGCTGAACGAGCCGTTGTTGCAAAAGGTGCAGCCGCCGATACCCTTGCTGCCGTCGCGGTTGGGGCAGGTGAAGCCGGCGTTGATGGCCACCTTGTGCACCCGCGCGCCATGCTTCGCCAGCAGATACTGGCCGAAGGTATGGACGTAGTCGGACAGCGCCATCAGCCGACCACGTCCAGCTCGCGCCGACGGAAGTTCACGCCCAGCCGGCGCGCGATGTCTTCGCAAGCCGCAATGTCCACGCCCTCCAGGCCGTTGATGGCGGTGAGGGTCACGGCAATGCCGCCAAGTTTGGCGGCACGGGCAAAGTCGAGCATCGCCTGATAGGCCCCCGCGCGCTTGGAGCGGGTATGGCGATCATAGGTGGCCTCGTCCTGGGCGGTGAGGGAAATGGACACGCTGTCCACCCAGCGCGCCAGTTCCGGCGTCACGTCGCGGCCGTACACCAGATTGGCCAGACCGTCGGTGTTGATGCGGATGTGCTTCGCCCCCCGGGCCTTGAGCGCCTCGGCCACGGCCAGCAGGGTGTCGAGACGCAGGGTGGGCTCGCCCAGACCGCAGAACACGATTTCCCTGTAGCGTGCAGGGTCACCCGCCGCCGCCAGCACCTCATCCGCCGTCGGCTCGCGGGTCAGCAGCAGGTCGTAGTTCTGTACCTCCCAGCTGCCCTGGAACTTGGGGCAGAAGGCGCAGCGCAGGGTACAGTGATAAGTGATATTGAGATAAAGATTGCCGTGCAGTTCGTAGGCGAGGATTTCCTCGGCCTGTTGCTGCCGGCGCGAGACTTTAGTCATGCCGCGACCTGCTCCTGTTCAAGGGAAGGGAGTGTAAGCGAGGTATCCGCCCAATTCGATTGACGCAGATCAATATCGCGCCGTGATGTATCATGTAGCCTTACCCGCTTTTGATTCTAACAGGTGATTCATGATCAAGACCCCATTCCCTCTGTTGACACTGCGCGGACGGGAGATCCTGCCCATCATCCAGGGAGGAATGGGTGTCGGCGTTTCTGCGCACCGCCTGGCAGGCACCGTGGCCAAAGAAGGCGCCATCGGTACCATCGCCAGCATCGACCTGCGCGTGCATCATCCCGACCTGATGGAACGCACCCACCGCACCAAGGATCGCAAACTCATCGACGACGCCAATCTGGAGGCCCTGGATCGCGAGATCAAGGCCGCCCGTGCCATCGCGCCGGACGGCGTCATCGCCGTCAACGTGATGAAGGCGGTGGATCGTCATCAGGACATGGTGCGCCAGTCCTGCGAGAGCGGCGCCAATACCATCATCATGGGTGCCGGCCTGCCCTTCGACCTGCCCGATCTGGTGGGTGACTACAGGAAGGACGTGGCCCTGATTCCGATCCTGTCGGAGGAGCGCGGCGTGCGTGCCGTGCTCAAGCGCTGGATGCGCAAGGGCGTGCTGCCCGACGCCATCGTCATCGAGCATCCGCGCTACGCCGGCGGTCATCTGGGCGCGCCCAAGCCGGAAGACATCACCAACCCCAAGTTTGAATTCAAGCGCGTGCTGGCGGAGATATTCACCGTCTTCAAGGAACTGGACATCCCCAATATCCCGTTGCTGCCCGCCGGCGGCATCAACTCCTTCAAGAAGATCCGGGAGATGTTCGATATGGGCGCCAGCGGTGCGCAGATCGGCACCCCCTTCGCCGTCACCGAGGAGGGCGATGCCCATCCCAACTTCAAGAAGGTGCTGCTGGAGGCCAAACCGGAGGACATCGTTACCTTCATGAGCACCGCCGGCCTGCCGGCCCGTGCCGTGCTGACCCCCTGGCTGAAGAAGTACCTGGAACGCGAGGAGCGGGTACGTTCCCGCGCCACCCCGGAGAAGGGCACCTGTGCCGTGTGGTTCGAATGCCTCACCCACTGCGGCCTCAAGGACGGCGACTCCAACTCCGGCCAGTTCTGCATCGATACCCAGCTGGAGGCCGCGGTACAAGGCAATCTGGAGAAGGGCCTGTTCTTCCGCGGTTCCGAATCCCTGCCCTTCGGCGACCAGATCCGCTCGGTACATGATCTGCTGGTGCTTCTCCTCACCGGGCAGGATCCCCGCCTCACCACCGCCCGACCCTGACGCGGTGCGAACAGAAAAGGGGCAGGCGCCGAGCGCCTGCCCCTTTTTCTTTTCCCGCAAATAAATTGCGGATTATCAATGACAGGGGACGGCCAATAACCCTAAGGTCTATACCGCTATCGACGGGCACATGCCCGGCCCAGCGGACTCTCTCGTTGTACAACCGTCACTGAGGAGAAAGACCATGGTTGAAACCCTTGTTGCCACTGCCGTCTTCGGTTCCCTGTTCTATCTGGTCTTCCTGGCCAAGATATTCTGAGTTACCCGGCCTTGCGCCGGCCAACAAATTAGGGGGAAGAGCAAACGCTCTTCCCCCTATTTGCTTGAATGACCCAACACAATCGTAGGTCGGGTTAGGCGTAGCCGTAACCCGACGATCACGCAGATCTTTGACATGTCGGGTTACGCTGCGCTAACCCGACCTACGACTTTGTGTCTTTGCGTTGAAGGTCTGTTCACGTGTATCAATCCCGCGGCCAGGCGAAGAGCCACAGCACGGCGCCGGCCAGCCCCAGGGCCCAGGAGGCCACCGGGGCGCCGCCGATCATCGCCGGGGCGTAGCCATCCAGTCCCAGCAGCACGGCGGCACTGACGATGAGTGCGGCGCCGACGATGGCGGCAAAGCTGCGCCGGTTGGCCTGGCGTATTTCATGGCGCAGGCCCTGCAACTCCTCCGTGCTGCCCTGCACCTGCAGGGTGCCGTTGCGGGCGCGCTGCAGCACGTCATGGATCAGCTGCGGCACCTCGGGCAGGCTTTCGCCCCAGTGTGGAAAATTGTCCTTGATGCGATTGAGGAAGGAACGCACGCCCACCTGCTCGCTCATCCAGCGTTCCAGGAAGGGCTTGGCGGTGGACCACAGATTCAGCTGCGGATCGATCTGCCGGCCCAGGCCCTCGATGTTGAGCAGGGTCTTCTGCAGCAGCACCAGCTGCGGCTGCACCTCCATGTTGAAGCGGCGTGCGGTCTGAAACAGGCGCAGCAGCAGGTGGCCGAAGGAAATCTCGGCAAAGGGCCGCTCGAAGATCGGTTCGCACACGGTACGGATCGCCGCCTCGAACTCGTCCACCCGGGTGCCTGCGGGCACCCAGCGCGATTCCACGTGCAGCACGGCGACACGGTTGTAGTCGCGCTTGAAGAAGGCCAGCAGGTTTTCCGCCAGATAGCGCTGATCCTCGGCACTGAGCGAGCCGACGATGCCGAAATCCACCGCGATGTAACGTCCGCTCGGCTCGACGAAGATGTTGCCCGGGTGCATGTCGGCATGGAAGAAGTTGTGACGGAACACCTGGGTGAAGAATATCTCCACGCCGCGCTCGGCCAGCGCCTTCATGTCGACGCCGGCGGCACGCACCGCCTCCAGATTGGCGATGGGGATGCCGTGGATGCGCTCCATCACCATCACGTTGCGCCGGCACAGCGGCCAGTACACCTCGGGGATGTAGAGCTGCGGCGAGTCGGGGAAATTGCGCCGGATCTGCGAGGCATTGGCCGCTTCGCGCATCAGGTCCAGTTCGTCGAGGATGGTGCGCTCGAACTCGGCCACCACCTCCTGCGGACGCAGGCGGCGACCGTCGGCCCAGAACTGCTCCATCTTCTCGGCGATGATGTACATCAGGCTGATGTCGCGCCGGATCACCGGTGCGATATCCGGCCGCAGTACCTTCACCACCACCTCGCGGCCGTCGTGCAGGCGCGCGGCATGCACCTGGGCGATGGAGGCCGAGGCAATGGGGGCTTCATCGAACTCGGCAAATACCTCGTCGGTGGACTGATGGTAGGCCTTCTCGACGATGGCACGGGCCTGGGCACCGGGGAACGGCGGCACCCGATCCTGCAGATGCGCCAGCTCCAGGGCGATATCGTCGGGCAGCAGGTCGCGGCGGGTGGAAAGGATCTGGCCGAACTTGACGAAGATCGGGCCGAGGTCTTCCAGCGCACGGCGAATGCGTTCGCCGCGCGGGCCGTGACGGCGAAACCAGTTCCACCACATGAACACGCGCAGAAAGCGCAACGGGCGGAACAGGTGGGTGGCCAGGATCAGATCGTCCAGCCCGTGCCGCACCAATACCCAACTGATGTAGAGCAGACGCAGTGCCTGACCCGGACGTAGTAACACGTTATTGCACCTCAAAAAGCCAATCCACCACAGAGGCGCCGAGAACGCAGAGAACACAGGGCAGATCCAGGTTTTCTCTGCGTTCTCGGCGTCTCGGCGGTGAAATATTCATTTGTCCAGCCGGCGCAGGCGCGCCTCCAGCCGATCCACGGCGCTGCGCAGCTGGTCGACACCGGCAAGGAACTCGTCCACTTCCCAGCGCGGCGGCAGGTCGCGTCGCTCTTCCTGCACATAGTCGGCCAGGTCACGCTCCAGGTTGGTCGCCGCCTGCTCGCCCCAGCGCAACAGGCCGCGCACCATGTTGCCGAGCTGGTGCGCCACCACATCGCCGGTGAGGCGGGACAGATGCTCCTCCCAGTCGATGTCGAGACCGCCGAGGATGCGCTGCACGCGTTGCCCCAGCTCCACGTCACCCTCGATCTTCACCGCGCCGGAGAACATCCCCTCGCCCGGCTTGCCGCTGCCCAGCCGCAGCAGCGCCAGCGGCGTGCCGCACAGCCGCGTATCCGGCACACCTTCAAAGTGCCCCATCAGGCGGAAACCATCGGCGCCGGGCAACAGGAACAGGGTGATATCCGGCCCCTGCAGTTCAACGGCGATCACCTTGCCCTCCAGGGCGCCCAGGCGCGCCCTGGTCTCCGGATCGAGTGCCAGGGCAGCATTGATGGCCGATTCCAGCACGGCCAGTGCCGTCTGCGGCAGCAGGGTCACCGCACTCATCGCACTTCCTCCATCAGGCGTTGCAGGGATTTCTCCGCCTCATCCGCCGGGGCGTACAACACCACCGTCTTCGCCACCATGTCATGAAACCCCTGCCGGCGCTTGTCCCAGATGATCCACAGAAACCCCAGCCCCAGCGGCAGGATGGAAATGATATAGGCGAAGTAGCGGATCACCGCCTGTCTCACGGTGATGGCCTGCAAGGTATTCGCATCCACCACCAGACAATCCAGCAGGCGCTTGCCCGGCGTGCCACGGAACTTCACCCACAGCACCACCGCCGCCAGCAGCGGCAGAATCTGGTTGAGCATGAAATCGCCCACACCGGCATAGCTGAACGGCTCGCGTGATTCCGTAAAATAGGCGGCGCCGTACAGCAGCCAAAGCAGCGGCGCGATCACCGCCAGCAGGATCATCGTGTCGATGAGGGTGGCGCCGACACGGCGCCAGAACCCGGCATACTGCGGCGGCGCGTTCATCGTGGTATGCAGACTAGGCCTTGAAACCGCGATGCAGCGCGACGATGCCGCCGGAGAGATTGAAGAACTCCACGCGGTCGAAACCGGCGTTTTCCATCATGCCCTTGAGTGTCGCCTGATCCGGGTGCATGCGGATGGACTCGGCCAGGTAACGATAGCTCTCGGAATCGCCGGCGATGATCTTGCCCATCATCGGCAGCATGGTGAAGGAGTACAGGTCGTACAGCGGAGACAGACCGGGCACCGCCGGCTTGGAGAATTCCAGCACCAGCAGACGCCCGCCCGGCTTCAGCACGCGGTGCATGGAAGCCAGCGCCTTGTCCTTGTCGGTGACGTTGCGCAGGCCGAAGGCGATGGTGATCAGGTCGAAGTGATTGTCGGGGAAGGGCAGGCACTCGGCGTTGACCTGGGCATACTCGACATTGCCGACGATGCCCTCGTCCACCAGGCGCTTGCGCCCCACCTCCAGCATCGAGGCGTTGATGTCGGCCAGCACCACCTGGCCGTCCTTGCCGACGATGCGGGAGAACTTCATCGCCAGGTCGCCGGTGCCGCCGGCCAGATCCAGCACGCGCTGGCCGGCACGCACGCCGCTCATTTCTATCGTGTAGCGCTTCCACAGACGGTGAATGCCGAACGACATCATGTCGTTCATCATGTCGTACTTGGAGGCGACGGAGTGGAACACATCGGCCACCAGGTGGACCTTATCCTCCACCGCCACCTGCTTGTACCCGAAGTGGGTGGTGTCGCGTTCGCTCATCTCAAACTCCGTAATTAATTCCTGGTCCGCGAATAAACGCAAATGAACGCAAATATTGCCATGTGCATGGCCCACTCAGGAGAAAACTGCGGCCGGAGTCCCCCTGATTGTTCCGACAGTATTTGCGTCCATTCGCGTGCATTTGCGGATTCAACTTGATCATCCGGCGCCTCAGGCCTCGTGCGCCGGCGTCTTGCGCTGCTGGCCGGCGGCGGCCAGGCGCTCCAGATAGGCCTGCCAGTTCTGCTGATAATTGACCCCGAGGTCGTACAGGGTATCCCAGGCATAGATGCCGGTATTATGACCATCGTCAAAGTGGGGCTGGATGGCGTAGCTGCCCACCTGCTCGATCTGCTCGATGTTCACGTCTTCCTTGCCCACCTGCAGCGTCTCCTGGCCGGGGCCGTGACCGCGCACCTCGGCGGAGGGGGAGAACACGCGCAGGTATTCGGTGGGCAGCTGGAAACGCTGGCCGTCGGAATAGGCGATCTCCAGCAGGTGCCTGGCCTTGTGCAGGGTGATTTCGGTGGGGATGGGCTTTTCGTTCATGATTTGATTCCTAGTGGCAAGTTACAAGCGACAAGTTGCAAGAGAAAGAATGAAGTGGTGGCAATGGCATGGCCATTCAATGAGTCCCAGGCCATGTTTTACTTGCCACTTGAAACTTGCCACTTGTCACTTCCTCACAAAATATATCTGCTCAAATCCTCATCCCGCGCCAGTTCGCCGAGCTGGACATCGACGTAGGCGGCGTCCACGGTGACCGTGCTGCCGCCCTGATCCGCCGCCTCGAAGGACAGGCTCTCCAGCAGGCGTTCCAGCACGGTGTGCAGGCGGCGCGCACCGATGTTTTCGGTGGTCTCGTTCACCTGCCAGGCGATCTCGGCAAGGCGCGCGATGCCGTCGGCAGTGAAGTCGACGGTGACGCCCTCGGTGGCGAGCAGGGCCTTGTACTGTTCGGTGAGCGAGGCGTCCGGCTCGGTGAGGATGCGCACAAAGTCCTCCACCGCCAGCGCATCCAGCTCGACACGGATGGGGAAACGGCCCTGCAGTTCCGGGATCAGATCCGATGGCCGCGCCAGATGGAAGGCGCCGGAGGCGATGAACAGGATGTGGTCGGTCTTGATCATGCCGTACTTGGTGGACACGGTGCTGCCTTCCACCAGCGGCAGCAGGTCGCGCTGCACGCCCTCGCGCGACACATCGGCACCGGAGGCCGACTCGCTGCCGCGGCGACAGATCTTGTCCATTTCATCGAGGAACACGATGCCGTTCTGTTCCACCGCGCGCACCGCACGGGACTTCAGCTCGTCCTCGTTGATCATCCTGGCGGCCTCCTCGTCGGTGAGCAGGCGCATGGCCTCCTTCACCGGCAGCTTGCGCCGCTTGGTGCGGCTGCCGCCCAGGTTCTTGAACAGCCCCTGCAGCTGCGAGGTCATCTCCTCCATGCCGGGCGGCGCCATGATCTCCACGCCCATGGGCGCGGCGCTCAGCTCCAGTTCGATCTCCTTGTCGTCCAGTTCGCCCTCGCGCAGCTTCTTGCGGAATTTCTGTCGTGTGCCGGAGTCGGCCTGCTCCTGCTCGAAACCGCGCGCCGGCGGCAGCAGGATATCGAGCACGCGATCCTCCGCCGCCTCGAAGGCACGGTGGCGCACCTTGGCCATCTCCTGCTCGCGCAGCAGCTTGATGGCGATGTCCACCAGGTCGCGGATGATGGATTCCACGTCGCGACCCACATAGCCCACCTCGGTGAACTTGGTGGCTTCCACCTTGATGAACGGCGCGTTGGCCAGCTTGGCCAGGCGGCGCGCGATCTCGGTCTTGCCCACGCCGGTGGGGCCGATCATCAGGATGTTCTTCGGCGTGATCTCGTTGCGCAGCAGGTCGCTCACCTGACTGCGACGCCAGCGGTTGCGCAGCGCCACCGCCACCGAACGCTTGGCGGCGGTCTGGCCGATGATGTGCTTGTCCAGTTCCTGGACGATTTCACGGGGCGTCATTTCAGACATGCGATGTTTCCTGAATTCTCAAATTCCAAGACCCGCCGCAGAGACGCAGAGACGCGGAGGGAATCAAGGTAACAATCCGTAGCGTTGATACACTCTGCGCCTCTGCGTCTCCGCGGCAAGTGTTTTGCTGTTAACCCAGCTCCTCGATGGTGAGGTTGCCGTTGGTGTAGATACAGATGCCGGCGGCGATGCCGAGGGCCTTCTCGACGATGCTGCGCGCATCCAGCTCGGTGTTCTGGTACAGGGCCAGGGCGGCGGACTGGGCGAAGGGCCCGCCGGAGCCGATGGCGATGAGGTCGTGCTCCGGCTCGATGACGTCGCCGTTGCCGGTGATCATCAGGGTGGCCGTGGTGTCGGCGACGATGAGCAGGGCCTCCAGACGGCGCAGCACGCGGTCGGTGCGCCAGTCCTTGGCCATCTCCACCGCGGCGCGGGTGAGATTGCCCTGATGCTTTTCCAGCTTGCCCTCGAAGCGTTCGAACAGGGTGAAGGCGTCGGCGGTGCCGCCGGCGAAACCGGCGATGACGCGCTCCTTGTACAGGCGGCGCACCTTGCGCGCGTTGCCCTTCATCACCGTGTTGCCCAGGGTAACCTGGCCGTCGCCGCCGATGACCACCTTGCCATGGCGACGCACCGCCAGGATGGTGGTGCCGCGATACTGTTCCAAAGTCGAGTCTCCGAAATTCCAGGTGGGTAATGTTACACCATCACGGCGTCAGCACCGCGGCACGGCGTGTGGTACGGCGGAAATAGCCGGCTGCCCCGGCGGAGGTGATGATGCACCACACCGCGAACAGGGCGCCGGGCAGGGCGGTTTCCGGCTCGAAGTGCCTGAGCGCCAGGGCCACGCCGAGGCCGGCGTTCTGCATGCCGATCTCGATGGCCAGGGTGAGGCGGTGGCGGGCATCGAAGCCGAACCAGCGCGCCGCCTGCCAGCCGAGCACGTAACCCAGGGCATTGACCAGCACCACCAGCAGGAACACCTGCATCCCCACCTCGGCCAGGCGCGTCTGGTTGGCCGCCACGGCGTAGCTGCAGATGACGACGATGGCGATCGTTGCCACCGCCGGGGCGATCTCCCGCGCCAGCATCAGCTGTTTGCCCAAAATCTGGCGCAGGCCCATACCCGCCACCAGCGGCGCCACCACGGTCATCAGGATGGTCTGCATCATGGGCCAGAACGGAATGTCGAGGAAGGCGCTGCCCAGCCACTGCACCAGGAGCGGGGTGAGCAGCGGCGACAGCAGGGTGGACAGGGTGGTGAGGGCGATGGAGTAGGCCACCGCGCCGCCAGCCAGGTAGACGATGACATTGCTGGCCATGGCCCCCGGCGCGCAGCCGACGATGACAAAGCCCAGGGCCAGCGCCGGCGGCAGGCCGCCGAAGGTGGCGGCGGCGAAACCGAGCAGCGGCATCAGGGTGTACTGGGCGGTCATGCCGGCGAGGATGGCGCGGGGCCGCCCCAGGGTGTCCTGCAAGTCCGCAGGCTCCAGCACCACGCCAAGGGCGAACATGGTGGCGGCGAACAGCCACAGGAACACGTCCTTGAATACCAGGAACAGGCCCGGCTCCAGGTAGGCGGCGATGGCCCCGGCCAGGGTCAGCGGCGCCAGGCTGTTGGCGATCAGGCGCAGCAGGGTGCGCATGGGGTCATCCTGATAAGCCTCATTCAGTCCGCAAATGAACGCAAACAGACGCGAAATTCATGGTGTTACAAACAGGTGACCGGCTCAGCCGGCCATGCAGCGGTGCATCTGCCCAACAGCCTTGATCTGCTGCCTGATTTGCGCCCATTCGCGTTCATTTGCGGATTCCGTTTGCAGGATTACTGCGCGGCCTTCTTGCCGTTGACCACCTGCTCCATCAGCGCCTGGTTGCGCTCCTCCAGGCGAGCGATGAGGCCGTCGATGCCCACCTGGGTGATCTCCTGGGCAAAGGAGGTACGGTAATTGGTGACCAGGCTGACACCCTCGACGGTCACATCGTAGACCTTCCAGTCGCCGTCGCGGTTGTGCACGGCAAACAGCACCTGCACCACCTTGCTGTCATCCATCCGCACCTCGGAACGCACGATGGTGGTATCGCCCTCGGCCGGCCGGCCGGGGAGAAAGGTGATCAGGTCGTCGTTGCGCGCCAGCAGGTCATCCAGCTGTTTCGGGTCATCCAGCAGGGCGGCGGTATAGAAGCGCACCATCATGACGCGGAAGGCGCTGATGAAACGCTGGCGCTGCTCCGCCGTGGCCTGGCGCCAGTACTTGCCCAGCACCCAGCCGGACATGCGGGTGAAGTCCACATGGGGCCCCAGTGCCTGATCCACCAGATCGAACATGTGCTGCGGCCGTTCACGCACGGCATCGCGTTCGCGCTTGAGGGTATCGAGCAATTGCCGGCTGACCTCGGTCATCAGCTGCTCCGGTGCCTGCGGTACGCTGGCGGCCCCTGCGGTCGCCCCCAGCAGCATTCCGCATGCCAGCAACGTGGCCACGAATCCGTGCAGCCTGCGTATCGAAACCATGGTGTTCTCCCCTGCGTCCATACGTATTCAGATGGCGGATTGTCGCCCATCGGCATCGGGCGGGCAATCGGCGTTAGAATAGCCGCCCGCCGCACCTGAAGATCGCACATGATGAAAGCCCCCGAACTCCTCGCCCCTGCCGGCAGCCTGCGCCACCTTGATGTCGCCTTCGCCTACGGCGCCGACGCCGTCTATGCCGGGCTGCCGCGCTACAGCCTGCGGGTGCGCAACAACGACTTCGATCTGGCCACCCTCGAACGCGGCATCGCCACGGCACACCAGCAGGGCAAAAAGTTTTTCCTGGCCAGCAACGTCATGCCGCACAACGCCAAGGTGAAGACCTTCATGGCCGACATGGAGCCGGTGGTCGCCCTCGGACCCGACGCCCTGATCATGGCCGACCCCGGGCTGATCCTGCTGGTGCGCGAGCGCTGGCCGGAGCTGCCCGTCCATCTGTCGGTGCAGGCCAACACGGTCAATTACGCCACCGTGCGTTTCTGGCAGCGCCAGGGGGTGCAGCGCATCATCCTGTCGCGCGAGCTGTCGCTGGAGGAAGTGGCGGAGATTCGCCAGCAGTGCCCCGACATCGAGCTGGAGGTATTCGTGCACGGCGCCCTGTGCATCGCCTACTCCGGCCGCTGCCTGCTGTCCGGCTATTTCAACCACCGCGACCCCAACCAGGGCACCTGCACCAACTCCTGCCGCTGGGACTACAAGGTGCACGACACCGTCACCGACGACAGCGGCGACGTGCGCCGCGCCGAGGCACAGAAGACCCTGCTCATCGAGGAAAGCGAACGGCCGGGCGAGCTGATGCCCATCGAGGAGGACGAGCACGGCACCTACATCCTCAACTCGCGCGACCTGCGCGCGGTGGAGCATGTGGCGGAGCTGGTGCGCATCGGCGTCGATTCCCTCAAGATCGAGGGGCGCACCAAGTCCCACTACTACATCGCCCGCACCGTGCAGGCCTACCGCAAGGCGGTGGACGATGCCGCCGCCGGCCGCCCCTTCGACACCACCCTGCTGGCGGAACTGGAAAACCTGGCCAACCGCGGCTACACCGACGGCTTCTACGTGCGCCACCACACCCAGGAATACCAGAGCTACATGAAGGGCGCGTCCAGCGGCGAGAGGCAGCAGTTTGTCGGCGAGATCGACGGCTACGACCCCGCCAGCGGCCTGGCCGAGATCGACGTGAAGAACAAGATCCGCGTCGGCGACCGGCTGGAACTGATCGCGCCGCAGGGCAACCGCAGGTTCATCCTGGAACACATGGAAGGGCGCAACGGCGCGCCGCTGGACGAGGCGCCCGGCGGCGGCCACCGCGTGCGCATCCCGCTGCCGGCGGGGGATTACCGTTACGCCCTGCTGGCGAAGGAACTTTAAAAACAGTTTCGAGTTTCGGGTTTCGAAAACCCGGGCACAGTCATGCCGAACTCGAAACTCGAAACTCGAAACTCGAAACTCGAAACTCGAAACTCGAAACTCGAAACTAAGATTATCCCTCCACCCGGTTCCGTCCCGCCGCCTTGCCGCGGTACAGCGCCGCGTCGGCGCGTGCCAGCAGCTCATCCATGGTGGTCGTCTCGCCCGGTTCACAGGCCGCCACGCCCAGGGTGGCCGTGAGTCGCAGCTCCAGACCGGGCAGGCCGATGCGGCATTCCGTGATGGTCTCGCGCAGGCGTTCGGCGAACAGTTGCGCGCCCTCCAGCGTCGTCGCCGGCAACATGATGGCGAACTCCTCGCCGCCCAGCCGCCCCACCACATCGTTGGTACGCAACACATCACGACAGCAGTCGCCCACGGCGCGCAGCACCTGATCACCGGTGGCATGACCGTGGTTGTCGTTGATCTCCTTGAAGTGATCCAGATCGAGCATCACCACCGCCAGCGGTGCGCTGTAGCGCTGCGCCCGCACCATTTCACGCTCGGCCAGCTCGAAGAAACGGCGCCGGTTGGGCAGTCCGGTCAGCTCGTCGGTGCGCGCCTGCACCCGCGCTGTTTCCTCCAGCTGGCGGCGCAGGGCAACCTCCTGCTGCAGCAGCGTGGTCAGGTGCCGGCTGTGTACCGAGTCGATGAAGGAAAAGCGGCGCAGGCGTGCGTGCTGCACCGAGGTGACCACACAAAATATCAGCGTCACCAGAAAAAACATCAGCGCCAGGGGCAACTGGTGCGGGGTCGGCGGAAAGAACAGCAGGGTCTCGATCCCCAGGCCGATCACCGCGAAGGCAGAGGCCATCAGACGGTGGTTCAAGGTGCTGGGGACAAAGAAAAAGGCCCCCACCATCATCACCAGCAGGCCCGGATAGATTTCCAGAAACTCGCGCTGACTCACCGGATACAGCAGCAGGGCATTGCCCAGCACCACGAAGAAGAACACCAGGCTAAGCCGGTACAGGCGCGGCGGCAGCACCGGATGGCGCAGCAGCCACACACCCAGCCCCCAGCAGAACCCCAGCACACCGAGGCGCAGCACGGCGTTGACCCAGAACAGTGCGCTGAAACCGAGCAGGAGGTAATCGGAAATGACGAAGGCGAAATACAGCGGGCCGGTGACGAACAGGGCAATGATGAAGTGGCGCAGCTCGGCGGCGCCCACATGCTCGCCGAAGGCATCCTCCGCTGCACGATCGGTGAACTCGCCGCTCCAGCGGCTCAGTTCCACCGCATAGGGCAGACTGGCCGCACCACCCGGCGCCGTCCCGTTATCCTGTCCGTTCATCCTGCCGCATTCCTGTCCTGTGCCCTGCGCCCATGATACCGGGCGCCTTGTCCCGGCGTCGACCTGCGTCGTGCTTCTGAGCGGCCCGCCGGCAGTGGTACACTGTGCGCCGTCCAAAAGTCAGCGCTGAGGAGTTCCCCGTGAGCAAGCCCGAAACCGGTCATGGCGCCTTTCCCTGGAGCCGCATGCGGCGCATGCGCCGCGACGACTTCTCCCGCCGCCTGATGCGCGAGTCGACCCTCTCTGCCGCCGACCTGATCTGCCCCCTGTTCGTGCTGGAGGGCAGCAACCGCCGCGAGGCCGTCGCCTCCATGCCCGGCGTCGAGCGGCGCTCCATCGACCTGCTGCTGCGCGAGGCCGAGGCCCTGCACCGGCTGGGCGTGCCGGCGGTAGCCCTGTTTCCGGTCACCCCGCTGGAGAAGAAATCCCTCGACGCCGCCGAGGCCTGGAACCCGGAGGGCTTGGCCCAGCGCACGGTGCGCGCCCTGAAACAGGAGTTCCCCGAGCTGGGCGTGATCACCGACGTCGCCCTCGATCCCTTCACCACCCACGGCCAGGACGGACTCATCGACGACACCGGCTACGTCATGAACGATGAAACCGTGGTGGCCCTGGTGCAGCAGGCGCTGTCCCACGCCGCCGCCGGCGCCGACGTGGTGGCCCCCTCGGACATGATGGACGGCCGCATCGGCGACATCCGCGAGGCGCTGGAGTCCGCCGGCCACATCCATACCCGCATCCTGGCCTACTCGGCCAAGTACGCCTCCAGTTTCTACGGCCCGTTCCGCGACGCCGTCGGCTCGGCGGGCAACCTGGGCAAGGGCAACAAGTACACCTACCAGATGGATCCCGCCAACAGCGACGAGGCACTGCGCGAGGTGGCGCTGGATCTGGACGAGGGTGCCGACATGGTGATGGTCAAGCCCGGCATGCCCTATCTGGACATCGTGCGCCGGGTGAAGGACCAGTTCGGCGTGCCCACCTTCGCCTATCAGGTGAGCGGCGAATACGCCATGCTGATGGCGGCGGCGCAGAACGGCTGGCTGGACGAAAAGGCGGTGATCATGGAATCGCTGCTCGCCTTCAAGCGCGCCGGCGCCGACGGGATACTCACCTATTTCGCGCGGCGCGCAGCGGAATGGATCAAAGAATAGAGGCCAGGAACTAGGGACTAGGGTCTAGAAAAGAAATTCAGCCGTGCGCGCAGCGCACTCCTCCCCTAGCCCCTAGCCCCTAGCCCCTAATCCCTAGCCCCTTAAAGCAACCAATTACATCACTAACGAGAACCATCATGTCCCCCAAAAGCTTCGTCTTCAGCATGTTCGGCTCCTCGCCGGTCAGTCCCCTGCAACAGCACATGGCCAAGGTGCAGGTCTGCGTGCAGGAGGTGATTCCGTTCCTGGAAGCGGCACTGGCCCAGGACTGGGTTCGGGCCCGCGAAGTGCAGAAGCGCATCGCCGTGCTGGAGGGCGAGGCCGATGCGCTGAAGAAGGAACTGCGCCTGCACCTGCCGCGCGGCTGGATGATGCCGGTATCGCGCCGCGACCTGCTGGAGGCGCTGCGCATGCAGGACAAGATCGCCAACAAGACCAAGGACATCGCCGGCCTGATCATCGGCCGCCGCATGGTGTTCCCCACGGAAATCGCTGAAAAACTGCTGGAGTTCGCCCGCCGCTGCATCGACGCCACCGCCCAGGCGCAGCTGGCCATCAACGAGCTGGACGAGCTGGTGGAGACCGGCTTCCGCGGCCATGAGGTGGAACTGGTGGAGAAGATGATCACCGAACTGGATGCCATCGAGGCCGACACCGACACCCTGCAGGTGGAGGTGCGTGATCTGCTGTTCAGCAAGGAAAAGGAACTGTACGCCGTCGATGTGATGTTCATGTACAACATCATCGACTGGATCGGCGACCTCGGTGACTTGGCCCAGCGCGTGGGCAGCCGCCTGCTGATGATGCTGGCACGCTAGGGAGGACGCAGGCATGGAATACGCAACGATTTATCTCGTGCTGGCGGCCGCCTTCGGCCTGTTCATGGCCTGGGGCGTGGGCGCCAACGACGTCGCCAACGCCATGGGCACGTCCGTTGGCTCCGGCGCCCTCACCGCGCGCCAGGCCATCATCGTCGCCGCCATCTTCGAGTTCGCCGGCGCCTATCTCGCCGGTGGCGCCGTCACCGAAACCATCCGCAGCGGCATGATCGACGCCAGCCTGCTGGCCGGCCAGCCGGAACTGCTGGTCTACGGCATGCTCGCCTCGCTGCTCGCCGCCGCCATCTGGCTGATGGTGGCCTCCCACTTCGGCTGGCCGGTGTCCACCACCCACTCCATCGTCGGCGCCATCGTCGGCTTCGCCGCCGTGGGCCTCGGCATGGAGGCGGTGAAATGGGGCAAGGTCGGCTCCATAGCCATGAGCTGGATCATCTCCCCGGCCCTGGCCGGCGTCTTCGCCTACTGGCTGTTTCAGAGCGTGCAGAAGTTCATCCTCGACACCGACAATCCGCTCAAGAACGCCAAGCGCTACGTTCCCGTCTACATCTTCCTGGTCGGCTTCATCGTCGCCCTGGTGACCCTGACCAAGGGCCTCAAGCACGTCGGCCTGCACCTGACCACAGGGCAGAGCTACCTGTACGCCGTCATCTCCGGCGTGGTGACCATGCTGGTCGGCATCTATGCCATCTCTCGCCTGCGCTTCGACCCCAAGGCGGATCGCGAATTTCACTTTGCCAACGTGGAGAAGGTGTTCGGCGTACTGATGATCGTCACTGCCTGCGCCATGGCCTTCGCCCATGGCTCCAACGATGTGGCCAACGCCGTTGGCCCGCTGGCGGCGATCATCAGCGTGGTGCAGAGCGGCGGCGAAGTGGCGCAGAAGGCCGCCATGCCGGCCTGGGTGCTGCTGCTGGGCGGCGTCGGCATCGTATTCGGCCTGGCCACCTTCGGCTACAAGGTGATGGCCACGGTGGGCCGCGGCATCACCGAACTGACGCCGAGCCGCGGCTTCGCCGCCACCCTGGCGGCGGCGGGCACCGTGGTACTGGCCTCCGGCACCGGTCTGCCCATCTCCACCACCCACACCCTGGTGGGCGGCGTGCTCGGCGTCGGCCTGGCGCGCGGCATTGCCGCACTGAATCTGCAGGTGGTGCGCACCATCTTCCTGTCCTGGATCGTGACCCTGCCCGCCGGCGCCATCCTGGCCATCGTGTTCTTCTTCATGCTGAAGGGCATCTTTGGCTCATAGAGTCAATCGGACACAAGCTTCAAGTGGCAAGTGGCAAGTGGCAAGTGGCAAGTTACAAGCGGAGGAATGCGCTGTGCGCACGCTTGTTTGAATTCAAAACAGCACGAGCGCAGCGAGCTCATTCGCTTGTCACTTGTCACTTGAAACTTGTATCTGCTTTTAAGTGAGATGCCTGCCATGACCGATCGTTACGCCGTGATGGGCAACCCCATCGGCCACAGCAAATCGCCGCTGATCCACGCCCGCTTTGCGGAACAGACCCGTCAGTCGCTGACCTACGAGGCGATCCTGGTGGAGGCGGGCGATTTTCCCGCCGCCGTGGCCCGCTTCGGCGCCGCCGGCGGCAAGGGACTCAACGTCACCGTACCGTTCAAGCAGGAGGCCTGGGCGCTGGCCACACTCCACAGCGCGCGCGCGGAACGGGCCGGCGCGGTGAACACCCTGCGTTTCGAAGCGGACGGCGGCCTGTACGGCGACAACACCGACGGCGTCGGCCTGGTACGCGACCTCAAGGACAATCACGGCGCACAACTCGCGGGCAAGCGACTGCTGCTGCTGGGGGCCGGCGGCGCCGTGCGCGGCGTGCTGGCACCGCTGCTCGCCGAACAGCCGGCGCTCCTGATCATCGCCAACCGCACCGTCGCCACGGCGGAGGCGCTGGCGGAGGCCTTCGCGGATCTCGGTCCGGTGCGCGGCTGCGGCTTCGAGGCGCTGACGGGGGAACGGTTCGACGTGGTGATCAACGGCACCGCCGCCAGCCTGCAAGGCGAGGTGCCGCCGCTGCCGGCGGGGATACTGGCAGCGGGCGCGGTGTGCTACGACATGATGTACGGCAAGGAACCAACGCCATTCATGCGCTGGGCCGACACTGCCGGCGCGGGCCAGGTACTGGATGGTCTGGGCATGCTGGTGGAGCAGGCGGCGGAATCGTTTTATCTGTGGCGCGGCGTGCGACCCGCCACCGCCCCGGTGATCGCCGCACTGCGCGCGGCGATGTAGTACCTGAAGTCAACGGCCTTCAACGCGAAGAATCGCAAAGCGATCTGATGAGTTCTGTTGTGGGAGACCGATTTATCGGGCGATAGGGCCTGTCCAAGCGCCGCAATCGCCCGGCATAGCCGGGTTCCCACAGGAAATTGAAACCTTCGCGTCTTTGCGTGGAAGTTTTGGGGTTTACGGTACAGCGCGCCGCTCGTTGCAACGGCGTTCCTCGCCGTGCCAGGGGCGCACGCGGTGCTGGCGGCCGCGGCGCTCGTTGGACGGGTTGCGTGCGAAATACTCCCGCACCGTGATGGTACGACCGCGCAGGCTGCGCCCGTGCAACTGCTGCTGCGCCCGCAGCGCCAGCCGGTCTGGAATGACGGTGGCCACGGCATAGCGCATCACCTTGCCGCCAAGGTTCAGCGAGCCCCCCAGCCTCAGCCGCATCGGGCGGAAACTGAGAAACAGCACGTCAAGATCCGTGGCTGTGACATCTTCGGTGAGGTTACCGACATACAAGTCCATGATGGCGTCCCGGCTCAGGTCTGCTTGGTGGCGAAGTTGCTATAGCCTTCGATGACGATACGCTCCTCCTCCGTCGCCACCTCTTCCACGTCAAAGATATCCGCCGCTGCAACCAGCACGGTACCGCTACGCCGTTCGCCGCCGCGCCGCTCCAGCCCGTCCCATGGCCGGCTGCGCCAGCCCAGGGCACGGCGCTCGTTGCTGTAGCTGCGGTAGAGATACTCACGCACGCTCAGTTCACGGCCCAACAGCGGGGAACCATTCAGCTTCTTGAGCGCCTTGTGTGCCAGCCGCTCCGAGGAGAAGGTGCAGACACCATATTTCACTGGCGCTCCGCCCTTGTACTGCTGCTGTTCCAGCTTGACCTGCACCTGACGATCAAACGGCAGGAGCAACCGCATCAGATCAGCGGCAGTGACGGTTTCGGCCAGATTGCCCACGAAAACATCCATGTAAACCTCCTTGCATAAACCGGGAATTCTTCATACGCCGCGGTAGGTATCCTTGAGCCGCACATAGTGTGCTGCCGAATAAGCGAATCGTGCAAGTTCCGCCTCCGTCAGCGGGCGGATCTGCTTCACCGGGCTACCCATCCAAAGATAGCCCCCCTGCAGGATTTTGCCCGGCGGCACCAGGCTGCCGGCCCCCAGCAGGACACCAGATTCCAGCACCGCCCCGTCCAGCACGATGGAGCCCATGCCGATCAGGCAGTTATCCCCCAGGGTGCAGCCGTGCAGGGTGACGTTGTGGCCGACGGTGACGTCATTGCCGATGAGCAGCGGATGCCCCTCCGGCACCTCGCCGTGGCCATGGGTCACGTGCAGCACCGAACCGTCCTGGATGTTGCTGCGCGCCCCGACGCGGATGTAATTGACGTCGCCGCGCACCACCGCCATCGGCCACAGCGAACTGTCCGCACCGATGACGACATCGCCGATCACCACCGCCGCGCCGTCAATATAGGCGGATTCCGCAATTTCGGGGCATACCCCCTTGTATGGTCGGATATTCATGTATCATCACCCCGTTCACCGCCGATGGCGGCCCGGTGCCAAGGCCAAGTGTCGCTGCGGCGCCGCTTTATGATACAAAAGCCCATGCCCCGAAAGATCGGGGCGACCGGGGAATTTCAGCAGGGATGCAGAGATAACAAAACGGGCATCCTGCATTGGTTTCACTGCGTCTGTTTCTGCTACTCCTGCTGTGCGTACCCGCAGCCCACGCGGCGGCGCCGGTCTATATCGGCTTCGACGCCGAGGCCGGCCACCGCACCAGCACCTCCGACGAGGCCATCCGTCTCGGCCTGGAACTGGCCATCGACGAAATCAACCGGGCCGGCGGCGTGCTGGACGGCCGTCCGCTGCAACTGCTGGTCAAGGACAACCGCTCGGTTCCCGCCCGCGGCATCGAGAACCTCAAGGCCTTTGCCGCCCAGCCCGATCTGGTGGGCGTGTTCTGCGGCAAGTTCAGCCCGGTGGTGCTGGAACAGCTCAGCACCATCCACCAGCTGGGCATCCCCCTGCTCGACCCCTGGGCCGCCGCGGATGCCATCGTCGACAACGGCTATACCCCCAATTACGTGTTCCGCCTCTCGCTCAGGGACAGCTGGGCGATGCCGGTGATGCTCGGCCACCTGCACGCCCAGGGCCTGCACCGCATCGGCGTGCTGCTGCCCAATACCGCCTGGGGCCGCAGCAACCAGCGGGTCCTCGAATCCTACGACGGTACCGACCTCACCATTGCCAGCCTGCGCTGGTACAACTGGGGCGACAAATCGCTGCAGGAACAATACCAGGCCCTGCTTGATGCAGGCGCCGAAGGTGTGGTGCTGGTGGCCAATGAAATGGAGGGCGCCATTCTGGTGCGCGAGGTGGCCGCGCTGCCGCCGGCCCGGCGCCTGCCCATCGCCAGCCACTGGGGGGTCAGCGGCGGCGACCTGCCGGCCATGACCGGCGCCGCGCTGCAGCAGATCGACTTCGCCGTGGTGCAGACCTACAGCTTCCAGGCGCCGTCGCAGCCTGCCGCGGCGGCGCGCCTCCTCGCCGTGCTGCGGGAACGCCATGGTGTCACCGACGTGGCGCGCATCCCCTCCCCTGTCGGACTGGCCCACGCCTACGACCTCGCCCACATCCTGGCGCGTGCGGTGAACCTCGCCGGCAGCACCGACCGGGCGCGGGTACGCGACGCCCTGGAGCAGGTGCGCGATTATGCCGGATTGATCAAGCACTGGCCGCAACCGTTCGATCGCGACAGGCACGAGGCACTGGCGCCGTCCGACGTGTTCATGGCCCGCTACCGCGCCGACGGCAGCCTGGTGCCGGTGGAACCCCGGCCATGAGCCCGCCCCTGCTCACCCGCCTGCAACACTGGCTGGCCGCCAGCATCGCCAACCGCATCCTGGCGGCGGCATTGACGGTGGCGGCAGCCTCCATCGCCCTCACCGGCATCACCTCCTACGCCTTCAGCCGCCACCTGCTGCAACAAAAGATCGAGCAGGAGCATGCCGCCACTGCGGGTCTGCTGACCCAGCGCAGCGAGCTGCGCCTGAACAGCATCGGCGAGGAACTGAACACCCTGGCCGGCAACTCCCTGGTGGTCAACGCCCTGCTCGACTCCGCCGGCCGCGACGCCTACCTGCTGCCCTTCCTGCGCGAGTTCAACAGCGCCTCTCTGATCCCCGCCGCCCTGTGCCTGCACGACTTCCGCGGCGCACCGCTGGCCTGCAACCGCCCGGATGTGAATGTCCCCCTCGCCGGCCTGCCCTGGCAGAAGCGGGTGATGGAGGAAAACCGCCACTACAGTGAACTGCTGCCCGACGGGCAGGGCCTGCTGCTGGCCCTGCCGGTGGTCTACCCCGGCACCGGCCTGCCGGAAGGCATGCTGATGGCCCGCTACACGCTCGAACAGCTGTTCGCCGATCTGCTGCCCCTGGCCGGCGAACGCAGCGCCCGCATTACCGCCGCCGGCAAGGCGCTGTTCGTATGCGACAAATGCATCGAAGGGGTGCCTGCGCTGCTGGAAACCAGTCAGGCACTGAACCTGGCCGCGCCCCTCGACGGCCTGCACCTGGCGCTGTGGGTGGGCGAGCCGCGAACCACGGCCTTCGCCCCCCTGCACCGGCTCACCTACACCTATCTGGTACTGGCGGCACTGATCCTCCTCGCGGTCTTCGCCGCTGCCCGGGCCATCGCCCGCCGCATCACCCGGCCCTTGGCACAGCTGACCATGAGCGCCGAGCAGGTGGCACTGAATGTGTATCACGAACTCAACACGGACGCGGCCGGCACGGACGAACTGGGCCAGCTGACGGCATCCTTCGACCATATGGTGCACAGCCTGCGCGAGGCCCAGGCGGAACTGGAACACCGGGTTGAGGAGCGCACCACCGCCCTGCGCGCACAACGCAACGATTACCGCGTGATCTTCGACTCGGTACCGGCCCACATCTGGTATTTCGACTGTGACGGCCGCGCGCTGCGCGCCAACCGCAGGGCAGCGGATTTCCTCGACCTGCGCATCCGCAATCTGCTCGGCAAATCGGTATTCGAACTGTTCCCGCCGGCCTTCGCCCAGCGCTGCCACGACAGCAACCTGCAGGTACTGTCCAGCGGACGCGAGCAGTTCAACACCGTCGAGCCGCTGCAACGCCCCGACGGCCAGCTGGCCTGGCTGCGCATCGACAAGGCGCCGTTCCGCGACGAGGCGGGGGAGATACGCGGTGTTGTGGTGTTCGCCAGCGACGTCACCGCCGAGATCAACGCCCAGGATCACACCCGCCTCACCGCCAAGGTATTCGACAACACCCTGGAAGGCATCGTCATCGTCGATGCACAGCTGCGCATCGCCGCGGTCAACCGCGCCTTCTGCCGCATCACCGGCTACACCCAGGAAGAAGTGCTGGGCCGGAATCCACGCCTGCTGGCTTCCGGCGCCCAGGGCGGGAGCTTTTACCGGGAGTTCTGGCGCGCCCTGCGCCGCAGGGGCGAATGGCGCGGCGAGCTGTGGAACCGGCGCAAGGGCGGCGAAGTCTACGCCGAGCATCTTTCAGTCAGCTCGGTGCGCAACGACAGCGGCGAAGTGACCCATTACGTCGGCGTGTTCTCCGACATCACCACCCTCAAGCGCACCGAGCAGCGCCTGGAGCAAATGGCCTATTACGACACCCTCACCGGCCTGCCCAACCGCACCCTGTTCACCGAGCGCCTGCATCAGGCGCTGGCCCGCCGCCAGCGCAATCCACTGCCGCTGGGAGTGATGTTCATCGATCTCGATCGCTTCAAGATGATCAACGATACCCTGGGCCACGAGGCCGGCGACATGCTATTGCAGCACGTGGCGCAGCAGCTGCAAGATTGCCTGCGTGAACAGGACACCGTGGCACGCCTGGGAGGCGACGAGTTCATCGTGCTGCTGGAACAGCCCGGCGACGAGGCCCATGTGGTGCGCATCGCCGATCGCATGCTCGCGGCGCTGTCGCGCCCCTTCATGTTCGGCGGACATGAGGTATTCACCGGCGCCAGCATCGGCATCGCCATCCACCCCACCGACGGCGCCGATCTGGAGAGCCTGCTCAAGAACGCGGACACCGCCATGTACCGGGCCAAGAACAGCGGCCGCAACACCTATGTGTTCTATCAGCCGGAGATGAACGCCAGTTCCCACCAGCGGCTGCGCATCGAGTCCGAGCTACGCCGCGCCCTGCACCACAACGAATTCGTGCTCCACTTCCAGCCGCAGATTGAACTGGCCAGCGGCCGCATCACCGGTGCCGAAGTGCTGGTGCGCTGGAACCATCCCGAACGCGGCCTGCTGCAACCAGCCGACTTCCTCGCCGTGGCCGAGGAATGCGGCAGCATCATCGACATCGATCGCTGGGTGCTGCGCTCCGCCTGCCGCCAGTACCGCGACTGGCTCGACGACGGCTTGCAGGGCATGCACCTGGCGGTGAACCTCTCCAGCCGCCATATCCTGCAGCGCCAGCTGTCCGATGAGGTGAAACAGGTACTGGGCCAGCACTGCCTGCCCGGCGAATGGCTGGAACTGGAATTCACCGAAACCAGCCTGATCCAGAACAACGACGACATCCAGCGCGCCCTGCGCGAAATCAGGGCCATGGGCATACGCATCGCCATCGACGACTTCGGCACCGGCTACTCCAGCCTGCTCTACCTCAAGCGCTTCCCGGTGGATGTGCTGAAGATCGATCAGTCCTTCGTGCGCGGCGTGCCGGAAAATACCGAGGACACCTCCATCATCGAGGCGATACTCGCCATGGCCGCCCGGCTCAAGCTGCAGGTAGTGGCGGAAGGGGTGGAACTGCAGGGACAGGCGGGCTATCTCCACGCCAACGGCTGCCCGCAGGCACAGGGTTACTTCTACGGCCGGCCCATGGCGGCGGAGGAATTCGCCACCATTTACCGCGCCCAGCCCGGCGCAGCGGCACTGCACTGACGTTTAGAAAGAAAAAAATCCAACGCAGAGACGCGGAGGCGCAGAGAAAAGCCATTCCATGATTTTCTCTGCGCCTCCGCGTCTCTGCGTTGGATGTTCTGTTTTTTTCCGTTTGGGGGTCATCTTGTGACTTGCAGCTTGTAACTTGAAACTTGTATCTGCCTTTATCGCATCGTGACCAGCTCTTCGGCGCTGGTGGGATGCAGCGCGACGGTGTTGTCGAAATCGCGCTTGGTGGCGCCCATCTTCACCGCCACGGCAAAGCCCTGCAGCATTTCGTCGGCACCGTTGCCGATGATATGCACGCCGACCACTTTCTCCTGCACGCCGATACACACCAGCTTCATTGCCGTCTTCGAACCGTGGCGGGTAAAGGCGTGGTACATGGGAGTGAAGCGGGTCTGGTACACCTTCACCGCTTCTTCGCCATGCAACTCACGCGCCTCCTCTTCCGACAGGCCCACGGTGCCGATGGGCGGATGGCTGAAGACCACGGTGGGGATGTTGTCGTAATCCAGCTTGCGTTCGGACTGGCCGGCGAACAGGCGGTCACCCAGGCGGCGCGCGGCGGCGATGGCCACCGGGGTAAGCTGGGCGCGGCCGGTGACATCGCCCACCGCGTACACACCGGGCACGTTGGTATTCTGGAATTCATCGGTGGGAATGTAGCCGTGGGCATCGCACTGCACGCCGGCGGCAGACAGATTCAGCTCCGCCGTATGCGGGGCGCGGCCAACGGCCCAGATCAGGGTATCGAAACCGCTGAGCGTATGGCCGCCGGAGCAATGCAGGGTAAGACGACCGTCACCGTCCTTTTCCACCCGCTCGACGTTGATGTTGGGCAGGATGTTGACGCCGTGGTTCACCATCTCCTCCATCAGGGTCTCGCGCAGCATGGCGTCGAAGTGACCGAGGAAATGCTGGCGGCGCAGCAGCAGATCCACCTCGCTGCCGAGGGCATTGAGCAGCCCGGCCAGTTCCACCGCGATGTAGCCGCCGCCCACTACCGCCACCCGTCTGGGCTGTTCGCGCAGGGCGAAGAAGCCATTGGAGTCGATGCCAAGTTCGGCACCGGGGATCGCGGGGATCATCGGCACGCCGCCGGGAGACACCACGATGTGATCGGCGCTGTAGCGCTTGCCGTCCACCTCCAGCGTGTGCGTATCGACGAAACGACCGTAGCCCTGGATCAGGTCGATGCCGGACTCCTTGAGATAGCCGCCGTACCAGTCATTGATGTTCTGGATGTAGCGCTCGCGCGAGGTCACCAGCTGGTTCCAGTCGAAGTCGTTGACCAGCACGTCGAAGCCGTAATCGGTGGCATCGCGCAGCGCGCCGGCGATGCCGGCCGCGTTCCACATCACCTTTTTCGGTACACAACCCACGTTGACGCAGGTACCGCCGATGCGGCCGGTCTCGATGACAGCCGCCTTCTTGCCGTGCAATGCAGCACGTTCCGCAGCGGAAAGACCGCCGCTGCCGGCACCGATGGCGATCAGGTCATAGTGTTTGCTCATGGCACAGCCCTTCCGTCAGACATGGTTGATTGGGGCGATTCTAGCCCGGATGTTGCATGAATTCGCGCGATGATCGCGCCGCAGATTTGATTCCACAAGGGATTTTTCGAAGGAGCGTCGTATCGGTGATTACGGCCGACGGGGAAAAACCCCTTGTGGAATCACAGATCAGGCGATGGCGCGTGCCATTCATGAAACATCCGGCCAGCAACGGGGGTCGCGGCAAGCGTAGCCGCCGGGGGTTACAGTTCCGCCACGATTCGGTCGATAATGGGTCTTCGGGAAACAATTAACGAGCACAGGGATGGCGCCTGAAAACCACTATATCGGGAAGGGTCATCCACCATGCGCAAGAATTTGCCGGTCACGCAGAACGAGGTCGAGGTCGGGGCCTCGACCAACATCCTGTCCACCACCGATCTGAAGGGCCGCATCACCTACGTCAACGACGACTTCATCGCCATCAGCGGTTTCAGTAACCAGGAGCTGCTGAACGAGCCGCACAATATCGTGCGCCATCCCGACATGCCGCCTGCGGCCTTCGACGACCTGTGGCAACATCTCCAGCGTGGGCAGTCATGGATGGGCCTGGTCAAGAACCGCTGCAAGAACGGCGATCACTACTGGGTTGACGCCTTCGCCACCCCGATCCGCGATCGGGGAAAAACGGTCGAGTACCAGTCGGTACGCAGCAAGGCGCGCCCGGAAGACATCCAGCGGGCACAGGAAATCTATCGTGCCATCACGGCCGGCAAGATGCCGCGACTCAAAACCCCCGGTCTTGCCGTCCGTTTCTCCCTGCTGGCACTGGCCGCGCTGCTGCCGGCCGCCGTGGTGGCCGCCGTCAGCAGCCAGTGGCTGCTGCTTGCCCCCCTGGCAGCAGGCCTGACCATCCTCGTCGGCGGCAGTCTGGTGCTGCTGCGCCCGCTGCACCAGGCCGCCGCCGAGGCACGCGAGGTGTTCCACAATCCGCTGATGCAGCTGGCCTACACCGGTGACCGTTCGGAGCTTGGACAAATCCTGCTGGCGCTGAAAATGGGCCGCTCGGAGGTGAGGGCCGTCGCCGGACGCATGGACGATGCCGCACGCCAGCTGGAGCACACCGCCGAGCACCTCTCCGCCTCGGTCCTGCTCACCCGCCAGGGTGTCAGCCACCAGGACGAGCAAAGTACCCAGGTCGCCTCCGCCATGCATGAACTGTCGGCCACCGCCCAGGAGGTGGCGCGCAGCACGCAGCAGGCGGCCGCGGCCGCGCACTCTGCCCAGGAGGCGGCCGATAACGGCCAGCGCGTGGTCAGCCGTACCATCGACACCATCACCCGCCTCGCCGAGGACGTGGAGCAGTCGGCCACCGTGCTCGGCGTGCTGGAGCAGGACAGCGCCGCCATCGGCAAGGTGGTGGATGTGATTCGGGGCATCGCCGAACAGACCAACCTGCTGGCACTGAACGCCGCCATCGAGGCCGCCCGTGCCGGTGAACAGGGGCGCGGCTTTGCCGTGGTCGCCGACGAGGTGCGCACCCTGGCCAGCCGTACCCAGGAATCGACCCGTGACATCCACGCCATGATCGAACGGCTGCAGTCGGCCGCCCATGATGCCGTCAGTGCCATGGAGCATGGCCGCCAAAGCGCCCAGGCCAGCGTGGAGCAGGCCGGCGAGGCCGGCACGGCATTGCATGCCATCGCCGAGGCCGTGCAGACCATCAGCGACATGAACACCCAGATCGCCAGTGCCACCGAAGAACAGAGCCAGGTGGTGGAGGAGATCAACCAGAATGTCGCCACCATCACCGAGGTCAACGAGCTGACGGTGGATGGCATGAACAATACCGCCCAGATGAGTGATCGCATCAGCAACATGGCCAGCAACCTGCGGCTGATTGCCGGCCAGTTCCACTGCCGAACAGATTAGTGGTGCCGACATGCAACAGGCATCAAGGCCCTGACACTGTTCGACATGCACGCCAGGATGCTGCCGAGGGTGGTGGATGAAACACTACGCGGGCTCCGCCATCTGTATACTGCCTGCCTGCAGCCACGACAATAAATATTGAGGTGGACAGTGGGAAATACGGCGAACGAGTTTACCGAACAGGAACAGATGCTCGACGAGCCCCGCTCCGGGCTGCGTGAATGGCTGCAGCGCACCTCCCTGCAGGACATGGTGGTCTCGCACCATCACTCGCGCGACTTCAACGGTTCGCGCGCCGAATACATCTACCTGCGGGTGCGCCTGCTCAGCTTTGTCTTTGCCCTGCTCGCGCCTCTGTGGATCCCCATCGATCTGGTTCTGCTCTCCGGCGCCAGCTTCCAGCAGATGCTGCTGCTGCGCCTGTCCTTCAGCGGACTGTTCCTGGCATTGGGACTGTGGACCACTCAACCCCACAGCCTGGCACTGGCACGACTGCGGGTAGCACTGTTCATCGGCATCCCCGGCCTGTTCTATATCGGTTCGCGCCTCGTGCTCGGCGGCGAGGCACACGATACCGGCGTCCTGATGGGCTACAGCTTCCTGCCCTACCTGGTTGTCTCGCTGCTGGCGCTGTTCCCCTTCGCCCTGATCGAAGGACTGGCCTATGCCATCACCATCGGCCTGGTGGTGGTCGGCACCGAACTGTTGTTCGGCACCCTGTTCACCGTGCGTGCCTTCAGTGAAATCTGGCTGCTCGGCCTGCTGGCCAGCATCGCCATGTGGGCCGAACTGGCACAGCTGCACATGCTGCTGCAACTCTACCGCGAGGCCACCCGCGACGCCCTCACCGGCCTGGTCAACCGCGCCGTGCTCACCAAGTGGCTCGATCTGGAGGTGGAGCGCGCCCGCGACACGCAGCGCCCGCTGTCGGTGCTGCTGCTCGACCTGGACATGTTCAAGCGCATCAACGACACCTACGGCCATCTTGCCGGCGATCTGGTACTGCAGGTCTTTGCCCGTCTGATGATCCGCGAAATGCCGGGCATCAACCTCATCGGCCGCTATGGTGGCGAGGAATTTCTCGCCATCCTGCCGGGCAAGGGTGAACAGCAGGCACTGGAACTGGCCAACCGCATTCGCGCCGCCTGCCACAAGGCACGGGTACGCGGCCCGGATGAGCAGAGCATCGGTTTTACCGTCAGCATCGGCGTCGCAACACTGCAACCGCAGGAAGACACCGAAGCCTTGCTGCTGCGCGTCGACAAGGGGCTGTACCGTGCCAAGGAAGCAGGACGCGACCTGGCCGTAATGGCCTGACCCAGGGCGTCCGCATCAGGTACCCCGCAACATCCACAGGGATCGCACATAGGCCCGCAACATATGCAGCGCCTGCGGTTCCGCCACCTCATCGAACAGCAGGCCGACACCCTCATGGCCGCAGTGGACAACCATTGCCGGCAGGCGCAAACGGCCTTTGCGCCCCGGCGCCAGCAACTCCACCTCCACCAAGGCATTGCGGTGCAGACAGGCGCTGTCCATGAACACGAACATCCCGTCACGACTCACATCCCGGCAGATGCCACGCGCCACCAGGGCGCCGCGTGAATACAGCACCGCCTGCAGGTGAAACGGCAACCGGGGTGAAAAACGGTGCTCCATGATCTTGCGGCATCCGTTGGCAGCGGGTGAACCCGGAGTCTAACGCCATTCCTGGCCGGGCACGAAAGTTCTTGACTAATTCAATCGGGTTACATAGACTCATTCCACCCAGACATTGTTACACCCCTTAAATGGAAGGCCCCGGCCTTCCATTTTTTTTGTCCAGGGATGGACTTATGCCGCGGAGGCCAGGGATGGCCGGGAGCGGCGCTTGGACAGGGATGGACTTATGCCGCGGAGGCCAGGGATGGCCGGGAGCGGCGC
>DYFR01000003.1 GCA_020725115.1 Thiohalomonas denitrificans
CGTGCTGCAGCCCATGGGCTGGGACGCCTTCGGCCTGCCCGCCGAGAACGCCGCCATGAACAACGGCGTGCCGCCGGCCCAGTGGACCTACAGCAACATCGATTACATGCGCAGCCAGCTGCAATCGCTGGGCTTCGCCGTGGACTGGTCGCGCGAGGTCGCCACCTGCAAGCCCGACTACTACCGCTGGAACCAGTGGCTGTTCCTGCGCCTGCTGGAGAAGGGCATCGTCTACCAGAAGACCGGCACGGTGAACTGGGACCCGGTAGACCAGACCGTGCTGGCCAACGAGCAGGTCATCGACGGCCGCGGCTGGCGCACCGGCGCGGTGGTGGAGAAGCGCGAGATCCCCATGTACTACATGGCGATCACCCAGTACGCCGAGGAACTGCTCGCCGACCTGGATCAGCTCGACGGCTGGCCGGAGCAGGTGCGCACCATGCAGCGCAACTGGATCGGCAAGAGCTTCGGCGTGCGCGTCGGCTTCCCGCACCAGATCGAAGGCGGCGGCACCCTGTGGGTGTTCACCACCCGTGCCGACACCCTGATGGGCGCCACCTACGTCGCCGTGGCAGCCGAGCATCCGCTGGCGCTGCACGCGGCAAAGAACAATCCTGAGCTGGCCGCCTTCATCGAGGAGTGCAAGCACGGCGGCGTGTCCGAGGCGGAGATCGCGACGCAGGAGAAGAAGGGCATGGCCACGGGCCTCACCGTCAGCCATCCCCTCACCGGCGAGCCGCTGCCGCTGTGGGTCGCCAACTACGTGCTGATGGGTTACGGCGAGGGTGCGGTGATGGCGGTGCCGGCGCACGACGAGCGCGACTTCGCCTTCGCCCACAAGTACGGCCTGCCCATCAAGGCCGTGATCAAGACCTCCGCCGGTGAGGCGACACCCGCGCCGTGGCAGGAGGCCTATGCTGAGCACGGCCAGTGCATCAACTCCGGCAAGTACGACGGCCTCGACTTCAACGCCGCCGTCGATGCCATCGCCGCCGACCTGAACGCAAAGAACCTGGGCGAGAAGAAGGTGACCTGGCGCCTGCGCGACTGGGGCATTTCGCGCCAGCGCTACTGGGGCACGCCGATCCCGATGATCAAGTGCCCGAGCTGCGGCGACGTGCCGGTGCCCGACGATCAGCTGCCGGTGGTGCTGCCCGAGGAGTGCGTGCCGGACGGTTCGGGCAATCCGCTCAACAAGTACGAAGCGTTTCTCGCCTGCACCTGTCCCAAGTGCGGCGGCGCGGCGCGGCGCGAGACCGACACCATGGACACCTTCGTCGATTCGTCCTGGTATTTCTTCCGCTACACCTGCCCGGATGCGACCACCATGGTCGACGCCCGCGCCGACTACTGGATGCCGGCGGATCAGTACATCGGCGGCATCGAGCACGCCATCCTGCACCTGCTCTATTCGCGCTTCTGGACCAAGGTGATGCGCGACTTCGGCCTGACGAAAGTGGGCGAGCCGTTCAGGAATCTGCTCACCCAGGGCATGGTGGTGGCGCCGACCTTCTATCGCGACGGTGCCGACGGCCGCAAGCAGTGGCTCAACCCCGCCGACGTGGCCGTGACCACCGACGACAAGGGCCGGCCGCTGTCCGCCATCCTCAAGAGCGACGGCCTGCCGGTGATCATGGGCGGCATCGAAAAGATGTCCAAGTCCAAGAACAACGGCGTCGATCCGCAGACCCTCATCGAACAGTACGGCGCCGATACCGCGCGCGTGTTCATGATGTTCGCCGCGCCGCCGGAACAATCGCTGGAGTGGAACGACTCAGGCGTCGAGGGCGCGCACCGTTTCCTCAAGCGGCTGTGGTCCTTTGCCGCGGACAACGGCGCGGCCCTGGCCGATAGCGCATTGCCGGCCGATGCGGCGGCGGAGGTGCTGGTCGTGCGCCGCGAGATCCACGAGACGCTGCAACAGGCGCTGGTGGACTTCGGCAAGCACCAGTTCAACACCGTCATCTCCGCCTGCATGAAGATACTCAATGCCATCGGCAAGCTGGAAGGCCATGGCAGCGATGCGGTGCAGCGGGAAGGTCTTTCCATCCTGTTGCGTCTGCTCTCGCCCATCGCGCCGCACATCACCCACGAACTGTGGCGCGGTCTCGGCTACGGCGACGACATCCTGCATGCCGCCTGGCCGCAGGTGGACGCCGCCGCCCTCAAGCGCGACAGCATCGAGCTGGTGGTGCAGGTCAACGGCAAGCTGCGCGGCAAGGTGAATGTGCCCGCCACTGCCGACAAGGCCGCCGTCGAGCAGGCGGCGCTGGCGGATGAAAACGTGCAGCGCTTCATCGAGGGACAGACGGTGGCGAAGATCATCGTGGTGCCGGGCAAGCTGGTGAATGTGGTCGTCCGATGAGATACAAGATGCAAGATACAAGATACAAGAGAATGGGGTCTCGCCTTTGCTTGTATCTTTGCTCTTGTATCTTTGCTCTGCTTTTAAGTGCCTGCGGTTTCCACCTGCGCGGCGCGGTCACCCTGCCGCCGCAGATGGAGCGCACCCAGCTGGTCGGTATCGAGCCGCGCGGAGCATTGGCGGAGGAGATCACGGCGGCGCTGGAGAATGCCGGTGCGCGCGTGGTGGCGGGCGATGCCGCGGCGCAGCTCCACATCAGCGGTGAGCGTGAGGCACGGCGCCTGCTCTCGGTCGGCAGCACGGGACGGGCCAGCGAATACGAGCTGACTTACCAGTTCAGCTTCGAGCTGCGTATCCCGGAGGTGGATGAAACAGGCAAGGCCGTCACTACGGTGCTGGTGCCGCAGCAGACCGTCAGCCTCAACCGTGACTACGCCTTCGATCCCAACAGCGTACTGGGCATGGGCGAGGAGGAGGCCTTGCTGGTGCGCGAGATGCGCGCCTTCGCCGTGCGCCAGATGCTGGTGCGACTGCGCGCCGGGCTGCAACAAACCAAACCTTGACCCCTTGCCGCAGAGGCGCGGAGGCGCAGAGAACATGAGCACACTCAGTCCACTCCGCGTCTCTGCGCCTCTGCGGCAGGTGTTGCGTTGATAATGCGATTGCCGCCCCGATGAGATTACGTTCCGACCAGCTCGCCGCCCACCTCGCCAAGCCGCTGCTGCCCATCTATCTGGTGAGCGGCGACGAGCCCTTGCAGCTCAACGAGGCGACGGATGCGCTGCGTGCCGCCGCCCGCGCCCAGGGATTTACCGAGCGCGAGGTATTGCAGGTGGAGACGGGCTTCGACTGGGGCGCGCTGGCGGCGGCGGGCAGCAATCTGTCCCTGTTCGCCGAGCGCAAGCTCATCGAGCTGCGCCTGCCCTCGGGCAAGCCGGGCGATGCCGGGGCCAAGGCGCTCACCGCCTATGCCGCCGCGCCGGCGCCGGACAACCTGCTGCTGATCAGCTGCGGCAAGCTGGAGAAGCAGCAGCAGAACAGCAAGTGGTTCAAGGCCCTGGAGGCGGCCGGGGCTGTGGTGCAGGTATGGCCGGTGGAACCGCGTGCGTTGCCGGGCTGGATCCGCCAGCGCCTGCAGGCCCGCGGCATGCAGCCGACGCCGGAGGCGGCGCAGCTGCTGGCCGAGCGGGTGGAGGGCAATATGCTGGCGGCGGCACAGGAGGTGGAGAAGCTGGTGCTGCTTTGCGGCGCCGGCCCGCTGGATGGTGAGACGGTGCGGGCGGCGGTGGCCGATTCGGCCCGTTATGACGTATTCGAGCTGGCCGACGCCGCGCTGGGCGGCGATGCGGCGCGTTGCGCCCGCATCGTCGAGGGCTTGCGCGGCGAGGGGGAGGAGCCGGTACTGATTCTGTGGGCGCTGGTGCGCGAGGTGCGCGCCCTGGCCCTGATCGCCGCGGAACAGGCGCGCGGCGTGCCCCTGGATACCCTGTTGCAGCAGCAGCGGGTGTGGGACAAGCGCAAGCCGCTGTATCAGGCCGCCCTCAAGCGCCACAATCTGCGCCGCTGGCGCGCCCTGCTGCGTCGTGCCGCCCGCCTGGACCGTATCTGCAAGGGCGCCGAGCCGGGTAACCCCTGGGACGAACTGTTACAATTCAGCCTGCTGATGGCCGGGGTGCGGCTGGTATAGGTATGATGGTTTTTCCTGTGGAGTTACCTTAGATGGACGTGAAGCAGTACATGCAGCAGGTAGGGCAGCAGGCGCGCGCCGCGGCGCGCGCCATGGCCCGCGCCGACACCAATGCCAAGAATGCCGCGTTGCAGGCCATGGCCGATGCCCTGCTGGCCGGCGAGGCCACACTCATCGCCGCCAATCACAAGGACCTCGCCGCCGGCAAGGCGCAGGGTCTGGATGCGGCCATGCTGGATCGCCTCATGCTCGATGCCGGTCGCATCGCGGGGATGGCCGAAGGATTGCGCCAGATCGCCGCGCTGCCCGATCCGGTGGGGCAGATCTCCGATATGAATTTCCGTCCCTCCGGTATCCAGGTGGGCAAGATGCGCGTGCCGCTGGGCGTCATCGGCATCATCTACGAGTCGCGCCCCAACGTCACCGCCGATGCGGCGGCGCTGTGCCTCAAGTCGGGCAATGCGGCGATCCTGCGCGGCGGCTCCGAGGCGTTGCACTCCAACCAGGCCATCGCCGCCTGCGTGCGCGCCGGGCTGGAACAGGCCGGTCTGCCCGCCGATGCGGTGCAGGTGGTGGAAACCACCGACCGCGCCGCGGTGGGCGAACTGATTACCATGAGCGAGTATGTGGACGTCATCGTGCCGCGCGGCGGCAAGTCGCTGGTGGAGCGCATCAGCAGCGAGGCGCGCGTGCCGGTGATCAAGCACCTGCACGGCGTCTGCCATGTCTACATCGACGACAAGGCGGACATGGAGAAGGCCCTGCGCATCGCCTTCAACGCCAAGACTCACCGCTACGGCGTGTGCAACGCCATGGAGACCCTGCTGGTGGCCGAGGACATCGCCGAGCAGATCCTGCCCGAACTGGGCGCCATGTACCGGGAAAAGGGCGTCGAACTGCGCGGCTGTCCCACCACCTGCCGCCTGCTGTCCTACGCGGTGGCGGCCACGGCGGAGGACTGGGATGCCGAATACCTGGCGCCGATCCTCGCCGTGCGCGTGGTGAAGGATTTGGACGAGGGCATGGAGCACATCTACAGGCACAGTTCCGGCCACACCGAGGCCATCGTCACCGAGGACATCACCCGGGCGCGCCGCTTCCTGGCCGAGGTGGATTCCAGCTCGGTGATGGTGAATGCCTCCACCCGCTTCGCCGACGGCTTCGAATACGGACTCGGTGCGGAGATCGGCATCTCCACCGACAAGATTCACGCCCGCGGCCCGGTGGGGCTGGAGGGGCTGACCTCACAGAAATACATTGTCCTGGGAGATGGCCATATCCGCCGATGAGATGATGCCGGGCCCGGGGGGACGCATGCTGCGTACAGCGGGCGTTGTGTTCCTCTTGTGCCTGCTTGCCGCCGGCAAGGCCCTGGGCCTGGGGCTGGGTGGCGAGCTGCGGCTGTATTCCGCCCTCAACCAGCCACTGGATGCCGAGCTGGCGCTTTTCCTGGCACCTGACGAGAACAGCGACGATGTGCATGTCAGGCTGGCGGATCGCAACGCCTACCAGCGCCTGGGACTGCCCTACCATGACGGGCTGCCGCCGCTCAGCTTCCTGGTCACCCGGAACGCTGCCGGCCAGGCGGTGATCCGTATCGCCAGCCGCGAACCCATGCGTGAACCGGCACTGGAGCTGTTGCTGGAGGTGCGCTGGGCCGGTGGCCGCATGCTGCGCCAGTACGCGCTGCTGCTGGATCCGCCGCCGCTGTTTACCCCGCCGCCGGTTGCCGAGGCACCTGTCCCCGTCAGCGCCCCTGCTGCGGCAGCAGGGGCGCCGGTGGCACGGCCTGACCGCTCCACGGCGGCAGCGGCCTATGGCCCGGTGCAGCGTGGCGAAACCCTGAGCCAGATCGCCCAGCGCCTGAAGCCGGAGGGTGTGGGCACCCCGCAGATGACGGTGGCGCTGTTCGAGGCCAACCCCCATGCCTTCATCGGCGGCAACATGAACCGCTTGCGCTGGGGGGTGACGCTCTATCTGCCCACGCCCGAGGCGATGACCGCGCGGTCGCGCGGTGCGGCGGGCAGGATGATGGCGCAGCAGCAGGAGGCCTTGCAGCCGTCCGCGGCACCCGCTGTCACCGTGGACGAACCCGCCCCGCAGCCCGTCCTGCAGATACTGGCGCCCGCGGCGCCCGATGCGCCGCCCGGCGAGTTGCAGCAGCGGCTGACCCAGGTGCGTGAACTGAATGAGGCGGTCGAGGTGGAGAACGAGGCATTGCGCCTGCGTCTGCTGGAACTGGAACAGCAGGCCCGGAATCTGGCACAGCAGGTGCTGGCCCTGCCGCCATCTTCCGCCGCCGTGCCGGCGGTGCCTGCCGGGGAGCATGCCGTCAGCACGCCTCCCGAAACTGCGGCGCCGCCGGTGGCCGTCACCGCGGCACCGCTGCTGCCGCCGCGTCAGGCCTGGTGGCAAGATCCGTCCTGGTGGGTAGTCGTTCTCGCCGTGCTGCTCGGCGTCGGCGTGCTGTTGCTGGGCACACTGCTGTGGCGGCGCAGCCGGCGCTGGGAGTACCGCGATTTGGCCCAGGCGCTGCGTGATGATGCCGAGGCCAAGGAACGTGCCCGTCAGGCGCTGCTGGAAAAGGCGCGGCGCAGGTTCCGCTGATGCAAGCCATTGGAGTCCTGGGCGGCACCTTCGATCCGGTACATTTTGGCCACTTGCGTCCGGCGCTGGAACTGCGGGAAACCCTCGACCTGGCCGAGGTGCGCCTGATCCCCTGCGGGCAGCCGCCGCACCGCAAGCCACCCCGGGCCACTGCCGCCGCGCGGCTGGCCATGCTGGAGCTGGCTGTGGCGGAACAGGCCGGCCTGCGTGTGGATTCCCGCGAGCTGGAGCGGCCCGGCCCTTCCTACATGGTGGATACCCTGGCCTCGTTGCGGGCCGAGTTCGGCACGACGCCCCTGTGTCTGCTGCTCGGCAGTGACGCCTTTCTCGGTCTGCCGGACTGGTACCGCTGGCAGGAGTTGCCGCAGCTCGCGCATCTGGTGGTGATGCACCGGCCGGGCTGGGAACTGGACGATGACCTTGCCGCGCCACTGGCCAGGCTGGTGGCGGAGCGGCGCACGGATCGGCCGGCCGCCCTGACGGCGCACCCCGCCGGCGCCATCCTGTTTGCGCCGGTGACGGCGCTGGACATTTCGGCCACGGCGATCCGCGCCTTGATCGGCGCCGGTCGCAGCCCGCAGTACCTGTTGCCCGCGACGGTCTGGAACCACATTCGGGCACAAGGTTTGTACATGTGACCCTCACCCCATCCCTCTCCCGCGAGCGGGGAGAGGGGGACGAAGTGCGCCTTTGGCGCGTATGGATGGTACTGGAAGGTATTGATGCAAGCAGAAAAGATGAAACAGCTGGTGGTGCATGCACTGGAGAACCTGAAGGGTGTTGATATCGTCGCCCTGGATGTGCGCAACAAGACCAGCATTACCGACTTCATGGTGATCGCCAGCGGTCGTTCCGACCGGCAGGTCAAATCACTGGCGCAGAGCGTGGTCAGCGAGGCACGCAAACACGGCCTCGTCCCTATCGGCGTCGAAGGGGAGCGCGAGGGTGAATGGGTGGTGGTTGATCTGGGGGAGGTGGTGGCCCACGTCTTCATCCCGGAAAAGCGCGACTTCTACAACCTGGAAAAACTCTGGGGCGACGAAGCGCCGGCGGCGGCTCGCGCCGAGCATTGACACAAGAGCGTATCCCATAAACCCGATATCTCTCGCCAAGACGCCAAGTGCGCGAAGAAAGCGGAAATATGGCGCGAACAGGATTACGTGCTGTGATTAGCTCACGAATAAAATTGCCTCCGGGGTTACCTTGGCGTACTTGGCGTCTTGGCGAGAGCCGAGGCCGTTTTTCGTATGTCGAAGGCATGTTCACCGTATGCGCCTGCACCTGATCGCCGTGGGTAACCGCATGCCCGGCTGGGTGGAGCAGGGCTGGGCCGAATACGCCAAGCGCCTGCCTGCCGACTGCGCGCTGGTGCTGCACGAAATTGCGCCCGGCAAGCGCACCAAGGGCGCCGATCTGGAACGGGCGCGGCGCGAGGAGGGCGAGAAGATGCTCGCCGCCCTGCCCAAGGGGGCCCACGTGGTCGCGCTGGAGGTGGAAGGCCGTTCCTGGAGCACCGAGGAGCTGGCGCAGCGCCTCAACGACTGGCGCGGCCAGGGCTGCGACGTGGCCCTGCTGGTAGGCGGCCCCGAAGGCCTGGCCGATGCCTGCCGTGCGCGCGCCGATGCGCAGTGGTCGCTGTCGAAACTGACCCTGCCGCACCCGCTGGTGCGCATCGTGCTGGCCGAACAGATATATCGGGCCTGGAGCATCACCCAGGGACATCCTTATCACCGGTAAGGCAGATACAAGATACAAGTGAAAAGATACAAGAGAGAAATACACCAATGATCTTTCTTGCCTCCTCATCGCCGCGGCGGCGCGAACTGCTGGAGCAGATCGGCGTGGTGTATCAGGTGGTGGAGGTGCGCGTCGATGAGGCCCTGCACGCGGGCGAGGCGCCGGAGCTGTATGTGGTGCGCCTGGCCCTGGCCAAGGCGCAGGCGGGACATGCGATCTGTGGTGACCGGCCGGTACTGGGGGCGGATACCGCAGTGGTGATCGACGGCGCCATCCTGGGCAAGCCGCGCGATCGTGCCGACGGACTGGCGATGCTGGCGCGGTTGGCGGGACGCACACATCATGTCTACACCGGCGTGGCGCTGGTGGATGCGGCAGGCGAGGCGCATACCCTGTTGTCGGTGAGTGCCGTGACCTTTCGTGACATTGCGGAAGCGGAACGCTCCGCCTACTGGGACAGCGGCGAGCCGGCTGACAAGGCCGGCGGCTATGCGGTGCAGGGGCTGGGTGCCGTGTTCATCGCGCGCCTGGAGGGCAGCTACTCCGGGGTAATGGGGCTGCCATTGTTTGAGACGGCTGCGTTGCTGCGCGGCTGCGGAATTTCTCTGCTGGAAACTTTTTGATCATGTCCATGAACGCTCCCCTGACGCCGACCATGTGCGGCGAAATCCTGGTCAATGTCACTCCGCACGAAACCCGTGTCGCCTTTGTCGAGAACGGCGTGCTGCAGGAGGTGCAGATCGAGCGCGCGCGCAAGCGCGGTCTGGTCGGCAACGTTTACAAGGGCACGGTGCGCCGCGTGCTGCCCGGCATGCAGGCCGCCTTCATCGACGCCGGTCTGGAGCGCACCGCCTTTCTGCACGCCTCCGATATCCTCTGCCCCGACAACGGCAGTGACGAGCGCGAACGCTGCCTCAAGGGTGAGGCGGGGGAGGAGGGGCCGGTACAGGCGCGCAATATCGACGAACTGCTGCGCGAGGGGCAGGAACTGCTGGTGCAGGTGGTGAAGGATCCGCTCGGCACCAAGGGCGCGCGCCTTACCACGCACATCACCATACCGGCGCGTTTTCTGGTGTTCATGCCGCAGTCCGGTCACATCGGTGTCTCGCAGCGCATCGAGGATGAGGGCCGACGACTGCGGCTCAAGGAGCGTGTCGGCACGCTGGCGGCGGAATTCGGGTCCGGCGGCTATATAGTGCGCACCGCGGCGGAAGAAGCGGATGACGAGGCGTTGCGCGCCGACATCGCCTTCCTGCACAAGCTGTGGAGCGAGATCGGCGCCCGTGTCGTCACCGAGAGCAGCGGCACGCTGATCCACGAGGACCTGCCGCTGGTGATGCGCACCATGCGCGACGTGGTGGGCGCCGAGGTGGAGAAGGTGCGTATCGATTCGCGCGAGACCTTCCGCAAGGTGGTCAGGTTTGCCGAGAAGTTCATCCCCGAGCTGGTGCCGCGCATCGAGCATTATGCCGGCGAGCGTCCGATCTTCGATCTGTATGCCATCGAGGACGAGATCCAGCGCGCACTGGAGCGCAAGGTGCAGCTCAAGTCCGGCGGTTATCTGATCATCGATCAGACCGAGGCGATGACTACCATCGACGTCAACACCGGCGCCTTCGTCGGCCATCGCAATCTGGAAGAAACGATCTTCAAGACCAATCTGGAGGCGAGCCAGGCCATCGCACGCCAGCTGCGTCTGCGCAATCTGGGCGGCATCATCATCCTCGACTTCATCGACATGACCGATGTGGAACATCGCCGTCAGGTGTTGCGCAGTCTGGAGAAGGCGCTGGAACGGGATCACGCACGCACCCACATCTCCGAGGTGTCGGCGCTGGGCCTGGTGGAAATGACGCGCAAGCGTACCCGCGAGAGCCTGGAATATGTGCTGTGCTCCACCTGTCCCACCTGCAATGGCCGCGGCACGCTGAAGACGGCGGAGACCGTCTGTTTTGAAATCTTCCGCGAGATCATGCGCGAGGCGCGCCAGTTCGATGCCCAGCAACTGCTGGTGCTGGCCTCGCAGGAGGTGGTCGATCGCCTGCTGGACGAGGAGTCCACTGCAGTGGCTGAACTGGAGGTGTTCATCGGCAAGCCGATCCAGTTTCAGGTGGAGACCCTGTATACGCAGGAGCAGTTTGATGTGGTGTTGCTTTAAAGGCAGATACAAGAGACAAGTTACAAGTAAAGTCGTGACTCCGGCGCGGGATGCGCAACTTATCTGCAGCTAAGCTGCTCCAAGCGAAAGTCACTGATACTCCCTTACGGACCCACTTTGCATGGAAAAGCCCAGCCTTCTTCGTCGCCTGCGCCGTGCGCTGTGGTTCGCCACGGCGGGGCTGGCGATCCTGGCGGCGGTACTGCTCACCCTGACGCGGTTGCTGCTGCCGGGCCTGGAAGGCTACCGCACCCAGGTGGAGACGATGGCGAGCGCCGCGCTGGGCCAGCCGGTGCATATCCGTACCCTGACGGCGCGACTGAGGATGCTGTCGCCGGTGGCGGTGCTGGAAGAGGTGGAGCTGCTCGACGTGACGGGCAGTCAGCCGGTGGCCCGTTTCCGCGAGGCCCAGGTCGGCTTCGACCTGCTGGCCAGTCTGCGCGAGCTGCGGCCGGTGATCTCCACGCTGACGGTGGTGGGTGCCGATCTGACCCTGGTGCGCCAGGTGGACGGCAGTCTGCAGGTGCAGGGGCTGGCGCAAGGGCGCGGTGACGAGACGGGTGACGTGGTGGGCATGGGGCGCTGGCTGCTGGAGCAGCGCAGGCTGGCGCTGCGGGAGAGCCGGCTGCACTGGCGTGATCTCAAGACCGGCCGCAGCTTCGATATCGAACGGGTGGACATCGAGCTGCATAACAGCGATGCGCGTCATCAACTCAATATCGAGGTGGCCTTGCCGCCGGGGATGGGGCGCAGCCTGCATCTGGCCCTCGACCTGGAGGGCGACGTGTTGCGTCCCGGTGCCTGGCGCGGCCGTGGCTATCTGGAGGGCAAGACGCTGCGCCCGGCGCAGTGGCTGGAGGAATGGGGGCCGCTGGCCGGTGTCACGCTGCAGCAGGGGGTGTTCGACCTGCAACTGTGGGGTGAGTGGGAGTCTGGCCGGCTGACGCGGGTGGAGGGGACGGCCGCGGCGCAGGAGTTGTCGCTGCATTCCTCCGCCGGCACGCTGGCGCTGGAGCAGCTGGCGGGTGCGGCGCAGTGGCAGCGCCATGCCGGCGGCTGGGAGCTGCAGCTGGGCGATCTCCGGCTGTTGCGGCAGAAGACGGCGGCGGTGGCCCCGGTGCAGGCCAGACTGCAGCGCGACGGCAATGCCTGGGAGTTGCAGGTTTCGGCACTGCAACTGGAGGATGTGGCCGCCGTCGCGCCGCTGTTGCCGCTGCTGGATGCCGGGCAGCGCGCTACCCTTGCCTCTCTGCAGCCGCGGGGCCAGCTGCGCCAATTGCGCGTCGCACTGGCCGATGGTGAGGTGCGCCATGCCCAGGGGACGGTGGAACAGGCCGCCCTGTTGCCGTGGCAGCAGCTGCCTGGTTTCAGCGGCCTGAGCGGGCGCTGGGTGTGGAGTGGCGATCATGGCCTGGTGCTGTTCGACAGCCGTGACAGTACCGTGGACTTGCCGCAGTTGTTCCGTGCCCCCCTGCAGTTCCAGCAGTTGCAGGGCAGCATTGGCCTGCAGCGCAGCGCGGCGGGCTGGCGCATCGATATCGATGCTGCGCGCGCAGTCACCCCTGATATTCATGTCGCGGTCGACGCGATGCTTGCGGTGCCCGTCGCCGCCGCCCCTTATCTTGATCTGCGCGGCCTGTTCTGGAATGGGCGGGCCATCGGTACCTCGCGTTATCTGCCGGCGGGGATCATGGGCAGCGAGGCGCTGGCCTGGCTGGATGAGGCCTTCCGCGGCGGCAGCGTGACCCGCGGCGGCATGCTGTTCCATGGTCCGCTCGACGCCTTTCCCTTTGACGGTGGCGAGGGGCGCTTTGAGGTGGATTTCGGCGTGCATGATGCGGAGCTGTTTTTCCAGAGCGGCTGGCCCAGCCTGCATGAGGTGGATGCACGGGTCAGTTTTCTCAATCGCAGCCTCACCATCAGCGCCGACAGCGGTCGGATGTACGACAGCCGTATCAGCCGGGCGCAGGTGACCATTGCCGATCTGCTGCATCCCCTGCTGACGGTGCAGGGGGCGGCCCGCCTCGGCGGTGATGACGCCGTCAGGCTGTTGCGCGACACGCCGTTGCGTACCCGGTTCGGTGATTATGCGGCCGGGTTGCGGCTGGAGGGTGAGAGCGGGCTGGAACTGGAATTCACCCTGCCGCTGGAATCGGCACTGGCCGCCACCCAGCCGTTCCGCCTGAGCGGTGCGGTGCTGCTGCAGGACAACCGCCTGTGGATCGAGGACTGGCTGCCGGTCGAGGCCATCGAGGGTCGCCTGAGCTTTACCGATACCGGCCTGCAGGCGGATGGATTGCAGGCCCGCCTGCTGGACGAGCCGGCCAGCATCACCATCTATGGCGAGGGTCAGGGTGATGCTGCCCGCACGATCATTGCCGGTCGTGGCCGGATGCAGGCGGCGGCGCTGGGCCGTCTGCACGATTCCCCTCTGCTCGGGCGCGTGCGTGGCCATGGTGTCTGGCAGGGGGTGCTCAGTGTGCCGCACGGCGACAGCCGCAGCGGTGCCCAGTTGCGGCTGCACTCCGATCTGCTCGGCATGGCGCTGGAACTGCCGCATCCCCTGAACAAGGCGGCCGACGAATCCCGCAGGCTGGAGCTGGTGCATCATTTTTCCGGTGCCAGGCGCGGACAGTTGCAGCTGACCTACGGTGAGACGGTGCAGGCCCTGCTGGCCTTCGGCGAGCAGAAAGGGATGCGCCGCGGCGCCCTTCATTTCGGTCCGGGAGCGATGCAGTTGCCGTCGCGTGACGAGTTGCATATCAGCGGTGTGCTGCGTGATCTGGAGCTGGCGCAGTGGGGCGCGGCATTGCGCGGCGGCGGCAAGGGGGCCTCCTTGCCGGTGCGGGTGGCGATGGATGAGCTGCACCTGGCCGCGGGCGAGGGGGAGGGCGGCGGCAGTACCGACTGGCACGAACTGCCGCCGCTGGATGTGCAGATCAGGCGTTTCGGTCATGGCGCATTACAGCTGGATCAGCTGGCCTTCAAGCTGGACAACAGCCGTGCGGCCATGCAGATCACCGACCTGCAACTGACGGGGCCGGGAATGCAGCTGACCGGACAGGCACGCTGGCAGCTGCGGCCGCGCTCCTACAGCGAGCTCAAGCTGCAGCTGGACTCATCCGATGTCGGGCAGATGCTGCGGCATCTGGGCATCGCCAGCGTGATTACCCGCGGCAAGGGCAGCGCCACGGCGGAGCTCAACTGGCCCGGGCCGTTTGCCGCCATCAGTGCCGCTACGCTGGATGGCCGCATTCATGCCCGCATCGAGGACGGCATGATGGATGAGCTGGATCCCGGTGCCGGCCGCCTGCTGGGTCTGCTCAGCCTGCAGGCATTGCCGCGCCGTCTGGTGCTCGATTTCCGTGACCTGTTCCAGAAGGGGTTGGCCTTCAGCAGTATCGAGGGCGACTTCACTCTGCGTGCCGGCGATGCCCATACCTCCAATATGCTGATGGAGTCCGCGGCGGCGCTGGTGCGGGTCGAGGGACGCACCGGCCTGGTGGCGCGCGATTACGATCAGCGCATCACCGTGGTTCCCAATCTGTCCGGCACGGCGCCGGTCGTCGGCACCCTGGCCTTCGGGCCGCAGGTCGGCGCGCTGATGCTGCTGTTCCAGAAACTGCTGAAGAAAAATGTCGATGAAGCGGCACGCACGGAATACCGCGTGACCGGCCCGTGGGATCAGCCGCTGATCGAGAAAGTGCCGGCGGCCAAGGGTGGTACCTCATCGGCACCGGAGCAGGGGACGTTGTGAGATGACGGAAAATGGTATTCTGACGCCATGAATCGGTTCCTGTTCATCGTCGGCCTGCTGCTTGCCTCCCCTGCCATGGCCGCCCCCGCACCGCTGTTTGTCACCGCTGTTGAATGGGCGCAGCCGCGCACGGGTGCCGCCCTGATGCAGCATCCGGCCCTGGTTCAGGTGATGGGTGAGTTGCGCGACGGGCAACGACTGCAACTGCTGTATCCGGGCGGCGATGAAGGCAGCCTGTGGGCGCACGAACTGCAGGCCTGGCTGGTGGCGCTGGGCCTGTCGTCGCAGCGCATCGAACTGCTGCCCGGCAGCCCGCGCGAGGACGCCATCGAACTGCGCGTGGCGGGTGTGCCAGCGGCGGAATAGCGGTCAACCAATAAAGAATGAATCCGCAAATGAACGCGAATGGACGCGAATCGTCAAGATACTGATGCTCACTCGGCAATGAAGTGGTCAGTCCTTGATCTTGATTTGCGTCTATTCGCGTTCATTCGCGGACTGAATGGTGTTTCTGGATCAGACGTGACAGATAACGATAAGGAGAAGCAAGCGTGACTCGTGTGGCAGCCGTTCAGATGGCCTCCGGCCCCAATATCAGTGCCAATCTTGCCGAGGCGGAACGCCTCATCGCCAAGGCGGCCGCCGCCGGCGCGCGGCTGGTGGTGCTGCCGGAGAACTTTGCCCTGATGTGCATGCACGAGATGGACAAGGTGAAGGTGCGCGAGACCGACGGCAAGGGGCAGATACAGGACTTCCTCGCCCGCACCTCCGCGCGCTACGGCATCTGGCTGGTGGGCGGTACGGTGCCGCTGGCGGCCGATGATGCCAACAAGGTGCGTGCCGCCTGTCTGCTGTTCGATGACAAGGGGCAACGTGTTGCCCGCTATGACAAGGTGCACCTGTTCGATGTACATCTGGAAGAGAGCAACGAGGACTATGCCGAGTCGAAGACCATCGAGCCGGGCAACGGCGTGGTGGTGGTCGATACCCCGTTCGGCCGGCTCGGCCTCGCCGTGTGCTACGACCTGCGCTTCCCCGAACTGTTCCGCCGCATGGTGCAGGAGAACGTAGAGATTATCGTCATCCCCTCCGCCTTCACCGCCATCACCGGCAGGGCGCACTGGGAGCCGCTGCTTCGCGCCCGCGCCATCGAAAACCTAAGCTACGTCATCGCCTCGGCCCAGGGCGGCTACCATGCCAACGGCCGCGAAACCCACGGCGACTCGATGATCGTCGATCCCTGGGGCGTGGTGATGGATCGCCTGCCGCGCGGCTCCGGCTTCGTCATGGCCGAGATCGAACGCTCGCGTTTGCAGGCCATTCGCCGCAACTTCCCGGCACTGGAACACCGCCGCCTGCCTTGTACCCTGCCGTAAGCGGCGCATTGAGCGGGCCTCAGCCGGCCTGTGGCCGCTTGATATCTGTCGTTTAGAGCCTGGTGTTCTAATGATATGAACACTGGTTCTTTCTCTGGTGGTCGGTTCCTGACGTAGGATGCTCTTCCGGCAATGACTGCAATGCCGCATCAGTACGAGGAGCCGCCATGCATACTGCCCGTTCATACACCCCCGTCGCCACCGTCGATGTGTGCGGCCATCCCTGTCCGGCACCGGTGGTGGCTAGCCGACGTTACGCGCGGGATATTGATGCCGGCGAGGTCTTGCTGCTGGTGGCCGACTGTGTCCGTACTACCGACGAGCTGGGCACCTGGGCACGGATCACCGGCAATGAGTTATTGCATGTGGAGTCGCTCGATGAGCGGCGCAAGGGCTATTACATCCGCAAGGGACGGTCGCGTGCCGTGCAACGGCTGGTGGATACCCGCGGCACATGCTGCCCGACCCCGGTGGTGGAGGCCGGGCGTGCACTGCGGACACTGCAGTCCGGTGCCGTGATCCGGCTGGTCAGTGATTGCCCCAGCGCCAGGATTGAAGTTGCGGCCTGGATCAGAAGTACCGGCCACATCCTGCTGGATAGCGTGGAAAACGTCTACGGCGAACTGTACTGCCACGTACAGAAACGCTGACGCATGATTTTTTGCATCACCTCCTGACGCCAGTTCTCCATGTGGCGTAACTTTTACAGCAACCCTCGGGTTGCTGTTTTTTTTGTAACGGGCACCCCTGCCGCAAGTTTGATCGCTCCTATTCCCGGCCGTCTTGCGACCAGCCCGGGTCTCACAGCTGCAGGCGATGAGTGACCTCCAGTTCCACCTCACGCCCCCAGCGCTCACTCAGCAGTTGCTTCAAGGCCCTGAGGTCGTCGAGGTCAACGACCTGGCGTGCACTGACGTCGGCGCGCAGCAGCACCTTGTCGCGCTGAATCGCCACCTGCAGTTGCTTGAGATGCAGCTGCTTGCCGTGAATCTGGAATACGGTGGTGCCCGCATCGCGTTCGATGCCCCAGTAGGTATAGATATTGTAGAAAGAGACGGACAGCGGAATGCTGATCACGCCGAGCAGCAGCAACGAGATGGCAAGACCGCGTCTGGCCCGGAGGATCGGCGCGTAGCCGAGCACCAGAAAGGTGAGGGCGGCGGCAAGGGCGATACCGACCAGGTTGGTAAGAAACAGCAGCATGGCGCCGCTGATGATGTGCAGATCCATCCAGCCGATACCGATGCCTGCCACGCATAGCGGCGGGGCAAGGGCGACGGCGATGGCCACGCCGGGCAGACTCTTCATCACGCTCTCGCGCGCATGGGCATAGGCGCCGGCGATGCCGGCGGCGATGGCGATGCCGAGGTCGAGCAGATTGGGATTCAGGCGGCCGGCCATCTCCGGGGTGATCTTCTCGAACGGGATGATCAGGGCGATGAGCGCCGCGGTGCCGAGTGCCAGCAAGGTGCCGATGCCGATGCTGGTGAGAGAGGTATTGAGCAGGGCGCGATCGCCGCGCAGTATTCCCATGGCAAGCGAAATGATCGGTGCCATCAGCGGTGCCAGCACCATGGCGCCGATGATCACTGCGGCACTGGAGAGAAACAGGCCCAGGGTGGCAACGATGGCGCTCAGTACCATCAGAAGCAGGAAATGTGCCGGTGCGCGTGCACTTTCGCGCAGTTGCAGGAACAGTTCCTTGAAATCCTCTTCCAGGGCGTGGGTGAACAGCGGCAGCTTGCGCTGGATCATGGCCACCCGTGCCTCATGGGTGGGGAGGTTGTCGACCTTCACCATGTCCTTGTCGTCCTGCTGTATCTCGTGCAGGGCATGGTATTCATCACTCAGATTCATCCGCACCGCGCCCTGCTGTATCTCCAGTTCGATACTCTCGGCGGTGCGCTTGCGTCCGTCGACGAGATAACGCAGAGGGCGCGGGCTTTCGATCTTCAGATAGCTGCTCTTGATGTAGCTGATGGCGGTAGGCAGGCGGCTGACCTTCTGTTCACCGCGCACCAGGGCGGTGAACAGGAAGGCCAGGTATTCCATCACCGACTTGGGGGCGATGAGGATGGTGGATACCTTGCCGTCCTGCACCGAGATGGTGGTGTTGAGCAGGCGCGCGGCGGCGTTGTTGACATCATTCTCGATGGCGATCAGGCCGGTGATTGCGGTCTTGAAGGTTTTGTCCTTGCCGGTAGTGAAGGTGGCCGGGAAGGGATGGATGGCGAACAGGTTACGCACACTGATCAGCAGCAGCGCGAGGGTGTAGCGCATGGAGCGCAGCCAGGAGCGGGCACGCTCGCGGTAGAGGCGGTGGCCCGCGCTGAGAAACGGTGTTTCCCCGAGTATCACCGAACCCAGTGCCAGCTCATCGTTGCAGCGCAGAATATCGATGGCAACTGCGCCGTCGTCGAACGCCAGGGCGATGGCCTCATCCTCGGCACGCGGTACCTGGAACCAGTCGTAGAGGCGGCTGCGCCCGTCGAGGGGCAGGATGCCGAGGGATACATTTTCGATACAGGCCCGTTGCAGCAGCAGCGCCAGCATGATGTCGTCAGTCACGGCCACTACATGGGTGCAGCCATGCAGACTGGCTGCGGGGCGTTGCAGGAAGTCCTCGATGCTGGCGCGTGCCAGAGTGATACCTTGGGCAGTAGCGAAGGTCGTGATGGCGGCGGTGAGGGTCTCCGCGGACTCCAGCGTTACCAGTAGGGCACGATTGACCAGCGGCATGAACGTTCTCCTTTCGCCTGACGATTGGCGGTGCTAAACGCGAAGGCATCAAGGGGAACAACCAACACCCTTGTCGCAGAGCCGCAGAGGTGCAGAGGGGATTCAATATAAACCTGTTCGTTCTCCGCGTCTCTGCGCCTCTGCGACAGGTGTTGGTTTTGATGTTCTTCGTGTTGTGGTCTTGCAACGATCAGTCGATCAGCTCGCGCAGGGCGCGGAACAGTTCGCGCGAGGTCTTGGGCGGCCTCCCTGCGGCGTGTTCGGCCTGGGCGGCGCGCATCAGCTGGCGCAGCTGCTGGCGGTCGGCGTGGGGGAATTCTTCCAGCAGCGCAGTGAGGGCGGTGTCGCCTTCATTGAGCAGGCGATCGCGCCAGCGTTCGCACTGGTGATGATGGGCGACAGTCAGTGCATGGCGTCCCTGGATGCGCTCCAGCGCCTCGCGGATCGGGGCGTCGTCTTCCAGGCGCAGCAGTTTGCCGAGATACTTGAGCTGGCGCTTGCGTGCGCCGTGGGCGGTGATGCTGCGGGTTTCCCTCACTGCGGCGAGTACTTCTTCCGACAGTGGGATATCGGCCAACTGCTGTGTCGACAGTTCGATCAGTTCGGCGCCGAGATCCTGCAGCCCATGGGCATCGCGCTTGAGCTGGCTCTTGCTGGGGCCGAGGTCCTCGTCGTCGAAGTCGTCGTGGTCGTGTGTCATGTCAGATGAGGAACAGGGTGGCGAGGCCGAGGAAGGAGAAGAAGCCCATCACGTCGGTGATGGTGGTGACGATCACCGGGCCGGCCAGGGCAGGATCGATACCGAAACGGCGTAGCAGCACAGGTACGATGACACCAGCCAGGGCGGCAGAGAGCAGGTTGATCACCATGGCGCCGCCGATCACCAGGCCGATGCCGGCATTCTGGAACCACGCAAAGGCGGCAGAGCCGACCAGGATGGCGAAGATCAGGCCGTTGAGTGCGCCGACGGCCAATTCCTTGTTGATCAGCCAGCGCGTGTTTTCCTTCACCACCACACCCTGCGCCAGGCTGCGGATCACCAGCGCCAGTACCTGGTTGCCGGCAATGCCGCCCATGCTGGCGACGATGGGCATCAATACCGCCAGTGCCACCAGGTGCTGGATGACTTCCTGAAACTGGCCGACCACCGAGGCGGCGGTGAAGGCGGTGAGCAGGTTGATGCTGAGCCACACCGCGCGGCGCCGCGCTGATGGTATGGCCGGGGCGAACAGGTCTTCATCTTCCGACAGACCGGCCATGGACAGCACGGAGTGATCAGCCTCGTCGCGGATGACGTCCACCACGTCGTCGATGGTGATGCGGCCAAGCAGCTTGCCGTCGTCGTTGACCACCGGCGCGGAGATGAGGTCGCGCCGTTCGAACAGGGTGGCGACCTCGTTGACCGGCATGGCGGCATTGATGCCCTCGATGTCGCGGATCATCACTTCGGTGACACTGAGATCGGGATTGCGCGTGAGCAGGTCGGTGAGCGACAGCAGACCGAGATATTTTCCTTCGCGATTCACTACCATCAGGCTGTCGGTGGTCTCCGGGATCTCGCCGTGCCAGCGCAGGTAGCGCAATACCACTTCCAGGGTGATGTCCTCGCGCACCGTGATGGTGTCGACGTTCATCAGGCCGCCGGCGGTGTCTTCCGGGTAGGACAGCACGGCCTCCAGGCGCTGGCGGTGCTGTGCATCCATGGTGTCGAGGATATGCTGGATCACCTCGTCCGGCATTTCCGCCAGCAGGTCGGCGAGGTCGTCGGTGTCGAGGCCCTCGGTGGCGGCCACCAGCTCGTGTGACGCCATCTCGCGGATCAGGCTGGCGCGCACGCTCTCGTTGACGTAGGTGAGCACCTCGCCGTCCAGTTCGGGGCTGACCAGCTCCCAGGCGGTGATGCGTTCCGGTCCCGGCAGCGATTCGAGCAGTACCGCGATCTCCGCCGGGTACATGTCGTTGATCAGTTCCTGCGCCCGCGACAGGTTGTCCTCCTGCAGCGCATCACGCAGCGCTTGCAGGCGGTCGGTGTTCTTTTCCTGTTCGATGGCTTCGGTCATTGCTGGGGGAAGGTGTGGATGGATCGGCGCGCAAAGTGTACCAAGCGGGGGCGACAAAGGGAAAAGCGAAACGATGAAAGATTGGTGATTTTGCGCGGTATTTCCCGCACAAGTTGCATGTCGTGCATCGGTGGCGGCAGCTGTTTGCTGCGTCCGCCGCGCGACGGAGGGTCAATCGTCGCTGTTGAGTTCCGCCAGCAGCCGGGCTGACTGTTCCATGTCGTCCTGGCGCAGGATCTTTCTGGCGATGCGGCGCAGCGGTTCCAGTTCGCTGGCGGTGATGATGCGCTTGACCTCCAGCAGGGCCGGCGGCGGTACGCTGAATTCGGTGAGGCCGAGGCCGAGCAGCAGGCGGGTGAGCAGGGGGTCGCCGGCCATCTCGCCGCACATGGTGACCGGGATGCCGGCCTCGGTTCCGGCGCGCAGGGTAGTGTGGATCAGCCGCAGCACCGCCGGGTGCAGCGGCTGGTAGAGATGGTTGATGGTTTCATCGAGGCGGTCGGCCGCCAGGGTGTACTGGATCAGGTCGTTGGTGCCGATGGAGAGAAAGTCCAGGCGGCGGGCGAAATCCTCGGCGCAGATCGCCGCGGCCGGTACCTCGATCATGCCGCCCACGGCAATGTTCCCGGCAAAGGCCTGACGGCGCCGGCGCAGGTCGTCCCTGGCCTCGGCGATGAGTTCCTGTACCTGCCGCACTTCCTGCAGCGTACTGATCATCGGGATCAGCAGGCGCACCGTGCCGTGGGTCGAGGCGCGCAGGATGGCGCGCAGTTGCGGGCGGAACAGTTCCGGCTCGCGCAGGCACAGGCGTACGGCGCGCAGGCCCAGGGCCGGGTTGGCGCCGCCGCGCTCGGGTGGTGCGCCGTCGGCGGTCTTGTCGGCACCAAGATCCAGGGTGCGGATGGTGACCGGTTTGCCCTTCATCGCCTTCACCACCTTGCTGTAGGCGCGGTATTGCTCGTCCTCGTCCGGCGGCGTGCTGCGGTTCATGTAGAGGAATTCGGTGCGGTACAGGCCGATGCCGGCGGCACCGACGCGGCGTGCCGCCTGGATGTCCTCGGGCAATTCGATGTTGGCGAACAGGGCGATGGCGGCGCCGTCGGCGGTGACCGTGGGCGTATCCTTGAGACGGTGCAGCTGGGCGCGGGCGCGTTTTTCCTGTTGCTGGCGTGTGCGGTAGAACGCCGCGCCCTGCGCATCGAGGCCGGCCAGCAGCACGCCCTGGCGTCCGTCCACCACCACCGGCTCGCCGTCGCGGATGTACTGCCAGGCATTGTGTACGCCGACCACGGCGGGGATGCCCAGGCTGCGCGCCAGGATCGCCACATGGGACATGGGGCCGCCGTGCTCGGTGACGATGGCGGCGACGTTGTGCTGGTGCAGCAGCACCAGTTCGCCCGGCGACAGGTCGTCGGTGACGATGATGCGACCGTCCTCCGCCTCGGCGGCGATGGCCGCCTCGCGCTGGTTCTGGTTGAGCAGGAGCTGCTGCACGCGCAGGATGGCGTGCGCCACGTCGTCGCGCCGGGTGCGCAGGTAGGCGTCGTCCATCTGGTCGAACACCCTGGTCAGCGCCTCCTGCTGCATCTGCAAGGCCCATTCGGCATTGCAGCCTTCGCGCAGGATCAGCTCGATGGGCACGGTGGCGAGGGTGGCGTCCTCCAGCATCAGCAGGTGGGTATCGATGAAGGCGGCGATGTCGGTAGGGGTGCCGGCGGGTATCTGCTGACGGATGGCGCGCAGCTGCGTGCGTGCGGCTTCCAGCGCGGCGATGAAGCGCTCCACCTCCTCGTCGACGAGGTGCGGCGGCAGGACATATTGCGGGATATCCAGTCCACCGCGCTGCAGCAGCCGCGCCGGCCCCAGGGCGATGCCGCGGGAAACACCGGTGCCGTGCAGGGCGACGGGCATGGCGGGACCTTATTCGTCCTCGCCGAAACGATCGGCGATGAGCTGTTCCAGTTTGGCCAGCGCATCCTGTTCGTCGGGGCCGTCCACACTGATCTGCACCGTGCTGCCGCAACCGGCCGCCAGCATCATGACGCCCATGATGCTCTTGCCGTTGACGCTACGGCCGTTGCGCGCGATGTGCACGCTGCTGGCGCAGGACGAGGCGACGTTGACGAACTTGGCCGCGGCACGCGCGTGCAGGCCGAGGCGGTTGACGATGGTGAGTTCCTTGCTGAGCATGTCGTAATCCTTAAATCCGGTTCAGTCCGCGAATGAACGCGAATGAACGCGAATGGACGCAAATATTCATGGTGTTATCCGGATTCACGGTTCCATCGCCGGCCACACTGTTCCTTACTGTTCCTTGTTGCATTTATTTGCGCTCATTCGCGTTCATTTGCGGACTACATATTTTTTCCAGCGCACAGCAGGATGCCGTCGCGGCCGCCCGTGGCGGCCTTTTCGGCCAGTTGATCCAGTTCGAGAGTATGGTAATTGCAGACCCGCAGCAGCATCGGCAGGTTGAGCCCGGAGACCACGCGCACCTGCTCCCATTCCAGCAGGCGGCAGGCGATGTTGCCCGGAGTGGAACCGTACAGATCGGCGAGCACCAGTACGCCGGCGCCTTTATCGAGTGCAGTGGCCAGACGCCGTGCCTCCGCTGCGGTGTATTCCGGGTCGGAATCCAGCGGGACGGTGAGCACCGCCACCGGCAGCGGACAGTGGCCGAGGATGGCGTCGGCGGTGTCGAGCAGCACCTTTCCGAGTGGATCGTGGGTGATCAGCAACACCCCCACTTTGATTTCTGTCGACATCAGGAGAGCTCGCGGTGACGCACGCTGACCTTGGCGCTTTCGCTGGCGAAATGGCGCGCCATGCGTTCGGCAAAGTAGACCGAGCGGTGCTGTCCGCCGGTGCAGCCGATGGCCACGGTGAGGTAGCTGCGGTTGTCGTTTTCGAAGTGCGGCAGCCAGGTGCTGATGAAGCCGCTGATGGACTGGAACATCTTTTCCACCTCGGGCTGCTGCTCCAGAAAGGTGATCACGTCGGCATCGCGGCCGGTGAGGGCGCGCAGGCTGGGCTTCCAGTGCGGATTGGGCAGGCAGCGGATGTCGAACACGAAATCGGCGTCCACCGGAATGCCGTGCTTGTAGCCGAAGGACTCGAACAGCAGCGACAGCTTGCCCGAGGAGGACGCGCCGACATGGGCCTGCACCAGATCACGCAACTGGTGCACGTTGGTGTGGCTGGTGTCGAGGCGCAGATCGGCGCGCGAGGCAATGGGTTCGAGCAGTGTGCGCTCGCGGCGGATGGCCTCCGCCAGCGGCGTATCGCCGCGGGTGAGCGGGTGCGGCCGCCGCGTCTCCGAGAAGCGCTTGAACAGGGTATCGTCGTCGGCATCCATGAACAGGATCTGGTAGGGGATGCCGCTGTCGCGGATGTGCTTGAGCGCGTCGGGCAGGGCGCTGAAGTCATTGACCAGGTTGCGCGCATCGACGCCGACGGCGGCATTGCTGTAACCCTGACGCTCGGCGGCCTGCAATTCCTGCACGAAGGCCGGCAGCAGTCCCACCGGCAGGTTGTCGATGCAGTAATAGCCGAGGTCTTCCAGTGCATGCAGGGCGATGGACTTGCCGGAGCCGGAGGTGCCGCTGACGATATAGAGTTTCATCCGAAATACCGTTGTTCACCGCCGAGACGCAGAGTGCGCAGAGTAAACAAATTTTGTTGATTAGTCCGGTTGCACGCCAGTTTGAATCGGTGCGCCAGGAGCGGCACATACCTATGAACAGAAGGAACACTCTGCGCTCTCAGCGTCTCGGCGGTGGATTTTCGGAAGCTCATTCCTGTTCTTCCTGCGCGATGAGGTGGCGCTGGCGTTCGATGAAGTGGGCGGTGGCATCGTAGCCATTTTCGCGCAGGATGTGATTGCGCGCGGCTGCTTCGACCAGTACCGCCAGATTGCGCCCCGGCGCCACCGGCAGCTGGATTTCCTGCACCTCGACCTCGAACAGGGTGCGGTGGCCGAAGCTGCCCTGCAGCCGATCGATGTTGTGGATGTCGCTCTTGCTCACCGGCACCAGGTTGACGATGAGGCGCAGATTCTTGTGCCGTTTCACCGTGCTGTCGCCGAACATGGCGCGGATGTTGAGCAGGCCGAGGCCGCGTACTTCGAGAAAGTCCTGCAGCAGTTCGGGGCAGCTGCCGCGCAGGGTGTCCGGGCCGACGCGGCGGAACTCCGGTGCGTCGTCGGCGATGAGGATGTGACCGCGGGTGATCAGTTCCAGCGCCAGCTCGCTCTTGCCCACGGCGCTTTCGCCGGTGAGCAGCACGCCGATACCCATGACGTCCATGAATACCCCATGCACCACCTGCTTGTCGGCCAGCAGATCGGTGAGGTAGTAATCGAGGTGATTGAGCAGCTTGTCGCTGGCCAGGGCGGAGCCGAGCAGGGGGGTGTCATGGCGTTCGGCGGCGCTGCGCAGCGCTGCCGGTGCCGGCAGGCCGCCGGCGATGAGCACCGCCAGGGTCGGCGGGGCAAACAGGTGATCCAGCGCCTCGATATAGGTTTTTTCGTCCAGCCCCTGCAGGTAATCCAGTTCCGCCGCGCCGAGGATTTGCAGGCGCGAGGGATGGATCAGGTTGAGGTAGCCCACCAGTGCCGCACCGGCGTGCTCGGCGTGGTCGCGGCTGATGGTGCGTTCGGCGCCCGCGTGTCCGGCCAGCCAGTGCAGAGAGAGCCGCTTCTGGTAGGTTTCGAACAGGGCGCGGACGCTGAGCGGGGCGACGGGCATGATGGTTTGTCAGTGCTTCAATCGGGTGCTTTCCACTGGCTGAGGCGGGCATGCAGGTCGGCAGCGCTGCCGCTCTGGCGCAGGCCGGCGACAAACTCCGCATCACTGAACATTTCCGCCAGCTGGGCCAGCAGTTGCAGATGTTCCTGGGTGGACTGCTCCGGCACCAGCAGACCGAACAGCAGGTCCACCGGTTCGCCGTCGACGGCGTCGAAGTCGACGGGGTTCTGCAGCTTGATGAAGGCGCCGACGGTCTCCGTTCCGTTCTTGACCCGGCCGTGGGGGATGGCCACGCCATGCCCCAGTCCGGTACTGCCGAGCCGCTCGCGGGCGATCAGGCTGTCGAATACGTCGGTGGGACTCAACGCCTGCTGGCCGCCCGCGATGAGCGTGCTCAACTGTTCCAGCACCCGTTTCTTGCTGGCTGACTGTTCGCAACAGGCGACACGGTCAGCGGTTAGCAGGTCTGCAATATGCATGATGGCTGCGCGCAGTCGTCTTTGGTTACTCGCTGACGGAGCTGTTCTTCAGGGTGGCGCCTTCCGTGCGGTGGTGATCGGTGAGCTTTTCCTTGTGCTTCTTGATCTGGCGGTCCAGCTTGTCGGCCAGGGCGTCGATGGCGGCGTACATGTCTTCTTCCTCGGCGTTGGCGAACAGGTTGTTGCCAGTGATGGAGAAGGTGGCCTCGGCCTTGTGACGCAGCTTCTCTACGCTCAGCACCACATGCACATTGGTGACGTGATCGAAGTGGCGCTCGAGGCGTCCCAGCTTCTCGCTGACGTAGTCGCGCAGAGCGGGGGTGATTTCGACATGGTGGCCGGTGAGGTTGAGTTGCATGGTGTTCTCCTTAGGGTAGTTCGAATTGCGGCGGTATCAGGACAGACGTTTACGCTCGTTGGACGGGGGGATGGCCATGGCCTCACGGTATTTGGCAACGGTGCGGCGTGCCACGTTGATCCCCTGTTTGCACAGTACTTCTGCGATCTTGCTGTCGCTGAGGGGTTTGGCCGTATTTTCCTCAGCGATCATTTTCTTGATGAAGGCCCGTATTGCCGTTGACGAGCACTCGCCGCCGCTGGCGGTGCTGACGTGACTGGAAAAGAAATACTTCAGCTCGAAAATCCCGCGCGGAGTGTGCATGTATTTCTTGGTGGTCACGCGGGAGATGGTGGATTCGTGCATCCCCACCTCCTGGGCAATATCATGCAGCACCAGCGCCTTCATTGCCACTTCGCCCTGCTCCAGGAACTCGCGCTGGTGCTCGACGATGCAGCTGGCCACCTTGAGCAGGGTCTCGTTGCGGCTCTGCAGGCTCTTGATGAACCAGCGCGCCTCCTGCAGGTGGTTTTTCATCGTGGTGTTGTCGGAGGCAGAGCCGACCTGCTTCATCAGGCCGGCGTAGGTGGCATTGACGCGCAGCCGCGGTGCCGCCTCGGGGTTCAGTTCCACCCGCCAGGTGCCCTTGACCTTGCGCACGAAGACATCCGGGATGATGTATTCGGTGCGGCTGCTGGAGATGTGGGCGCCGGGGCGCGGGTTGAGCGACTGGATCAGCTTGATCAGCTGGCCCAGTTCCTCTTCTTCAATTTTCATCCGCCGCTTGAGCTGGGCATAATCGCGGCCGGCCAGCAGCTCGAAGTGGTCGCTCAGCAGCTGCTGCGCCAGGGCGCGGTGAGGGGTGTCCTCGGGCAGCTGGCGCAGCTGCAGCAGCAGGCTCTCGCGCAGGTCGCGCGCGGCGATGCCCGGTGGATCGAGGTTCTGCACCGCATGCAGCACGGCCTCCACCTCATCCAGTTCGATATCGAACTCCTCGCGCAGGCTTTCGTACAGCTCCTCCAGCGGCACGCTGAGCAGGCCGTCGTCGCCCACCGCATCGACGATGGATTCGGCAATGGCGCGGTCGGTATCGCTCATCGGCATCAGTCGCAGCTGCCAGTTGAGGTGTTCCTGCAGGGTTTCGCCGGAGGTATCGCCGTAGTCGTAGTCGCGTTCGTCGCTGTCGTAGCTGGAGGCGCCGCCGCTGTTGATGTTGTCGTAAATGTCTTCCCAGACGCTGTCGACCGGCAGTTCGTCGGGGATGTCGCTGTTGCCCTGCAGCTCCAGGGCGTGCTCGGCACTGGCCGGTTCGTGGCGCAGCTCGCTTTCCGGCGGCTGGCTGTCGGCGTAACTTTCCGCCTCCGGTGCCACCATCCCCTGCATCTCCTCAAGGGCATCATTTCCCTCGTCCTCACCGTCCTCCGCCAGTTCCAGCATGACGTTGGACTCCAGCGCCTGCTGTACCTCCAGCTGCAGCTCAAGCGTCGACAGCTGCAGCAGGCGGATGGCCTGCTGCAGTTGCGGGGTCATGGTGAGCTGCTGACCGAGACGGAGCTGTAATGACTGTTTCATTGGGTTATTGGCGCGCCCGGAGGGCGGGAGGGCAATTCTACCGCAAATAACATGCCAAGCATAAAGAGAAAAGATACAAGTTAAAAAGCGGTCCGGTGCGAACCCCTTGTATCTTTCACCTTTCCTCTTGTATCTGCTTCAAAGTTTGAAGCCTTCGCCCAGATACACGCGCCGGACCTGTTCATTCTTGAGCAGTTCGTCCGGCGTTCCCGCGGCGATGACCTGACCGTCGCTCATGATGTAGCCGCGGCCGCAGATGCCGAGGGTTTCACGCACGTTGTGGTCGGTGATGAGGACGCCGATGCCGCGCTCGCGCAGGTGGTTGACGATGCCCTGGATGTCCAGCACCGAGATGGGATCGACGCCGGCGAAGGGTTCGTCCAGCAGGATGAAGCGCGGCTCCATGGCCAGGGCGCGGGCGATCTCCACCCGGCGCCGTTCGCCGCCGGACAGGCTCATGCCGGTGTTGTCGCGGATGTGGCCGATGTGCAGCTCCTCCAGCAGCGCCTCCAGCTTGTCCTGACGCTGGGCGGGCGTCAGCTCGCTGCGGGTTTCCAGGATGCCGAGGATGTTGTCGGCCACGGTGAGCTTGCGGAACACCGAGGCCTCCTGCGGCAGGTAGCCCAGCCCCAGGCGGGCGCGACGGTGGATGGGCTCGCGGGTGATGTCGCGGCCGTCGATGGTGATGCTGCCGGCGTCGCAGGGGACCAGGCCGACGATCATGTAGAAGCTGGTGGTCTTGCCGGCGCCGTTGGGGCCGAGCAGGCCCACCACCTCGCCGCTGTCGATGTGCAGCGACACGTCCTTGACCACATTGCGCGATTTGTAGCGCTTGGCCAGTCCCTCGGCGCTGAGGCGGGCGGCGGGGGGCTGGTTCATGGCTTGCTCTCTCCGTTGGCGGCGGGCTGGCGCGGCTGAATGATGGCGTGGATGCGGCCATCGCCCTGGCCCGTGCTGCTGTCCTGGCCGCTGGCGCGTACCCGACTTTGCACGGTGTCGTATTCGATGTGTTCACCGCTGAACAGATCGCCGCCCTGGCGCACGCTGGCGGTGCCCTGCAACAGCAACCGATTCTCGGCCGCACGGTATTCCAGCCGCCGCGCCTCGCCCTCGATATCGGCCTCGGCCTGATCCGGGCGCTGGCGGAAGCGTACCGGCTGGCCTTCGGCCTCGATGCGCTCCAGCTCGTTGGCGCTGCGGTGCACGATGAGCAGGTCTGCCGTCAGATGCAGAGAGCCCTGGTCGAGGGTCACGTTGCCGCGGTAAGTGCTGATGCCGCTGCGGTTATCCAGCTCCGCCCGGTCGGCGCGTACATGGATGGGTTGCCGGCTGTCGCTTTCCAGCGCAGCGGCCAGCGCCGGCAGCAGCAGCAAGCCGCCCAGCAACAGGGCAGCAAGTCTGGCCGCACGCTCTTTCCCCCGGAGGGGACGGTGGATGCGGCGTCGCTGCGCGAGATTCATGTCAGTGCGATGCGGCATGGTTCCCCCTGACCTGGGCCAACAGCTCCAGCCGCTCGTCTTTCATGTAGGCGCGCAGGCCGACGGCATCGACCCGTCCTTGCGAATGGTTGAGGGTGAGCGGGGCGTCGGTTTCGGCATAACGTTCCCGTGGTTGCAGCAGCAGGTCGTCGGTGACGAGTTCCAGCTGTTCGCCGTTTTCGTTGCGTGTTACGCGTACACCGCCGCCGAGCTGTATCTGGGTGCCATCGCCGCTGACGTGGCCATGGGCGGCATCGATTTGCCAGGGCGCCTCATCTGTCACATACAGCGTCAGGCGCGGCTGCATCAGTTCCATCGAATGATCGTCGGCATAGCGCAGCATCTGCTCGGCGGCCAGGCGCTGCTCCGGCAGACCCCGGTCATCCATGGTCGTGGTGATGAAATCGCGCAGGAAATAGTCTGCTATGTGCCGCTGCTCCGCGGCGCGCTCCTGCGCGGTATCCTCGCGCTGATCCGACAGCCAGTTATTGAGGATTACCACCAGCGCGACCAGGACGGTGATGATGAGGATGCGGCGGTTCATCCTAAAAAACTCACCGCAGAGACGCCGAGGACGCAGAGTGACAACATTTTCATTCCATTGCGGCGTGGCTGGGCTTCATCCGACGGGAGGTGCGGTCGAGATGCACAAGCGCTTGAGCATACTCTGCGATCTCTGCGTCTCTGCGGTGAAACTGCGGTTTTCAGGTTCATTCCAGGTTCATTCCAGGTAGGGCTGCAGTTGGGCGTCGAGGCTGCCCTGGGCACGCATGATCAGCTCGCATACGTCACGCGCCGCGCCGCGGCCGCCGCCATGTTCGGCGCTCCAGTGGGCGTGTTCCCGCACCAGGGGATGGGCATCCTGTACCGCGATGGCCAGGCCGACACGACGCATCACCGGCAGATCCACCACATCGTCGCCGACGTAGGCCACCTGATGCGGCGACAGGCCCAGCTTGGCCACCAGTTCCTCGAAGGCGGGCAGCTTTTCCAGCTTGCCCTGATAGACGTGGCGGATGCCGAGACTGTCCATGCGGTGCTGCACCACCTGCGAGGTACGCCCGGTGATGATGCCGATCTCCACCCCGGCGGCCTGCAGCATCTTCATGCCGTGACCGTCGCGGGAGTGGAAGGCCTTGTACTCCTGGCCGTCATCACCGAGGAACAGGCTGCCGTCGGTGAGCACGCCATCGACGTCGAAGATGACCAGGCGGATCTGTGCGGCACGTTCCAGGATGTCCTGCATCTTTAAACCCCTTTGTTAGGGGCTAGGGACTAGGGGGCTAGGGGCTAGTAGGGGACGAGTGCGCTACGCGCACGCTGTTATCGATAACGGCACGAGCGCAGCGAGTACATTCCCTAGCCCCTAGTCCCTAGTCCCTAGCCCCTCCATTAAACAACGCCTGCCCTGAGCAGGTCGTGCATGTTGATGGCACCGCACAGCGCGCCGCTGCCATCGACCACCGGCAGGGCGTTGATGCGTTTTTCATCCATGATGCGCAGCGCCTCGGCGGCGAGCAGATCGGCGCGGATGGTGGTGCAGCCGCGCGACATCACCTGGGCCACGCTGAGGGTGGCGATGGATACCTCGCCGTGGTCGAGCAGGCGGCGCAGGTCGCCGTCGGTGAAGATGCCGATCACCTGGCCCTGCGCATCCACCACCGAGGTCATGCCCAGTCCTTTGCGTGTCATCTCCAGCAGGGCGTCGCGCAGCGGTGCGTCTTCCTGTACTCGCGGCGTGTTCTCGCCGGTGTGCATGATGTCCTCGATGCGCAGCAGCAGGCGCCGGCCCAGGCTGCCCGCCGGGTGGGACAGGGCGAAGTCCTCGGCGGTGAAGCCGCGTGCCTCCAGCAGGGCGACGGCCAGGGCATCACCCATGGCCAGGGTGGCGGTGGTGCTGGCGGTGGGGGCCAGGCCCAGCGGGCAGGCCTCGCGCTCCACGCTGACATCGAGGTTGACGTCGGCGGCCTTGGCCAGGCGCGAGCGCGGGTTGCCGGTGAGGGTGATGAGGGCGATGCCGAGGCGCTTGATGAGCGGCAGGATGGTGAGCAGCTCGTCGGTCTCGCCCGAGTTGGACAGGGCCAGTACCACGTCCCTGGCGGTGATCATGCCGAGGTCGCCGTGGCTGGCCTCGCCCGGATGGACGAAGAAGGCCGGTGAGCCGGTGCTGGCCAGGGTGGCGGCGATCTTGGCGCCGACGTGGCCGGACTTGCCCATGCCGGTGACCACGATGCGGCCCTCGCAGGCCAGCAGGTGGCGGCAGGCGCGGGCGAAGCCGGCGTCGATGCGCCCGGCCAGGGCGGCCACGGCCCGGGCCTCGGTGTCGAGCACCGCGCGGCCGAGTTGCTGCAGTTTGTCGTCGTCGGCAGGGCGTGTCATCAGGCCACCGGGTAACCCAGTTCCGCCAGCCTGGCGCTGAGGGCGGCACGATCCAGGCCCTCGCCGCTGACGCTGACCTTGCCGGCGAGAGTGACCTCCACTGCGCTGACGCCGGGGATATCCTTGAGGCCATTGTGGATGTTGGCCACACAGCCACCGCACTTGACGTTTTTGACGGTGAATTCCTCAGTCTGCATGCACTTGCTCCTTTATTGGGTGCTGGCGTAATACAGCAGTCCCATGTAGGCGACAAAGCCGGCCAGCAGCACGCCGCCTTCCAGGCGCTTGATATGGCCCGGCCCGCGGAGGCCATAGGCGAAGATGAACAGCAGTACGGTGAAGCCTACCATCACGGGAAAGTCGCGGCTCATCACGCCGTCCGGGGTGGTCATCGGGTGGATCAGGCCGGGCAGGCCCAGCACCGCCAGCAGATTGAACATATTGGAGCCCAACACGTTGCCGATGGCAATGTCGTGTTCACCCTTGAGCGCTCCGGTGATGGAGGCCGCCAGTTCCGGCAGGCTGGTGCCGATGGCGATGATGGTCAGGCCGATGATCAGATCGGAGACGCCAAAGTAGTGGGCGACGTTGACCGCACCCCATACCAGCAGACGCGAACTGAGCAGCAGGATGAGCAGGCCAAGGGCGACCCAGAACAGGGCGCGACCGTTGGACATGTCGCTCGGGATCTCGTCGGCGAACTCCTGCTGCATCGGATCACAGGTCTGCACCACCGGGTCGCAGGCGCGTTCGCGCAGGCCGAGGCCCACCAGCCAGTAGACCATCAGACCGAAGCCGCCCAGCAGGATGATGCCGTCCAGCCGGCTCAGGTCGCCGTCCAGCAACAGCAGCAGGGTCAGCAGCATCACTGCAAACAGTACGGGGAATTCGCGCCGCAGGGTTGCCGAATGCACCGAGAGCGGCGTGATCAGGGCGGTGACGCCCAGCACCAGGCCGATGTTGGTGATGTTGGAGCCGATGGCGTTACCCATGGCGATGCCCGGGTTGCCGGCCCAGGCCGCCATGGCCGAGACCAGCATCTCCGGCGCCGAGGTGCCGAAGCCGACGATGGTCAGGCCGATGATCAGCGGCGACACGCCCAGGTTGCGGGCCGTGGCGGCGGCGCCGGTGACGAAACGGTCGGCACCCCATACCAGCAGCACAAGGCCGCCGAGGATGGCGAAAAACGAGGTCCAGAGCATGGTTGTCGATTCTAGGGACGGAAGGCGGGCATTCTGCCACAAGAAGGCAGGGGCTAGGAGCTAGGATTTAGGGGCTAGGGGAGGAGTGCGCTGCGCGCAAGCTGTTATCAAAATCGGCACCCCTAGCCCCTAGCCCCTAGCCCCTAGCCCCTAGCCCCTAGCCCCTATTGCGCCTTCGGCTCGTCCGGCGGCAGGTCGTCAAATTCATCCAGATCAAGGGCGGGTACCGGCGGGTTGCCGTCGTAGACCTGGTTTTCACGCATCTGCAGATACGACTCGCGCAGGAACAGGTAGGGATCGAGGGCGCCCTGGTCGACCAGGCGGGTGGTGCGCAGCAGACCGGCGCGGATATCCACCACATTCAGGCCGATGACGGCGTAGCGGGCAGTGTCGTCCCCGATCTCCCCGATGAGGTCGAACTGGGTGTAATCCACCAGGCGGCCGGTGCCGTCGCGCAGGGAACTGGGGCCGAGGAAGGGCAGCACCAGATAGGGGCCGGAACCGGCGCCCCAGTAACCCAGGGTCTGGCCGAAGTCCTCGCTGTGCTTGGTGAGGCCCATGGGTGTGGCGACGTCGATCAGGCCGCCCAGCCCCACCGTGGTGTTCCACACCAGACGCGAGAAATCCGAGGCCGCCTGGCGAAACTTGAACTGCAACAGATCGTTGGCCAGCACCACGACATCACCCAGATTGCTGAAGAAATTGGTTACGCCGGTACGGGCCGTTTTCGGCACTATCCGCACATAACCCTCCGCCACGGGTTTGAGAATGGCATTGTCAAAATCGGTGTTGAAGGCATGCACCCCGCGATTGAAGCCTTCCCATGGGTCGCGCGGGTCACGTTCGCCGTGGACGGTGGCGCAGCCGCTGAGGGCGATGAGGAGGGGGATGAGGATGAGGCGTGGGGTCACGGTGCAGGGTGTTGGTTTCGAGTTTCGAACGGCATTCAGTGGGAGGCACCTTACCCTTTTTTTTCGAAACTAGAAACTCGCAACTGTTATTTGGCTTCCGTCTTCGTCGCGCCGCAGCGGGCGCAGCGGTACACGGTCACCAGCCGGCCGAGCTTGACGTCGAAGGGTTGTTCCTTTTGCAGTTCCCAGCGATGAAAGCCGCTCTTGCACAGGGTCTTGCCCTTGTGTTTTTCGGCGGGGGAGGGGCGTTTGAAGGGGAGGATGTCGGCCATGAAGGCAGTTTCAAGTCTCAAGTGGCAAGTTGCAAGCGGGCCGGTTCTTCCTGAATCAGGACCGTGTGCTAGGATGTACACATTAGAGTGCCTGTGAGGTGTGACCCATGTCCACAACGATGACCGTCCGATTGGAACCCGATTTGAAGGAGCGGCTGGAACACCTGGCGGCGGCGACCCACCGTTCCAAGTCGTTTTTGGCCGCCGAGGCGATACGTGAGTTCGTTGAACTGAACGAATGGCAGATCCGGGAGATCCAGGCCGCTTTGCAGGAGGCGGATGCGGGGGACTTCGCGTCGGCAGAGGAGGTCAATGACGTACTTGGGCGGTGGGTCGTGCATGGAGATTAGGTGGCTGCGCAAGGCGCTTGGCAACCTTGAGCAGGAAGCCTCCTACATTGCCCGCGAGGATCCGGCGGCTGCGCGCATGGTGGTGCAACGCATCTGGCAGGCCGTCCGTCTGTTGGCAGAGAACCCGGCGCTGGGACAACCCGGTCGCATCCATGGTACCCGCGAACTGGTGATCAACCGGACGCGTTACCTTATTCCCTATCGCGTGAATCAGCGCCTGCAATGCATCGAAATCCTGCGCGTGTTTCATACCTCCCGCAAGCCGCCGCAACGCTGGTAAACCATGTTCATCGCCTCCCTAGGTTGGGATCACGCCGGCTGGTCTGGCCCCTTCTACCCCGACGACCTGCCGCCCGAGTGGCGGCTGGCCTTCTATGCCAACGAGTTTCGTGCGGTGGTGGTGCCAGCCGCGCTGTGGCGGAAGGCCGATGCGACGACGGTCGGGCAGTGGGTGGCGGATACCGGGGAGGGGTTTCGCTTCTTTTTCGAGCCGGATGTCGGAGGTGCCGTGCCGTCCCGAGCTGTGCTGGCGGTGCTGGGCGAACGTTGCGGTGGCGTGCTGGGGTCCGGCGGCGTGGCCGCGGCGCACTGGGCGGGCGGCGCCGAGGCGCGCGCCCTGCGCGATGTGCTGGAGGGGATGCCGGCCGACGGTGTACTGCTGGTGGCAGGAGAGCCGCCGTCGCTGGCGGCGCTGCGCATGGCGCAGACCCTGGTGCAGTTGCTGGGGCGTGACGGTTGACTGGGCGGGGCAAGTCGCCGAAACTGCGGCCTTCTCAAGGAGAGTGACGGCCCCTGTGGGGCCTTTTGTTTATATGGCTGAAGACCTTAACTCACCGCTGGTCGAAATACGCGGGCTGCGCTTCGCACGCGGCAAGCGTGTCATCTTCGATGGCGTCGATCTCGACATCCGCCGCGGCAAGATCACGGCCATCATGGGGCCGAGCGGCACCGGCAAGACCACCCTGCTCAAGTTGATCGGCGGCCAGCTGCGGCCCTCGGCCGGTTCGGTCACCGTCGACGGCCTCAATGTGCACACGCTGCGGCATGGCGCGCTGTACGAACTGCGCAAGCGCATGGGCATGCTGTTCCAGTCCGGCGCCCTGCTCACCGACCTCAATGTCTACGAAAACGTCGCCTTCCCGCTGCGCGAGCACACCGATCTGCCGGAGTCGATGCTCCGCGACCTGGTGCTGATGAAGCTGGAGGCGGTGGGCCTGCGCGGCGCGCGCGGTCTGATGGCCAACGAGCTGTCCGGCGGCATGGCGCGCCGCGTCGCCCTGGCCCGCGCCATCGCCCTCGACCCGATGATGATCATGTACGACGAACCCTTCACCGGGCAGGACCCCATCTCCATGGGCGTGCTGGTGAAGCTGATCCGCTCCCTCAACGATGCCCTGGGGCTGACTTCGGTCATCGTCTCCCACGACGTGCAGGAGACCGCCGCCATCTCCGATTACATCTATCTGCTGTCCGACGGCCGCGTGGTGGCCCACGGCAGCCCCGAGGAACTGAATCGCTCCAGTTCGGACTGGGCGCAGCAGTTCATGCAGGGGCTGCCCGATGGTCCGGTGCCGTTCCACTACCGTGCCGCACCCTATGCCGATGACCTCATGACCGGCCGCGAGGGGAGGGTCTGATGCTGGACTGGCTGGCACAACTGGGTCGTCACGGCCTGGGTTTTTTCGAGCGGCTGGGGCGCGGCCACCTGCTGCTGCTGGCGTTGCTGCGCGGGTTGCCGGGACTGCTGCTGCGGCCACGACTGGTGGTGCAGCAGATCTACGCCATCGGCGTGCTGTCGTTGCTGATCATCGTCGTGTCCGGCACCTTCGTCGGCATGGTGCTGGGCTTGCAACTCTATAATACGCTGGTGGATTTCGGCGCCGAGGCCTCGCTCGGGCCGGTGGTGGCGCTGACCCTGGTGCGCGAGCTGGGGCCGGTGGTGACCGCCCTGCTGTTCGCCGGCCGCGCCGGCTCGGCGCTGACTGCCGAGATCGGCCTGATGAAGGCCACCGAACAGCTCTCCGGCATGGAGATGATGGCGGTGGACCCGGTGAAGCGGGTGCTGGCGCCGCGCTTTCTCGGCGGCATCATCGCCATGCCCCTGCTGGCGGCCATCTTCAGCCTGGTGGGCGTGTACGGCGGCTATTTCGTCGGTGTCGGCCTGCTCGGCGTGGACGAGGGCAGCTACTGGTCGCAGATGCAGTCGATGGTGGATTTCGACGACGACGTGATGAACGGCGTGATCAAGAGCCTGGTGTTCGGCGTGGTGGTGACCTGGATTGCCGTGTTCGAGGGAAATGATGCCGTGCCTACCTCGGAAGGTGTGAGCCGGGCGACGACCCGTACCGTGGTGCATTCCTCGCTGGCGGTGCTGGGTCTGGACTTTGTGTTGACGGCCCTGATGTTCGGAGTGGACTGATGCAGACGAGAATATTGGAAATATGGGTCGGTGTGTTCGTGGCGGCGGGTCTGGCCGCGCTGTTCATGCTGGCGATGCAGGTGAGCAACCTCACCGTGGTGGGCGATGATCGGGGTTACACCATCAAGGCCCGTTTCGAGAACATCTCCGGCCTCAAGGTACGTTCGCCGGTGACGGTGGCGGGGGTGCGCGTCGGCCGGGTCACGGCCATCGACTTCGATACCCAGACCTTCCAGGCGGTGGTGTCCATGCGCATCGGCGCCGGTTACGACCAGCTGCCGGTGGATACCTCGGCCAGCGTGCTGACTTCCGGTCTGGTGGGCGAGAAATACGTCGGCCTGGAGCCGGGCGGCGACATGGACGTGCTCAAGGACGGCGGTGAGATCAAGCTGACCCAGTCCACCCTGGTGCTGGAGCAGATGATCGGCAAGTTCCTGTTCAACAAGGCGGAGAGCGGCAAGGAGTGATGCCGTCGCAACCGCCACGGATCGAGCTGGACGGCGCGAACCTGCGGGTCAGCGGCGCGATGACCTTTGCCACCGTGACCGGGCTGCTGCGCGAGAGCCAGGGCCTCATCGGCGCCGGCGACGGCCCGCTGCGGGTGGATCTGTCCGGCGTCAGCCACGCTGACAGCGCCGGTCTGGCCCTGCTCATGGAGTGGCTGCGTCTGGCCCGTGGCGCCGGGCGCGAACTGGAATACCTCGCTGTTACCGAGCAGATGCTGGCCATCGCCGGCGCCGGCGGACTGCTCGAAATCCTGCCCCTTGCCCCCGGCTGACCTTGCGGTTTCTTGCGCCGGGTCCGGTTCTCCAGCTTACAAAATCGCGGTTCAGGGGGTATCATTCCTCCCCTTGTTTTTCAGGCGGAGTGCGGAGTCCTCATGGAAACCAGCGAGATCAAGCAGCTCATCGAGGCCGGCATCCCCGGCAGTGAAGCCATGGTGACCGGCGACGGCAGCCATTTCGACGCCACCGTCATCAGCGCGGCCTTCGACGGCCTGTCCATGGTCAAGGAACAGCAGATGGTCTACGCCACACTGGGCGATCGCATCACCAGCGGCGCCATCCATGCCCTGTCCATCAAGGCCTACACGCCGCAGGAGTGGGAAACCCAGCGCAAGCTGAAGGTCTCCTTCTGATTAAACCCATCGAACCGACGACCCGGGCAGTGAGCGGGTCAGAGCCAGGCCATGGATAAACTGATCATCACCGGCGGCGCCAGACTCAACGGCGAGATACGCATCTCCGGCGCCAAGAATGCCGCCCTGCCGATACTGGCCTCGACCCTGCTCGCCGACAGCCCGGTCACCGTGTGCAACGTGCCGCACCTGCACGACATCACCACCACCATGGAGCTGCTCGGCCAGATGGGCGTGCATCTGACGGTGGACGAAAAACTCAACACCGAGGTGGACTCCTCCACCATCCAGTCCTTCGTCGCCCCCTACGAGATGGTCAAGACCATGCGTGCGTCGATCCTGGTGCTGGGGCCGCTGGTGGCGCGCTTCGGTCGCGCCGAGGTGTCCCTGCCCGGCGGCTGCGCCATCGGCTCGCGCCCGGTCAACCTGCACATCACCGGCCTGCAGCGCATGGGCGCCGACATCGCGGTGGAGAACGGCTACATCAAGGCCAGCGCCAAGCGCCTCAAGGGCGCCAAGCTGATGATGGATATCGTCACCGTCACCGGCACCGAGAACCTGATGATGGCCGCGGCCCTGGCCCAGGGCACCACGGTGATCGAGAACGCCGCGCGCGAGCCCGAGGTGGTGGATCTGGCCAACTGCATCAACATGATGGGCGGCAAGGTCTACGGCGCCGGTACCGACACCATTACCATCGAGGGCGTCGATTCCCTCAGCGGCGGGCGCTACGACGTGATGCCCGATCGCATCGAAACCGGCACCTATCTGGTGGCGGCGGCGATCACCGGCGGCAAGGTAAAGCTGAAGGACACCCGGCCGGATCTGCTCGACGCCGTGCTGTCCAAGCTGCGCGAGGCCGGCGCCGAGATCGAGACCGGCGCCGACTGGATCAGCCTGGACATGCAGGGCCGCCGGCCCAGGGCGGTCAGCGTGCACACCGCGCCGTACCCGGCATTCCCCACCGACATGCAGGCACAGTTCACCGCGCTCAACGCCATCGCCGAAGGGGCGGGGACGATTACCGAGACGGTGTTCGAGAACCGCTTCATGCACGTGCAGGAACTGCAGCGCATGGGTGCGAACATCCGCGTCGAGGGCAACACCGCCATCACCTCCGGCGTGGAGAAGCTTACCGCCGCACCGGTGATGGCCACCGACCTGCGTGCCTCCGCCAGCCTGGTACTGGCCGGGCTGGTGGCGCAGGGCGACACCATCGTCGATCGCATCTACCACATCGATCGCGGCTACGAGTGCATCGAGGAGAAGCTGCAGCAGCTCGGCGCGCGCATCCAGCGCGTGCCCGAGAAGCACTTCCAGCGCGCCCGTGCCGGCAGCCTGTTGCGCGACGTGATGCCATGAGCCAGACCCTGACCATCGCCCTGTCCAAGGGGCGCATCTTCAAGGACACCCTGCCGCTGCTGGCCCACGCCGGCATCGTGCCGAAGGACGATCCGGAGACCAGCCGCAAGCTGATCCTCGACACCAACCAGGACGACGTGAAGCTGGTGATCATCCGCGCCGCCGACGTGCCCACCTTCGTCGAATACGGCGCCGCCGATCTCGGCGTCACCGGCAAGGACGTGCTGCTGGAACACGGCGGCGAAGGGCTGTACGAACCGCTGGACCTGAAGATCGCGCGCTGCCGCCTGATGGTGGCCGGCAAGCCCGGTGTCGCACCGGCGCGCCGCCTGCGCGTCGCCACCAAGTACCTCACCATCACCAGGAATTACTATGCCGCCCAGGGCCGCCAGGTGGACCTGATCAAGCTGTACGGCTCCATGGAGCTGGCGCCGCTGGTGGGCCTGGCCGACTGCATCGTCGACCTGGTGGAGACCGGCAACACGCTGAAGGCCAACGGCCTGGAGCCGCTGGAACACATCATGGACATCAGCTCGCGCCTGGTGGTGAACAAGGCGGCGATGAAGATGAAGCATGCGCGCGTCAGGGCGTTCATCGAACGCATGGCCGAGGCGGTTGAAAGCAGAGAAAAGATTCAAGATACAAGATACAAGTAATGCGGTTTTTCCCTTGTATCTTTCCACTTTGCTCTTGTATCTGGTGACTTATGACCATCAAACGACTCGATACCACCACCCCTGATTTCTGGAACGCGCTGGAGCAGCTGCTGGCCTGGGAAGGCGTGTCCGACGACCAGGTCAACGCCACCGTGCGCGAAATATTGCGCGCGGTGAAGCAGCGCGGCGACGCCGCGGTGATCGAATACACCAACCGTTTCGATCGCATGCAGGCGGTGAACATGGCCGAGCTGGAGATCCCGCACGCGCAGCTGGAAGCGGCATTGGGCAGGATCAGCCCGCAGCAGCGCCAGGCGCTGGAGCTGTCTGCGGCGCGTGTGCGCGCCTATCACGAGCACCAGAAGCAGGAATCATGGAGCTATACCGAGGCCGATGGCACGCTGCTCGGCCAGCAGGTAACGCCGCTGGAGCGCGTCGGTCTTTACGTGCCCGGCGGCAAGGCGGCCTATCCGTCGTCGGTGCTGATGAATGCCATTCCGGCCAAGGTGGCCGGGGTGGCGGAGCTGATCATGGTGGTGCCGACGCCGGACGGCGTGGTCAACGATCTGGTGTTCGCCGCCGCCGCCGTGGCCGGGGTCGATCGCGTGTTTGCCATCGGCGGCGCCCAGGCCGTGGCGGCGCTGGCCTACGGCACCGAGAGCGTGCCGCAGGTGGACAAGATCGTGGGTCCCGGCAACATCTATGTCGCCACTGCCAAGGGCATGGTGTTCGGTACCGTCGGCATCGACATGATCGCCGGCCCCTCCGAAATTCTCATCGTCTGCGACGGCCAGACCGAGCCGGACTGGATCGCCATGGATCTGTTTTCCCAGGCCGAGCACGACGAGGACGCGCAGTCGATCCTGCTGTGCCCCGATGCCGCCTTCCTCGATGCGGTGCAGACGAGCATCGCGCGCCTGCTGCCCACCATGGAACGGGCCGACATCATCCGCAACTCGCTGTATGCGCGCGGTGCGCTGATCAAGGTGCGTGATCTGGACGAAGCGGTCGACGTCGCCAACCACATCGCGCCGGAACACCTGGAGCTGTCGGTGGCCGAACCGCAGGCGATGGCGAAAAAGATCAAACATGCCGGTGCCATCTTCATGGGCCGTCACACCGCCGAGGCGGTGGGCGACTATTGTGCTGGTCCCAACCACGTGCTGCCCACTTCGCGCACGGCGCGCTTCTCCTCGCCGCTGGGCGTGTACGATTTCCAGAAGCGCTCCTCGCTCATCATGTGCTCGCCCGACGGCGCCTCCGAACTGGGCAAGACCGCGTCCGTGCTGGCGCGCGGCGAAGGCCTCACCGCCCACGCCCGCTCGGCCGAGTACCGTATTAAAAACACTTAAACGCAGAGACGCAGAGGCGCAGAGAACACAAAGAGATTTAGTTGCAGGATAATTTTTGTGTTCTCTGCGCCTCTGCGTTGGATGTTGTTATGAACCAGACTGAACAGATGGCAAACCGCTGGGTGCGGCCCGAGATCCGTGCCATCTCCGCCTATCACGTCCCCGACCCGGGAAAGATGATCAAGCTGGACGCCATGGAGAACCCCTACACCTGGCCGGAGGCGATGGTGCAGGACTGGCTGGAGCGGTTGCGCGGTGTCGGCGTCAACCGCTATCCCGATCCGGCGGCGCGGGCGCTGAGCGCACAGCTGCGCACGGCGATGGATGTGCCGGCGGGCATGGAGCTGCTGCTCGGCAACGGCTCGGACGAAATCATCCAGATCATGGCCATGGCGCTGGCGGCGCCGGGGCGCGCGGTGCTGGCGCCGGAGCCCGGCTTCGTGATGTACAAGATGATCGCCACCTTCTGCGGCATGGACTACATCGGCGTGCCGCTCAGGGCAGACTTCTCCCTCGACCTGCCCGCCATGCTGGCGCAGATCGAACAGCGCCAGCCGGCGCTGATCTTCCTCGCCTGGCCCAACAATCCCACCGGCAATCTGTTTGCCGTGGAGGATATCGAGGCGATCCTGCGCACGGCGCAGGGCCTGGTGGTGCTGGACGAGGCCTATCATGCCTTTGCGCAGCAGAGCTTCATGCCCCGCCTGGGCGAGTTTCCCAACCTGGTGGTGATGCGCACCGTCTCCAAGCTGGGGCTGGCCGGTCTGCGTCTCGGCCTGCTGGCCGGCCCCGCCGCCTGGTTGCGCGAGTTCGACAAGGTGCGCCTGCCCTACAACATCAACGTACTGACCCAGGTGAGCGCGGCCTTCGCGCTGGAACACCTCGCCGTGCTGGACGAGCAGACGCGTCTGATCCGCGCCGAGCGCGGCCGCCTGTTCGAGGCGCTGCAAGCGCTGCCCGGCGTGACGCCTTATCCCTCCGCCGCCAACTTCATTCTGGCGCGGGCACCAACGGGCCGTGCAACGGCGATCTTCGAGGGACTCAAGGCGCGCGGCGTGCTGATCAAGAATCTGTCCGGCGTCGGCGGCCTGCTGTCCGACTGTCTGCGCATCACCGTGGGCAAGCCGGAAGAGAATGATGCCTTGCTCGCCGCCTTCGGGGAGTTGCTGGCATGAAAAATCTCCTGCTGCAGCCGGTTGAGTACAAAATTGAAAAGACGGCCTGGGGCACCTGGCGCCGCCATCTGTCGGAGCAGGGCAGGTACTACAGCGAATTTACTTCTCATATGGAACTGCTCGGCCTGCCTCTGCTGCATTACACCCGCGGCATCAATCCGCAGATGGGCGGACGCAAGACCGCACGCGGCGTGATCGCGGTGGGGCGGGTCGCGGTAGGCGGCATCGCCATCGGTCAGGCGGCCTTCGGCCTGTGTGCCATCGGCCAGGCCGGATTCGGTCTGTTGTTCGGGTTGGGGCAGGCGTGCAGCGGGCTGTATGCCGTGGGCCAGCTGGCTATCGGCGGCTGGTTCGGCGCCGGCCAGTTGGCCAGCGGCTACACTGCCATCGGTCAGCTGGCCATCGGTGAATATGTACTGGCCCAACTGGGTATTGGTAACCATCTGTGGACACCGGAGCAGAGCGATCCGGCGGCAGTCGCCCATTTCACTGCACTGTGGGACAGGGCAAGGGCATTATTCTGATTTTCACTCCACGTTTTGCACTGGCCGTTCCGCCACCTCGGCTTCCAGCTCAAAAGTCTTCTTGTTGCGCAATCCCTTTACCTTGATGCGGTGGCCGGGTTTGGTCTGGGTAATGACGTTAAGGGCAGAGCGCACGTCGCGCACCGCATTGCCATTGATTTCCAGGATCACGTCGCCCGGTTGCAGCCCGGAACGATCGGCTGGGCCGCGTTTGAGTATGCCGGCAATGATCACTCCGTTCTGGTGGCTGAGGCCGAAGGATTCGGCCAGGGCCGGGGTCAGGTCCTGGATCTCCACGCCGAGCCAGCCGCGGCTGACGCGGCCCTGTTCTATGATCTGCTGCATCACGCCGCGTGCCAGGCTGACCGGGATGGCGAAGCCGATGCCCTGAGAGCCGCCGCTGCGGGAGAAGATGGCCGTGTTGATGCCCACCAGTTCGCCACCGGCATTGATCAGTGCGCCGCCGGAGTTTCCGGGGTTGATGGCGGCATCGGTCTGGATGAAATTTTCGAAGGTGCTGATGCCGAGCTGGGTGCGACCAGTAGCGCTGACGATGCCGAGGGTGACGGTCTGCCCGACACCGAAGGGATTGCCGATGGCCAGTACCACATCGCCCACGCGCAGGTGATCGGAGTCGCCCAGGGTGATCGCAGGCAGATCTTCCAGTTCCAGCTTGATCACCGCAAGATCCGTTTCCGGATCGGTGCCGACCACCTTGCCGCGGGTAGTGCGGCCGTCACGCAGGGCGACTTCAATTTCATCGGCCTCGGACACCACATGGTTGTTGGTAAGTATGTAACCCTGCTTGCTGACGATGACGCCGGAGCCCAGGCTGGTTTCCTGCCGGTTGCGTGGTACGGAGCCGAAGCGATCACCGAAGAAGTGGCGGAACAGCGGGTCATCGAACAGGGGGCTGCGCGTGGTGACGGTCTTGCTGGTGTAGATGTTCACTACCGCCGGGGCTGCAAACTCCACGGCGTCTGCGTAGGATACGGGGCCGGATGCCACCGCCGGACGGGCATCGTCGGGGGCGCTTTCGATGAAGGCGACCACCTTCCTGCCGTTATCCAGCAGATCCGGTTTCCAGACCAGAACCAGGAAAGCGATGGCCAGTCCGATGGTGATGGACTGGAACAGAAAGATGATGGGCCGGTAGAACTTCATGCCAGGCTTCCCGCGCAGGTATTTGGGTTGCAGCAAACGTCGCTTGGTGACACGTTGTCCTCATCCCCCGCTCGGCGAAGGGTGGAGTGTGTTCACCTGTCCTGATTTTACAGTAATTTGGAGAGACACGGCATGGTGCGACTGAACGAGCTTGTGAGCTGGAGCAACAATCTGCTGCAGGTGGACGAGTATCAGGATTACTGTCCCAATGGCCTGCAGGTGGAAGGGCGCGCCGAGGTACGGCGGCTGATCAGCGGTGTTACCGCCAGCCTGGCCCTGATCGAGGCGGCGGCCGCTGCCGGTGCCGACGCCCTGCTGGTGCACCACGGCTGGTTCTGGAACGGTGAGGATGCACGGGTGGTGGGCATGAAACAGCGCCGCCTGAAGCGGTTGCTGGAGAGTGGCATCAGCCTGCTGGCCTATCATCTGCCGCTGGACGGCCATGCCGAACTGGGCAACAACACCCGGTTGGGTCGGGTGCTCGGATTCACCACAGAGGGGCGTTTCGGCAAGGGGCCGGGGGGTGGCATGGCCGTTTTCGCTACTTTGCCGCAGCCCATGTCCGGCACCGAACTTGCCGCACATATCGGGCAGCGGCTGGGCCGGGTGCCGCTGCATGTCAGCGGCGGTGACCGCCCGTTGCGACGTGTCGGCTGGTGCAGCGGTGCGGCCCAGGGCTGGATCGATCAGGCGGCGGCACTGGGGCTGGACGGTTTCATCAGCGGAGAGGTCTCGGAATCCACGGTGCATGCCGCGCGCGAACTGGGCATCGATTATTTTGCCGCCGGGCATCATGCCACCGAGCGCTACGGAGTACAGGCCTTAGGTGACCATTTGGCTGGGAAATTTGCGATCGATCATCAATTTGTCGAGATTGAGAATCCCGCCTGAATTTGCCCGGTTCTTGCCTTGACCCGGTGCGCGCCTTTGTACGAAACTATGCGGCTAATTATATATAGGTAACTTCTGTCCTACTTATTAGGTAATCACAGAAGCGGTTTTGGGTTACCTCAAGGCGGTTTTTTGCGTTTGCCCGGTACGGTCAAGGCCGTATAAGCAGTACAAGGCCAAGTTCCGGGTTTTTGTTTTTTTGCCTGACTTCGGGAGAGAGTATTGATGAGCACTGAAGGCGTTGATAAGGGTCGGCGCCGGTTCCTGACGGCGGCCACCACGGTGGTCGGCGGTGTGGGAACTGCGTATGTTCTGACCCCCTTCGTCCTGTCCATGCGGCCCAGCGCCAAAGCCAAGGCTGCTGGCGCACCGGTCGAGGCGGACGTAAGCAAGCTGGAGCCGGGTCAGATGATGACGGTGGAATGGCGCGGCAAGCCGGTGTGGATCGTGCGCCGCACCGAACAGAATCTGAATGATCTGCCGTCGGTGGAAGGCCAGCTGCTGGATCCCTCCTCCGACAACACAGCCCAGCAGCCGGGTTATGCCAAGAACATCCACCGCTCCATCAAGCCGGAATATTCGGTGCTGGTCGGTATCTGTACCCACCTGGGCTGCTCGCCCACCTACCGTCCCGATATCGGCGCTGCCGATATGGGGGGCGCCGAGTGGAAGGGCGGCTTCTTCTGTCCCTGCCACGGCTCCCGCTTCGATCTCGCGGGGCGCGTCTATTCTGGTGTGCCGGCGCCGTCGAACCTGGTGGTGCCGCCGTACCAGTACCTGAGCGACACCCGTATCCTGATTGGTGAAGATGGAGGCGCTGCGTAACCATGAGCACGATGAAAAAAGTCATGGCATGGGTGGACGAGCGTTACCCCGCCACCCAGGTCTGGGAAGAGCACCTTTCCAAGTACTATGCGCCGAAGAACTTCAACTTCTGGTATTTCTTCGGTTCCCTGGCCCTGCTGGTGCTGGTGATGCAGATCCTCACCGGTGTCTGGCTGGCAATGAGCTACAAGCCTGACGCAACCCAGGCCTTCGCTTCCGTCGAGTACATCATGCGCGACGTGGATTGGGGCTGGCTGATCCGCTACATGCATTCCACCGGCGCGTCGGCATTCTTCATTGTCGTTTATCTGCACATGTTCCGCGGCCTGATCTACGGCTCCTACCGCAAACCGCGCGAGCTGTTGTGGATCATCGGCGTGATCATCTACCTCGCCATGATGGCCACTGCCTTCTTCGGCTACCTGCTGCCGTGGGGTCAGATGTCGTTCTGGGGCGCCCAGGTTATCGTCAACCTGTTCGCTGCCGTGCCCTTCGTCGGCGAAGAGCTGTCGGTGTGGGTGCGTGGTGACTACGTCATCTCCGATGTCACCCTGAACCGCTTCTTTGCCTTCCACTTCCTGCTGCCCTTCATCCTGGCTGCCCTGGTGTTCGTACACATCGTGGCGCTGCACAAGGTGGGTTCCAACAACCCGGACGGCATCGAGATCAAGAAGAACAAGGACGCCAATGGCATCCCGCTGGACGGCATTCCGTTCCACCCGTACTACACGGTGAAGGACATCGTCGGCGTGGCAGGCTTCCTGTTCCTGTTCTCCGCGGCGTTGTTCTTCGCACCGGAGATGGGCGGCTTTTTCATCGAGTATCCCAACTTCGAGCCGGCCAACCCGCTGAAGACCCCTGAGCATATCGCCCCGGTCTGGTACTTCACGCCGTACTACGCCATGCTGCGCGCCATTCCGCCCCTGCTCGGTTCGCAGTTCCCCGGCGTGGTGGTGATGTTCGGTGCCATTGCGGTGTTCTTTGCCCTGCCCTGGCTGGATCGCAGTCCGGTGAAGTCGATTCGCTACAAGGGGCCGCTGTTCAAGATCGCCATCGCCATCTTCGTGGTGTCCTTCGTGGTGCTGGGCTGGCTGGGTGTACAGGCCTCCACGCCGGCCAAGACGCTGCTGGCGCAGATCTTCACCGCACTGTACTTCGCGTTCTTTTTCCTGATGCCGTGGTACAGCAAGATCGACAAGACCAAGCCGGTTCCGGAGAGGGTGACAGAATGAAAAAGTTGGTAATCGCTTTTGTAATGGCAGTCCTGCCGGCTATCGCCCTGGCTGCCGGTCCCGGCGTACCGCTGGACAAGGCACCGGTCAACCTGCGTGACCAGGCCTCGCTGCAGCGCGGTGCCCAGATGTTCGTCAATTACTGCCTGAGCTGCCATTCAGCCCAGTTTCTGCGCTACAACCGCATGGGTGAAGACCTGGGGATCAGTGACGAGCAGCTGAAGGCGAACATGATGTTCGGTACCGACAAGGTGGGCGATACCATGACCATTGCCATGGCGGCGAAGGATGCCAAGGTATGGTTCGGCAATCCGCCGCCTGACCTGTCGGTCATTGCCCGTGCCCGTGGCGCCGATTGGCTCTACACCTACATGCGCACCTTCTATGTGGATGAGAAGAAGCCGTTTGGCGTGAACAATGCGGTATTCCCGGACGTCGGCATGCCGCATGTTCTGTGGGAGTTGCAGGGTATGCAGAAGCCGGTATTGCACACCACCACTGCAGCCGACGGCAGCAGCCACACCAGTATTACCGGCTACGAGACGGTCAAGGCCGGTACCATGACCCCGGCCGAGTACGATGCTGCTGTGGGTGACCTGGTCAATTTTATGGTCTACATGGGTGAGCCGACGCAGCTCAAGCGTCAGGAACTGGGTGTCAAGGTACTTATCTTCCTGGCCTTTTTCTTCGTGCTGGCCTATCTGCTGAAGAAGGAATACTGGAAGGATATCCACTAATCCCGGGCTATCCGGAGGGCTGTGCTAGAATGGACAGGCCTCCGCTGATAAGGTGATACAAACAGGGGGGGCATTGCCCCCCCTGTTTTTTTTTGTGCCACAGGAGAGTTACGGACATGGCAGTGATTGCCAACAGACATTCGGCCATGATGCTGTTCTCCGGCGCAAGCGACATGTACAGCCACCGCGTGCGTATCGTGCTGGCCGAGAAGGGCATCGAATTTGACCTGGTGAATGTCAAACCCGGCGACAAGATGGAAGACCTGATCGACCTGAATCCCTACAATGAGGTGCCCACCCTGGTGGATCGCGACCTTGCCCTGTACGATTCGGACATCATCATGGAGTACCTGGACGAGCGTTTTCCCCACCCGCCCCTGATGCCGGTGGATCCGGTATCCCGCGCCACCAACCGGCTTCTGCTGCACCGCATCCAGCGCGATCTGTGTGCTCACGCCGACATGGTGCTGTTCGGCACGGAAAAGCAGGCCGCCAAGGCGCGCAAGGATTTGCGTGACAATCTGATCGCCTCGGTTCCGGCGTTTGCGGCCAAACCGTTCTTTCTTGGCGATGATTTTTCACTGGTCGACTGTGCCCTGATCCCGTTGCTGTGGCGTTTGCCGCTGCTGGGGATCGAGCTGCCTCGACAGGCGGCACCGGTGACAGCCTATACCGAACGCATGTTCAAGCGCGGCTCGGTAAAGGTCAGCCTGAGTGAAGCCGAACGCGAAATGCGATGACGTAAGTTGTGGCAAGTAGTAGGCGTTGCCGCTTCCTCTTCTGACTTGTCGCTTGCAACTTGTAACTTGTAACTGGTTTAAACATGACTTCCAGCCGACCCTACTTGATCCGCGCCCTGTACGAGTGGATCGTCGACAATCAAATGACCCCGCACATTCTGGTCGAGGCTGCCTATCCCGGCACCGAGGTGCCGCAGCAATTCGTCGAAAACGGCAAAATCGTGCTCAATGTGGGCCCGAATGCGGTGCAGGGACTTTCGTTGGGTAATGAAGCGGTGAGCTTCAGTGCCCGCTTCAGCGGCATGGTCAACCACATCATGGTACCGATGGGGGCGGTGCAGGCCATTTACGCGCGCGAGAACGGCCGCGGTATGGTCTTCGCCGAGGAGGATGGCTCCACGCCGCCGCCTCCCAGCGAACCGGAGGGCGGCAAAAAGCCGTCCCTGCGCGTGGTGAAGTAGGGCGCTGATTTGCCGCGCGCCAAGAGGCCACTTCAAACCCCGAACCAATGTGTCGCAGAGCCGCAAAGAACAATGAGTGTTTTCTCTGCGCCTCCGCGTCTGGGAAATAGGTTCCCGACATTTCCAACCGACTACATCCCTGTAGTCGTCTGCAGCGGAAGTTTTTTCCTGTGTTTACGACGGCGGCAGTTTCTTGCCGGGGTTGAGAATGCCGAGCGGGTCGAACTGGGCCTTGATGGCGTGCATCAGGGCGAGGGTGCCGGGCTCGATCTCGCGCATGACAAAGTCGCGTTTTTCCACCCCGATGCCATGCTCGCCGGAAAGAGTGCCATCGAGGCGCAGCACCAGATCGAATACCTCGGACAGGCAGTTTCGTGCCCGCTCCATTTCTTCAGCATCATCCGGGTTGGCCAGCAGATTGACGTGAATATTGCCGTTGCCGGCGTGCCCGAAGTTGACGATGGTGATGCGGTGTTGCGCTGCCAGTTCGCCCAGGCCTTCGATAAGTTCCGGTATGTGCGATACCGGCACGACCACATCCTCATTGATCTTTTTCGGCGCCACTGTGCGCAAGGCCGGCGACAGCGCCTTGCGTGTCTTCCATAGTGCTGCCACTTCCTCTGCAGTGCGCGCCTCGACTACCTCGATACAGCCTGCGCCACCCGCTGCCGTGATGAGTGCCTGTGCCGCCTCGTCCAGGCAACTGGACGGTCCGTCTACCTCGATCATCAAGAGCGATCCGGCATGGGCCGGAAGTACGTCACCGGCATAGCCGCGGATCATCTCGATGGCCTTGGCATCCATGAACTCCAGCGCGCAGGGCACCACCGGTTGCGCCATGATGCGCGAGATGGCCTCGGCGGCGCTGCGCATGTCGCGATAGATGGCCTGCAGCGTGCGCCGTGCCTGCGGTAGTGGCGTCAGTTTTAACGTGGCTTCGGTGATCACCGCGAGGGTGCCTTCCGAACCGATCAGCAGGCGGGTCAGGTCGTAGCCGACCACGCCCTTGGTGGTATGTACGCCGGTACGCAAGTCGATGCCGCCACCGCTGATCGCGCGCAGCCCCAGCACATTTTCCCGCGGCGTACCGTATTTTACCGCCCGTGGCCCTGCGGCATTGCAGGCCAGGTTGCCGCCGATACTGCATACGGCGGCGCTGGTCGGGTCGGGTGGCCAGAAGAAGCCGTGTGCAGCAGCGGCATCCTGCACCGCCTGGTTGGTAACGCCGGGTTCGACCACCATCAGACGGTTGGCCGGATCGAAGCGCAGTATGCGGTTCATCCGCTCCAGCGACAGCACCACGCCGCCGCTGAGCGGCACCGCTGCGCCCGTGGTGCCGGTGCCGTAGCCGCGCGCCACTAGCGGTACGTGGTACTGATTGCACAGACGCAGTACCTCGTGTACCTGGGCATGATCAGCGGGGCGTACCACCAGGTCGGGCAGGGCGTGACGGCGGCTATTGTCGTAGCCGTAGGTCCAGCGTTCATCGATTGCGGTGATGAGTCCGTCAGGGACGAGGAGGGCGCGCAGAGATTCGACAAAGGCCGGTGGCAGTGCCGTGGTGGTGGGAGCGGTCAAGGGCGGGTCGCTAGTCGGTGTATTCGAACAGTTTGACCACGCGCTTCACCCTGGAGGTGTGGCGCGTGATCTCGGTGGCGCGGTCAGCTTCACGGCGCGATACCAGTCCCATCAGATAGACGGTCTGGGCTTCGGTCACCACCTTGATTTGATTGCCGGATACATCGCCGGCGCCGAACAGCTGCGACTTCACCTTGGTGGTGATCCAGCTGTCGCGGGAACGGCTGGCAAAGGAGGTGACGGGGCCAACAGTCAGTTCATTGGTGACGTGGCGAACCTTGACGGTAGTGCGCGCCAGCTGCGCGGCTCGTTCGCGCTGTGCCGTTGTCGCCACTTCGCCGGAGAGCAGCACCACGCCATTGAAGCTGGTGACATTGATGTGGCCCTGTTCCCGCAGTTCGGTGTCGTTGCTGATGGCCTTGCCGATTTTAAGCTCGATGCCCTGATCGTCGATAATGGTGCCGGTGGTGCGCTGATCGTCGGCTACAGCCACGGCACCGACTGCGGCGCCACCGACAATGACCGGGGCGCAGCCCTGTAACAGGGTCAACAGGGCGGCGACAGTCAGCAGGTATTTCATCTTCAGTTTTCCTCTCCGAACAGGTGCAGATCGATGAGATCGCACAGGCAGTGAATAACCAGCAGATGGGTTTCCTGGATGCGGGCAGTGACCTGGGCCGGTACACGGATCTCCACATCACCTTCTGCCAGCGCCGCGGCGATGGTGCCGCCGTCGCGGCCGGTCAGCGCCACCACATGCATCTGGCGATCATGGGCGGCGTTAATGGCGGCAAGCACGTTGGCCGAGTTGCCGGAAGTGGATATGGCCAATAGCAGATCGCCGGCATGACCGAGGGCGCGCACCTGCTTGGAGAACACCTGGCTGTAGTCGTAATCGTTGGCGATGGAAGTGATGGTAGAGGAATCGGTGGTCAGTGCCATCGCCGGCAGTCCCGGTCGCTCACGCTCGAAGCGGTTGAGCAGCTCGGAGGAAAAGTGCTGGGCATCACCGGCGGAACCGCCATTGCCGCAGCTGAGTATCTTGCCCTCCTTGACCAGACACTGCGCCATCATGTCGGCGGCCGTAGCGATGACCGGCGTCAGCAGTTCCAGCGCGGCCTCCTTGGTACGGATGCTTTCCTGAAAGTGGTTTTTGATACGGTCGAGATCGTTCATTCCGGGTGCTCAATGCGATTCAATGGCGTTGGTGATCCATTCTACGCGGTTTTCGCCACCTTCCGGGGTGACGGCAACCACGTCGAAGCGGCAGGGACGGCGCGCGGCGTCCGGGTGTTGCAACAGATAGTGCTGGGCCGCGGCCAGAAGTCGCGCCTGCTTGTGCCGGTCGATGCTGGTGACTCCGTCTGCAAAGGCGGACGGGCTGCGGTAGCGCACCTCGACAAACACCGTAATCTCGCCCTGACGCATCACCAGGTCCAGTTCGCCGCGACGGCAGCGGTAATTGCGCTGCACCAGTTGCAGACCGCTGCGCTGCAGGTAATCGCAGGCCAGCATTTCAGCGGCCTGCCCCAGGGCGGCGCGATCGGTCACGGTTGGCCGGTATCGGCGCCGCCTTCCAGGATGCGCGGTATGCCGCCACTGAAACGGGCCCAGGTGAGCTGGCGGTTGAGCCGTCGCTGTGCGTCCAGCCGCAGGGAGCCGGTCTCACCGTGGAAGCGTTCGAACGGGTAGGTCTCCAGCACTTTCAGCACCGGGATCAGATGGTAGGTATCACTGCCCAGGGCGATCAGCCGTTGCAGTGCATTGTCGCTGATGCGCAATGCACTGGCGTCCTTGCGCAGGGACTGGTTGGGGGTGGCCGCCTTCAGTGTCCAGGGCATGTCACCGAACACGATACCGTCCATATCCCGATCCAGATCCCGCGTGAAGGCGCCGGAGTAGACGTGAGAGGTAGCCAGTACCGGCAGGTTGGCGGCATGGTGGAACTTGAGTTGGGGCCGGATCAGGCGCGCCTGACGCGGGAAACCGGCCACAAACACAAAGTCGATGTCCTCGCGGCGGCGTGGTTCGAAATGCAGCCTTTGGCCAACCACCGCCTGCAGGCGGCGATGCCGTGCATTGCTCAGATCCAGGTTGAGCAGGGTACGCAGTGGCTGGGCAAAATCATTTTTGTTGCCGTCGTAGCGGGCGAGGCTGGTGACCGCACCGCCCAGTTCCTCCCAGCGGCGGCCGAAGGCGTGCTCGATACGCTCCCCCCACTCGCCTTCGGGCACGAATACCGCGGCATGGCTGTAGCCGAGCAGCCAGGCATGTTCGGCCACCTGCTGCGCTTCCTCTTCCGGTGACAGGGACAACTGATAGAGATTGTCCGGCAGACGGAAGCTGTCGACCGTGTTGAGCACCAGGGTGGGCACCGGGAAACTGTCACGTTGCAGCAGTGCGGTGACGCCTTCCTTGCTGAGGGGGCCGATGACAAAATCAGCACCGTCGCGCAGCGCCTGTTCATAAAGCATCTGTACCCGTGCCGGGTTGGTCGTATCGTAGATGCGCAGGGCGACACGCTGTTCCGCCGGCACGTTGTAATGGGCCGCCATTACGCCATCACGCACCGCTGCGCCGGCATTGGCAAAGCGTCCGGACAGCGGCAGCAGCAGGGCGATCTGTTTCGGTTGCAACATGAGCTGGGTGCTGCGGCGCAGCATCTCATCGATGAACTGCTGCCGCGCCGGGTGCTGCGGGTAGGCCTGGCGCCAGCCTTCGGCCAGCTGCTGCAGTTCACGCCGGCCCAGCTGGTACTGCTTGCTGATCTCTGCCAGTGCCATCCAGCCGCTGAATTCGTCCGGCGGTGGGGTGAAGCGCAGGGCCCGCAAGGTATGGGCCGAGAGCTGGGTGAGGGCGTTCCACAATTGCTGCTGGTTGTCGGTGATGATGGCATCATCGGCCAGGAAATGGCCACGCAGCGCGTGCTCGCGGGCGGCTTCCAGATGGTTGCCCTGCTGGGTATAGGCCTGGGCACGCAGCTGGTGGTATTCGCCCAGCGTTGCAGCATCGGCGCCGGCCGGCAACGGGGTCAACACCTCCAGCACACGCTCGGCATTGCGCAGCGCCAGCCAGGTGCGCGCCTGCAGCAGGCGCCACCGCATTTGTTGGGTTGCGGTCAGGCGACTGGCATCCAGCCCCTCCAGCAACTGCCCGGCCTTTGCCGGCTGGCCGCTGCGGCCCAGGGCATCGGCGGCCTCCAGACGGAACTGCAGACGCTCATCGGCCGAGTGTTGTGCCGAGTCCGCCAAACGCAGGTATTCCCGTGCGGCGGCCTCGTAGTCCCCCCGCATCATGGCGGCCTGGGCCGCATTTTCGCTGCCCACGACGACACGCGGTGCGCCGGGCTGCACCGCACAGCCGGTGGCCAGCAGCGTCAGGGCGAGCAGTAACAGGGATGTTTTAAATAGTCTGCACATGGGAGAAGGGCGATAATAACAGAGGACGGCGGCGGCGTTTTGCCCGAAGGCGCACAGTATCAATAACGGAGTCAGCGAGTGTCAATGAATGCGGGAACGCTTTATGTGGTGGCCACGCCCATCGGTAATCTGGGCGACCTGACGCCGCGGGCGCTGGAGGTGTTGCTGCGGGTGGCGCGCATCGCCGCCGAGGATACCCGCCACAGTGCCGGGCTGCTGCGCCACTTCGGCATCCATACCCCCCTGTTCGCCCTGCACGAACATAACGAGCGCGAGGCCAGTATCGAGGTGATCCGCCGCCTGCAACAGGGCGAGGACATCGCCCTGATCTCCGACGCCGGTACGCCGCTGATCAGCGATCCCGGCTTTCCGCTCACCCGGCTGGCCCACGAGGCCGGCATCCGCGTGGTGCCGTTGCCCGGCGCCTGTGCCCTTGTCGCGGCCCTGTCCGCCGCCGGACTGCCCACCGATCGCTTCGCCTTCGAGGGTTTCCTGCCACCCAGGAGCACCGCGCGCCGCCATGTGCTCGAGACCCTGATCAATGAGCGCCGTACCCTGGCCTTTTACGAAGCGCCGCACCGTCTGCTGGAAACCCTGGAGGATATGGTCGCGGTATTTGGCCCGGAACGTCTGGCGGTGCTGGCGCGTGAGCTGACCAAGACCTTCGAGACCCTGCGCCGCGCGCCCCTGGGGGAACTGCTGGAATTCGTGCGCAGCGACAGCGATCAGCAGCGCGGCGAGGCCGTACTGCTGCTGCACGGCGCGTCGCCGCCTGCGACCGATGCCCTGGAGGATGAGCCGCGTCGCATCGCCGAGCTGCTGGCGGAGGAATTGCCGGTGAAGCAGGCCGCCAGCCTGGCGGCAAAAATCACCGGTGCCAAGAAGAACCGGATATATGACTATCTGGTCAAGGAAAGGCAGTGACAAGTGGCAAGTGACAGGAAAAAGCGGGAATTATCTTGCAACTTGTCACTTGCAACTTGAAACTATGTCCGGGAGTCGGCCGGACGATCGCGGCGCCGCAAGGCGCGGAGGAAAGTCCGGGCTCCATAGGGCAGGGTGCCAGGTAACGCCTGGGCGGCGCGAGCCGACGGAAAGTGCCACAGAAAACATACCGCCTAAGCGCCTTCGGGCGCCGGCAAGGGTGAAAAGGTGCGGTAAGAGCGCACCGCGCGGCTGGTAACAGTCCGCGGCACGGTAAACCCCACCCGGAGCAAGACCAAATAGGGGAGCGCGCGGCCTTCGGGTCGTAATATGCGGCCCGCATAGTTCCCGGGTAGGTTGCTTGAGGTGTGCGGTGACGCACATCCCAGATGAATGGTCGTCCACGACAGAACCCGGCTTACAGGCCGGCTCCCACCTTCTTCACTCTTCATAGTCCACTCCAGCTTCGCCCTCCAACATCTTGATTTCTATAGGGTCGAAAAGGCCCGGATTTTCTCATATCCCACCTTAATCCACCTGCGCTAAGTTACTGTCACATAAGAATTAATATCCCATTTCCACCTTGACACACGGGCTCTCCGGTACCTATAGTGTGCGGAAGTGGATCGAAGTGGAGAAAAATGGGATATGGAGTTCCCGGGGGGCCAAAACTTGTTCCGAGGAGTGACCGCACTGACGCTGGATGCGAAGGGCCGCATGGCGATGCCCGCGCGTTATCGCGATCTGTTGCTGGAGCGCGCCGGGGGCAATCTGGTCATCACCATCCATACGGACGATCGTTGCCTGTGGATCTACCCCCAGCCGGAATGGGAGGAGATCGAGGCCCGCATCGCCGCCCTGCCCGCCTTCAACCCCGTGACTACCAAGCTGCGCCGCCTGCTGGTCGGCTATGCCACCGACACCGAGATGGACGGTGCCGGCCGCATCCTGCTGGCCCCGGCGCTGCGCGAGTACGCCACGCTGGATCGCAAGCTGGTGCTGGTGGGACAGGGCAAGAAATTCGAGTTGTGGGACGAGGAGCGCTGGAACGCGCAGCGCGATCAGCTGCTGGCCGAAGGGGTGTTCCGCGACGGCGATGCGCTGGCGCCCGAACTGCAGAGTCTGGTGCTCTGATGGTGGAACACAAGCCGGTGCTGCTGGCGGAAGTGCTGGCGGCGCTGCGGGTACGGCCGGACGGCATCTATCTGGACGGCACCTTCGGGCGCGGCGGCCATGCGGCGGAGATCCTGGCCCGGCTCGGCCCCGAGGGAAGGCTGCTGGCAGTGGACAAGGATCCGCAGGCAGTGGCAGTGGCGCGGCAGCGTTTCGGAGCCGATGCACGCTTTGCCATCGAGCACGGCAGTTTCACTTCGCTGGGTCACTGGGTGGCGCAGCGCGGCTGGGTCGGCAAGGTGGACGGCATCCTGCTCGACCTGGGGGTGTCGTCACCACAGCTGGATGAGGCGGAACGTGGTTTCAGCTTTCGTCTCGACGGCCCGCTGGACATGCGTATGGATCCGGAGAGCGGCATGAGTGCCGCCGAGTGGCTGGCGCAGGCAGCGGAGGAGGAGATCGCCCGTGTGCTGAAGGAATACGGTGAGGAGCGTTTCGCCAAGCGCATCGCGCGCGCCATCGTGCGCAGCCGCGACGAGGCGCCCATCACCCGTACCGCACAGTTGCAGGATATCGTCGCCCGCGCCAATCCCGCCTGGGAGAAGGGCAAGGATCCGGCGACGCGCGCATTTCAGGCGATCCGCATCTTCGTCAACCGCGAGCTGGAAGACCTGGATGATTTCTTGCAGCAGAGCGTGATGCTGCTGGCGCCGGGCGGCCGTCTGACGGTGATCAGTTTCCATTCGCTGGAGGATCGGCGGGTGAAGCAGTTCATTCGTCATCAGCAGCATGGTGCAGCGTTGCCGCCGGATCTGCCGCTGACCCAGGCGCAGTTGTGGCAGCCGCGGCTGCGTGCGGTGGGCAAGAAGATTGTCGCTGGAGCGCAGGAACTGGCGGCCAACCCGCGCGCACGCAGCGCCGTGTTGCGCGTGGCGGAGAAAGCGGCGTGATCGGGCGCATGTTCCTGACCCTGCTGGCAGCGACGGTGTTCGCTTCCGCCCTGGGTGTGGTGTACACGCAGCACCAGGCGCGCAAGTCGTTTGTCGAATTGCAGGCGCTGCAGAATGTGCGCGACGAACTGAATACCGAGTGGGGCCGCTTGCAGCTGGAGCAGAGCACCTGGGCGACCCATGGCCGTATCGAGGTCATGGCGCGCGACAAGCTGGACATGATGATTCCGCCGCCTGCGGCGGTGGTGCTGGTGAAGCCATGAGTGAGCGCGAGAAGATTCCGCACTATGCCGGGCGCCTGCGTTTCGTGCTGGGCGTCCTCGGCCTTGCTACGGCCCTGCTGCTGTGGCGAGTTGTTGATCTGCACGTATTCAACCGCGATTTTCTGCAGCACCAGGGGGATGCCCGTGCCCTGCGCGTGGTGGAGGTGCCGGCGCATCGCGGCATGATTACCGACCGTCATGGTGAGCCGCTGGCCATCAGCACGCCGGTGGAATCGGTATGGGCCAATCCCAGGGAGCTGGCGGCGGCACGCGACAAGTGGAAGGCGCTGGCACGTGTGCTGGAGCTGGATCTGCGTGGGCTGGAACAGTTGCTGGCCAAGCGCCAGGAGCGCGAGTTTGTCTATCTGCGTCGTCACATCACGCCGGAGCTGGCGCAGAAGGTGATGGCGCTGGAAATTCCAGGTGTTGCCCTGCAACGCGAGTACCGGCGCTACTATCCCGCCGGTGAGGTGTTTGCCCATGTGGTCGGCTTTACCAATATTGATGATGCTGGTCAGGAAGGCATCGAGCTGTTGCACAATGCCTGGCTCAAGGGCACACCGGGCAGCAAACGTGTGATCAAGGATCGTCTCGGTCGCATCGTCGAGAATGTGGAGAGCATCAGCGAGCCGCGTCCCGGTCAGGATTTGCGCCTGGCTCTCGATCGCCGCATCCAGTATCTGGCCTACCGTGAGCTGAAGGCGACGGTGTCGCGCAATCAGGCACGTGCCGGTTCGGCGGTGGTGCTGGATGTGACCACTGGCGAAGTGCTGGCAATGGTCAACCAGCCAGCCTATAACCCCAACAATCGTGGTGACCTCAACAGCGAACGCTTGCGCAACCGCACCGTTACCGACGTATTTGAACCGGGCTCTACCATCAAGCCCTTTACCGTGGCAGCGGCACTGGAAAGCGGCAAGTTCCGCCCCGATACTCCGATCGATACCGGCAGCGGATTTTTGCGCGTCAACAGCCGGCTTACCGTGCGTGATGTGCATAACTACGGTCGCATCGATGTGCGTCGCGTGATTCAGAAGTCCAGCAACGTCGGTGCCGCTACCATAGCGCTGGCGATCAAGCCTCAGCAGTTGTGGGATCTGTTCAATCGTGTCGGCCTCGGCACCATGACCTCCAGCGCCTTTCCCGGTGAGGCGACCGGTCTGCTTACCGATTTCACCCGCTGGCGCGAAACCGAGCGTGCCACGCTGTCGTATGGTTATGGCTTGTCGGTGACCGCGCTGCAACTGGCGCAGGCCTACGCTGCACTGGCTGCCGATGGCCGCATGCATGCGGCCACCCTGCTGCCTGCTGACGGACATGTGCAGGATGGGAGCCAGGTAATGCGGCCAGAGATCGCGCAGCAGGTGCGCGCCATGCTGGAACTGGCGGTGGGCAAGGACGGTACCGGCAGCCGCGCTGCTGTGCCCGGCTACCGCGTCGGCGGCAAGACCGGTACGGCGCGCAAGGTGACGGCCGGCGGCTACTCCGACAGCCGCTATCTGGCCCTGTTCGCCGGTTTTGCACCGGCGGATGCACCGCGCCTGGCGATGGTGGTGGTGATTGACGAGCCGCAGGGTACGGAATACTACGGCGGTCAGGTGGCAGCGCCGGTATTCGGGCGGGTGATGAGCGGTGCGTTGCGCCTGCTCGATATCGCGCCGGACGATCTTGAATCGCTGGGCGTGAAGCTGGCGGATGTCACGGTACCCGTACCGGCACCGGCTGTGCCGTTGATGCGTACCGGAGCCACTACGCGAGGTGTCCTATGATGACTGCCCAGCGCATGGAGCCAGGGTATACGTTGCAGGAACTGCTGCACGGGCTGGTGGATGAGGTGGTCGCTGCATCCTGCTGCATTACCGGCCTGACACTGGACAGCCGCAAGGTACAACCGGGCGATCTGTTCATCGCCCTGAGTAGTCACCACGATCATGGGGCCGCGCATATTGTGCAGGCGGTAGAACGTGGTGCGGTGGCGGTGCTGATGGATGAACAGACGCCGCTGGGCCGTGTTGCCGCAAGGAATGTGCCGGTACTGTCGGTAAACAATCTGCGCGTCAGGGCCGGTATCATCGCGGCCCGTTTTTATGGTGAACCGAGCCGTGCCATGACAGTCGTCGGCATTACCGGAACCAATGGCAAGACCTCGGTGAGCCAGTTCATTGCCCAGGCACTCACCGTTGATGCACCGTGTGGTGTAATCGGCACCCTCGGCAGTGGCCTGTACGGTGCACTGCATTCCACCGGCCACACCACCCCGGATGCAGTGACACTGCAGGAAGAGCTGGCCGCACAGCGTGCTGCCGGTGCCCGTGCCGTGGTAATGGAGGTTTCGTCCCACGGGCTGGATCAGCAGCGGGTTGCTGGTGTCGCATTCGGAGTTGCGGTGTTTACCAATCTGAGTCATGAGCACCTGGATTACCACGGTGACATGGCGGCCTATGCCCTGGCCAAACGGCGCCTGTTCCAATCGGAGGGGCTGCGCCATGCGGTGCTCAATCTGGATGATGCGGTGGGAGAGGGCTGGTACCACGAACTGCAGGGGCAGATGGAATGTATCGGTTATGGCTTCGGTGCGATGGCGCAGCAGATACCGGGAGCGGTATTGCGCGGCAGCGATTTACAGCTGACACCGGTTGGCCTGTCGTTCACTGTGACCTCGCCGTGGGGCGAGGCGCATCTTGTTACCGCGTTGCTGGGTCAGTTCAATGCCGCAAACCTGCTCGCCGCACTGGGTGCACTGCTGGCCGGCGGCATGAGTTTCGATGTGGCGGTGCAGAGACTGAAGCAGGTACATACCGTCCCTGGTCGCATGGAGCGTTTCGGTGCGGTGCAGCAGCCGACGGTGGTGGTGGACTACGCCCACACGCCTGATGCGCTGGAGCAGGTGCTGCAGGCGTTGCGGGCACATTGCGCCGGCACCTTGTGGTGTGTGTTTGGCTGCGGTGGTGCTCGCGACCGTGCCAAGCGCCCGTTAATGGGACAGCTGGCTGAGGCGCTGGCGGATCAGGTGGTGCTCACCGACGATAATCCGCGCAACGAAAATCCCTGGGACATCATCGAGGATATCCAGCGTGGCATGAAGGAGCCGGATGCGGCCTATGTCATGCGTGATCGTGCGGCTGCTATCCGCCATGCCATTGGCATGGCAGAGCCGGGCGACATTGTGTTGGTGGCAGGCAAGGGACACGAAACGGAACAACTCATTGCGGGGCGGGCGTTTCCCTTTTCCGATCGCGACGAAGTGGCAGGCTGCCTGCGGGAGATGGACCATGCCTGAGTCCGGCACCATGTCGCAATCATCGGGCGGCATCCGCACGCGTTTGACACAGGCTGCTGCCTGGCTGGCCGCCGAACGCAGCGGCAGTGATATGGAATTTCACGGCGTCAGCACCGACACACGAACATTGGTGCCGGGTGCGCTGTTCATCGCTCTGCGTGGACCGCGCTTCGATGGCCATGACTATGTTGCCGAGGCGGCAGCGCGTGGTGCGGTGGCGGTGCTGGTAGAGCATGTGGTGGATACTCTGCTGCCACAGCTGGTAGTACGCGACACACGGCTGGCATTGGGGCGTCTCGCTGCTGCCTGGCGTCTGCATTGCAACACACCACTGGCGGCGATTACCGGCAGTAACGGCAAGACTACGGTAAAGGAGATGAGTCGTGCCATCTTCGCCCAGTCTGGTGCTGTACTCGCCACTGAAGGCAATCTGAATAATGACATCGGCGTACCGCTTACATTGCTGCAACTGACACCACAACATCGCCATGCGGTAATTGAGATGGGCGCCAATCACGCCGGTGAGATCGCCTATCTAAGCGATCTGGCGCAACCGGATGCTGCGGTGATCACTAATGCCGGGCCGGCGCATCTGGCCGGTTTTGGTTCGCTTGAAGGTGTCACCCGTGCCAAGGGTGAAATCTATCAGGGTTTGCGTGAAAACGGTGTGGCAGTGATCAATGCCGACGATGCCTTTGCCGATCTGTGGCGTAGCATGGCAGGTACCCAGCGCCAGCTTTGTTTCGGCATGTCACCGGAGGCAATTATCACTGCGCGCTGGCAGCCCGAAGCCAGTGGCAGCCGTATGTGGTTGCAGACACCGGCGGGTGAGGCCGAATTGTTGCTGCCGTTGCCGGGCCGCCATAACGTGATGAATGCATTGGCCGCCACGGCGTTGGCACTGGCGCTGGATGTAAAGCTGGATGCGGTGCGTCGCGGTCTGGAAGGTATACAGGCAGTGGGCGGTCGTCTGCAACACCGAACCGCATGTAATGGCGCACAACTCATTGATGACAGTTATAACGCCAACCCCGGCTCGATGCGGGCTGCCATCGACGTACTAACAGCATGCTCCGGTACGCGCATCCTGGTGCTGGGTGATATGGGTGAGCTGGGCACCGATGCGCCGCAGCTGCATAGCGAAGTGGGCGCATATGCCCGAGCTGCCGGCATCGACGCACTATATGTCACCGGCCCGCTCAGCCATGCGACAGCGTCAGGTTTCGGGGACGGGGCAAAGCATTTCGAAGATTGTGCAACGCTGGCAGCAGCGTTGCGTCAGGTGCTGACAGCGGAGATGACGGTACTGGTCAAGGGATCACGCAGCGCCCACATGGAACAGGTGGTAGAAGCGCTGCTGTGCGGAGGAGATGACTGATGCTGCTCTATCTGACCGAATACCTGGCGCAGTTTCACACCGGCTTCAATGTCTTCCAGTACCTGACGCTGCGCGCCATCCTCGGCGTGCTCACCGCACTGCTGATTTCGCTGTTGCTCGGCCCGGCCATGATTCGGCATCTCAGCCGTTACCAGATCGGCCAGCATGTGCGTAACGATGGTCCGCAAAGTCATCTGTCCAAGGCGGGTACGCCGACCATGGGTGGCGCGCTGATCCTGGTGGCCATTGTCATCGGCACTCTGCTGTGGGCCGATTTGGATAATCGCTACATCTGGGTGGTGCTGACGGTAACGTTGCTGTTCGGTTTTGTCGGCTGGCTCGATGACTACATCAAGCTGGTGAAAAAACAGTCGCAGGGCCTGCGTGCCAAGCACAAGTATCTGTTGCAATCGCTGTTCGGGTTCGGTGCAGCGATATTTCTCTATTACACCGCCCAGGTGCCGGTGGAAACTCAGCTTATCTTGCCGTTCTTCAAGAACGTGGCATTGCCGCTGGGTCTGGGTTTCATTCTGCTTGCCTACCTGGTGATCGTTGGCTCCAGCAACGCGGTAAATCTCACCGACGGTCTTGATGGCCTCGCCATCCTGCCCACGGTGATGGTGGGTGGTGCCCTCGGGGTATTCGCCTACGTCGCCGGCCATGTACATTTTGCTACCTATCTCGGCGTGCCCTATGTGCCCGGCGCCGGAGAGGTGGCCGTGATCTGTGGTGCGATGGTGGGCGCAGGTCTTGGTTTCCTCTGGTTCAACACCTATCCGGCCCAGGTGTTCATGGGCGATATCGGTGCGCTGGCGCTGGGTGCGGCCCTTGGCACCATTGCCGTCGTGGTGCGACAGGAGATCGTTCTGTTCATCATGGGCGGTGTGTTCGTGATGGAAACCATCTCGGTGATTCTGCAAGTGACCTCGTTCAAGCTTACCGGTCGACGCATCTTTCGCATGGCGCCGCTGCACCATCACTTTGAGCTGAAGGGTTGGCCGGAGCCACGCGTCATCGTGCGCTTCTGGATCATCACCGTAATCCTGGTGCTGATCGGCCTGGCCTCACTGAAGATCCGTTAATGGAACATCCAACGCAGAGACGCAGAGGCGCGGAGAACGCAGAGAGGATGATGCATGTGACTGCGAAGTGGTGGCTGCGAAGGGGAGAGGTGTTCTCTGCGCCTCTGCGCCTCTGCGTTGGGTATTGGAAGTGAACACCGATATGACGCTGATAATTGGACTGGGCAAGACCGGACTCTCCGTGGCGCGCTTCCTGGCGCGGCGCGGGGAGCGGTTTGCCGTGGCCGACAGTCGCGTCAACCCGCCGGGGCTGAAGCAGTTGCGTGCCGAGCGGCCGGGGGTGGAGGTGCACCTCGGGCCGTTCGACGCGGCGTTGTTCAGTCGTCAGGCGCGCCTTGTCGTCAGTCCCGGTGTGGCGCTGGACGAGCCGGCCCTGTGCGCCGCGCGCGCGGCCGGGGCGGAGATTATCGGTGACATTGAGCTGTTTGCGCGTAGTGTGGATGCGCCGGTAGTGGGGATCACCGGCTCCAACGGTAAGAGCACCGTGACTACGCTGCTGGGTGAGATGGCACAGGCTGCCGGTCGCGAAGTGCGGGTCGGCGGTAATTTGGGTACACCGGCACTGGAATTGCTGCTGGAGTCGGATGAGGCCGGAGCACCTGATCTGTATGTACTGGAGCTGTCCAGCTTTCAGCTGGAGACGGTGGCTACGCTCAACTGTCGTGCTGCAACGGTACTCAATCTTAGTTCGGATCATCTTGACCGTCATGGCGGCATGGATCAATACGCCGTACTCAAACAGCGCGTGTATCAGGGTGACGGTGTGATGGTGCTGAATGCGGATGATGTACGGGTGGCGGCAATGGCGCAGACGGGGCGTAGCATGCGCTGGTTCACGCTTGATGTACCGACTGACGGCGACAGCTACGGTGTACGTATGGTGCAAGGCGTAGCCTGGTTGTGTCGCGGTGCGGAAAATATCATTGCCACGACTGAGTTGAAGATTGCGGGACGCCACAACTGGGCCAATGCACTGGCTGCATTGGCGCTGGCTGATGCGGTAGCGCTGGAACGCACGGCGGTGTTGCATGCGCTACGTTCCTTCACCGGTTTGTCGCACCGTTGTCAGTGGGTAGCGGAGATTGGCGGTGTCAACTGGTATGACGACTCCAAGGGCACCAATGTCGGTTCCACCCTGGCTGCGTTGTCCGGCATGCCGGGCGACAAGGTGGTGCTCATCGCCGGCGGCGATGGCAAAGGACAGGAATTTTACCCGTTGAAGGGAGCCGTGGCAGCACATGCACGCGCGGTGGTGTTGATCGGGCGCGATGCCGCGCTGATCGAGCAGGCCATCGCCGGTGCAGTGCCGGTGGTACATGCCGGCTACAGCATGGAGCAGGCAGTGAATGAGAGCGCACACCTGGCCCAGCCGGGCGATTGCGTGCTGTTGTCGCCGGCCTGTGCCAGTTTCGACATGTTCGACAACTATGTGCATCGTGCCGAGGTATTTGTCGCGGCGGTGCGGAGGCTGGCGGCATGATGGGCACCGGTGTTCTGTGGCGCAACTACCGGCAGCCAACGCTGCGGCGCAGTCATGTGGCTGCCGTGGTACAGGGTGACATACCGTTACTGCTGGCGGTGGCTGTGCTGCTGGCGCTCGGCCTGCTGATGGTAGGTTCCGCTTCCATCTCTATTGCTGATCGTCAGCTGGGTGCACCGTTCCATTACCTGTTGCGGCAGGGCATCTATGTCATGGTTGGCGTGCTGATGGCTTTCATCACGGTGCAGATACCTCTCGCTGCCTGGCAACGTCTGGGGCCGCTGTTGCTGTTGGCCAGCCTGGCACTGCTGCTGCTGGTACTGATTCCGGGCGTGGGACGCAACGTCAATGGGGCCACCCGCTGGGTGTCGCTGGGGATATTCAACCTGCAGGTATCAGAACTGGCCAAGCTGGCACTGATCGTATACACCGCCGGCTATCTGGTGCGGCGTGGTGAAGAGGTTCGCACGACAGTGCAGGGATTTATCAAGCCACTTGGTTTGTTGCTGGTGTTTGCGTTGTTGTTGCTGCTACAGCCAGATTTCGGCGCATTGGTGGTATTGGGTGCGACACTGATGGGCATGCTGTTCCTTGCCGGTGTGCGACTGTGGCTGTTCGGTCTGCTGGTTTCAGCTGCAGCGGGAGTGTTGGCGCTGCTGGCCATCACCTCACCTTATCGTATGGAACGTCTTACCACCTTCATGAATCCGTGGGCCGATCCTTTCAACAGCGGCTTCCAGTTGACGCAGGCCTTGATCGCCTTTGGCCGTGGTGACTGGTTTGGTGTCGGTCTCGGTGCCAGCGTGCAGAAACTGTTTTACCTGCCGGAGGCGCACACCGATTTTCTGTTTGCGGTGCTGGCCGAGGAGTTGGGGCTGTTTGGTGCACTCGGTGTGATAGTGCTGTTCGTATTCGTGGTGTGGCGCGGTTTTGCCATCGGACGGGCGGCAGCGCAGGTAGGTGCTCACTTCGGTGCCTACATGGCCTACGGCATTGCCCTGCTCATCGGGCTGCAGGCCTTCATTAATCTCGGGGTCAACATGGGAGTGTTGCCTACCAAGGGACTGACCCTGCCGCTGATGAGCTACGGCGGCTCCAGCATGCTGGTGACCTGCATCGCCGTCGGCCTGTTGTTGCGGGTTGATCGCGAAAACCGGCGCGGAGGACAACCGGCATGAGCAGTCCGCGGATCCTCATCATGGCGGGTGGTACCGGCGGTCATGTATTTCCGGCGCTGGCGGTGGCACAGGAGCTGCGTCAGCGTGGTGCCGAGGTGAGCTGGCTCGGCACCCGCGCCGGCATCGAGGCGGAACTGGTGCCACAGGCCGGCATTGATATCGATTACATCAGCATCACCGGCCTGCGCGGCAGGGGCATGCTGGGCTGGTTACTGGCGCCGCTGCGCATCGTGCGTGCGCTATGGCAGGCCTTGACCGTGTTGCGTCGGCGCCAGCCACAGGCGGTTCTGGGGCTGGGTGGTTTTGCCTCCGGCCCTGGTGGCCTGGCAGCCTGGATCAGCGGCAAGCCGTTGTTGATCCACGAGCAGAACGCGGTGGCGGGATTGACCAACCGGCTGCTGAGTCACGTGGCAAAGCAGGTGATGCAGGCCTTTCCCGGCACCTTCACCGAGGCGCCGTGGGTAAGTACCTGCGGCAATCCGGTACGGCGGGAGATCGCCGCCATTGCCGCGCCGGAACAACGTTATGCACAGCACCAGGGTGCGCTGCGCCTGCTGGTGGTCGGCGGCAGCCTCGGTGCCATGGCACTCAATGAGATCCTGCCGCGGGCGCTGGCCCTGTTGCCGGTGGAACAGCGTCCGCTGGTGCGTCATCAGAGTGGCCGGCGTCACCTGGAGCAGGTGCAGAAGTTTTATCAGGTCGCAGGTGTTGAGGCCGAACTGTTGCCCTTCATTGACGACATGGCCGCTGCCTACGACTGGGCCGATCTGGTGTTGTGTCGCGCGGGTGCGTTAACGGTAAGCGAGCTGGCTGCCGCCGGAGTCGCTGCGCTGCTGGTGCCCTATCCCCATGCGGTGGACGACCATCAAACGCACAATGCAGGTTTTCTGGTTGAGACTGGCGCCGCACTGCTGTTGCCGCAACACACCATGAGCGCGGAGATGCTTGCAGCCATACTGCAACGTTTTTGTGCCGAGCCTGCCTCTGGACGCAAGGAACTGGGCGCCATGGCGCAGGCGGCACGCCGTCTGGCGCAGCCAGAGGCGACTGCGACCGTGGCTGAGGCATGCATCGCCGCCACTGCGATGAGGAAGGCCGCATGATGACTGGGCAGAGAAAATCATTCGCGCGTCCAGAGGGTGCCCGCAGGGGTGCTGCACAGGGAGCTGCGACATGAGCATGAACAGCAATGGCACACGCCGCGACGCCAACCCGATGGGCCGCATCCGTCGCATTCACTTCGTTGGTATCGGCGGCTCCGGCATGAGCGGCATCGCCGAGGTATTGCTCAATCTCGGCTACGAGGTATCAGGTTCTGATCTGAAAGAGAACGCCGTGACGCACCGCCTCGCTGCCCTCGGTAGCCGGATCAGTATCGGTCATCAGGCGGCGCATGTGGCCGGTACGGACGTGGTGGTGATTTCGACGGCGGTACCGGCCGACAACCCCGAGGTAATGGCCGCACGCGAACAGCGCATCCCGCTGGTGCCGCGTGCGGAGATGCTGGCCGAGCTGATGCGCTTCCGCCATGGCATTGCTGTGGCCGGCACTCATGGCAAAACCACTACCACCAGTCTTATCGCCAGCCTGCTGGCGGAGGGTGGACTCGATCCTACCTTCGTCATCGGCGGCAAGTTGAACAGTGCCGGTACCCATGCACGGCTGGGTGCCAGCCGTTATCTGGTGGCAGAGGCCGATGAGAGCGATGCCTCTTTCCTCTATCTGCAACCGATGACTGCGGTGGTCACCAACATTGATGCCGACCACATGGCCACCTATGGTGGCGATTTTTCGAAATTGCGCCAGACCTTTGTCGAATTTTTGCACCACCTGCCGTTTTACGGACTGGCCGTGCTGTGTCTGGACGATCCGGTAGTGCGTGAGATCATGCCCGAGGTTACGCGGCCGGTGCGAACCTATGGCCTGACGCCGGAGGCGGATATTTATGCGAGTGAGATACACCAGGATGGCCTGCGCAATCACTTCCGCGTTGCGCGCCGTGACTGTGGTGACTGGCTTGACGTAACCCTGGCCATGCCCGGACGCCATAACGTATTGAATGCCCTGGCTGCAATCACCGTCGCCCACGAGGTCGGGGTATCGGATGAGGCGATTCTGCGCGCGCTGGCGGCTTTCCAGGGTATCGGGCGTCGCTTCCAGCTGAACGGCGAGGTACGTGTCGGTGAGGGTGTCGTGAGCCTGGTGGATGATTACGGGCACCACCCGCGCGAGGTGGCGGCAACGATACAGGCTGCGCGTGCCAGCTGGCCGGACCGGCGACTGGTCGTCGCTTTCCAGCCGCATCGTTACACCCGCACCCGCGATCTGTTTGAGGATTTTGCCGAGGTGCTTTCTACCACCGATGCCTTGCTGGTACTGGAGGTCTATCCCGCGGGTGAAAAACCGATCCCCGGTGCCGATAGCCGCACCCTGTGCCGTGCCATTCGCGCCCGCGGCCAGGTGGATCCGGTATTCGTGGCGCAGCCTGAGGATCTGGCCAGCACGCTGCATGGTGTGCTGCATGCCGGTGATGTGTTGTTGACTTTGGGTGCCGGCGATGTCGGCGCGGCGGCGGCGGCATTGCCACAGCAACTGGCGGAGGCATTCGAATGATGACTGCACGTCAGACCCAGGCATTGCGCGGCGTGCTGCTCGAGAACGAGTCGATGGCGCGTCACACCACTTGGCGTGTGGGCGGCCCGGCCGAACGTTATTACCAGCCGGCAGATATCGCCGATCTGGCGCAATTTCTGGCACGGTTGCCAGTGGATGAGCCGCTGATCTGGGTTGGTCTGGGCAGCAACCTGCTGGTACGTGACGGAGGTATCCGCGGCACGGTGATAGCCACTTCCGGCCTGTTGAATGGTATCGAACAGATCGATGCGCTGACGGTACGCGCCGAAGCCGGCGTGACCTGTGCCAAGGTAGCGCGCTTCTGCGCACGGCTGGGACTGACCGGTGCCGAGTTTCTGGCCGGTATCCCCGGCACTTTGGGGGGCGCGCTGGCAATGAATGCGGGTGCCTTCGGTGGCGAGACCTGGCGGCTGGTCCGCAGTGTGGAGACGCTGGATCGCAGTGGTCGGTTACAGGTGCGCAATGCCGATGCCTACCGTGTCGGCTATCGCCAAGTGCAGGGGCCGTCCGGTGAGTGGTTTGTCGCAGCCACCCTGCATTTACAGCACGGTGATACTGACGCGGCCGTAGCGCATATCCGTGAACTGCTGGACAGACGCGCAGCCTCTCAGCCGACACAGCAGCCCAATGCCGGTTCGGTGTTTCGTAATCCACCGGGCGATCATGCTGCCCGGTTGATTGAGTCATGTGGTTTGAAGGGACATTGTATCGGCGGCGCCTGTGTGTCGGACAAGCACGCCAATTTCATCGTCAATACCGGTTTGGCTACGGCGGCAGAAATTGAGGAGCTGATTGACCAGGTGGCAGCGACAGTGCAACACCAGTGTGGTATCAGCCTGGTGCGTGAGGTGCATGTCGTGGGGGAGCGTGACGGTGAATAAAGTGCGTGACGCCAGGCTCTTCGGCAAGGTCGCCGTACTGATGGGTGGATGGTCTGCCGAGCGCGAGATTTCCCTCAAGAGTGGCAATGCTGTTCTGGCGGCGCTCAAACGGTGTGGTGTCGATGCGCATGGTGTTGATGCAGGGCATGACGTGCTGGAGGTGCTGGCGTGTGGTGGTTTTGATCGCATGTTCATCGCCTGGCATGGACGCGGTGGTGAAGATGGTGAACTGCAGGGTGCTCTCGATCTCATGCAGCTGCCCTACACGGGCAGTGGTGTACTGGCCTCGGCTCTCGGTATGGATAAATGGCGTAGCAAGATGGTGTGGCAGGCTGCGAATCTACCGATACCTGAATTTGAATTACTGGACGCGCAGAGTGATTTCGCTGCGGTCGAGCAGCGCCTTGGTCTGCCCTTGTTCGTCAAGCCAGCCAATGAAGGATCCAGCATTGGTGTAAGCAAGGTGACCACTGCAGGCACGCTGGGCGCGGCCTGGATGGTAGCTGCGCAGTACGACAGCCTGGTGCTGGCCGAACAGTATGTGGGCGGCGGCGAATATACCGTGGCGATTCTCGGTGATACGGCGCTGCCTGCCGTGCGCATTGTGCCGGCGACAGAGTTTTATGACTACGAGGCAAAGTATTTTCGTGATGACACGCGTTATCTCTGCCCATGCGGCCTCGCCGCGCAACAGGAGCAACGTATGCAGCAGTTGGCGCTGCGTGCCTTTGCGGTATTGGGCTGCAGTGGCTGGGGCAGGGTCGACTTCCTGCTTGATGAGGCGGGCAATCCGTTTGTCCTTGAGGTAAACACGGTGCCTGGCATGACCGATCACAGTCTGGTGCCGATGGCGGCGCGCGCCGCTGGCATCGAGTTCGATGAACTGGTGTTGCGCATTCTGGAGGGAACGCTGGGTGGCTAGACGGATACAGGCACGGCGCAAGCAGCAGGAAGTGGTGCGGCCGGAATGGCAGCGCTACTTGCCGTTGCTGCTTGGGCTGATGCTGCTGGCGGTGTTCACGATTGGCACCGGACTCTGGCTGGCAGCACCCGGCAACCTGCCGTTGCGTACGGTACGCGTGCAGGGTGATCTTCAGCATGTGTCGACACAGGATGTGCATGCGGCAGTACTACCTCATGCACAGGTCGGCTTCATGCGCATCGATATTGGTGCAGTGCGTGAGGCTCTGGAACAGTTGCCGTGGGTACATAGCGTGCAGGTGCGCCGTACCTGGCCCGATGTGCTGCTGGTACAGCTGCGCGAGCAGCAGGTGCTTGCGCGCTGGGCCGATGGTGGTCTGGTCAACCCGGAAGGTGGACTGTTTCAACCGGTGGAGCCAGTGGTGACCGACGGGTTGCCGGTGCTGCGCGGCCCGCAGGGTACTTCGACAATGTTGACGGCGCATTTCATCGAGCTGCAACGGGCAGTGGCGCCACTGCAACTGACGATTAATGAAGTGGCGATGGATGAACGTCGTGCCTGGAAGCTGGCACTGGATAACGGCATGGAGCTGATGCTTGGGCGTAATGAACATCCAGCGCGGATGGATCGTTTTGTGCGGGCCTGGCCACGCATACTTGGGCCGCGTAGCGCCACCGTGGCGCGGGTGGATTTGCGCTACACCAACGGTTTTGCGGTGCAGTGGCGTCAACCGGGACGCGCCGGGGCATAGGAGCGGGGAGAGATTAATGTCCAGAAAAGGTGAAAAAAACCTGATTGTTGCCCTTGATATCGGTACATCGAAGGTGGTGGCAATCGTCGGCGAAATAACTGCCGCAGGCGCGATAGACATCATCGGTATCGGTTCGCATCCCTCTCGCGGCCTGAAGAAGGGCGTGGTGGTGAATATTGAGTCGACCGTGCAGTCGATACAGCGTGCGGTAGAGGAAGCGGAGTTGATGGCCGGTTGCCAGATTCATTCGGTTTATGCAGGTATTGCCGGCAGTCACATTCGCAGCCTCAATTCACACGGCATTGTCGCCATACGCGACAAGGAAGTGATGCAGAGCGATATGGAGCGGGTGATCGATGCGGCGCGCGCGGTAGCGATCCCTGCCGATCAGAAGATTTTGCATGTGTTGCCGCAGGAGTTCGTCATCGATACCCAGGAAGGGATTCGGGAACCCATCGGTATGTCCGGCGTGCGCCTTGAGGCCAAGGTTCATCTGGTGACCGGCGCAGTGAGTGCGGCGCAGAACATCGTCAAATGCGTACGCCGCTGCGGCCTGGAAGTGGACGACATCATTCTGGAGCAGCTGGCCTCCAGTAATGCGGTGTTGTCCGACGACGAAAAGGAGCTGGGTGTGTGTCTGGTGGATATCGGTGGTGGCACTACCGACATTGCCGTGTTCACTGAAGGAGCCATCCGCCATACGGCGGTGATTCCCATTGCCGGCGATCAGGTGACCAATGACATTGCAGTGGCACTGCGCACGCCGACACAACATGCCGAAGACATCAAGATCAAGTACGGCTGTGCCCTCGCCCAGCTGGCCAGCGCCGATGAAACCATTGAGGTACCGAGTGTGGGAGATCGTGCGGCCCGCCGTCTGGCACGTCAGACCCTGGCCGATGTGGTGGAACCGCGTTACGAGGAGCTGTTCACCCTGGTGCAGGCAGAACTGCGCCGCAGCGGCTTTGAGGATCTGTGTGCAGCCGGCGTGGTGCTGACCGGCGGCAGCGCCAAGATGGAAGGTGTGGTGGATCTGGCGGAAGAAATTTTCCACATGCCGGTGCGGCTGGGTATGCCGCAGGGCGTCAACGGGCTGGTGGATGTGGTGCGTAACCCGATCTACTCCACTGGCGTGGGTTTGCTGTTGTTCGGGTTGCACAACCGCAGTGGCGGGGTAGCGTCGGAGTTGCGTGTCTCCGGTGGTTTGTCGAGTGTGGTCCAGCGCATGAAAAGCTGGTTCCAGGGGAATTTCTAATTATCTGCCTACGGGCAGGAGTCAACAGGGGAAGAGGAGGAACACCATGTTCGAACTGATGGATACTCAGGCACAGAATGCCATCATCAAGGTGGTGGGGGTCGGTGGTGGTGGTGGCAATGCGGTGGAACACATGCTGCTGCAGGATATCGACGGAGTAGATTTCATTTGCGCCAATACCGATGCCCAGGCACTGAAAAAGTCGGGCGCCCGCACCGTGCTGCAGCTGGGCGGGGCGGTAACCAAGGGGCTGGGGGCCGGAGCCAATCCCGAGATCGGCCGTCAGGCTGCCATTGAAGACCGTGATCGTATTGCCGAAGTGCTGGAAGGTGCCGACATGGTGTTCATCACTGCCGGCATGGGGGGGGGGACTGGTACCGGTGGTGCGCCTATCGTGGCTCAGGTGGCGAAGGAGCTTGGCATACTCACCGTGGCGGTGGTGACCAAGCCGTTCCCGTTCGAGGGCAAGAAGCGCATGAGTGTGGCCGATGATGGCATCAAGGAATTGAGGCAGTATGTCGACTCCCTGATCACCATCCCCAATGAGAAGCTGCTGTCGGTGCTGGGCAAGCAGATTAGCCTGCTGGATGCCTTCAAGGCCGCCAATGACGTGCTGTTGGGCGCGGTGCAGGGGATCGCCGAGCTGATTACCCGTCCGGGCCTGATTAACGTCGACTTTGCCGATGTCCGTACGGTGATGTCGGAAATGGGGATGGCCATGATGGGCAGCGGTGTTGCCTCCGGCGAGGGGCGTGCCCGGATCGCTGCCGAGGCCGCCATCGCCAGCCCCCTGCTGGAGGATATCAATCTGTCCGGCGCCCGTGGCATCCTGGTCAACGTCACCGCCGGTCTGGACATGTCTATTGGTGAGTTCGAGGAAGTGGGTAATACCATAAAGGAGTTCGCCTCCGAGAACGCAACTGTTGTGGTTGGCACGGTGATCGACCCCAATATGTCGGGGGAGCTGCGTGTTACCGTGGTTGCCACCGGCCTGGGCAACGGCACTGCCGTGCAGGCGGAGCAGCCGGTGCGTCTGGTGGTCAACCGGGCCAGCAACGGTGAGGTGGATTATGGTGTGCTGGAGCGCCCGACCGTGCTGCGCAACCAGCCGACCAGCCAGGAACGCTTCAGCAAGGAGGCTGATGGCAGCCTGGATTACCTGGATATTCCGGCTTTCCTGCGCCGTCAGGCAGACTGACTCTCCCCCTGCGGGGGAGGGGGTTTTGTGAACCCGTTCGCTAGGAATGGGCATTGCCCTATGGTATAGTTTTGCCCAAGTTGGCGGTATAACCGCTTGTTGCAGCAGGAAGTTATAGGCGGATTGGCATCGAAATGATTCGGCAAAGAACACTGAAAAATGTAATTCGTGCTACGGGTGTGGGCCTCCATACGGGCGAGAAGGTATATCTCACCCTGCGCCCCGCCCCAGTGGATGCCGGTATCATCTTCCGCCGTGTCGATTTGAACCCGCCGGTTGAAATCGAGGCCAAGGCCGAGAATGTGGGCGATACCACCATGTCCACCACGCTGATCAAGGATGATGTGCGCATTTCTACGGTGGAGCACATGTTATCGGCGCTGGCGGGTCTTGGTATCGACAACGCCTATATCGATCTGAGTGCCCCTGAGGTGCCGATCATGGACGGCAGCGCAGGTCCGTTCGTGTTTCTGATCCAGTCGGCCGGCATCGTCGAGCAGGCGGCATCGAAGCGTTTTATCCGCATCAAGCGCACTGTCCGGATCGAGGACGGTGACCGCTGGGTACAGTTCGAGCCGTTTGACGGCTTCAAGGTGTCCATGGAGATCGATTTCGATCACCCCGCCTTCCGTGGCCGCAGCCAGCTTTCCTGCATCGATTTTTCCACCACCTCATTTGTAAAAGAGGTGAGCCGTGCCCGTACCTTCGGTTTCATGAGTCAACTGGAGATGCTGCGCAGTCGCAACCTGGCGCTGGGTGGCAGCCTGGATAACGCGGTAGTGGTTGATGATTACCGCGTTCTCAATGAGGATGGCCTGCGTTATGACGACGAGTTCGTCAAACACAAGGTGCTGGATGCCATTGGTGACCTGTATCTGCTGGGCTGCAGCCTGATTGGCGCCTTCAGCGGTCACAAATCGGGTCATGAATTGAACAACAAGCTGTTGCGCAGGTTACTGGTAGAGGAAGATGCCTGGGAGCAGGTAACTTTCGACGATCCTCAGCAGGCGCCCATTTCCTATATCCAGCCGGTGGTTGCTGTTTAGGAATCTGACGATTTGCTACGGCCACGGCGTGCCAGTCGCTTGAGCGCAGCACGCAGGGTGGAGTCGGAAAGGCTGTCGGCATTGCTGTCTATGATGGCGGCGCTACTGGCGGACATGAATGATGGTTGCTGGACAGGGGGGGCTGGCTGTGACAGTGGTACCACCCGGATTTCGATGTGGTGCAACCCTGCCAGTGGCGGTGAATGTTGCAGACAGCGCAGCAATTGTGGCGACAGATAACGCAGGCGTGTGGCCCAAGCCGTAGAGTCCGCATGCAGGAGAAGTTTGCCGTTGCTCAAGTCTGCGACATGGATATGGGCGATGGATTCTGCATCAAGACAGCCAAATAGCAGTTTGGCAATAGATTGTAATTGCCGGGTTTGTTCGATAAGCCGGGCAGAGGTGCCGAGGCCTAGTAATTGTTGAAGAGGGCGTGGTTTGCTCATGCGGAAATCATATAACAAGCGATGATTTGAATGTTAACAACCCGGCTCAGATTCAGGACGGGTTTCAGGTGACTGGATAGGGGACGATGAATATTCTATTTATCTCCAGGCAACTCGGATGTTCCAGTTGTGTCAGCGTCGGACGACGCGGCATGGCAGCGATTTTTCTTGCTGTTTTCATGGCGGTTCCTGCACTGGCGCTGTATGGCGGATACCAGATGGGATTTTCCGATGCCAGAACTTCGGTACTGGTGGCCGGAGGATTGCAGGGTGAGATGGACAGTCAGCGGCAGGCTATTGAACTGGCCAAGCGTACTGCTGAGGAAAATCTCAATGCACTGGCGCTGCGCATGGGGCAGATGCAGGCCCATGTCATGCGACTGGATGCAATGGGGCAACGATTGACCCGTATGGCAGGCCTGGAGGATGGTGAGTTCAATTTTGAAAATCCTCCGGCTTTAGGTGGCCCGGAAAGCGTATCTGTGCCTCAATCCATGCAGGTTCCAGATTTTATCGCCCTGCTGGATAACCTTTCGCTGCAACTGCAAAACCGTGGTGATCAGTTGAGCGTGCTGGAAACAATGCTGCTCAATCGTAATCTGCAAGCCGAGGTGCTGCCGGCAGGACGTCCGGTGCGTAGTGGCTGGATATCTTCCCCTTACGGTATTCGTACTGATCCATTCAGTGGCCGCCTGGCGCATCACAATGGCGTGGATTTTGCCGGCAAGGAAGGCGCTGAGGTGATCGCTGTGGCTTCTGGTGTAGTGACCTGGTCGGGTTCGCGCTTCGGTTACGGCAATCTGGTCGAAATAAACCATGGCAAAGGTTACGTTACCCGCTATGGCCACAACAAAACCATCCTGGTGAAGGTGGGGGATACCGTGAAAAAGGGTCAGTCCTTGGCGACCATGGGTTCCACCGGCCGATCCACTGGGCCTCACGTACACTTTGAAGTGCTGCGCAACGGTCGCGCTGTCGATCCTGCCCGCTACGTTCAGGCTGTACGCTGACATCAAGTTCCGGTGGCCGGAGAGCCACCGGAGCGACACTTCCCTCCCGCAGTATCTGTCAGTACTATCTGTTTTTCCGCAAATTTCAAGTTCCATTTGTCGTTATCTGTCACCCTGTGGGCTGTGCAGTGGGTGAGAAATACGAGCTGATTTGCGGTATCATTTGCGCTATTTCTTCCACGCAGACAAGCAAAGTGGTCCCATGGTCAGCAGATTCCTCAGCAAGATATTCGGCAGCCGTAATGAGCGGTTGATCAAGCGGTTACGCAAAACAACCGCTCAAATTAATGCGCTGGAAGCAGAGCTTGAGCAGCTGTCCGACGAAGAGCTGCGCGGTAAAACCGACGGGTTCAGGGCTCGTTTGGCGCAAGGGGCCACGCTCGACGAGCTGTTGCCGGAGGCGTTTGCAGTGGTTCGCGAGGCGGGCAAACGTGTGCTGAAAATGCGCCACTACGACGTCCAGCTCATCGGTGGCATGGTGCTGCATGACGGCAAGATTGCCGAGATGCGTACCGGCGAGGGCAAGACCCTGGTGGCAACGTTGGCAGCTTACCTCAATGCCCTGCCGGGCAAGGGAGTGCATGTCATCACGGTGAATGATTACCTGGCCAGCCGCGATGCGGGCTGGATGGGGAAATTGTACGGTTTTCTCGGCATGACCACCGGCGTGATTACCGGTGGCATGTCCTACGATGAAAAGCGCGCCGCATATGCTGCCGATATCACCTATGGAACGAACAATGAATTCGGTTTTGATTATTTGCGCGATAACATGGCCTTTAGTGTCGCGGAAAAGGTACAGCGGGAACTGAGTTTTGCCGTAGTTGATGAGGTGGACTCGATATTGATTGATGAGGCGCGTACGCCACTCATCATTTCAGGTGCGGCGGAAGACAGTTCAGCTCGCTACAAGCAGATCAACACCTTGATCCCGAAGCTGCAGCGTCAGATGGAGGAGGGCGGAACTGGGGATTACAGTGTCGATGAAAAGGCACGCCAAGTCTATCTGAGCGAAGAGGGGCATCAGCATGTTGAAGAGATGATGGCAGCCAACGGCCTGCTGGCCGAAGGTGAAAGTCTGTACGATGCGGCCAATATCGGTCTGATGCATCATCTCAATGCAGCGCTTCGTGCGCACGTGTTGTACCAGCGGGATGTGGATTACATCGTCAAGGATGGCCAGATTGTCATTGTCGATGAATTTACCGGGCGCACCATGCCTGGACGGCGCTGGTCAGATGGATTGCATCAGGCAGTAGAGGCCAAGGAAGGGGTATCGATCCAGAATGAAAACCAGACACTTGCGTCCATCACCTTCCAGAATTATTTCCGCCTGTACGACAAGCTGTCGGGCATGACCGGTACGGCCGATACCGAGGCCTACGAGTTTCAGCAGATTTATCGTCTTGAAGTTGTGGTTATGCCAACGCATCGGCCGATGGTGCGTCAGGATTTGGGTGATTTGATCTTCCTCACTACCGAAGAGAAATTTGCCGCAATTATCGAGGATATCAAGGAACGCCATGCCGCAAGACAGCCGATCCTGGTAGGAACCACGTCGATCGAGGCTTCCGAGCTTCTGTCGCGGCAGCTAAAGGCGGTTGGTATCAAGCATGAAGTGCTTAACGCCAAACAGCATGAGCGTGAGGCAGAGATTGTGGCGCAGGCTGGCCAGCCTGGTGCAGTAACCATTGCTACCAATATGGCTGGTCGTGGCACCGATATCGTGCTGGGCGGCAATTTGCAATCCGAACTCGATGCCCTGCCTGTTGCCGATGAGGCGACTATTACGCGCCTGCGTGAGGAGTGGCAATTGCGCCACGATGCCGTGGTGGCTGCAGGTGGCTTGCATATCATCGGAACCGAGCGGCATGAATCACGCCGTATTGATAACCAGTTGCGTGGCCGGTCTGGTCGTCAGGGTGACCCAGGATCTACCCGTTTCTATCTGTCGTTACAGGATAATCTGATGCGCATCTTTGCCTCTGATCGTGTCGGGGCCCTGATGCAGCGTCTGGGTATGCAAGAGGGTGAGGCGATCGAGCATCCTTGGGTAAGCAAGGCAATCGAGAATGCACAGCGCAAGGTCGAAGGACACAACTTCGATATACGCAAACAGTTACTGGAATATGACGATGTTGCCAACGATCAGCGCAAGGTTATTTATGAGCAGCGTAATGAATTGATGGCTTCTGATGATATTTCCGAAACCATCAATGTACTCCGCTCCGATGTGCTTAATGACACCATCAGTATTTATGTGCCGCCACAAAGCCTGGATGAACTGTGGGATGTGTCGGGTCTGGAGACCGCACTGGAGCATGATTTTGGTTTGACATTTGATATTGCCGGCTGGTTGTCTACTGATGAAAGCCTGCATGAGGAAACGTTACGGCAGCGAATTATTGACGAAGCCGAAAAGTTGTATGCAGCCAAGGAAACTTCGGCGGGTGCGGCTGTGCTGCGTCATTTTGAGAAGGCGGTGATGTTGCAGACCCTGGATAGCCATTGGAAAGAGCATCTGGCTGCGATGGATTATCTGCGCCAGGGGATACATCTGCGAGGTTATGCACAGAAGAATCCTAAACAGGAATACAAGCGTGAAGCCTTTGCGCTGTTCAATCAGATGCTGGCGCGAATCAAGCATGAGGTTGTCAGCGTCCTGACCAAAGTACAGGTGCGAGCCGAAGAGGATGTGGAAGCGGTTGAGCAGCAACGCCGTATCCAGGCGCCGATGCAATATCAGCATGCGGAGGTATCCGCCTTGCAGGATGATATGGGTGGTGGCAGTGATGCGTCTAGCAAACCATTCGTACGTGACGGACGCAAGGTGGGGCGTAATGAGCTTTGTCCGTGTGGTTCAGGAAAGAAATACAAGCAGTGTCATGGGCGTATGGAGTAAACAAGGAACATAACATGGCCGTGGGTTTCGAGGGATTACCTCAACTGTTTCCTGTTCGCGGTTTCCGCATTGGTATCGCATCGGCGGGTATCAAGAAGCCGGGCCGGCGTGATGTGGTGGTGATGGAACTTGCCGCAGGCTCAGTCTGTGTTGGCATGTTTACCCGGAACGCCTTCTGTGCCGCCCCGGTGACAGTGGCCAAACAGTACCTGGCCGGCTCTGCGCCGCGTTATTTTCTCGTCAACACGGGTAATGCCAATGCAGGTACCGGCAGGCAGGGACTGATTGATGCGCAGCAGAGTTGTGCCGAATTGGCGCGGCTCGCCGGCTGCAGCAGCACTGAGGTATTGCCGTTTTCCACGGGTGTGATTGGTGAGCCTCTGCCGCTGAAGAAGATTACGGCAGTATTGCCGCAGGCCATTGCTGCGCTGGCTGAAGATAACTGGGCAGATGCTGCACACGGTATCATGACCACCGATACCGTGCCTAAGGGGTGTTCACGTCGTATCACATTGAGCCGCGGTGAAGTGACCATCACCGGTATTGCCAAGGGATCCGGCATGATCCGCCCGGATATGGCGACTATGTTGTCGTACATCGCCACCGATGCCAGGATCGAACAGTCTCTGCTGCAACAGGTGCTTGATGTCGCCGTTGGCCAATCCTTCAATCGGATTACCGTTGATGGTGACACATCAACCAATGATGCCTGCATGATGGTTGCGACTGGTGTTTCGGGGGTATTGGTAGAAGCAGATACGGCAGATATCGATTTGTTCCGCCAGGCGGTGATTGATATTTGCGAAACACTGGCGCAGGCCATCGTACGTGATGGTGAGGGTGCAACCAAGCTGATCACCATTGAGGTTATCAATGGCCGCGATGTTCAGGAGTGCGAGCAGGTTGCATTCACCATTGCCCACTCACCGCTGGTAAAAACGGCTTTCTTTGCCTCTGATCCCAACTGGGGACGTATTCTCGCTGCCGTGGGACGTGCCGGTGTATCGGGATTGGATCTTGAAGCAATCACCATACACCTGGGGGATGTTTGCATTGTTCGTGAGGGGGGACGGGCGCCTGATTACACCGAGGAGCGTGGCGCGGCGGTGATGGCAGAGAACGAAATTACCATTCGGGTCGATTTGGTGCGCGGTACTGCATCTGCCCGGGTTTGGACCTGTGACTTTTCTTATGATTACGTCCGCATCAATGCCGAGTATCGTTCCTGAGGCAACAGTCATTGAACCCGCGCGTCATTAATTGCTGACGTGCAGACGTATTTTGGATGAGGGGTTCAGGGTAATGCATGTCGTTGCCGCAGCCATTGTGGGTGAGGATGGCCGTGTGCTCATTGCGCGGCGCCCCCTGCACCTGCATCAAGGTGGATTGTGGGAATTTCCCGGTGGCAAGATCGAACCCGGCGAGGATGTTCTTGCTGCATTGTCCCGTGAACTGCACGAAGAGCTGGGCATCAATGTTCTTCAGGCCCGCCCGTTGATACGCATAGCTCACCACTATCCCGACCGTAAGGTGCTGCTCGATGTGTGGCGCGTGGATCGTTGTGAGGGTTATGCCCATGGCCGCGAAGGTCAGGAGGTGCGTTGGGTGGGGCTCAATGAACTTCCCTATTTTGAGTTCCCGCCGCCCAATCGCCCAGTTGTTACTGCCCTGCAATTGCCTGATCGCTACCTCATTACGCCCGAACCAGGTGATGCTACGAACTGGCCAGCTTTTCTCCTTGCTCTCGAAGCCGCCTTGCAGCGCGGCATACGTCTGATGCAATTGCGTTCAAAACTACTGGATACCGAAGGGTTGCGGCAGTTGGCGCCGCAGGTACATGCTTTGTGTCGTTGTCATGGGGCACGCCTGCTGTTGAATGGTGAGTACACGCTGGCAGCAGCGTTGGGAGTGGATGGCGTGCAGCTCAGTAGTCATGCGCTGATGCAGCACCGTCAGCGTCCAGCGGAAGCGACGGGATTATTGCTGGGGGTGTCGTGTCATACGGCTGAGGAGCTGGGACATGCTTGTGCCATCGGCGCTGATTTTGCGCTGCTTTCACCGGTGCAACCTACGCGCAGTCATCCCGGCATGCCGGCCTTGGGTTGGGCACGGTTTTCCCAACTGACAGAAGCGAGCACGATCCCCGTGTATGCCTTGGGCGGCATGACCTCGGCAGATATCACAACCGCGTGGGAACATGGTGGGCAGGGGGTGGCGGCAATCAGTGGTTTGTGGGAGTGATGTCAGATTTCCTGCGGCCACCGCTTTCTACTGAAACACTGTGTGGTACCCGGCGTGAAATTTAATTCTTCAATGGGATGGATCGCTCTTACCCTCCCCCTGATCCGGAGATAATTCGGCAGGTTCACCGGATATGGCATGACTACCATCGGCCCATGCCCCCAGATCAATCAAACGACAGCGCTCGCTGCAGAACGGGCGCCAGCTTTCTTCCGCTGTCCAGCGTACAGGTTTGCCGCAGGTAGGGCACTTGACGATGGTTTGACTCATAAGGCGCAGCAGGTCAGGCGGAAGGAGACATCTTCAGTCGCTTGTTTTGGCCGCTCGGCCGGCGAGGGTTGCATGAAGCGGATGGCAAAACGGTGCTTTCCACCACTGACCTCGGCGTAATAGGGTGACTCCATGACCAATGCGATGCGTACCAGCTGGAAGGGAATGGCCGGATCAAGGACGTGCTGATAAACGCCACCACCAGCAAGCACCGTGACGGGTTCGGCACTGTTGCGGATTAGTTTCAGGATCAGTTCAACAGATTGGCGCACGGCATCCAGTGCACCGAGCCAGCGCTCCATGTCGGCCTGGCGCTGCTCTTGCGGCAGGTGCAGCCATTGGTGATAGAGCGGCAGGTCAAAATCGCAGGTTCCTCCGGGAATACTGCTGCGCTGGCGAATGGCGTTGAGAAACTCGTTGTCACGCAGTTCCTGGCCCAATGCCCCATCCATGTCACGCAGCACATTGCACAGCTTGTTGAGCCAGTGCAGGATGTTCTTCAGCTGGGTGTGATCGACGCCGTTCTTTTCGGTCAGCCGTCCCAGGTTAACGGCATTGCGCTCGAGTTCCTTGATCAATTCCGTCTTCAGGTCGCCGCGGCTGAATATGGTCAGGATATCCATCACATTGGTAAGGACTGCGCGCGCATCCCAAACAGTGCTTCCCGACATGAAGTGCTTGATCTGGCGGAAGAGAAACTCCAGACGCAATAAGGTCCGCACACGCTCGTTCAGGGGATGTTCGTATGTGACGTATCTTTGCACGATGTCTTTAGCCAGCGTGGGTGGCAGCGAGCTGGAGGTATTTTTGGTGCAGTCGCTCCACTTGCGGCACCAGCTTTGTCATGTCGGCATCGTTGATGATGACATCATCAGCGGCAGCGAGGCGTGCTTCCCGGGGAAGCTGGGCAGAAATTATAGCATGGACATCTTCAGCCGAAAGGCCATCCCGCTGCCGTGTGCGGTTGAGCTGTTCTTCTACAGGAGAATCGACAACCAGAATACGATCAACCAGGGATTGCCAGCCTTTTTCCAGCAACAGTGGCACTACAACAATGCAGTAGGAACCAGCGGTATCTGCAATCTGCTCCAGCGTGCGGGCATGAATAACAGGGTGCAGCAGGGCTTCCAGCTGTTCACGCCGGGCGGCATCGGTGAAGATGATTTGCCGCAGGCGGCGGCGATCCAGGGAACCATCGGATGCGATAAGCCCGGCACCGAACAGCTCACCGATATGCCTTGCCAGGGCCGAGCCAGGTGAGACGATGTCCCGGGCGATGCGGTCAGTGTCGATAATGGCGACGCCGCGTGCGGCAAAGAGATCGGTCACCGTGGTTTTGCCGCTGCCGATGCCGCCGGTGAGGCCTATCCGCAACATGTCAGGCCGGCAGGGCGATGCGCAGATACCAGGCGGTCAGCTGTTCGCCCCACAGCAGGGCGATCCAGCCCGCGATGGCCAGATAGGGGCCGAAGGGGATGGGGATATTGCGATCCCGCCCGCGAAACACGATCAGGCTGAGGCCGATGATCGCACCGACGGCGGAAGAGAGGAGGATGATCAGTGGCAGGCTCTGCCAGCCGAGCCAGGCACCGAACAGGGCGAACAGCTTGAAATCGCCATAACCCATGCCTTCCTTGCCGGTAAGCAAGCGAAACAGATGGTAGATGAGCCAGAGTGACAGATAGCCCGCTACGGCACCAACGATGCTGGCATGGCTGTCGGTATAGATACCGAACAGGCTGAGCAGTAACCCGAGCCAGAGCCAGGGCAGGGTGATGCTGTCGGGGAGTAGTTGCTTGTCGAAATCAACGAAGCTGAGTGCGATGAGCGTCCAGGTCAGCAGGACGGCGAACAGGCCCTGCCAGGTAAAGCCGAAGTGCAGTGCCGTTACCACCGTCAGCACGGCGGTCAGTATTTCCACCGCCGGATAGCGCAGTGAAATGTGGGCGCCGCAGGCACGGCAGCGGCCACGCAGCAACAGGTAGCTGAGAACGGGGATATTGTCGCGGGCGCTTACCATGTGGCCGCAGTGCGGGCAGCGCGAGCGCGGCATGACCAGATCGAAACGCTCCTCCGGTACCGCTTCTTTGCCGGCCAGCGCCTCGCAGTCACGGCGCCAGCCGCGTTCCATCATCAGCGGCAGGCGGTAGATCACCACGTTGAGGAAGCTGCCGACTACCAGCCCGATCAAGGCGGCTACCGGAGCAAGCAGCAGCGGTTCTGCCATGGCAACAACCAAGGAGTCAGTCATCTGTTTGGTTATTCGTTATACCGCCTGACCCATCTTGAAGATCGGCAGGTACATGGCGATGACCAGACCACCGATCAGGATGCCAAGTACCGCCATGATCAGCGGTTCCATCAGGCTGCTCATGGCATCGACGGCGTTGTCCACCTCCTCTTCGTAGAAGTCGGCCACCTTGGAGAGCATGGTATCGATGGAACCCGCCTCCTCGCCAATGGCAACCATCTGGCAGACCATATTGGGAAATACCCCCGCCTGAGTCATGGAGACATTCAGCGCCTGGCCGCCTGAAACCTCATCGCGCATCTTGAGCACGGCCTTGCTGTAGACCACATTACCTACAGCCCCGGCGACAGAGTCCATGGCCTCCACCAGGGGGACGCCGGCGGCGAACATGGTGGAGAGGGTACGGGCATAGCGGGCGATGGCTGCCTTGACCAGGATGTCACCGACCACGGGAAGTTTGAGTGACAGCCGCTGCAGGGCCTCATTCAGACGGCGTGAGCGTTTGTTGGCCTGGACAAAGGCATAACCGGCCAGGCCGAGGCCACCAAAGATGGCCCACCACCATTCGACGAAGATATTTGACAGGCTAACCACCATCAGCGTCAGGGCCGGCAGATCCGCGCCAAAGCCGGCGAAGACGGCCTGGAACTGGGGAATGACGAAGATCAGCAGGATGGCGGTAACGATGAAAGCCACCACCATGACGGAGATGGGATAAAACATGGCCTTCTTGATCTTGGCCTTGATGGCCTCGGTCTTTTCCTTGTAGGTGGCGATCTTGTTCAGCAGGGAGTCGAGGATACCGGCTTGTTCGCCTGCATGAATCAGATTACAGGTCAGGGCATCGAACTGATTCGGGTGCTTGCGCAGCGCCTCGGCCAGGGCGAGGCCGCCCTCCACATCGGCCTTGACGGCCAGCACCAGGTCGCGCATGGAGGGGTTTTCATGGCCGCGGCCGATGATCTCGAAGGACTGCACCAGCGGCACACCGGAGGTCATCATGGTGGCAAGCTGGCGCGAAAATATGGCGATGTCCTTGGGGGTGATCGTTTTCTTGCCGGCGGCAAACAGCGGTTTGGATTTTTTGCGTACCTTGAGCGGATTGATACCCTGGCGGCGCAGCTCGGCCCGGGCCTGGGCATCGCTGTCAGCCTGCAATTCGCCCTTGACGCGGCTGTTGCGCTTGTCGAGTCCTTCCCAGATAAAGATGTCGGTCTTGCGTGGTTTAACCTTGTCCTTGCTCGCCATGATTAATCCTTCGTCACGCGGTTGATTTCTTCCAGACTGGTGAGGCCGGCCATGGCCTTGAGCAGGCCGGAACGGCGCAGATCATTGATGCCTTCCTTTTTTGCCTGCTCGGCGATCTCCATGGCATTGGCGCCTTCCAGTATGCACTTCTGCATCGCCTCGGAGATGGGCATGACCTGATAGATGCCGGTGCGTCCCTTGTAGCCCTGATTGCATTGATCGCAGCCCACGGCCTTGTAAAGCTTGAATTGCTTGGCGATATCCTCTGCAGTAAAGCCTTCCTCCAGCAGTATCGCATTCGGCACTTCATCCACTGCCTTGCAATTATTGCACAGACGGCGGGCCAGACGCTGGGCAATAATCAGCAGCAATGCCGAGGCAACGTTGTAGGCAGGGATGCCCATATTGGCCAGGCGGGTGATGGTCTGTGGGGCATCGTTGGTGTGCAGGGTGGAGAGTACCAGGTGACCGGTCTGGGCGGCCTTGATGGCGATCTCGCCTGTTTCCAGATCACGAATTTCACCGACCATCACGATATCCGGATCCTGGCGCAGGAAGGCGCGCAGGGCGGCGGCGAAGGTCAGGCCCACCTTGGGGTTGACGTTGACCTGGTTGATGCCGGGCAGGTTGATTTCCGCCGGGTCTTCGGCCGTCGAGATATTGCGTTCCGGCGTGTTGAGGATGTTGAGGCCGGTATACAGCGATACGGTCTTGCCGGAGCCGGTTGGGCCGGTGACCAGGATCATGCCGTAGGGACGGTTGAGGGCGTCCATATAGGCTTCTTTCTGCTCCGGCTCGTAGCCCAGCATGTCGATTCCCAGTTTGGCACTGGAGGGGTCGAGAATACGCATTACTATCTTCTCGCCCCACAGGGTCGGGCAGGTGCTGACGCGGAAGTCGATGGCGCGGGTCTTGGACAGGGTCAGCTTGATACGGCCATCCTGGGGCACGCGCCGCTCGGAGATGTCCAGACGCGACATGACCTTGATGCGGGCGGAAATTTTTGTTGCCAGGGCGATGGGGGGATTGGTTACCTCGCGCAGCATGCCGTCCTGACGGATGCGTACGCGGTAGAACTTCTCATAGGGTTCGAAGTGGATGTCGGAAGCGCCGCGGTTGATGGCGTCGAGCAGAACCTTGTTGACGAAACGCACTACCGGCGTATCGTCGACGTCGGAGCTGGATACGTCGGCACCCGCATCCTCTTCTTCGGCCGATATCTCCAGACCGTCCAGATCCACATCTGACAGATCGGAGAGGCCGGTATCGCTGGACTCCAGCGCCTTGTCGATAATGCGACCGAGCTTGTCTTCCTCGACCAGAATGGCCTCGGTATTCATGCCGACGTGGAATTTGATTTCATCCAGCGCGGCCAGATTGGTGGGGTCGGAGACGGCCACGAACAGGCGGGCGCCGCGCTTGAAGAGCGGCAGGGCGCGATGGGTACGCACCAGTTTTTCGTCTACCAGCTTGACGACGTCCGGATCGATATCCATGGCGGCGATATCGACCAGAGGCACACCGAACTCATGGGCGCTGGCGGTGGCGATTTCGCGCCCCCCCACCAAACGCTGCTCGACCAGATAGGTAACGAACGGGGTGCGTTTTCTGGTTGCCTGTTCGAAGGCCTTTTCGGCATCCGCTTCGGAGAGCAGCCCATCGCGCACCAGGCGCCGGGCGACGCCGCTCATGGGCAGTTTGCTTGTGGTCGTGGCCATCGGATCAGGTAACCAGTTATATGAGGAACTGCGTTACTTTAGCACATCTTTTTAACGACATTTCTACCGAGAAAAAGTCGCTTCTTAGGGTGTGACACAGTCCCTGAAAAATTGGGGTCAGGTCTTGCGTTGTTGCATATGCTGTCGAACAACCCGTCCTATAGTAGCCGGGTGGATATTAAAGAAACGGGCGATTTCCTGGTAGCTGTATGCGCCGGTGCTATAGGCCGCCACGATGACATCGTTGCGATCAGGAAACTGGGCGGCAAGTTCGGACAAGGTGAGGGCTGGGTTTCGACGCTGCACATGTGGAATATTCAATATATCCCCTTGTGCCCGGATATTTTGCTGCACTTTTGCAACAAAACTGTCATCGCCCAGGTAAATTTGCTGGCGGAGGTCGGACCAGAGGTTGCGTTGCACGCCCTCGGCCACAAAGGCACGATACCGACGCTGGGCTTCGTCCCGTCCAGTACCGAACTGCGCCAGCAGCCAGTCGGTGCTTAGCCATGGTGGACATGACGCTTCCCCTGCAGTCGCTCCGTAGCTGCTCCAGGGCCAATCTGCGGCCTCTTCGACCATGCGCGCCCTGACCGGATTCAGCACAACGTATCGCGCCAGTTCCAGCAGATAGCTGTCTCGATCGACCAGGATAGCCTTGAATCGCCCCTGGAATACATGTCCCGTGCGGCGGTGCCGTCGGTTCGACGCTTGGGTGTAAACTCCGTTGAGATGACGCATCCCATGGGACAGATTGCCTTCCGGGGTTGCCACCACCAAGTGGTAATGATTGCTCATGAGGCAATAGGCATGACAGAGCCAATTGCAGCGTTTGACCACATCGGCGAGCGTGGCGAGAAAGTACTGCCGGTCATCGTCATCGTCGAAGATGTTCTCCCGGCGGTCACCACGCGACGTAACGTGATAGAGGGCGCCGTCGAACTCGATTCTCAAGGGCCTGGCCATGGGCGGGAGTCTAGCAGGCGGGGGCGGGTGCTACAATGCAAGACCTGACCCCCTTCTTTCTTAGGACCCCCTTCTTTCTTAGCAGGCGGGGGCGGGTGCTACAATGCAAGACCTGACCCCCTTCTTTCTTCTTCATCTGGACCGCAAAGGCCAACGACATCCTGCAGAAAGTCGTGCGCGCCAATCGCCGATTAAGTTCCAAACAGAATGAAGCACTACACTAGCAGGCGGGGGCGGGTGCTACAATGCAAGACCTGACCCCCTTCTTCCCTTCTTTCTTAGCAGGCGGGGGCGGGTGCTACAATGCAAGACCTGACCCCCTTCTTTCGGGGCGGGTGCTACAATGCAAGACCTGACCCCCTTCTTTCAACTTATTGATGGCATTTCTAGTGGTCCGAGGCATCGCATATGCAATGTGTGACAGAAGTGTTGAATCGCTTCGGTAAGCAGAAGTATGTCGCTCAAACCAGAATGCTTGGGCGGGCGTGGGGCGTTGGGGGGAATACATTAAATAAAGGGCGGGATACTTGAGTATCCCGCCCTCTTCGGCAAGTTGGCCAGCCGGATGGTGTTGATCTACAGCTAACGCTTAGACACGGCAGTTGGCCGGGACGTGCTTGTTCTCACCACCGGTCCTGACGCAGGCCCACAGAATGGCAGCACCACCTGCACCCGGGGGGGTCGGGCGGAGATCCAGCACCACGCTACCCGCTGCAGCGGTCATGGTGATAGTGATGATACCCGTGGCAGTAGCGCAGCTCATCGACGCTACGTTACCAATCGCTGCGGTTATCTCGGTGACGCCAAGGCAGGCATTGGTGGGCAGGGTGCCTCCGTTTGCCGAGATGTTCTCGCTAACTGTGGTTTTGGCAGCACCCGCTACGGCCAAGCCTTCAGAAACACGGGCGCGGATGGTGTAGTCCTGATAGGCCGGCAGCGCGATGGCGGCCAGGATGCCGATGATCGCGACCACGATCATCAGTTCGATAAGGGTAAAGCCGGCTTGCTTCTGCATGATCTTTCTCTCCTTTGTGAAACCGAATCCCGGATGGGATGAATGACACCGTCGTTATTTAAGCATTCTGCGTGCCAGTGCCACAAGCGGGGAAAGTGTGACCGGATGCGCAGGTTGGATGGGCATTTTTACGCTCGTGGGTGGGGGATAGGCGTATGGGCTGACGTTGGTTGTCGGAAAGTGACGACAATTGTCAGTCCAAGGCATCAAGCCGCATCCCTTACCTGGGCGTGAATGACGATCTCGTCGAATGGCGCCGACAGCACGCCGCGTGCATCCCGATCCAGCAGGCCGAGGCCGGTCAGCGCCGCGACGTCGGTGTGGATGTTCTTGTAGTCGCGTCCCAGCGCCTGGGCGAGTTGCCGGGTGTTGAGTCCTTCGTGTTCGGCTACATGACGCAGCAGCTCCAGGCGTTTCTCCGTGATGGCTGAAAACAGCGCGTTCAGGCTGTCGAAGGCCAGGCGCGGAACCGTGTCTTCGTCACTTTGCGCTCGGCGCCATGTCTCGGCAAAGGCCTTCAGTGCCGCAGCCGGTTTCATCACTTCGATCTCGATTCGATTCATCACCACCTCCAGCCCGCCAGACGGGCACAATCGTGCTGGAATTCGGCCACCAGCTTTTCTACCGAATCGAAGCGGTAGGGGATTTCCTGTTCGCCACGATGGATATGATCGCCCTTGCCCGCCTCATTGTCGTAACGCACCACACACTCCTTGCCGCGACTGCAATGGAGCCGGTACTTGAGTCCGTGGGGACGCTCGGCAGATGTTGTCGGCAGTTGCCAGACAACCATTTCGATAACCAGCTCGCCTTGCCTGCTTTTGTACCTGAATAGCTGCCGTGCCTTCATGATGGTTTAGCATACCATAATCAAGGGACATATCAAGGATGGATGAGGCGGTGAAGTGGGGTCTTGCATGATGGCGCGCGGCCGTCATGGGGTGTCCTCATCCTTCTGCAAGGCAGCGTCAACATCCTGGCCGCCATAGAACACGCCAAGGATGGTCACTGCTTCGTCATCTGCAGTGAGGGCGATTGTCACGCGGCATCTGAAACTGGTGATTCTCAATCCGGGACGGATGTCATCCCGTTTGGTTCCCCGATGTGGGAAGGTATCGAAGCCTTCGCAGTACTCCATGATCGAGTTGACGAAGTCGATCCCCCTACGAGGGCTGGAGTTTTCCGCGATGTATCGGTAAAGGGCTTCGAGCTGTGCAGCAGCACGGCGTGAGTAGACGATGCGCACTTCTACGAGCGCCCCTTCACTGTTTCCTCATGCAACGCCGCCAGCCGTGCCCGGACATCAACATTGCTGACAAGGCTGGAAGGATCAGTCGTCACCTCATCGTAAGCAGCTGCAACTTCGGCCCGCAACCAAGTATCAAGAGCGCGATCGCGTGCAAAAAGCGCCCTCAATCCATCACGGATAACCTCGCTTTCTGTTGCATATTCGCCGGAGGCAACCTTGGATTTTACGGTCTCTGCCATCTCTTTTGGCAGGGTGATGCTTAGTTGCTGGGTAGTACGCATGGCGCGATCTCTGTGGGATTAAATAATACTAAATCCTACTCTTGGGGTTTCCAGGTGTCCAGCGCGAGAAAAAGAGGTCGTGAGGTACATGCCCGTACCCGGCTACGACAAATCAAATGCTTACACATTGGCACTGCCGCCGCCGGTTTTTGAGCCAGCGCCTTCGCCCACGGAGTGGCTCTTCCAGCAGGTGGCTGCGGGGTCAGTCCAGCCCCAGTTTTTGCAGCCGGTAGCGCAGGACGCGGAAGGTGATGCCGAGCAGTTTGGCGGCGGCGGTCTTGTTGTAGCGGGTCTGCTCCAGGGCCTTGAGGATGGCCTCTTTTTCGATGGCGTCGAGCAGCGGGTCGAGGGGTTGCGGGCCTGTCGGCGCATCGCCCGGCAGAGCCTGGCTCCCACGCAACGACTCAGCGGCTGTGGGCGCAGGGCGCGGAGCGGGCAGACGCAGGTCTGCTTCCCGGATGGTGTTGTCTTCGCACAGGGTCATGGCCCGTTCCAGGATGTTTTCCAGTTCGCGCACATTGCCGGGGAAGGGATAGCACTGGAGGGCTTGCAGGGCATCCGGCTCCAGCCGGGGCAGGGGGCAATTCCAGGTGTCGGCGAGACGCTGCAGCACGCGCTTCACCAGTTGGTCAATGTCTTCCGGGCGTTCGCGCAGGGCCGGCAGGCGCAGCTCGATGACATTGATGCGGTAATAAAGGTCTTCGCGGAAGCGGCCTTCGCGCACCAGGGCGGCGAGGTCCTTGTGGGTGGCGGAGAGGATACGCACGTCGATGTGGGTTTCCTGCTGGGCGCCTACCGGACGCACGGACTTTTCCTGGATGGCGCGCAGCAGCTTGACCTGCATGTGCAGCGGCAGGTCGGCCACCTCGTCGAGGAACAGGGTACCGCCGCTGGCGGCCTGGAACAGGCCTTCCTTGTCGCTGATCGCGCCGGTGAAACTGCCCTTCTTGTGGCCGAACAGCTCGCTTTCCATCAGTTCAGTGGGGATGGCGCCGCAGTTGACCGGCACAAAGGGGGCCTCGGCCCGCGGCCCCTGGGCATGGATCAGGCGTGCGGCCAGTTCCTTGCCGGTGCCCGATTCGCCGCTGATGTACACCGGCGCCTGGCTGCGTGCCAGCTTGGCGATGGTGGCGCGTACCGACTGCATGGCGGGGGAGTCGCCCAGCAGCTCCAGCTGTGGGGTGTCGCCCTTGCGTGAGGCGGTCTGGGCGGAGACGCGCAGGGCGGTATGCACCAGCTCGCGCAGCACCTGCAGTTCCACCGGTTTGGTGACGAAATCGAAGGCGCCGGCCTTGAGTGCCTCGATGGCGGTGGGCATGTTGCCGTGGGCGGTGATCATCGCTACCGGCAGGGCGGGGTGGTGGCGCTGGATGTGGCGCACCAGGTCGATGCCGTCGCCGTCGGGCAGGCGCATGTCGGTGAGACAGAACTGGAACGGACGTTGCCCCAGCAGCCGCTTGGCCTCGGTCAGGGTGGCGGCGGTACAGGCGTCCACTCCCATCCGGGCGAGGGTAAGCTCGAGCAGTTCGCGGATGTCCGGTTCGTCATCCACCACGAGGGCGCTGGGTTTGATTTCAGCTGTCATCGGGCGAATAGTAGCCGGAAGCGGGCGCCGCCGTCAGGTGGTGGCAGGCAGATGAGGCGCGCCCGGTTGCTCTCGGTCAGTTCCCGTGCCAGATAGAGCCCGAGCCCGGTGCCCTTGCCTTCGGTGGTGAAAAAGGGTTCGAACAGATGTTCAGCCGCCTCGGGCGGGATGCCGGGGCCATGGTCACGCACGTCCAGCCAGATATCATCGCCGCTGCGGCCGGCACTGATTTCCAGTTTGGGCGCGGGAGCGGCTGCGGCGTGGCGCAGGCCGTTGAGACTGAGGTTCCAGACGATCTGGTGCAGCTGGGTGGGGTCGAACTGCACGGCGAGATCCGTCGGCTCTACGCTGAGGCGGATATCCCCGGGCTGGCAGGTGGCGATGCGCTGGAACTCTTCCAGGAAACGTTGCAGCCAGGGACCCAGTTCGATGTGCTCCGGGTGGGTCCGGTTGCGGCGTCCCAGGTGCAGTACGCTTTCGATAATGGCGTTGATGCGTTTCGACTGTTCCAGGATGATGCGCAGCAGACGCTTGTCACCGGTTTCCAGGGCCGGCGACTCCTCCAGCAATTCGCCTGCATGGCTGATCGCCCCCAGGGGATTGCGAATCTCATGGGCAATGCTGGCGGTGAGGCGGCCGAGGGAGGCCAGTTTGAGCTGCTGTGCCTGCTGGCTGGCATCGCTGGCGTCTTCGAGAAAAATCAGGCTGTCGGCGCCGTTGCCGATGGGCATGAAATGGGGCAGAACCTGCTGCCCGGTGTGCGGTACCTCGAACAGGCTCGATGTCTGGCGTTCCCCGGCGCGCCAGGACTGCAGCTGTTTTTGCAGCGCCGGCACCAGCTGTTCCAGTGCTGCCCCGGCCGCCGGCTTGGCTCCCAGGCCGAGCAGCTGCCGGGCGGTGGCATTGATCAGCCGGATATGTCCGCCGGCATCGGTGACCAGTACCCCGGTCTGCATGTGCTGGATGACATAGTCGGTCAGCTGGGCCATGTTGGCCAGGTCGATGCCGCGTTGCTGCGCCAGTTTTTCACTGGCGCGGATGCGGCGTGCCAGGGTGTGGGCCAGGGCCGCCGTGGCGAACAGGGTGGCTCCCAGCATGCCTGCCTGGGGGTAATTGATGGCCTCGCGGGCGATATGGGCAGGGGCGTTGAGGTAGAGCAGGCTCTGTTCAATGAGTATGGCAAGGGTGGCCAGGGCAGCGAACAGGGTGGCGGTGCGCCCCACGCTGAGCAGGCCGGCGGCGGCCACGCTTACCACCAGCAGCATGCCCAGGCCACTGTCGACACCGCCGCTGGCATGCATCAACAGGGTAATGCAGGCGATGTCGGTGAAGGTGTGGATATCCACCAGGGTGTGGAAGGGCAGCATGCGGGTACGTACGGCGATGCCGGCCAGAAAGGCGGCGGCGAGGTAGCCATAGATGACGGCTACGTAGAGTGCAGGATAGAGGCTGCCGAAGGGTGTCGGGGTCAGTTTCAGCAGGTATAGCGCTACCAGCAGTCCCGCCAGCAGCAGGCGGTAGATGGCGAGGTAGCCGAGGGGCTTCCAGTGATCTATGTCGTGCGGGCCTGGGGATTTTTCGCCCTTGGCCGTTTCGCTCAGCAGGGGGGCCGCGGTTACCATCGGTTCACGGACGATGGGCGTCGCGGTGCTCCGGGCTGCAGTAGCTGTTTGCGCCGTTTCGTAGCGCCTGCGATTCCGGTATGTGGACGCCGCAATAGGCACATTTGACCATGCGCTCCTGCGGGCGGCTGCTTGTGCCGGGGGGCGATTGCGTTTTGCCTGCCAGCCAGCGCTTGAACAGCACATAGGCCAGCCAGATGACGGCGGCAATGACGATGATGCGGATCAGGTTCATGGCGGATACCAGGGATGGCGATGGGGCATCTTAGCAAAATTCAAAATTCAAGATTCAAAATTGAAATACGACCCATTGCCCGCCTGTCACTAAATCTTGAATTTTGAATCCTGAATTAGTGCGGCCCGTTTCCAACTTGGGCGCAATTCCTCCACAATAGCCGCTTTCCCCAGTCCCCGGGATATACCAAGAATGAATCTGCACGAATACCAGGCAAAAGAATTGTTTGCCCGCTACGGCATTGCGGTGCCGCAGGGGCGGGTGGTGGCCAGCGTCGGCGAGGCCGAGCGCGCCATGCAGGCGGTGGGCGGCAAGCGCTGGGTGGTGAAGGCTCAGGTGCATGCCGGCGGCCGCGGCAAGGCCGGCGGCGTCAAGCTGGTGGAGGGCGGCGCGGCCCTGCAGCAGGCAGTAAATAATCTGCTCGGCAGCCGCCTGGTGACCCACCAGAGCGGGCCGGAAGGCCAGCCGGTGAACCAGGTCCTGATCGAGCCCACCTGTGACATTGCGCGCGAGCTGTATCTGGGCATGGTGGTGGATCGCGCGCGCCAGCGCGTGGTGTTCATGGCCTCCAGTGCCGGCGGCATGGATATCGAAGAGGTGGCGGCCAGGACCCCGGAGAAAATTCTGACGGTGGCGGTGGAACCGGTGGCCGGTCTGCAGCCCTACCAGTGCCGCCAGGTGGCCTTCGGCCTGGGCCTGGAAGGTGATCAGATCAAGCAACTCGGCAGCATCATGTCCGGGTTGTATCGCCTGTTCACCGAGTGCGACGCCTCGCTGCTGGAGATCAATCCGCTGGTGGTGACCGGCGACGGCCGCCTGATGGCGCTGGACGGCAAGCTGAATCTGGACGAAAACGCCCTCTATCGTCAGCCGGCCCTGTGCGAGTTGCGCGATGCCTCGCAGGAGGACGAGCGCGAATACCGCGCCCAGCAGCACGGGCTGAACTATGTGCGCCTGGACGGCAGCATCGGCTGCATGGTGAACGGCGCGGGCCTCGCCATGGCGACGATGGATCTCATCAAGTTGCACGGCGGCGAGCCGGCCAACTTCCTAGACGTGGGCGGCGGCACCAATGCCGACAAGGTGGCCGAGGCCTTCAAGCTGATCCTGTCCGACACCAAGGTGAAGGCCATCCTGGTCAACATCTTCGGCGGCATCGTGCGTTGCGACCTCATTGCCGAGGGCATCATCAAGGCGGTGCGCGAGGTGGGCATCTCCATTCCGGTGGTGGTGCGCCTGGAGGGGACCAATGTGGAGCTGGGCCGCAAGATGCTGGCCGAGAGCGGGCTGGCCATCACGGCGGCCGACGATTTGACCGGCGCGGCACAGAAGGTCGTCGCCGCGGTGCGAGGTGCATAAATGGCCATTTTGATCGACAAGGATACCCGGGTGATCTGCCAGGGCTATACCGGCAAGCAGGGCACCTTCCATTCCGAGCAGGCCATCGCCTATGGCACCAATCTGGTCGGCGGCGTGACCCCCGGCAAGGGCGGCAGCAAGCATCTCGACCGTCCGGTATTCAACACCGTGCACGACGCGGTGCGCGAGACCGGCGCCAACGCCACCATGATCTACGTGCCGGCGCCCTTCGCCGCCGATGCGATCCTGGAGGCGGCCGATGCCGGCATCGAGGTCATCGCCTGCATTACCGAGGGCATTCCGGTGCTGGACATGCTGAAGGTGAAGGCGGCGCTGAAGAACACCGACGCGCGCCTCATCGGCCCCAATTGCCCGGGCCTGATCACGCCGGGCGAGTGCAAGATCGGCATCATGCCCGGCGCCATCCACCAGAAGGGCAGGATTGGTATCGTCTCCCGCTCCGGCACCCTGACCTACGAGGCGGTGCACCAGACCACCGGTGCCGGCCTCGGTCAGTCCACCTGCGTCGGCATCGGCGGCGACCCCATCCACGGCATGAACTTCATCGATGTACTGTGCCTGTTCGAAAACGATCCGCAGACCGAGGGCATCATCATGGTGGGTGAGATTGGCGGCACGGCGGAGGAAGAGACCGCGGCCTTCATCAGGAAGCACATCAGCAAGCCGGTGGTGGCCTATATCGCCGGCGTCACTGCGCCCAAGGGCAAGCGCATGGGCCATGCCGGCGCCATCATCGCCGGCGGCAAGGGCACGGCGGAGGAGAAATTCGCCGCGCTGGAGGCCGCGGGCGTGCACGTGGTGCGCTCGCCGGCCGAGATGGGCGCACGCATGGCGGCGGTATTGAAATAGATCATGAACAACCTGTCGCAGAGACGCGGAGACGCAGAGTGGATTATTGCATTGCGTTATCGGCAGGGAGTCGGTGACGCAGACTCTGCAGGAAGAATCATCCCGCGCATTTATCATGCCGTATCTCTGCGTCTCTGCGTCTCTGCGCCAGACAGGTTTTCTTCATGACCGTCCTCCGCATCGCGCTGGCACAGATCAATCCGCTGGTCGGCGACGTCGACGGCAATGCTGCGCGCATCATCCAGGCGGCGGAGCGGGCGCGCGACGAGTTGCATGCCGATGCGGTGCTGTTCCCCGAATTGAGCCTGACCGGCTATCCGCCGGAGGATCTGCTGCTGCGTCCCGGTCTGCATATGCGTGTACTGCGTGCGCTGGAGGAGGTGAAGCGGCGCGTGAGCGGCATTACGCTGGTGATCGGTCTGCCGCAGCAGGCGGCGGGCGGGCTGTTCAATGCAGCTGTGGTGCTGCGCGATGGCCAGCTGCTCGGCAGCTATCACAAGCAGCACCTGCCCAATTATTCCGTGTTCGACGAGAAGCGCTACTTCGCCGCCGGCGCGGAGGCGTGCGTGGTGGCCATCGACGGCGTGCAGGTCGGCATCACCATTTGCGAGGACGTGTGGCATCCGGGGCCGGTAGCCCAGGCGACGGCCGCCGGGGCGCGGCTGATCCTCAATCTCAATGCCTCGCCGTTTCATATCAACAAGGGGCGTGAGCGGGAAGAGGTGGTGCGCACGCGTATCGCCGAGAGCGGCGTGCCCCTGGTCTACGTCAACCAGGTGGGCGGCCAGGACGAACTGGTGTTCGACGGCGAGTCCTTCGTGATGGACGAAATGGGCGAGGTGGTGCTGCGCGCCCCGGCCTGGCGGGAAGGGTTGTGGCTGGCCGAGTTCGAGGTGGCCGACGAGGCGGTGCGCCCGCTGCCCGCTGTGGTCGAGCCGGTGCAATCGCTGGAGGCCAGCGTGTACGGCGCGCTGGTGTGCGGGGTGCGCGACTACATCGAAAAGAACGGTTTCCGTGGCGTGGTGCTCGGCCTGTCCGGCGGCATCGACTCGGCGCTGACCCTGGCGGTGGCGGTGGATGCCATCGGCGCGGCACGGGTGGAGGCGGTGATGATGCCGTCGCGCTATACCGCCGACATGAGCGTGGAGGACGCGGCGGAAGAGGCGCGCATCCTCGGCGTCGACTATCGCGTCATCACCATCGAGCCGCTGTTCAATGCCTTTCTCGCCAGCCTGCGCGAGGAATTTGCCGGCACCACGCCGGATACCACGGAGGAGAATCTGCAGGCGCGCTGCCGCGGCGTGCTGCTGATGGCCATCTCCAACAAGAAGCGCAAGATCGTGCTCACCACCGGCAACAAGAGCGAAATGGCGGTGGGCTATGCCACGCTGTATGGCGACATGGCCGGCGGCTTCGACGTGTTGAAGGACGTGCCCAAGACCCTGGTGTTCCGTCTGGCGGAATATCGCAATAGCCTCAGTCCGGTGATCCCGCAGCGCGTCATCGACCGGCCGCCTTCGGCGGAGTTGGCGCCGGATCAGAAGGATACCGATTCATTGCCGTCCTATGAGATCCTCGACTCCATTCTGGAGCGCTATGTGGAACTGGATCAGTGTCTGGATGAGATCGTCGCGGCGGGTTACGATGCGGATACAGTGCGTCGCGTCATTCGTCTGGTGGACCGCAACGAGTACAAGCGGCGCCAGGCGGCGCCGGGGGTGCGCATCACGCGGCGGGCGTTCGGACGGGATCGGCGCTATCCGATCACCTCGGGGTTTGGTAAATGACAAGTTGCAAGTTACAAGTGGCAAGTTACAAGAAGAATGCCTCCTGTTTGCTTGCGACTTGCCACTTGTAACTTGGAACTTCTTCCGGAGGAAGACATGAAGAAAGTTGAAGCGATCATCAAGCCGTTCAAGCTGGACGACGTGCGCGAGGCTCTGTCCGACATCGGCGTGGCCGGCATGACCGCCACCGAGGTGAAGGGCTTCGGCCGCCAGAAGGGGCACACCGAGCTGTACCGCGGCGCCGAGTACGTGGTGGACTTCCTGCCCAAGGTGAAGATCGAGCTGGTGGTGAACGACGATCAGGTGGAGCCCTGCATCGAGGCCATCACCAAGGCGGCGCGCACCGGCAAGATCGGCGACGGCAAGATATTCGTCACCAGCGTCGAGCGTGTGGTGCGCATCCGCACCGGTGAGGAAGGCCCCGACGCGGTTTAAGGCAGATACAAGAGGAAAGTTACAAGATACAAGGGATGGTGTGCGCTATGCGCACGCCAGAATCAAATTAGGTTGCGCGCGTGGCGCGCTCATTCCCTTGTATCTTTCCTCTTGTATCTTGTATCTGCACTTCAGTGATAGCTGACCACCTCGGTGAGGTGGCGGCGTGGGGTCGGTTCCGGCAGTTCCGCCGGGTAGCCGACGGTGAGCAGGGCGATGGGCTGCAGGCCGGCATCCAGCTTGAGCAGGCGGGCCACGGCGGTGTCGTCGAACTGCCCCACCCAGGCTGAGCCGAGTCCGGCGGCGACAACCGCGAGCTGGGCGTAGGTGGCGGCGATGGTGGCGTCTTGCAGGGCGTAGAGGCTGCGACCGCGTTCACCGTATTTGGCGGCGGCGCGTTCGCCGTAGCTGCTGAACACCAGGATGACCGGCGCCTGGGCGACGAAGCTCTGGCCGGCGGAAGCATCCACCAGCGCCTGGCGCAGGGCCGGAGTGGTTACCACGTCGATGTGGTAGGACTGCAGGTCACCAGCTGAAGGGGCGGCGCAGGCCATTTCCAGGATGGCATGCAGTTTTTCCGGCTCCACCACCATGTCGGTGCGATATTTGCGTACCGAATGACGGTGACGCACGGTTTCGAAGAAGTCCCACATCGCTGCTGTCTCCTCTTGTGATGTCCGGATAAACGGGTTGGTCGCGAATGCGATTCGCTACAAGATTTTCGAATTACGGCGCCAGCTGGGCGGCCCGCTCCGGATGATTCTGTTCCAGCACACGGTAGGCGGCATCGGCCAGGTCAGTCATCTCCATGGCACGGTAGGCATGCACCATGACGGTCAGCGCATCGGGAACCGATGGTGTGCGTTCGTAGTTTTCCAGCACGTATTTGCCGCGGTTGGCGGCGGCCAGTGGGGCGCCGCGGCGCAGGTAGTAATCGGCCACCAGAATTTCATGGCGCGCCAGGTTGTTGCGCAGATAGGTCATGCGCTGGATGGCGTCATCGCTGTAGCGGCTGGCCGGGAAGCGCTGCAGCAGTTCGCTGAAATAGCGGAACGACTCGCGGGCGGCGGTGGGGTCACGTTCGGCGCTATCCTGCGGGAAGAAGCGTTCGAGGAAATTTTTGCCGGGTTCAAAACTGGCCAGGCCGCGCATGTAATAGGCATAATCCACATTTGGATGGCGCGGATGCAGCTTGATGAAGCGGTCGGCGGCGGCGATGGCGGCCTCGGGTTCACCGGCCTTGTAGTGGGCGTAGGCGGTTTCGAGCTGTGCCTGCTGGGTGTAACGGCCGTAGGGAAAGCGCGCCTCCAGCCGGCCGTAGAGCTTGATGGCCTTTTCGTAGTCGCTGTCGTTGAGCGCTTCCTTGGCGGCGGTATAGAGCTGGCTTGCATCCCAGCCGGCGGTTTCGTCATGTTCCTTGAAAATGGAACAGCCCGTGCCGGTGAGCACGAACAGCATCAGCGCCAAAAGACTACCTGCAACACGCATTTATATTGATTCCTGGAGCGGCCATGTGCCGCGCAGTATACCACCCCCATTAACCCCGACGCGAAGGCGCCCCGTCATGACAAGCAAGACTTACTCCCTGGACATACCGCCCGAACTGGCGGGACAGCGGCTGGATCAGGCGCTGGCGGCGATGCTGCCCGATTACTCGCGTGCCCGTCTGAGCCAGTGGGTCAAGGAGGGCAAGGCGCTGGTGGACGGCCGGGTGTGCAAGCCCAAGGACAAGGTGGTGGGGGGCGAGCGGATCGAGCTGGAGGCGGTGGTCGAGGCTGATGACCGTCATCAGGGGGAGCCGATACCCCTCGATATCGTCTACGAGGATGCTGCCCTCATCGTACTCAACAAGCCCGCCGGGCTGGTGGTGCACCCGGCGGCCGGCAACCCGGCCGGCACCCTGCTCAATGCCCTGCTGCACCACGCGCCGGAGCTGGCCCAGGTGCCGCGTGCCGGTATTGTGCATCGCATCGACAAGGAGACCTCGGGCCTGCTGGTGGTGGCGCGCACGCTGGAGGCGCAGAATGCCCTGGTGCAAGCGCTGCAGGCACGCGAGTTCACCCGCGAATACGACACCGTGGTGATGGGCGAGATGACCGGTGGCGGCACGGTGGATGCCCCCATCGGCCGCCACCCTGTGGATCGCAAGCGTCAGGCCATTGTCGCCTCGGGCAAGCCGGCGGTAACGCACTACCGGCTGGTGGAGCGCTACCGCGCCCACACCCGCCTGGCGGTGCGGCTGGAAACCGGGCGCACCCACCAGATCCGTGTGCACATGGCCCACATCCATCACCCCATCGTCGGTGATCAGGTCTACGGTGGTCGCCTGCGCCTGCCGGCGGGGTGCGGCGAGGCGTTGCGTACCATGCTGCACGGCTTCAAGCGCCAGGCGCTGCACGCCATGCGCCTCGGCCTGGTACATCCGGCCAGCGGCGAATACATGGAATGGAGCGTGCCGGCGCCGGAGGACATGCAGGCGCTGATCGCCGTGCTGCGCGAGGATGCGGTGCAGCGGTAATTCAAAATTCAAGATACAAAATTGAAAAGAACCGCGCCGCCCCGTATCTGAACCTTGAATTTTGAATTTTGAATCATGGACCTCATCCTCCCCGACTGGCCCGCCCCCCCCAACGTCCGCGCCTGCGCCACCACACGTGACGGCGGCGTGAGCACGGGGTCTTATGCCAGCCTCAATCTGGGCGACCACGTGGGGGATGCCCCGGCCGATGTGGCAGAGAATCGTGCCCGCATGCGTCGAGAGTTGTGTTTGCCGACGGAGCCGCTGTGGCTTAATCAGGTACATGGCATTGCGGTGGCCGAGGGGCAGGGTGGTTGTGCCGACGCCAGCGTGGCCTTCGCGCCGGGCGCCGTATGCGCAGTGATGACCGCCGACTGTCTGCCCCTGCTGTTGTGCGACCGCGCCGGTACGCGGGTGGCGGCGGTGCATGCCGGCTGGCGCGGCCTGCTGGGCGGGGTGGTCGAGGCGGCAGTGGAGCGTCTGGGTGTGCCGGGCGCGGAACTGTTGGTGTGGCTGGGGCCGGCCATCGGGCCGCGGGCCTTCGAAGTGGGTGATGAGGTGCGCGCCGCCTTCGTGATGGAGGATGCGGCTGCCGCCGCGGCCTTCCGTCCTTCGCCGGGCGGGCGCTGGCTGGCGGATATCTATGCCCTGGCGCGCCTGCGCCTGACGCGTTGCAGCATAACGGCGGTATACGGCGGCGATCTGTGCACCTGGAGTGATGCAGCACGCTTTTACTCCTATCGCCGCGACGGCGTCACCGGGCGCATGGCCAGCCTGATCTGGCTTGCGGTATGATGCCCCTCCCTCCCTGGTGTGTGTGGACAGCATGACCCTACTGGTCTGGATTATCGTTTTTTCCCTCATCGGCGGCGTACTCAGTGTGCTGGCGGCCGGTCTGTTCCTGCTCCTGCCGGAACAGCGCCGGGCGCGTCTGTTGCCGCACGCAGTCAGTTTTGCCATCGGCGCCCTGCTCGGCGCAGCCTTTCTCGCCCTGCTGCCCCATGCCATCGAGGGCGAGGGGGTGACCGATGTGCATCACATCACCATGACGGTGCTGTTCGGCATCCTCGGCTTCTTTCTGCTGGAAAAAATGGTGTTGTGGCGCCACTGTCACAGCAACCACTGCGAGGCGCACGGCATCGAGCACGTGCACAACCGTGAGGCCGCGGCCGGCCACCTGATCCTCATCGGTGACGGCATCCACAATTTCGTCGACGGCATCCTCATCGCGGCCGCGTTCCTCACCGACATCCATCTCGGTATCGTTACGGCCCTGGCCGTCGCCGCCCACGAGATCCCGCAGGAGGTGGGTGACTTCGCCATCCTGCTGCACAGCGGCTTCAGCCGCGCCCGCGCCCTGCTGTTCAACCTGCTGTCCAGCCTGACCACCGTGGTGGGTGCGGTACTGGCCTATTTCAGCCTGAGCGGCCTGGAGCACGTGGTGCCCTATATTCTGGCCATCGCCGCCGCCAGTTTCATCTATATCGCCGTGGCCGATCTGATCCCCGGCCTGCACCGGCGTCTGCACATCGAGGCAACGGCGCAGCAGCTGATTCTCATCGGCGCCGGCGTGGCGGTGATCTTCATCGCCCATTCCACCCTGCATTAGAGGGAGTCATTTATGAATCACTGGTACATGCTGACCCTGGTGGGCAAGGATCGGCCCGGCATCGTGGCCAAGGTGACGGCGGCGCTGTACGACGGCGGCTGCAATCTTGGCGAGGCGTCCATGATGCGCCTGGGCGGCAACTTCACCATCATGCTGATGGTGGATTTCGAGCGTTCCAGCAAGGCACTCACCGACCTGATCAGCCCGGTGGCCGAGTCGCTCGACCTGCACCTGCACCTGGACCGCATCGAGGGAAAACTGCACCAGCACGTGGAGCCGGACGTGCGTATCACCGTCTATGGCGCCGACCGTGCCGGCATCGTCGCCAAGGTCACAGCGGCCCTGGCCGAGGCCGGGCTCAACATCACCGATCTGGAATCCATGGTGGGCGGCAGCGAAGACAAGCCGATCTACGTCATGCAGATCGAGGGCACGGCGGCAGAAGGCATCGAGTCGCTGCAGGCGGCGGTGGACGTGATTCGCAAGGACGGCGTGGAGGCCCATCTGGAACCGATCGAAACGATGATCGGTTGAACGGTGCCCCATGGCGATCCTTGAAATCCTCACCTACCCGGATGAGCGGCTGAAGCAGGAGTCGCAGCCGGTCGAACAGTTCGACGATGAGCTGCGCGCCTTTCTCGCCGATCTGGAACAGACCATGCTGGCCGGTCCCGGCGGTGTCGGCATCGCGGCGCCGCAGGTGGGCCGCTTTCAGCGCATCGTCATCGTCGACTGCTCGCGCACGCGCAAGCCGGTGCCCAACCACGGCCGGCTGTTCATCATCAATCCGGAGATCACTGCCTGGGAGGGCATGGCCAGCGGTCGCGAGGGCTGCATGTCGGTGCCCGACTACACCGGCAACGTGATCCGTGCCGAGAAGATCTCGCTGCATTACTACGACCCGGATGGCAATGTGCGGCAACTCGAGGCCGAGGGCTACGAGGCACGCGCCATCCAGCACGAAATCGATCACCTCGACGGCCTGCTGTTCCTCGATCGCCTGGTGAGCCGACGCAACGATCTGTTCCGGCGCAAGGTGTATCAGCCTGCGCCGGACCCGAAGCAAAAAGACTAAACGCAGAGACGCGGAGGGCGCAGAGATGCTGTTAAATATGGGTCACCTCTGCGAACTCGGCGCCTCTGCGCCTCTGCATTAAATGTTTTCTTTGATTCTCGTCCTGCTGTTCGTTCTGCTCGGCCTGGCGTGGTTCTGGCTGCTGCGCGCGCTGGATCGTGCCCACATCGCCGACTGGGGTGGGCGCTGGGTGAACCGTATCGACGGCTTCAACCGCCTGTTCTGCCACCGCTTCCACCGCCTGTCCGCCGACTGCCTGCCGCTGCCCGGGTCCGGCCCGGCGCTGGTGGTGGCCAATCATGTTTCCGGCCTGGATCCGCTGCTGCTGTGCGCCGCCAGCCGCCGCCCGCTGCGTTTCATCATTGCCGCCGAGCAATACAATCGTTTCGGCCTGCGCTGGCTGTTCCGCGCTGCCGGCTGCATCCCGGTGGACCGCAGCGGCCGGCCCGAGCGCGCCTTCCGCGAGGCGCTCAGGGCGCTGGCCGCCGGCGAGGTGGTGGCGCTGTTTCCCCACGGCATGATCCATCTTGATTCCGAGCCGCCGCGGCCGCTCAAGCGCGGCGTGGCGCGGCTGGCGCAACTGGCCGACTGTCCGGTCTACCCGGTGCGCATCGAGGGAGTGAAGGGAGAGGGGCAGATTATCCGCGGCGTGTTCCGGCGCGGCAACCCGCGCCTTACCAGCCACACACCCCTCAACTGCCACCAGCTCAGCGACGGCGACTGCCTGCGCTACATTTCCGAATACATCGAGCCGCACCGCATTGATTCCGAAACTACTTCTTAGTCCGCAAATGAACGCGAATGGACGCAAATCAGGCGGCAGATAAAAGCCGTGAGGCAGCCGCACCGCGTTACTTACCGGATGGGTAGGCCACCCTTTGTAGCACTATGAATATTTGCGTCCATTCGCGTTCATTTGCGGACTGACAGTGGTTTTAGATTTTTGCGGTTGTATGGGCCCTTGGTTTGATACCCTCTTGAAGCGTGGGTGTACCGGCCCCATCTCTGGAGCCAATCGCAACTTGCAACCGAATAGAGGTTTCTCCCATGCGCATGGACAAACTGACCACCAAGTTCCAGACCGCCCTACAGGACGCGCAGAGCCTGGCGGTGGGCCGGGATCACCAGTTCATCGAACCGCTGCACCTGATGACCGCGCTGCTCGACCAGCAGGGCGGCACGGTGCGCCAGCTGCTTGGCCAGGCCGGCGTCAACGTCAACCCGCTGCGCTCGGCCCTGGGCGAGGGGCTGGATCGCCTGCCTTCGGTGCAGGGAGGCGGCGGCGACGTGCAGGTGTCCAACGCGCTGGTGAAGCTGCTCAACCTCACCGACAAGCTGGCGCAGCAGCGCAAGGACGCCTACATCTCGTCCGAGCTGTTTGTGCTGGCCGCGGTGGAGGAACAGGGTGAGCTCGGCAACCTGCTGCGCAAGCACGGCGCAAGCAAGGGCGCGCTGGAGCAGGCCGTCGACAAGATGCGCGGCGGGCAGAAGGTGGACGACCCCAATGCCGAGGAACAGCGTCAGGCGCTGGAGAAATACACCATCGACCTTACCGAACGTGCCGAGCAGGGCAAGCTCGATCCGGTGATCGGCCGCGACGACGAGATCCGCCGCACCGTGCAAATTTTGCAGCGCCGTACCAAGAACAATCCCGTGCTCATCGGCGAGCCCGGCGTGGGCAAGACCGCCATCGTCGAAGGCCTGGCCCTGCGCATCGTCAACGGCGAGGTGCCCGAGGGCATCAAGGGCAAGCGCCTGCTGTCGCTGGACATGGGCGCCTTGATTGCCGGCGCCAAGTTCCGCGGCGAATTCGAGGAGCGCCTCAAGGCGGTGTTGAACGATCTGTCCAAGCAGGAAGGGCAGATCATCCTGTTCATCGACGAGCTGCACACCATGGTCGGCGCCGGCAAGGCGGAGGGCTCCATGGACGCCGGCAACATGCTGAAGCCGGCGCTGGCGCGCGGCGAGTTGCACTGCATCGGCGCCACTACCCTGGACGAATACCGCAAGTACATCGAGAAGGACGCCGCGCTGGAGCGCCGCTTCCAGAAGGTGCAGGTGGATGAACCCTCGGTAGAGGACACCATCGCCATCCTGCGTGGCCTGAAGGAAAAGTACGAGGTGCACCACGGCGTGGAGATCACCGACCCGGCCATCGTCGCCGCCGCCATGCTGTCGCACCGCTACATCACCGATCGCCAGCTGCCGGACAAGGCCATCGACCTGGTGGACGAGGCGGCCTCGCGTATCCGCATGGAGATCGACTCCAAGCCGGAGGTGATGGATCGCATGGATCGCCGCCTGATTCAGCTCAAGATCGAGCGCGAGGCGCTGAAGAAGGAAAGTGACGAAGCATCGCGCAAACGCCTGGCTGATCTGGAGCACGAGATCGGCAAGCTGGAAAAGGAATACGCCGATCTGGACGAGGTGTGGAAGTCGGAGAAGCTGGCAGTGCAGGGCGCCCAGCACATCAAGGAGGAACTGGATCGTGCGCGCATGGAGCTGGAGACGGCACGTCGTGCCGGCGACCTCGGCCGCATGTCCGAACTGCAATACGGCCGCATCCCCGATCTGGAGAAGTCCCTGCTGATGGCCCAGCAGGTCGAGCTGCAGGAGACCAGGCTGCTGCGCAACAAGGTCACCGATGAGGAGATCGCCGAAGTCGTTTCCAAGTGGACCGGCATCCCGGTGTCCAAGATGCTGGAAGGCGAGCGCGACAAGCTGCTGCGCATGGAAGATGCATTGCACACCCGTGTGGTGGGCCAGGACGAGGCGGTGAAGGCGGTGTCCGACGCCATCCGCCGTTCGCGCGCCGGTCTGTCCGATCCCAACCGCCCCAACGGTTCTTTCCTGTTCCTCGGCCCCACCGGCGTGGGCAAGACCGAGCTGTGCAAGGCGCTGGCCTCCTTCCTGTTCGACACCGACGAGGCGATGGTGCGCATCGACATGTCCGAATTCATGGAGAAGCACTCCGTCGCGCGCCTCATTGGTGCGCCGCCGGGCTATGTCGGCTACGAGGAGGGCGGCTATCTCACCGAGCATGTGCGGCGCAAACCCTACTCGGTGGTGCTGATGGACGAGGTGGAGAAGGCGCACCCGGACGTGTTCAACGTGCTGTTGCAGGTGCTGGACGACGGCCGCCTCACCGACGGCCAGGGCCGCACGGTGGACTTCCGCAACACGGTGATCGTGATGACCTCCAATCTCGGCTCACAGCTGATCCAGGAGATGGCCGGCGATGAGCACTATCAGGAGATGAAGCAAGCGGTGATGGAGGTGGTGGGCAGGCACTTCCGCCCCGAGTTCATCAACCGCGTCGACGAGGTGGTGGTATTCCATCCGCTGCTGCGCGAGCAGATCCACAGCATCGCCAACATCCAGATCAGTTATCTGCGCAAGCGCCTGGCCGAGCGCGACATGCAACTGGATCTGAGCGAAGCCGCACTGGATCAGCTGGGCGAGGCCGGCTTCGACCCGGTGTACGGTGCCCGCCCGCTCAAGCGCGCCATCCAGCAGCAGATCGAAAATCCGCTGGCTCAGGCCATCCTGTCCGGTCGCTTCCTGCCCGGCGATACCATTAGGGTCGACGTGCAGGACGGCGCGATGACCTTCGACAAGGGATAAACAACTTGCAACTTGTCACTTGCAACTTGTAACTTGCCTGCCATGCAACGTATAGAACCCTGGTGGGGCGACTTCGAGCTGGCGGAAGGTACGGCAGGGCGCTGGAGCATCGGCCCGGCGCAGCTGTGGATCGTGCATCAGCCGCGCGAGTGGCGCATCGGTTATCTGCTGGGTGAGGAGAGCAGCGAGGAACGCAGTGAGCATGAACTGGGACTGGCACCGGCACAGATGCCGGGGCAGGCCGGACTCAGTCGCTACAGTTTCCAGGCCTCGACCTCGTCATTGTCGCTCATGCCGCTGTTGGCAGATCGCCCGGTGATCTCGCGGCCGGATGTGGCGCTGTACATTCCTCCGGCGCAGTCCATTCAGCTTTATGTCAGCACGCCGCTATGGTTGCAGGTGCGCGCGCAAGGTGCGCTGTTGCAGGAGCAGCCGGTGGTGCGTCCTTCCGATACCTGGGCCGGACCGACCACACGCCCCGGCGGCTTGTCCTATGCGGCATCCACCATGGCACGTACCACGCTGGAGGATTTTCCCTACAGTTCCTGGCGGGCGGTGACGCCGATCCGCATCACCAACACCGGCAGCGACATGGCGGCGGTGGAGCGCCTGCATCTGCCGGTGCCGTTTCTTTCGCTGTACCAGGCAGGGAACGGCACCTTGTGGACCGAGGCGGTGGAGCTGACGCGTGGCGATGACAATGCGCTGGAGCTGGAGCGGCTGGGTACCACGGCGCCAGCCGAGGCCGGTGCCAGTACCCTGGTCAACGAACCACGGCGCCGTGCCGACCGCGGCCTGCTGAGCAAGGCCTTCGGCACCCTGTTCGGACGCGGAGGCAGTGACGATGGAATCGCTTAGCGGCATCGATTGGGGCGCCTGGCTGCGTGCCGGCCTGATCCTGGTTGTTGGCTGGGTGCTGGCCAAGGGCGTGAGTCTGGCAGCAGGCCGTGCGGCCAAGCGCTATACCGCAGCGCAGGAGACCATGCTGGTGCAGCGCGTGGTGTTCTATGCGGTGCTGGCGCTGACCGTGGTAACGGCGCTGCAACAGATGGGCTTCAATCTCGGCGTGCTGCTCGGCGCAGCGGGCATTCTCACCGTGGCGGTGGGCTTCGCCTCGCAGACCTCGGCCTCCAACCTGATCAGTGGTCTGTTTCTCATCGGCGAGCGCGCCTTCGTGGTGGGTGACACCATCAAGGTGGGCAATACCATCGGCGAGGTGCTGTCCATCGATCTGCTGTCGGTGAAGCTGCGTACGCCGGACAATCTGTTCGTGCGCGTGCCCAACGAGACGATGATCAAGGCGGAGATCACCAATCTCACGCGTTTCCCGATCCGTCGCCTGGATTTGCAGGTCGGCGTCAATTACCGGGAAGACATGGGCAAGGTGCAGCGAGTGTTGCAGGACGTGGCGGAGCGCAATCCGCTCTGCCTGGCGGAGCCCAAGCCGCTGTTCATCTTCACCGGTTTCGGCGATTCGTCGATGAACCTGCAGTTCTCGGTGTGGGCGGTGCGGGAGAACTTCCTCGAGCTGCGCAATACCATCCAGCACGAGATCAAGCTGGCCTTCGATGCCAGCGGCATCGATATTCCCTACCCGCAGCGTGTGTTGCACATGGCGGAGCCGCTGGTCGTGCGGCAGGAGGCGCCACCGGCGGATGATAAAGGGATCGGCGACACAAGGGAATGATATCGGTCCTGGCACCATCTCACTTCATGCAGGCACAATGTCGACCATTTTCATCGCAACGTAGAGGAGCAGCAGGTGGCCATTGCAGAACCGACCGTAGAGCAGTTCACCGGTAATCCTGTCGCCAAGTATGTGGCGGCCACCCGTCCGCCGTTTCTCCTCGCCAGCCTGGTGCCGGCACTTATAGGTATCGCGACGGCCTACCATGGCGGCGTGTCCATTCACGTGCTCGCGGCCGTGCTGACGGTAATCGGCGCGGTGGTGGTGCAGGCGGGTATCAACGTGCTCAATGACTATTACGATGCACTCAATGGTACCGACGATACCAACACCGGACGCCTGTTCCCCTTCACCGGCGGCAGCCGCTTCATTCAGAACGGGATATTCAGCCGTGAGGAGATGGCCCGTTTCGGTTTCATCCTGTTTGGCATCACGGCACTGATCGGTTTTTCCTTGTTGCCGCTGGCCGGTTCCGGCCTCATTGTCATCGGTCTGCTCGGCCTGGTGATCGGCTGGGCCTATTCGGCGCCGCCGCTGGCGCTCAACAGCCGTGGCCTGGGCGAACTGTGTGTGGCGGTGGGCTTCGGTTCAATCATTCCGCTGGGCGCAGACTTCGTGCAGCGCGGCGCCTTCGACCTGCTGCCGCTGTATGCCGGCGCGCCCTTCGCGTTGCTGGTGGCGAATCTGCTGTATATCAATCAATTCCCCGACCGCATCGCCGATGCCGCCGCCGGCAAGCATCACTGGGTAGTGCGCCTCGGTCCGCGCCGCGCGCGCTGGGGCTATCTGCTGCTGGTGCTGGGAGCCTATGGCGGCCTTGTCGGCATGGCACTGGGCGGTCTGCTGCCGCTGTGGTGTCTGCTCGGCCTGCTGGCCCTGCCGCTCTCGCTGCGTGCCGCCTTGGAACTGGTGCGTTATGCGGAGACCCCGGCACGGCTGGTACCGGCGATTCAGAGCACCATCGGCGCCATGCTCGGCCACGGCCTGCTGGTGGCGGTGGGGTTGTGGATCGCGGCATAGGCCGCGCATATTTACGCCAGCAACTGCAACACGTCGGCAACGTCGCGGCGTGCCTCGCGCAGGATATCTGTCGCCAGCTCCGCGTCCAGTTTGCCGCGCGCGAGCTTGTGCCACGCCGGGAGGCTGGCGATAGCCGCGAGACGTTCCGGCGTTTCTTCCGCCAGCAGCAGTTGCTGGGAGATCACGATGGCATCCGCGTACTCGGCCTGCGCCACCGGGTCACGCTGCCAGTCTTCCGCCTCCAGGGCGATATTTACCGTTTCATTACCGAACTTCCATTGTCGCAGCACCATGGCGCCTACCTGACCGCGCAGGGCGCTGATGGCGTCGTCCAGCAGCTTTGCGTCCTGCGCCAGGGCCGCTTCCTGACTGGCGTAGTTGATCACCGGCAAGGCCCCGATGTCGTGCAGCAGGCCGATGAGCAAGGCACGATCCTTGTCCAATCCGGGTGTCATGCCTGCCAGCACGTAGCTCACGGCGCCCACCAGCACGCTGTGCTGCCACAGCGCGCGCATGCGTCGGTGCAGCAGCGGAGAATCGGTGTGGAACAGTTGGCGCAGGGTATAGGTCAGCACCAGGTCACGGGTGGTGCCGAGGCCGAGAAACATCACCGCCCCCTTGCAGCTGTAGATGGGAGTCTGTACGCCATACAGCGGGCTGTTGGCGGCCTGTACCAGACGCGCGGCCAGAACAGGATCGCTCTGGATCAGATGCGCTACCTCGTTGGCGTCGCAGTCGGGGTTTTGCACCGCTTCGCGCACGCGCACCGCCACGTCGGGCAGGTGGGGCAGCTGCAGGGCACCGGCGAGGTAGTCGCGGAAGATGGCGTGGAACAGCCGCTGACGCGGCTCGGCGGCATCGGCGCCAATCTCTTCCAGCTGGTAGCTGTCCGCGGCGGCGGCGCGTGACAGCACCTCCAGCAAGGTGCTGTTGAAGCGGATATAACGCACGCGATCGACGGCGGTGGCGGTGGCCGTGTGTGGTTGCTCCGGGTTCAACGCTTGTCGTGCCTTCTCCTCACCGCCGCGCAGCAGTTCGCGTCGTCCCTCGGGCCAGTCCAGTTGCACGGAGCCGTCCAGCAGATAAAAGGTCCACGGATCGCGATGGCCGCGCAGGAACAGGCGGCGGCCGGGATGAGCCTCCTCGATCTGGGTCTTTTGTGCCAGTTCGTCCAGTTCGGCCGCACCAAAATTGGCCAGCGGGTGCAGGGTCTGCAGAAAACGACGGATGGCAGGGACGTTGGCGGACATGGCCTGATTATCGCCTGAACCACGTGGTCAGCACATGAAAATTCTGCACCGTGCGTTCAGCAGATGCGCGGCAAGGGATCATCTTCCAGTTCTTCCAGCAGACGCTCGCCGCCCAGTGGTGTTTCCAGTACCACTTGATGATGACCGTTTTCCACCACGCCGATGATCGTCGCCTCCTTTCCTTGCGGCAGCGTGCGCCAGCGCTGTAGCGTCTCTTCCGCCGCCGCTGACTCAACTACCGCCACCACGCGGCCTTCGCAGGCGAGGTAATAGGGGTCGTAGCCCAGCATCTCGCACACCGCGCGTACCGGATCGCGCACCGGGATCGCCGCCTCGCGCAGGCGCACGCCGAGACCGCGGGCGCGACAGATTTCATGCGCCACGGTGGCGAGTCCGCCGCGGGTGGGGTCGCGCATGAAACGCAGGCCGGGCAGGTCGAGCAGGACTGAAGTCAGCGGATAGACGCAGGCGGCATCGGATTGCAGGTCGCCGCGCAGGCCGAACTGTTCGCGCGCCAGCATCACCGCGGTGCCATGATCGCCCACCGGCCCGCTTACCAGCACGGCATCTCCTGCCTGAATTTGATGCATTCCCAGTTGCAGTCCGGTGCGGCGCACGCCGACGCCGGTGGTGGCGAGATACAGGCCGCTGCCCTCGCCGCGCGGCACCACCTTGGTGTCGCCCGCCACCACGCGCACATGGGCTTCGCGTGCTGCTGCGGCGAGGGAGCCGACCAGCCGATCCAGGGTGGCGAAGGCCAGCCCTTCCTCGATGAAGGCATTGACGGTGAGATACAGCGGCGTGGCGCCGGAAACTGCCAGGTCGTTGACCGTGCCATGCACCGCCAGCGCGCCGATGTCGCCGCCGGGAAACTCCAGTGGCTTGACGGTGAAGCCGTCGGTGGTGATGAACAGATCGCCGGGGGGTACCTCGATGTGTGCGGCATCCACCTGTACATTCAGCGCCGGATTGGCCAGGTGACGGGCAAACACACCCTCGATCAGTTCGCGCATGAAGCGCCCGCCGTTGCCGTGGGCCAGGGTGATGTGTTCGCTCATGGTGCGTTTGCCGCGCAGGGATTTGGTGTAGGCTAACCCTTAAGCCTGTGGCGGGATAATACCACTCATGGTTTACGAAGTGCTGGCCGACTTGATCCTGTTGCTGCATGCCGCTTTCATCCTGTTCGTGGTGTTGGGCGGGCTGCTGGTATTGCGCTGGCCGCGGCTGGGCTGGCTGCAGCTGCCGGCGGCCATCTGGGGCACGCTGATCGCGCTGTTCGGCTGGTACTGCCCGCTGACGCCGCTGGAGAACCACTGGCGTGTGCTGGCCGGGCAGCAGGGCTATGACACCGGTTTCATTCAGCACTATCTGTTGTCGTTCATCTATCCCGAGGGGTTGACGCGACCGTTGCAGCTTGCCATGGGTATTGGCGTGATCGTTATCACGGCCACCGTCTATGCCGTGCTGTGGTGGCGCCGCCGGAGGCGCGCATGAACCTGCCCAATCTGCTCAGTCTGCTGCGTCTGCTGGCAACACCGCCGATGCTGTGGTTTGCCTGGCGCGGGCAACACGACGCCTTTCTGCTGCTGATGCTCGCCGCCTGGTTGACCGATGCCCTCGATGGCTGGCTGGCGCGTCGCCTCAACCAGTGCACCGCCCTGGGCGCGCGGCTGGACAGTTGGGGTGATCTGGCCTTCTATATCGCGCTCAGCCTCGGCGCCTGGTGGCTGTGGCCGGAGCGGCTGCGCGCCGAGGGAATCGCCATCGTGCTGATCATCATCAGTTACCTGTTGCCCGCAGTGATCGGTCTGCTCAAGTTTCGCCGCCTGCCCAGCTATCACACCTGGGCGGTGAAGCTGGCGGCAGTGGTCACGGCGGGCGGGGTGATCGGCCTGTTGCTGCTCGATATCGGCTGGCCGCTGCGCATTGCAGCGGTGGTGTGTATCTATGCCGCACTGGAGGAGATCGCCATTACCTTCAGGTTGCGCGCGCTGCGTTCCAACATTCCCGGTTATTGGCGGCTGTAAAGATCACCTGCCGCTGCAGGACGGACATTCGCCGATATCCTCGTTCCATATCTCCGGTGACTGCTGGATGAAACGTTGCATCAGCTCGATGCACTCGGCATTGTTCAGTTCGATCACCTTCACGCCCGCCTCGCGCAGCCAGGTCAGGTGCCCGTCAAAATTCTCTGCTTCGCCCACCACCACGGTGCCGATATGGAACTGGCGGATCAGTCCCGAGCAGTACCAGCACGGCGCCAGGGTGGTGACCAGTATCTTGTCGCGGTAGCTGGTCTGGCGGCCCGCCTTGCGGAAGGCATCGGTCTCGCCGTGGATGGAAGGATCGTTCTCCTGTACGCGGCGGTTGCGGCCGCGGCCGAGCAGATTTCCTTGCGCGTCAAACAGTGCCGCACCGACGGGTACGCCGCCTTCGGCAAAACCGCGGCGGGCTTCTTCGAGGGCGGGCTGGAGCAGGACGGAATAGTCGAGGTCATTCATGGTCGTGGTCCTTGCATGTTGGCAGTGGCCTCGATGATCTGGCCGTAGCACAGGCCGCCGTCGTTGCAGGGGAGTCGGGTGGCGAGACGCACAGTGAAACCGGCGGCCTCCAGCGCGGCAGCGGCCAGTTCAGTAAGCAGGCGGTTCTGAAATACGCCGCCGCCAAGGGCGACGGTGGTGAAGTCATGGGTCTGGCGCAGGGCGCGCACTTGGGTGGCGATGGCGGTGGCGAGGCTGGCGTGGAAGCAGCCGGCGCGCTGGGCGACATCCACTGCGCTATCGGTGAGCAAAGGCAGCAGCGGTGCCCAGTCGATGCGCAGCACGCCATTGTCGTCGTAGAGCGGCAGGGCGATGGGCGCGGCATCGTTCCGGGCGATGGCCTCCAGCTGCATCGGCCCCTGGCCTTCGAAACTGGCGTTCGTGCAAATGCCGCTGAGTGCGGCGGCGGCATCGAACAGGCGTCCCGCCGCGGAGCTTTGCGGGGTGTTGAGGCGCTGTTGCCAGGCATGGTGCAGCAGGTCCTGCTCGGGATGAAATACCGGTGCCTCCAGCCCGCACTCCCACAGCAGGGCCAGGGCCGCGCGCCAGGGTTCGCGGCCGGCCTTGTCGCCGCCGGGCAGATGGAAGGGGCGCAGGCTGCCGACACGTCGCCAGCGGCCGGGGCGGCCCCACAGGGTTTCGCCGCCCCACAGCGTGCCGTCATCGCCCAGGCCGACGCCATCCCAGGTGAACGCCAGCCAGTCTCCGTTGCCATCGTGCTCGCCATGCAGTGCGCCGGCGTGGGCGTGGTGGTGCTGCACTGTCTGCACGGGCAGGCCACTTTGCCGGGCCCACTTGCTGCTGGCGTAACCGGGATGGGCATCGCAGACGATGCGTTGCGCCTGCACGCCATACAGCCGCTGCAGATCGGCTGCGACCTGCTCGAACACCGCCAGCGCGCGCGGCGCATCGAGGTCGCCGATGTGCGGCGAGACCACGATGCGGCCCTCCCAGGCGAGGGCGATGCTGTTTTTCATGTGTCCGCCGACGGCAAGCAGCGGTTCGCTCAACGTGAATGACAGTTCCAGCTCCAGCGGCGCATTGCCGCGGCCGAGGCGCAGCGGCCGCAGGGCGCCGGCCGTCGTGCGCCACACCGGATCGTCGGCGGGACGCAGGATCGGACGGTCGTGGTGCAGAAAGGCATCGGCGATACCGGCCAGGCGGCGTGTTGCTTCCTCTTTGTCGGTGAGCACCGGTTCGCCGCTGATGTTGCCCGAGGTGGCCACCAGCGGGCCGCCGCAATCGTCCAGCAGCAGGTGATGCAACGGCGCGTAAGGCAGCATGGCGCCGATCTCGCTGAGGCCGGGGGCGAGCGCGGGCGCCAGGGTGCTGTCGACACGGCGGTGGCACAGCACGATGGGGCGTTGCGGCGAGCACAACAGTGCGGCCTCCACTGCATCCGGTTGCAGGTGTGCGCGCAATGCAGCGAGGCCATCGTCACCCTGCGACGGAAACATCACCGCCAGCGGCTTGTGCGGGCGCCGCTTGCGCGCGCGCAGGCGCTGCACAGCCTCTTCGTTACCCGCATCGCACAGCAGGTGATAGCCGCCCACGCCCTGCATCGCCACGATGGCGCCGCTGCGCAATGCGTTCACGGCGGCGCGCAGCGCAGCCTCGTTGTCGATAATGGTCTCGTTTCCCTGCACGAACTCCAGCCGCGGCCCGCACTGCGGGCAGGCCACCGGTTCGGCGTGAAAGCGGCGGTCGGCGGGATTTTCATACTCGGCGCGGCAGGCGGGACAGAGGGGAAACGCGGCCATCGAGGTGTTGGGGCGGTCGTAGGGCAGGCGCGCGATCAGGGTGTAGCGCGGGCCGCACTGGGTGCAGTTGATGAAGGGATAGCGGTAACGCCGGTCCTGCGGGTCGCGCATCTCGCGCAGGCAGTCGGGACAGGCGAAATAATCGGGCGGCACGTGGATCTGCGGCGCATCGCCGGCGTCACTGGCCAGAATGGCGAAGCCGTCGTGCGGGTCGGCGCGGTGTTCTTCACGGGAAACGAGATGCGGCTGGGCCAGCGGCGGCGCCTGTTCAATCAGGCCGGCGGCGAACCGTTCCACTGCCGTTGCGGCGCCTTGCGCCAATACCTCCACTACGCCGCTGCGATTGCGCACCCAGCCGGTGATGCCGTGTGCGACCGCCTGGCGGTAGACGAAGGGCCGGTAGCCGACGCCCTGGACGCGGCCACCGATGGTCAGACGGAGGGTTAACATGTTTCGAGTTTCGAGTTTCGGGTTCTGAGTTGCAAGCACCCCGTTGTCTTTTCGAAACCCGAAACCCGGAACTCGAAACTACTCGATGTGGCGGTCGAGAAACTCCCGCACGAACGGCGCCGGTCGCGCCGAGGTGAAGCGATCCACCTCTTCGCCGTTCTTGAACAGGATCACCGTGGGGAAGCCGCGTGCCTTGTAGTGGCCGGCGATCTTCATGTTCTCGCCCTCGTCGGCGTCCAGCTTGGCCAGCAGCACCTTGCCCTCGTATTCACGCAGCACCTTGTCCAGCACCGGGGCCAGGGCCAGGCAGGGGGAGCACCAGTCGGCCCAGATATCGAGCAGGATCGGCTGCCGGTGCGAGGCCTCCAGCACCTTGTCCTTGAAGTCTTCCTGCATCACGTCAAAGATGTACGCATTATGTCCAGTCATGATTTTCTATCGGTTGCGGGTGAGAAAGCGCAGCGCGCCATTCTGCGCATCCCCCGGCGGCTTTGCAACCGGCGGGCGGCACGGTGCTGACGCCGCTGCTCAATCACGACTGGGCGGTGACGCCGGCGGCGGCGCGGGCCCTGCAGGAGGCCTTGCGGGGACGGGTGGTGTTGCGCGATCAGTTGGGCGAGGTACGTTGCGTGGGTGGTGTCGACGTCGGTTTCGAGGACGACGGTGCGATCACCCGGGCGGCGGTGACCCTGCTGTCCTTTCCCGAACTGGAGCTGATGGAGTATGCCATCGCGCGCCGGCCCACCACGTTCCCCTACGTGCCTGGCCTGCTGTCCTTTCGCGAGGTTCCGGCCGTGCTGGAGGCCATGGCGCTGTTACAGGGCAGCCCCGATCTGCTGCTGTGCGATGGTCAGGGCATTGCCCACCCGCGCCGTTTCGGGATTGCCTGTCACCTCGGCGTGTTGTGCGATGTGCCGGCCATCGGTGTGGCCAAGAGCCGCCTTATCGGCAGTTACGGCAACCTGCCCGATCAGCGCGGCGCCTGGGTGCCACTGCGCGACCGCGACGAGATCATCGGCGCCGTGCTGCGCACACGGCGCGGCGTCAAACCGCTGTTCATTTCCCCCGGCCATCGCATCAGCCTGCCCAGCGCGGTGTACTACACCCTGGCCTGCACCACGCGCTACCGCCTGCCGGAGACCACGCGCCGGGCGCATCACCTGGCCTCGGGGACGTAATTCAAGATTCAAGATTCAAAATTCAAAATTGGAAAATCAGAATGGCGACAGGATTTGTTCCGGGTGCCGGGGTTCAATCTTGAATTTTGAATTTTGGTTTGATTCGTGCCTACAATCACCACCATCACGTCTTGGGGGCAAGCAATCCATGAACCTGGAAAAGGTCATCTTCGGTTTCTTCATCATTCTGGCTCTGACCCTGAACTTCGGCTTCTTCATCGGCGAATTTGACAACCCCGATCATCACAACGTCTATGAACTGTTCGCGGTGATTGTGGTGAACCTGATCGCCACGGTGCTCAAATTCGGTGACCGCACGCAGATGGGGGCATTGCTGCTGGCCACCTCGCTGGTGGCCGATCTGCAATTGCTGATGGCGGCGGTGGTGTGGGGGTATGCCTTGCATGTCAGCGGCAGCGGGCTGGATTCCATGGTGATGGGCAGCATCGTGTCGCTGGCCGGCGGTGCCATGCTGGCCAACATCGTCTCGGTGGTGCTGCTGATCATCGAGACGGTCAACCTGCGCCGCTGATGGACAAGGTCATCTTCCTGTTTCTGCGGCGCATGCGTGCGCCGCTGCTGGTACTGATCGCCGCTTATACCATCGCCGTGCTCGGTCTGGTGCTGATCCCCGGCGTGGACGCCGAGGGCCGGCCCTGGCACATGGGTTTTTTCCATGCCTTCTATGTCGTCAGCTATACGGCGACTACCATCGGCTTCGGCGAGATCCCCCATGCCTTTACCGATGCCCAGCGCATGTGGACCATCGTGTCCATCTACCTGTCGGTGATCGCCTGGCTGTATGCCATCGGCAAGATTCTTACCCTGTTGCAGGAACCGGCCTTCAAGCGCGCGGTGGTGGAACAGGCCTTTGCCCGCAGCATCCGCCGCCTGCATGAGCCGTTTTATATCGTCTGCGGCTATGGTGATACCGGGCGCATGCTGGTGAGTGCGCTGGCCCGGCGCGGTATCCGTGCCGTGGTCATCGATCGCAACCCCGAGCGTATCAACGATCTGGAACTGGAAGACCTGGACATGTACGTGCCGGGATTGTGTGCCGATGCCAGCGTATCGGCCTACCTGATCATGGCGGGGCTGCTGAATATGCACTGTCGTGGTGTGGTCGCACTGACCGACGACGACGAGGCCAATCTCAAGATCGCCATCACCAGCAAGCTGCTGCGGCGTGGACGCCCGGTGATCTGCCGTGCGGAAACCCGCGATGTGCAGAACAACATGGCTTCCTTCGGCACCGATCACATCATCAATCCCTTCGATACCTTCGGTGACCGCCTGGGCCTCGCGCTGCATTCGCCCGGCACCCATCTGCTCTATGAGTGGCTGACCTCAGTGCCCAACATGCCGCTGTCGGAGCCGTTGTATCCGCCGCACGGCAAGTGGGTGCTGTGCGGCTATGGACGCTTCGGCAAGGCGGTGCATGAAAGTCTGGCCGGCGAAGGCGTCGAGGCGGTGATCATCGAGGCCGACCCGCAGCGCACCGGCTGCGCCGACCGCTGTGTCATCGGGCGCGGCACCGAGGCCATCACCCTGCAGGCCGCCGGTATCGAGGAGGCCGTGGGCATCGTGGCCGGAACCGACAACGATGCCAATAACCTGTCCATCGTGATGACTGCGGCCGAATTGAACCCGAAGCTGTTCATGGTGGCGCGGCAGAACCGCCACGACAATGACGCCATCTTCAAGGCGGCCCGGCTCAACCTGGTGATGCACCGCAGCGAGATCATCGCCGAGGACATCCTGGCGCAGCTCACCACGCCGCTGCTGCCGCTGTTTCTGCAGCAGGCCCGCGGCCAGAGCAACGACTGGGCCAACGAAGTGATCAGCCGCATCAGCGCCGTTACCGGCGAGGTCGTTCCCGAGGTGTGGACATTGACACTGGATACCCGTGAGGCGCCGGCATTGTTGCAGGTGCTGGCGGCGCAGGATGTGCGTCTCGGCGAGGTGATGCACGACCCGCGTGAACGCGAGCAGTTGTTGCCCTGCATTCCGTTGCTGCTGCAGCGCGGCAGCGATATCCGCCTGATGCCGGCTGAGGATGTGGTCCTGCGCAGCGGTGACCGTCTGCTGTTCTGCGGCAAGAGCGGGGTGAACGAGCGCATGACCCGCATCATGTACAACGGCAACGTGCTGCGCTATGTGTTGAGCGGCGAGGAGCGGCCGGACGGCTGGGTCTGGCGCGCGTTGAAGGCTAGGGACTAGCGAGGGAGTTCAACACGATTCATGTCGTCCCCATGTACAGCGTGGGAACGACGTGAGTCTGTTCACTTGTAACTTGTATCTTGCAACTTGTATCTGCTCAGTACTGCGGCATGTACAGCGGATACAGCACCTGCTCCTCTTTCTGGATGCGTTCACCGAGAACCTGGCCGATGGTGGCGAAGTCCTTGGCGAAGGCGCCGGCCAGTTCCTTGTCGACACCGATGGCCTCGTATTTCTTCAGGAAGTTCATCGCCACCTTGGCGATGCCGTCCATTTCGCGGCGGAAGCCGCGGATCAGTTCCGAATTGGTTTCGTCACTGGCCAGGCAGCGGTCCAGGTAGATGTACAGGCGCACATTTTCGGTGAGCAGGTGGCCTTGCAGGCCGGTGCGGAAGGCATCGAGTTTTTCCGATACGCGGGCGTAGTCGCCGGCGTCGAAGGCGGCCTGGATCTCGCCGTAGATGCCGAGCAGGGTCTGGTGATCGGACTTCAGCTGTTCGACGAGTTCCGGGTGATAGCGGATCTCGGTACCGGGCGCGGTGTTGTACTGTTGCGCTGCAGGGGCGGCGGTTGCTGCAGGCTTGCTGTCACCTTTCTTCTTGAAAAAATCGAACATGCTTCCTTCCTCCCTGGTTTTGTTTTGCGCGTGCAGTGGATATAAACCCATGTAGCTTGTAAGTGTAATTGATGCAAGTCAAGCGCTGGATATCTGCCGGGTTCCGGCGGACCACCAGATGCGGCAGGCGCCTTCGTCGGAGACCATGCAGGGGCCGATGGGGCTGCGCGGTGTGCATGGGTGGCCGTACAGCTTGCAGGCGGTGGGCGGAATCTTGCCCAGTACCACGCGGGCGCAGTCGCAGCCGGGCGGCATCTCGCCGGCGCGGCGACGCTGTTCGGCGCCGTGGTCGGGCAAGTGTTCGCGGGCATCGTGGCGGCGCAGTGCGCCCTTGAGGTGGTAACCGGAGGCGGGGATGCTGCCGACACCACGCCAGGGGGCTGCGTCCACCGTGAAACTGGCTTCCAGCAGGCGGCGCGCCGCCGGGTTGCCCTGCGGTTTCACCACCTCCGGGTAGCAGTTGCTGAGCGCGGCATGTCCATCCAGTTTCTGTCGTATCACGGCATAGAATGCCGCCAGCAGGCTCTCGGGGCTGAAGCCGGCCACCGCCGCCGGCAGGCCGTGCCTCTCCGGCACGAACAGCCATTCGTCCGCTCCCATCACCGCCGACACATGGCCGGGAGCGATGAGCGCATCGAAGCCGGGCTGCTCGGAGTCCAGCAGCATCGCCACCGCCGGCCAGGTGAGGCGGCCCGCCATCACCAGCAGCAGATTGTCCGGCGCACCTTCCTGCAACAGGGCAGCAAGCGGCGCGGTGGTGGTCTCGAAACCGGCGGCGAGGAACACCACCTGGCGGTCGGGGTTGTCGCGGGCGATCTGTGCCGCCTCCAGCGGGGAGGCGATGGGACGGATGTCGGCGCCGAGGGCACGCGCCTGTTCCAGCGAGCGCGCTTCGTCCTTCGGCACATTCACCGGCACGCGCAGCATGTCGCCGTAGGCCACCACGATGGCGCCGTCGCGCAGGCCGTGCTGGATGGCGGCGTAGATGGCCTCCTCCGGACACACGCATACCGGGCAGCCGGGGCCGGGGATCAGCTCGATCTGCGGCGGCAGCACGCCGCGCAGTCCGGCGCTGGTGATGGATCGTTCATGCCCGCCGCACACGTTCATGATGCGCACCGGCTCGCGCAGAGGCAGGGCGCGGATCAGGTCGAGCCAGTCGCGGGCACTACGCGGCATGGGATAAATTCCAAAGCCTGACGCAGAGACGCGGAGGCGCGGAGGAAATGAAATGAATAATCAGCTCTATCCTGCGGCGGCACATGATGGTGATCCTTGGTGCAGGGACAGCATGAACAGAATGCCTCCAATTCTCAGCGTCTCAGCGTCTCTGCGCCAGAAAGGTTTGCTTCATTTCAACACGCCGCTCAGTTTGGGCGCAGCACGGAATTTCTGTCGCGCCTCGCGCCGTGCCGCGATTTCCGTCCGCAGCCAGGCGAGCCAGGCGTCGAGGCCCTGGCCCTTGCGGGCGGACAGCTGCAGTACCGGCGCGGCGTTGGCGAGCTGGCGCAGGTGGTGTTCGGCTTTGGCCGGTGCGAAGTCGTCCAGCACGGCGAGCAGGTCGGACTTGGTGAGCAGCAGCAGATCGGCGGCGCGGAACATCACCGGGTACTTGGCGGGTTTGTCATCTCCCTCGGTGGTGGAGAGCAGCACCACGTTGCGGTGATGGCCGAGGTCGAAGCTGGCCGGGCAGACCAGGTTGCCGACATTTTCGATGAACAGCAGGTCGAGCTGTGCCAGGTCGAGGTGGTGCAGGGCGTCATGCACCATGTGGGCGTCGAGGTGGCAGGCGCTGCCGGTGGTGATCTGGATCGCCGGCACGCCCTGGGCGCGGATGCGTTCGGCGTCGTTTTCCGTCTCCAGATCGCCCTCGATGACGGCGATGCGCAGCTCGTCCTTCAGCGCGGCGATGGTGGCCTCCAGCAGCGCGGTCTTGCCGGCGCCGGGGGAGGACATCAGGTTGATTGCCAGCACGCCGTGCTGGTCCAGATGGTCGCGGTTGTGTGCCGCCTGCTGGTCGTTCTCGCTCAGCAGGCCGTGCAGCACCTCCACCGCCGTCTTGCCGTCATGGCTGTGGGACAGCTTGCCGCCGGCCTCGATGAGGTGCTTGTTGCCGGGAGTGATGTTGCAGCCGCAGGTGTCGCACATAGGGGCAGATACAAGTTCCAAGTGACAAGATACAAGTTAATGATTCAGGCTTTGGTCAATTCCACGCTGGCCAATAATAGTTCATCGCCGCTGATCAGTTGCGTGTGCCAGTCGCCGCAGGCGCCGCAGATCAGGCGGTTGGGCTGGGCGGCGGTTTCGGCACCACAGCCCTGGCAGCGCACGGTGAGCGGCAGTGTCTCGATCACCAGTTCGGCGTCGGCGGCCACGGTGCCGACGCGGGCGATGGGAAAGGCGTCCTGCAACAGGCGCGGTTCCACGCCGGCCAGCGGGCCGATGCGCAGCACTATCTTGTCTACATGCTGCGCCTGATTATCCCGTGCTACCTGCTCCACCTGCGCCAGCAAGGCCTGGCACACCGACAGTTCATGCATCGCTTTCCGCCAGGATCTGATCGAACAGTTCCCACGATTGGCGCGCATCCTCCTCACTGATCTTCTGGATGGCGTAGCCCACGTGAACGATGACGAAATCGCCGATGGCGGGTGGTTCGTCCTGCAGCATGAACAGACTGATGTCGCGTTCCACACCCTTGGCGGCGGCGCGTGCATTGAAGCCGTCGATGCCGATGATTTGCATGGGAATGCCGAGGCACATGGTGGGGTATCCGCACAATAAGTCGTTCCGAGTATAGCCATATCGTCCGGTCAACCCAACTCACTCGCAAAATGATGCTGAATGTGTCTATAGTTAATTCGCCGTAGACAATAATCATAAAGACACCACGCGGGGGGTTCCATGGCAACAATCGTGCTCGGCGTAGGCAATACCCTGCTCACCGACGAGGGTGTGGGCGTGCATGTGGTGGAACGCCTGCGCCGGGAACACTCCGATCTCGACGCTGTAGAGTATCTGGACGGCGGCACCCTCAGCTTTACCCTGGCAGGCCCCATGGCCGACGCCGATCAACTCATTGTCATCGATGCCGCCGAACTCAAGGCTGCGCCCGGTACCGTCACCCTGTTCGAAAACGAGGCGATGGATGACTATCTGGGGCGCGGCAAACGCCGCAGTGTGCATGAGGTCAGTCTGCTCGACCTGTTGGCTATCGCCCATCTCACCGACTCTCTGCCGGCACGCCGCGCCCTCATCGGCATCCAGCCGCAGGAGCTGGGCTGGGGCGATGTGCCCAGCCCGGCGGTGGCGGCGGCGATACCTGCCGCCTGCGACATGACCCTTGACCTGATACGGAAATGGCGGCAATGAACCAAAAAAACAGTTGGGTCCGCAGATGAACGCGGATATTGATAATACGAAAAACGGCCTGCACGCCGATGGGTGGAGCGGTGCGACTGCCTCACCGCATTGCTCCTCAGATTATATTTGCGTCGATTCGCGTTCATTTGCGGACTGATTGAGGTTTACATGATGAGTGGTCTGAATGATATCGGCGTACAGGTGATGCATGTGGGCGGCAACGGCAATGCCCGTGCGGTGTTGCGCGAAATTGAAGCCTTGCTGCAGAAACTGGTGGAGGAAGGCGAGGAAAGCAGCATCGATCTGTCCGGCCTGCCGTTGACGCCGGAGGATTACGACCTGCTGGAGGAGGCTCTGGGCGAGGGCGAGGTGGTGGCCGAGGTGCACAGCCTGGGGCCGACCCGTATCCACGAAACCGGCATCCCGGGCGTTTGGTGGGTGACGCACTACAATAGCGATGATGAGGTACTGGCGGAGTTCATCGAGGTGGCCTGGTGCCCCGAGATCCTGCTGACACCGGAAGACGATGTGAAGGATGGCCTGGAAGCTTTGCGGGCACGCTTATTCGAATTGAAGCAGGAGGGTGGTCATGGCGGATGAAACCTTGCTCGACATATTGAAGCGGCGCGGCATCAGCCGGCGCAGTTTTCTCCAGTTCTGTGCCGCCACCACGTCGCTGCTGGCCCTGCCGCCGTCGATGGCGGCGGTGGTGGCGGAGTCCCTCGGCAAGGTACGGCGTCCGGCGGTGATCTGGCTGTCGTTCCAGGAATGTACCGGCTGTACCGAATCGCTCACCCGCGCCCACTCGCCCAGCATCGAAAGTCTGATCTTCGATGCCATCTCCCTCGATTATCACCACACCCTGCAGGCCGCCTCCGGCCATGCCGCCGAAGAGGCGCGCGAGCAGTCGATGAAGGCGGACTGGGGCAATTACCTGCTCATCGTCGACGGCTCCATTCCGCTCAAGGACGGCGGTGTGTATTCCACCATCGCCGGCATCAGCAACCTGCAGATGCTGGAGGAGGCCGCGGCGGGCGCGGCGGCCATCGTTGCGGTGGGTACCTGCGCCGCCTTCGGCGGCCTGCCCCATGCCAGGCCCAACCCCACCGGTGCGGTGGCGGTGTCCGACATCATCAAGGACAAGCCGATCATCAACGTACCGGGTTGCCCGCCGGTGCCGGCGGTGATGGTGGGCGTGCTGGCCCACTATCTCACCTTCGGTTCCCTGCCCGATCTGGATGCGCTGGGTCGGCCGCGCGCCTTCTACGGCGAGTCCATCCACGACCGCTGCTATCGCCGCCCGTTCTACGACCAGGGCAAGTTCGCCAAGACCTTCGACGACGCCGGCGCGCGCGACGGCTGGTGCCTGTTCGAACTGGGCTGCAAGGGGCCGACCACCCACAACGCCTGCGCCACCACCAAGTGGAACGGCGGCACCAGCTGGCCGGTACAGTCCGGCCACGGCTGCATCGGTTGTTCCGAGCCCGACTTCTGGGATGCCGGCGGTTTCTACAAGGCACTGTCCACCCCCGTCGACTCCGTTACCGGCGCCGCCACGGCGGCGCTGGCCGTGGGTGCGGCGGCGGGCGTTGCCATCGGCATCGCCAACCGTCAGCGCAAGGCGCGCGCCCGGGCCGAGCACCAGACCGTCACCATTGCCGACCTGGAGAAGTAGCCATGAGCGACATGGACCTCTTGTTGTGGGCGCGCGGGCCGGGCCTCGGCATGGCTGTCGCCATCTTCCTGTTCGGCATGACGCTGCGCCTGTTCGAGATATACAGTCTGGGGCGCAAACGCGACCTGTCCACGCCGCGCAGCAATAGTCCGGGTTCCGGTTGGCGCACCATCTATGCCCGTTCGCTGCCCCATGCCGATACCTGGCGCCGCTCGGCGCTTACCATCATCGCCGGCTTCGTGTTTCACATCGGCCTGTTCATCGTGCTGCTGTTCCTGTTGCCGCACATCGAGCTGATCCGTGCACTCACCGGCCTGAGCTGGCCGGCGCTGCCGACGCCGTTGATCGATCTGGTGACGGTGATTACCCTGATTTCGCTCATCGTCATTCTGGTGCATCGCCTGATGGATCCGGTGAAGCGCTTTCTGTCCGGCTTCGGCGACTATCTGGTCTGGACCGTCACCTTTCTGCCGCTGCTTACCGGCTACATGGCCTACCACCATCTGCTGCTCGACTACACCCTGCTGCTGGCCCTGCATATCCTCTCGGCCGAACTGCTGCTGGTGGTGTTCCCCTTCACCAAGCTGACGCACACCTTCACCCTGTTCATCGCGCGCTGGTACAACGGCGACATCGCGGCGCGCAAGGGGGTGGCGTCATGAGCCGTAAACAACAGATATGTCGCAGAGACGCGGAGACGCAGAGATTTCAGAACCAGGTCAACCCTGCCTCTGGAAAATATGCTCCAGACATTTCCAACCGACTACATCCATGTAGTCGTCTGCGTCTCTGCGGCAGGGTGGTGTGCCTGGTTTCTTGTGAAATCGGTTCTGGGGAGGTGGCCTCATGAGCGCGAGCCTGCAAAAGGGCTTGAACGCCTTCCGCGAGGTGATGGACGCCCCCATCGCCAGTTTCTTCTCCAGCTGCGTGCACTGCGGCATGTGTGCCGACGCCTGCCTGTTCTATACCGAGACCGGCGACCCGAAGTACACGCCGATCCACAAGCTGGAGCCGCTGCGCCGCGTGTGGCAGCAGGAATACACCCTGACCGGCCGCCTCGGCCGCATGCTCGGCCTGAGCCAGCCGGTGAGTGATGATGAACTGGCGGCATGGAGCGAGCTGGTGTACGACAGCTGTACCCTGTGCGGCCGCTGCTCCATGGTCTGCCCGGTGGGCAACGACATCACCTACATGGTGCGCAAGATGCGCGAGGGCATGTCCGCCGCGGGCCATGCGCCGGAGGGCATTATCGGCGCCACCAAACGCACCATCGAGCTGGGCAGCCCGATGGGCGTGAAGTTACAGGCCTTGCAGGCGCAGATCCGCGGCCAGGAAGCGGAAACCGGGCTGACCATTCCCGTCGATGTGCAGGGCGCCGACTACATGGCCTTGCTGTCGTCCATGGAGATCATCAACTTCCCCGAATATCTCGGCGCCCTGGCGCGCATCTTCCACCAGGCCGGGGTGAGCTGGACGCTGTCGTCGGAGGCTTTCGAGGCCACCAACAGCGGCATCCAGATCGGTGCTTCGGATATCGCCCGCGAGATTGTCGCGCGCATCGTCACCGCGGCGGAAAAATTGCAGGTGAAGAACGTAATCAGTCCCGAATGCGGCCATGCCTTCACCGCCCTGCGCTGGGAAGGCCCCAATCTCATCGGCCGGCCCTACAAGTTCAATGTGATCCACATCCTCGAACTGCTCGACGAACTGCGCAGCAGCGGCCGTTTGAAAACCAGCGGCAAGGAGGATGCGGCACTGACCTTCCACGACCCGTGCCAGATCGTGCGTCGCGGCGGCGTGGTACAGCAGCCGCGCGTGCTGCTCGGCGCGGTGGCGAGCGACTTCCGCGAGATGCCGGACCACGGCGTGATGAACTGGTGCTGCGGCGGCGGTGGCGGCGTCAGCGCCAACGAGCGTGCCGAGCATCTGCGTCTGACCTCCTTCAAGCGCAAGAAGTCGCAGCTGGATGAACTGGGTGTGCAAACCATGGTCACCGCCTGCGCCAACTGCCGCATCGTGCTGGAAGAGGGATTGGAGCACTACAACATGAACGTCAAGGTGGTCGGCCTGACCGAACTGGTGGCCGAACATCTGGTGGAACAGGAGTCCGCTAAATGAACCTCAAAGATAGTGTCGGGTCCGCAAATGAACGCGAATGTACGCGAATCAGGGAAAAGGTTCAGGTAGGCTGCAGTGGCGTTGCCACATACCGTATGAGCGGTCTCATGGTGTTTGATTTAGTGAATATTCGCGTTTATTTGCGTTCATTCGCGGACTGATTGAGGATTCCTGATATGAACCAACGTGTGGTAGTCGATCCCATCACCCGTATCGAGGGCCATCTGCGCATCGAGGCGGAGACCGATAACGGCATCATCACCCAGGCCTCCAGCTCGGGCACCATGGTGCGCGGCATCGAGATCATCCTGCGCGGCCGCGACCCGCGCGACGCCTGGGCCTACACCCAGCGTATCTGCGGCGTATGTACCCTGGTGCACGGCATCGCCTCGGTGCGGGCGGTGGAAAACGCGCTCAACTATCCCATCCCGGCCAATGCGCAGCTGATCCGCAACCTGATGATCGCCGCACAATACGTGCATGACCACGTGATGCACTTCTACCACCTGCATGCGCTGGATTGGGTCGACGTGGTGTCCGCGCTCAAGGCCGATCCCAAGGCCACCTCGGAACTGGCGCAATCGATCAGCAACTACTCCAAATCCTCGCCCGGCTATTTCGCCGACATGCAGAAGAAGCTGAAGGACTTTGTCGAGGGCGGCCAGCTCGGCATCTTCGCCAACGGCTACTGGGGCCATCCATCCTACAAATTGCCGCCGGAGGCCAATCTGATGGCGGTGGCGCATTATCTGGAGGCGCTCACCTGGCAGCGCGAGGTGGCCAAGCTGCACGCCATCTTCGGCGGCAAGAACCCGCACCCCAACTTCCTGGTGGGAGGCGTGCCCTGCGCCATCAGTGTGCACCCGGACCATCCGGGCCGCGGCAAGGGGCCACACTTCCGCGGCGGCGCCGGTGCCACCGCGGTGGACCTCACCGGCCTGCAGAAGGTGAAGGACATCATCGGCCAGATGCGCGACTTCGTCGATCAGGTGTATGTGCCAGACACCCTGGCCATCGCCTCGTTCTACAAGGACTGGACACAATACGGCGAGGGCGTGGGCAATTTCATGACCTACGGCGACTTCCCTGCCAACGGCATGGATGATCCGGGCAGTTTCATGATTCCCTCCGGTGTGATCCTCAACCGCGACCTGTCCACCATCCACGAACTGGACATGAATGCCGCCGATCACATTCAGGAATACGTGTCCCACTCCTGGTACGACTACAGCGTGGGCAAGGAGAAGGGTCTGCATCCCTACGACGGCGAGACCAGCCTCAACTACACCGGCCCCAAGCCGCCCTATGAGCACCTCGACGTCGACCAGAGCTACTCCTGGCTCAAGTCGCCGCGCTGGAAGGGCAAGCCGATGGAGGTGGGCCCCCTGGCGCGCGTGCTGATGCTGCATGCCCGCGGTCACGAACAGACGCAGGAGCTGGTGAACATGACGTTGCGCACCCTGGATATTCCGGTGCAGGGGCTGTTCTCCACCCTGGGCCGCACCGCGGCGCGCACGCTGGAGACCAAGGTCATCGTCGATGCCATGGCCGGTTGGTACAACCAGCTCATCGCCAACATCAAGGCCGGCGACCTGCGCACCTTCAATGAAACCCTGTGGGAACCATCGAGCTGGCCGAAGCAGGCCAAGGGCGTCGGTTACATGGAGGCGCCGCGCGGCGCACTGGGTCACTGGATCGTCATCAAGGACGGCATCATCGACAACTACCAGGCGGTGGTGCCGTCCACCTGGAACGCCGGCCCACGCGACAGCCAGGGGCAGGACGGTCCCTACGAGGCCGCCCTCAAGGGCCAGCCCCTGCACGACCCCAAGCAGCCCATCGAGATTTTGCGTACCATCCACAGCTTCGACCCCTGCATCGCCTGCGCGGTGCATGTCACCGATCCTGAGGGTGAGGAGCTGGTGAAGGTCAAGGTTCTTTAAGGCAGATACAAGATACAAGTTACAAGATACAAGTTGCGAAGATGTGCGCTGCGCGCACGGTTGTTTGAGTTCAAATACAGCACGAGCGCAGCGAGTTCATCCACTTGTATCTTGTATCTTGTAACTTGTATCTTGTATCTCGTCAGTACCCAAGGAGGACAGTCCAGTGAAGATTCGCCACATCGTTACCGCCATCGCGCTCATCGCCTTGCCCGGCATCGCCGCCGCCCATACCGGTCACGGCACCGGCGGTTTCGGTGCCGGCCTGATCCATCCCTTCGGTGGTCTGGATCACCTGCTGGCCATGCTCACGGTGGGCCTGTGGGCCGCCACCCTGGGCGGTAGCGCCGCCTGGAAGGTGCCCGCCGCCTTCGTCGCCATGTTGGTGACCGGTGCGGTGTTGGGACTGGGCGGCGTACACCTGCCGCTGGTCGAATCGTTCATTGCGGTTTCGGTGCTGGTGCTGGGCCTGAGCGTTACCCTGGCCTGGCGCGTACCGGCGTTGGCGGGCGTGGCACTGGTCGGTCTGTTCGCCCTGTTCCATGGCCATGCCCACGGCGCCGAGGTACCGGAGGCCGCATCGGGCTACCTGTACGTGCTCGGCATGACCCTGGCCAGCGCGATGTTGCACCTTACCGGTTTTGGTATCGGCCACGCCCTCAAACAGCGTCCCTGGCTGCTGCGCAGCGGTGGCGCGCTGGTGGCGGGAGCCGGTGCCTGGCTGGTGGCGGGCGTGTTGTTGCAGGGTTGATAATATTTCGGGCGCGGTGACTGGCCGCCTATCATTCGTCAGGGACGCGACGTGTCGTTCAAAAAACAATTGCAACAACGCCTGCCGCACTGGGTAGAGCAGGGCTGGGTCAGCGCCGACAATGCGGCGCACATCCTGAGTGACGCCGCCGCCGGCGAGCGCCACGGGCCGCGCTATCTGGCCCTGGCCTTCAGCCTGCTCGGTGTGATCCTCATCGGCTCCGGCATCATCACCTTCTTCGCCGCCAACTGGGCGGCCATGCCCAAGCTGCTCAAGCTGGGCGTGCTGTTCTCCGCCCTGTGGGGCAGCTATGTCCTGGCCGGCGTGTGCGAGCGGCGCAATTTGCCGCTGCTCGCCACCGCTTTTTTGCTGCTCGGCGTGATCCTGTTCGGCAGCAACATCATGCTCATCGCGCAGATCTACCACATCAGTGCCCACTACCCGGACGGCGTGCTGGTGTGGGCCCTGGGCGGCATCCTCACCGGCTGGCTGCTGCGCTCGCAACCGGCGCTGGTGGCCGGGCTGGGGCTCGGCGTGCTGTGGACCGGGCTGGAGTCACAGGGCTTCGGCCGCGAGGTGCACTGGCCGTTCCTGCCGTTCCTCGCCCTGGCGCTGTGGCCGGTGATGCAGCAGCGCTGGCGCATCGCGCTGCACGTCGCCCTGATCGGTCTGCTGCTGTGGAGCTGGTTTTCCTTCCTGGCCATGAGCGGCTGGGGGCGGAACGACGGTGCCGAACTCTATCTGGTGCAGGTGTATTTCCTCGCCTATCTCGCCCTGTTCATCGGCGGCATGCTGTTGCACGGCCATGACGGCTGGCAGAGCCTCGCCCACGTGCTGCAACGCTATGCCGCCTTCGCCGCACTGGGGTGTTTGTATCTGCTCACTTTCCCGCAACTGTTGCGCCATGGCCGCGTCGACAGTGGCGTGTGGTGGCTGGCTACGCTGCTCGCGCTCCTGCTGGTCGTCGCGCTGGCAGCCTGGCATTACCGCCGCAGCAGCGTCGGGGTGCGGCCACCGTTTCTCAACTGGGGTCTGGGACTGCTCGCTGCCGTGATGGTGTTGCTGCTGGTCAATCTGGCAGCGGAGCGGCAGGAGGCGTCCATGCTGGCCCTGTTGTTCAATCTGGCGTACTTCGCCGGCCTGCTGTGGCTGTTGCAGGCCGCGGTGCATCTGGAGAATCGCGCCCTGGTGAACATGGCGTTCTTCTTCTTTGCCATCACCCTGCTGGCGCGTTATTTCGACACCTTCTGGAGCCTGATGGACCGCTCGCTGTTCTTCATGGGCGGCGGCCTGCTGCTGCTCGGCGGCGGCTACTGGCTGGAGCGGCAGCGACGTCGGCTGACGCGGCGCATCAGCGTGCAGCGGGAGGGTGGACCATGAGCCTTGCCACACGCCTGCTGATCATCGTCGTGATCCAGACCCTGGTGCTGGCCGGGATGATCGCCAAACGACAGTGGACCCTGGCGACCGGCACGCCGGTGGTGCTGGAGACCCAGCCCATCGACCCGCGCTCCCTGTTCCGCGGCGACTACGTCATCTTCAACTACGATATCTCCCGTCTGAATCTGACAGAACTGGACGGTGACGATGAGTTCGAACGCCACGACAGCATTTATGTGGTGCTGGAACCGGGCGATCCCTACTGGCGGGCACGTGCCGTGTACCGTGAGCCGCCACCGGGCCAACTGGCGCTACGCGGCAGGGTGCAGTATGCCGGTGAACAATGGTGGAACCCGGAAACGCAGACCAGCGAGGAGGTGCGTCACGTCAGGGTGCGTTACGGCATCGAGGATTATTTCGTGCCGGAGGGCGAAGGGCGTGTGCTGGAGCGACCGGTACAAGGTGAAGTGATTTCCTTGCGTGTGGCGGTGGATCGTTTCGGTAATGGGGCAATTCAGGCTTTGCTAATAAATGGTGTGGAACGCTATCGTGAAACACTGTTCTGACGACACCGTCACACTGTTTTTCAGGTGATGGCTTGCGTCAATAAACATGGCTATACTTGGTTCCGCTGCAGGTTGAAACGTGTCTTTCTGCTTATCCACCGGAGAACAGGCAGTTCATCTTCAACAGCTGTGGTTGGGATAAATCTGTAATTTATTTTGAGGTGATTTGCATGGCTACAGGTACCGTGAAGTGGTTTAACGAATCCAAGGGTTTTGGTTTCATTGCACCGTCCGACGGCAGCGAAGATGTGTTTGTACACTTCTCCGCCATTCAGGGCGGCGGCTTCCGCACCCTGAGCGAGGGTCAGGCAGTGACGTTCGAAACGGAGAAGGGACAGAAAGGCCTGCAGGCACGGAACGTGGTTCCCGCCTAAGCAACTTGCAGCGGTAACGCTGATTTGAGAAACCCGCCGAGAGGCGGGTTTTTTTACGCCCTTGCTGCCCGCGGCCAAATCTCCTGCTCGGCATCGCCGCTCAGGTGTTTCAGGCGTGTTGCATCAACGACGCGCAGCAGGCGTCCACCCGGCTGCATCCAGATAATCTTTTCGCGGGTCATGCGCGACAGCACCCGACTGACCGTTTCCAGGGTCAGACCCAGCATCTCCGCCATGTCGGTGCGTGACAGCGGCAGCGGGATTTCATGCACCTCATCCGACTCCGCCCGCAGTATGGAGAGCAGGAAGGAGGCGACACGCTCGGTCGAACTCATCAGGCCCAGGTTTCGGATTGTGGCATTGGAGTGTTGCAGTTCGCGGTTGAGAGCGCTGATGACACGCAGCGAAAGCTGCGGGTTGTATTCCAGCAGCTGCAGCATGTCCTTGTAGCGCACCATGCATACCTCGATGGGGGTCACTGCCTCCGCCGTGTAGGGATAGATCTGGTCGCTCAGGGCTTCCAGGCCGATGAACTGCCAGGCGGCACCCAGGCGCAGTCCCTGATTGCGTCCATCGGGCAGGGCGGTGGTGAGTTTGACGTAGCCGGATTTGAGCAGGAACAGGTGATTGGTCTGCGTGCCTTCACGGAACAGCACCGCCTTGGCGTCATAGGATTTTTTATGGATCACGCCGTGCATGCGGCAGACCTGGTTGCCGGTCAGTCCGGAGAACAGCAGGGATTCACACAGCAGACATTCATCTTGACGGCAGGGGCAGGCGCTCATGGCTCGTATCAGTTTGGGCTTCGATGTCGTCGTGAAATGGATGGTTGGCGACTCCCTTCGTACTACCTCCTTGGAGGTAGCGACCCCCGGCAGGTGGCCCAATCATAAGCGTGATATCCCAAAAATGCACCCTGTATTTTCACAAAAAACCCAATAAAAACAGCTAGATATTGATATATGGCAAAAACGCGCATGGTGTTTTCGGCAACACTGCCGGACACTACGCCGACTGCGAACCGGGGCCTGATCGGTGGGGCGGCGGGAAGGCGATGGAAGCCGGCGACTGGTGGGTCTGCCGCCAGATACGCTGACCATGGCGGCGTTTCACTGGTAATGTTTGTGCTATTTCCGTCTGGGCGTACTGCTGCGGATCGTTTATGGTTCCACCGTTGGCGCCGTGCCGGTGATCGTGGCCAATGTGATCACCCGGCTGCTTTCGCTGCCATTCTGGTATTCAATATTCGTCACAAGTGAGCCGAGGAAAATCATGTCGCAGAACAATGCAGTGAGCGAAGCAAAAATTGCCGAAATGAAATTGCTGGCGTTGTTCAATCTGGCGTCGATGCAGGAGGGGTTGAAGGTGCATCACAGCGCCGGCGACGCAGCGGTGGCCGCGGCGCAACGCCTGCATGCCAAGGGCCTGGTGACCCAGGCCGACGGCGGCTATCTCACCGACCTGGGCGTGGAAGCGGCGGAGCATCTGCAGGCGGCGCTGACCATCCTGGAGAGCTGAAAAGTCAGAAGCCTTCAACGCAAAGGCGCAAAGGACGCAAAGAGCTCTAAAACAAAACATCCAACGCAGAGGCGCAGAGACGCAGAGTTTGTGAGGCGGTTTGGTGGTTGCGTGGACATCTTCACCCTGCCATGTGCAGCTTTGGCGTTTAGCTCAGGACCGCATAACGAACCTGCGACCTCCGCGCCTCTGCGTTGAAGATTTTCACTCTTCGCGTGCTTTGCGGTGAACAGGTATTACCGCTGTCTGCCGTAGTCGATGCGTACGCGCACGGCCTCTTCCTGATCCATCTCCTCCAGCCTGACCGTGATCTCGGTCAGGGCCTGTTCCAGCTCCGGTAGCAGCACATCCTCCAGCGCCCGGGCACGCCGTTCGGTGCGACGGTATTCCTGCAGCATCCGCTCCAGGTTGCCGCTGATGGCGGCCAGTGGCGCGCTGCATTGCGTCAGCTGGTGAAACAGGCGGGCACAACGCCGCGCTTCCGGTGACGGGTCGACGGCGGTGGCGGGTATGCCATCGTGCAGTTCCAGTGTGCATTCCACCAGTTGCACGCCGAGGAAGCGGCGATATTGCTGATGCAGTCGCGCCAGTTCCGGTTCCGCGGCAGGAAGAACCTGCAGCCCCTGCAGGCCGTGGCGGGCAGCGGCATCGGCCAGGGCTGCGACAGCCTCGTTGTGCAGTTGCTGGTAGTCACGCTGCAGACGCTCGTATGCATCCAGCTGACGCAGGATTTCAGCGGCGAGCAGCAGGCGTTTTTCGTCGAGGAAGCGGTAACCGTCATGGATCACCTGGCGCTCTTCGCGCAGCGCCATCAGCACCGAAGGCGTGGCAACAAGCTGGTTGCTGTCAGTCATGGTCGTTGCCGATATGCGCGGTGATCTGGGTGTCGGACAGGCGGTGCAGTTCGGTGTGGGGCAGGCGGCGCAACAGCCTCCAGCCCAGCAACATGCTTTCCTCCAGTGTGCGCCCCTCCTGCTGTTGCACCAGTTCCTGCTCGAAGGCATCACCAAACTCCAGATACAGGCGATCCAGTTCCGGCAGGCCATCGACGCCGACCACGCTGGCCAGTACACGCACTTGAATGGCGCGTGCGTAGGCGGCGTAGAGCTGGTTGGACAGGGCGGGATGATCGGGGTCGGTAAAGCCGGCACCGATGCCGTCCTTCATCAGGCGTGACAGCGACGGCAGTACCTTGATCGGCGGATAGAGGCCGCGCCGATCCAGATTGCGATCCAGCACGATCTGCCCTTCGGTGATATAGCCGGTGAGATCGGGGATGGGGTGACTGATGTCATCCGACGGCATGGTGAGGATCGGCAGTTGGGTGAGCGAACCGTGCCGGCCCTTGATGCAGCCGGCACGTTCGTACAGCGCGGCGAGGTCGGAATACATGTAGCCGGGATAGCCCTTGCGGCTCGGCACCTCGCCGTGGCTGGCGGAAACCTCGCGCAGCGCCTCACAGTAGTTGGTCATGTCGGTGAGGATTACCAGCACGTGACGACCCTCGACAAAGGCGAGGTATTCGGCGGCAGTCAGCGCATAGCGCGGCGTGAGCAGGCGCTGGGTGCTGGAGTCGGAGGCGAGATTGAGAAACATCACCGTGTGTGCCAGCGCGCCGCTGTTTTCCATGGCGCGGCGGAAGTTCTCGGCAGTGTGATGCGGTGTCCCGATGCCGACGAAGACGATGGCGAAATCATCGCTGTTGCCGCCGCGCAGCCGTGCGCGGCGCGCAATCTGGATGGCCAGTCGTTCGTGCGGCATGCCGCCACCGGAGAAGATGGGCAACTTCTGGCCACGTACCAGGCTGTTCATCAGGTCGATGGTGGAGACACCGGTTTCAATGAAGTCCTGCGGCTGGGCGCGTTGCGCCGGATTGATGGCAAGGCCGTCGATGCGCAGGTTGTGCTGCGCTGCGATGGGCGGGCCGCCGTCGATGACCTTGCCTACGCCATTGAAGATGCGACCGAGGATGTCCGGCCCCACGGCGAAGTGCAGCGGTTCGCCCAGAAAGCGTACGCGGGTCTCGCTCAGGGCAAGACCGTCGGTGCTCTCCAGCACCTCCACCGTCATGGTGTCGTCATCCAGTGCGGCGACACGCCCTTGCCGCGCCTTGCCGTCCTGGCCGTAGACCTCCACCGCCTCATTGAGGCCGATGTTGACGGTACGGCGCAGGAACAGCAACGGGCCGTGGATGCCGGTGATGTTACCTGTGGCGTAAAGATTCGGGCGCATGGCGGCGTTAAAGTCTGTTCATCGCAATGGTGCCAGGAACTTCAAATCTTCAACGCAGAGGCGCAGAGGCGCAGAGAACGCAGCGCTTAAAAATGTATTTCCTCTGCGGCCTCCGCGTCTCTGCGTCTCTGCGTTAGGTTTTGGTTTTGAATAATTGGCGACGTTGCAGTTAATGGCCGTGTTCATTTCCTCTCCCCCAGGCGTGTGAAGACCGATTCCAGTTCGGCACCGAGGGTGTCGTAACCGGCAAGATTGTCCTCGCCCAGTTCCTCGCCCATGCGGTGCAGGCGGCGCAGGACGGGCAGGGCCTGCAAGTCTTCCATCTCGATGCCGGCACTCTGTGCCTGCTGCGCCAGTTCGATGAAGCGGTGGATGAGGTGCATCATCGCGCTCTGCCGTTGCGGTGAGCAGAAGCGGTCCACCGGCGACAGCGAGGACTGGCGCAGGAATCCTTCGTTGATCAGTTCGGCGCAGAGCAGGGTGAGCTGCTGCGGTGCGGGCAGCGCGTCCTTGCCGACGATGCGCGCCATGCGCTCCAACTGGCTCTGCTGCTCCAGCAGGGCGAGAAAACGGCGGCGGGTGTCGGCCCACTCCGGGTTGCCCGCCGCCTGCCACCATGCCTCCAGTTCGGTCACGTCCTCGGAATAGGATATGAGGGGATTGATGGCTGGGTAGAAGCGGGCGTGGGCGCGGGTGTAGTCCAGTGCCCACAGGCAGCGCACATAGCGCTTGGTGTGGGTGGTCACCGGTTCGGAGAAATCGCCCGACGGCGGACTCACCGCGCCGATGATGGTGAGTGAGCCCTCTGTGCCGGCGAGGGTCTTCACCCGCGCGGCGCGCTCGTAGAAGCCGGCCAGCCGGCTCGACAGATAGGATGGATAGCCGCCTTCGCCCGGCAGCTCGCCGAGGCGGCCCGATACCTCGCGCAGGGCCTCGGCCCAGCGGCTGGTGGAGTCGGCCATCAGGGCCACGTGCAGGCCCTGATCACGGAAATATTCCGCCACGGTGATGCCGGTGTAGATGCTGGCCTCACGCGCCGCCACCGGCATGTTGGAGGTGTTGGCGATGATGATGGTGCGCTCCATCAGCGGGCGGCCGGTCTGCGGATCGTCGAGCTGGGGGAATTCGTGCAGCACGCCGGCCATTTCGTTGCCGCGCTCGCCGCAGCCGACATAGACGATGATATCGGCGTCGCAGCCCTTGGCCAGTGCCTCCTGCAATACCGTCTTGCCGGTGCCGAAGCCGCCGGGCAGCGCCGCCTTGCCGCCGCGCGCTACCGGAAACAGCGCATCGAGCACGCGCTGGCCGGTGAGCATCGGCCCGCTTGCTGCCAGACGCTGCGCCACCGGGCGGCTCTTGCGCACCGGCCAGCGGTGGCGCATGGCGATCTCGCGCCGATGGCCGTCCGGTGTTTCCAGTACACACAGCGGTATGTTGTCGGCATGTTCGCCGGCGGCGGCAATGGACAGCACCTTGCCCTGCACATCAGGCGGGATCAGGCACAGCTGGGTGCGGCCCCGGGCGGGGGTGACACGGCCGAAACTCTGGCCGGGGCCGAGGCGCTGGCCGGGTTGCACCGTCGGTTCGAAGGGAAACCGCGTGGCCGGTTGTTCGTACATGCCGGGCTGCACGTAAACGGAATCGGAGTCACGCGCCAGCGGACGCAGCAGGCCATCGAAGATATTGCCCAGCAGCGCCGGGCCGAGGGGTACCGCCAGCGGCAGGCCGCTGCCCTCGACGCGATCACCGGGGCGCAGGCCGCTGGTGTCCTCGTATACCTGCACCACGATCTGATCCTGTTCGATGCGGATCACCTCGCCCAGCAGGCGTCGCTCGCCCACGGCCACGGCCTCATTGATGTGAAACGGGCTCTCGCTGCGCGCCCGCAACACCGGGCCACCGATCCAGCTCAGGGTGGCGTGGCTCATGGCGTCGTGACTCCCGGTTGCTGTTCGGTGTTGAGCAGGCGGTGCAACTGCGCCAGCAGTTGTGCCTCGATCGCCTCGCGATCGGCCAGCAGCCCCTCCAGCGTGCCGTCGAGACAGGCGCCGTCGGCGCAGATGCGCAGCCCCGCATGCAACTGATCATTGGCAAGCAGCCGGGGGACGCTGCCGCAATGGGCGTGTATCGGTTCCTTGAACTCGGCGCACTCGGCCGGATCCCAGCCGGCGGGATGTTCGATTACCCAGGCGCAACGCGGCAATAACTCCATCGCCTGATGCATCAGGCTGGATACCCACTGACGCCGCTGCGGGGCCAGCTTCCAGCGTTGCAGCACCGCCTGGCCGAGCAGCTCCCAGCCGTGTTGCAGCAACAGCAGGGCGGTCCGATGCTGTTGCTGCCGGGCGCGGGTCTGCAACTGGGCACGGGTGGCATCGAGTTTTTCCTTGCCGCGCAGCCGCTCTGTCTCGATGGCCTGGTGCATGCGCTTGCGCTCCTCACCATGCGCTGCGGCGAGGAGTGCATGGCGTCTTTCCTCCGCCTGCGCCAGCAGCAGGGCGCAGCTTTCGGCGCGGTGTTTTTCCACCAGCGCCAGCAGCGTCTCCACCTGGGCTTCGAGCACGCTGTGCAGTTCGCTCATGTTTTCATGCCCAGTTGGGTGCGAATGCGGGCAGGCAGATCGCGCATCGGTTGTGGCTGCTGGATGTCAGGGACGATCAATATCTGCGGTAGCGGCGCACGCAGGGCCTGTGCCAGTTCCGCTGCCGGCAACTGGCGTGCCTGTTTGATGCCCAGCAGCAACAGTTCGGTTTCAGTACAGGCCCAGCGAAATACCTCGACCATCTCGGCGGCATTCGGGCTGCGCGTGCGCAGGCCGGCGAGGCGGTAGCCTGCTGCGCTGATTTCGTCGCCGATGAAGATGGGAGTCATATCAAAACCAGTTTCGAGTTTGGAGTTTCGAGTTTCGAAAACACCATGAGCGCCGGCACCAGGGCGTGTGTTCGAAATCCGCAACTCGAAACATTGTTTTATACCAGCCGGTTCAGAATCAGTATCGAAATGATCAGGCCGTAGATGGCGATACCTTCCGCCAGTCCGACAAGAATCAGGACGCGGCCGAGCAGTTCCGGTTTCTCCGCCAGGGCGCCGATGGCGGCACTGCCGACCATGGCCACGGCATAGCCGGCGGCCAGCGACGACATGCCGGTGGCAAGGGCCGCAGCGAGGAAACCCCATTGCAGTACGCCGGGCGGCATGCTGCCGGCGGCGACGGCCGCCTCGGCGGCGCGGGCTGGTGCGATGCCGAGCAGTGCCGTGGCGCCGAGGGCGATGACGGCGGCCAGGGCGACCATGAAGGTGGCGATCTTGGTGCGTGGTGTCATGTCGTTCTCCTTATCAATAAATGCAAAAGGCCAACACCTGCCGCAGAGGCGCAGAGTTCAAAAAGCATTGCTTGCCCTCTGCGGCTCCGCGCCTCTGCGGCGGGGGTGTTTTTTGCGCCTTTGCGGTGAAACATCTGTTCATCGCTTTGGCCGCTGCGGCGGCGCCGGCAGGGGACGGAAGCGGCGTCCCTCACCGCGCAGGAAACGGATGAAGAATTCGAACAGCACCAGGCGGGTGACCTGTATCGACACCACCAGTCCTTCCAGAATAATGATCACCACATTGCCCAGCAACAGGATGATGGCGTACAGCAGCGGGTGGCCACCGGCCTCGGCCAGACCGACCACCGCCACCGACAGGCCGGCATGGGCCAGGGCAAAGGCGCCGACGCGGGTGAAGGACAGGGTGTTGACGATGAGCTGCATGGAGTATTCGAGCAGCCGGCCGAGGGCGCTGCCCAGCGCCCGCAGGTCGCCGCGCGCCTGGTGCAGACGGCCGCCCAGATACCAGAGCAGGCCGATCAGGGCGCTGAGCGCGGCATAGGGGGTGAGCAGCAGTGCGAGCAGGCTGAGATAGGTGAGCAGCAATGCGCCGTCCAGTTCCAGCCACCAGCGCAACTCGCCGCGCCACCAGGCCTCGATGCCATTGAGCACCAGACCGAGCAGCAGGAGCAGGATGCCGCCGAGCAGCGGGATGCCAAGCACCAGCAACGGCTGATCGAGGGGATGCAGCCACAGGGCCGGGATGATGTCCTCGCGGCTGAATACGCTGCCGAACAGGACGCCGAACAGCATGGAGGACAGGCCGCCGGGTACCAGCAGGCGCAGGGCCGGGAAGCGGCGTGACAGCAGCAGCCCGGCAAGGAACAGTACGAAGCCCTGGCCGACATCGCCAAACATGTAACCGAACAGCAACGGCACGATCAGCACCAGCAGGCGGCTCGGGTCGGCCTCGTTCTGCGCCGGGGTGCCGAGCAGGCGTGCGAACAGCTCGAAGGGCTGCGCCCACCACGGATTGTGGAACACCATCGGCGGTGTCTTGTCGCGTGGCGGTTCGGGGAAACGCAGCAGGGCGCGCGCCTTGGCGCGGGTGAGTGACTGCTGCAGCGCGGCGCCGTCCAGATCGGAGGTCCAGCCGGTGACCCAGGCGAAGGTTTCGCTCACCGGCAGTGCCTCGACGTGGGTGAGAAACCACTCCAGCCGGGCAATGTCGCCCAGTGCCTCGGCCAGCTGGTGCTCCTGTCGCAGGCCGGCCAGCCGTGCCTCCAGTTCCCCGAGCTCTGCTGCAATGGCATCGGTGCGCCGATCCAGTGCCTGCAACGAGGCTGCCGTGCCCGCCTCCAGCCAGGGCGGGATGTGCATGGGTCGGCCCTTGAGCAGGGTCAGCTCCTGCTCCAGCAGGTCGACCTCCGCCTGCGGGCCGACCACCAGGAGAAAATCATGCACCTTGCCATGGACGGTGCTGTTGAGCACTGCGGCGGGAAGCTGGGCGATGCGGCTGCGCGGCGGCAGGACGAACAGCCGTGTCGCCAGCACCCGCTGGTCGGTGCCGGGCAGCAGTGCCAGATCGAGACGGGTTTCGCCCAGCGCCAGCAGCATCTCGCGCAGCATTTCCAGTTCGTACAGTTCTCCGCGCAAGGCCTCGCTGCGGCGCACCGGCGTGTCGGCGGCGTCGCGCCAGGCGTAAAGGCGGCTCAGTGCGTGGTTCAGGGTGTCGATCGGGCGGCCGGGCAGATCCGACGGGCGCAGTTCATCCTGCGGCCAGTAGCGTTGGTAGCGCTGGGCGAGGCGGTTGTATTCCTCCAGCCGGCCGCGCAGATCCGGCAATACCAGCGGTGTGGCGGTTTCGCTGTGGGTCTCCAGCTCCACCGCGCCGGTACGGGCCAGGGTTTCCACCGCCAGGGTCAGATCCTCGCGTGCGGTGAGCAGCTCGAACCAGCGTGCCGGCACCGGGCGCAGACTGAAGATGGTGCTCATGATGCCCGCTCCAGGGGGAATAGCATCAGGCGGGCAAGCAGTCCGCGCAGCCGCTCCAGACTGAGGCCGGTCAGGGCCAGATAGTAAAAGGCGGCTGCACTCTGGCGTGGATGGCGGCGGAAGCCCTGGCGCAGGTGCTGTTCGAGCCGGTCACGGGCGCGCACGCTGTCCGGGCTGATGTCTGCGCGCAAGGCGGCGTAATGGCTGTCGAGCAGGGTGGCCAACCCCTCCAGGGCGCTGCGCTCGGCGGCGGAGGCCTCCGCCGGCCACAGCCGGCGCCAATGTGTACCCCAGGCGGTGGCCATATTCACGGTGCCATTGCCGCCGTTGAGCAGCGGGGCATAGGGCGAGTCACTCAGGGCCGGCAGGCGCAGGGCCGGCAGGTCATGGCCATAGGGTTTGAGGCGTTCGTCATCCCGCAGCCAGGGCGGGACGCTGGCGCCGCTCAACAGGTGCTGCAATGCGGGCAGATCGGGCAGCACCCCGCACCAGGCCACGGCCGGGCGCCAGGGGGCCGGCAGCCAGTGCGCCACCTCGGCAATATGCTGGCGCAGCTGCAGGCGCAGCGATCTTTCCATGGTGTGACTGTCGCTATGGGCCGCGATGTTGAGCAGCCAGGGGCGCAGTCCGGCGGTGCGTGCCGTCTGCAACAGATGGGAAAGGGCGGTAATGGTTTCCAGCCGGCGCCAGGCGGTGCTGTCGGGGAGTTCGCCGTAGCGGGCCTGCAGCCGGGTCTGGACATAGGCAAACTGACTGAGTTGCGTCATGTCATCCGCCGTTGCCGGAGTCGCCTGTCAGTGCTTCCGCCAGGCGCGCCACCGCCGCCGCCAGGACTTCCTGCATTTCGCTGTCGAGGGTGTCACTGTTGGTGCTGATGATCTCCTGTTGCAGCAGCAACTCGACCTGATGACCGAGTACCAGGCTGCAGCGGGTGTGGAGCTGGCCGATGCGGCCATCGGTACGGGCATGGATGCGGCGCACCTGCTGTTGTGCCGCCTCCAGCAGCGCACCGGCCTGCGCCTCGCATTCCCTCACGGCGGCATGTGCTGTGCGCTCCGCCTCCAGCACACGGTTCATTGCCTCTTCGGTGGAGTTTTGTTGCAGGGCCATTGAGGGTTTCCATGTCAACTTGATGACAGCGCAGACAGATGCGCTGTAACGGATGCACACGCCGCCATGCTACCTGTCATTCACCAAACATCCGGGTTAAGCTTAACCCGGATGTTTGGTGAATGACACGTACTGGTATCATTCTCAACGAATCACCAGGGGATGGAGTCGATGGCCGAGTATCAGTTCCTTCCGCGCCCGGGTCTGCAGCGCCTGATTGACCTGCTGCGCACCACCGGCTTTCTCTGTACCGGCCCGCAATCCCGTGACGGGGCCATCGTCTACGACAGACTGGATGATGTTGCGGCCTTGCCGCAGGGGCTGCAGGATCGACAGGCGGCGGGCAGTTACCGGCTGGAGCACGGGGGCGGCGAGCGCTGCTTTGCCTGGGCCAACGGGCCGCAGGCATTGAAGCCGCTTACCTTCGCACCGCGCGAGAGCCTGTGGCAGTCGGAGCAGCAGGTTTCCGGCATGGGCTTTTCACCCGCACCGCTGCACAGTCAGCCCACTGCCGTGATCGGCGTGCGCGCCTGCGACCTCGCCGCGCTGCAGATCCACGACAAGCATTTTCGCAACAACGACCCCTACTATGCCGCCCGCCGCGAACGCCTGTTCCTGGTGGCGGTCAATTGCAGTCATCCGGCAGCCACCTGTTTCTGTGCCTCCACCGGCGATGGCCCTGAGGCTCTCACCGGTTTTGATCTGGTGCTGGATGAGCTGGACGAGGGTTACATCGTGCGCAGTGGCACGCCGGCGGGCGGCAACATCCTGCGCGAACTCTATCTGCAGCCCGCCAGCGACGCGCAACGGGCCACGGCGCAACAACAGAATGCGGCAGCGGCTGCCGGGCAGACGCGACGTCTGCCCGGGCGCAACCTGCGCGACAGCCTGTTCGCCAATCTGGAGCATGCGCGCTGGGATGATGTGGCGCAGCGTTGCCTGTCCTGCGGCAACTGCACTGCCGTTTGCCCCACCTGTTTTTGTCACAGCGAGCGTGACGAGCCGGCGCTGGATGGCCGCAGCAGCGTCCACTATCGACAGTGGGACTCCTGTTTCACCGAAGGGCACAGCTACATCCACGGTGTCGTCATTCGTGCCGAAACAAAATTCCGTTACCGTCAGTGGCTGACCCACAAGCTGGGCAGCTGGCATGAGCAGTATGGGCGCTCCGGCTGTGTCGGCTGTGGTCGCTGCATCAGCTGGTGCCCGGCAGCCATCGACATCACGGCCGAGGCGGCAGCCATTTGCAGTTCCTGATCACAACCGACGGACACGAAAAAATCACACAAGGAGATATGCCATGAGACAGCTGATCTCATTCATCATCCAGAAGATACTGCATGCCTTGGGCATCCGCACCCTGGATGGACAGTTTCTGTTTTCCTACACGCTGATCTTCATTTTTGCGGCGGCCGTCGCCGCCTCCCTCTATTTCAGTTTCAGCAGTGACGCCACCGGCATCAATGTCGCCGGTGCCCAGCGCATGCTGAGCCAGAAAGTGGCCAAGGAAGCCTTGCTGGCCGGGCAGGGCGTGGAAAGCAGGGACACGGTGCTGGCCACCATCAAACAGTTCGAGGATGCCCACCGCGCCCTGCTGGAAGGCAACGCCGGGCGCGGCATCACAGCGGTGAAGGATGTGACGGTGCGTGCCCAGCTGCAAAAGGTGGAGCAACTGTGGCAGGAGTACAGGCAGGATATCCTGGCCTATATCGAACAGCCCGGCACCGAGCGCCTGCGTGCCATCCAGCAGCGCTCTCCCGTGGTGCTGAAGGAAATGAACGCCGGCGTCACCATGATGGAATCCATCGCCAAGAAGGACGTGGAAAACCAGCGTGTGCTGGCCCTGGTGATGACCGGCGGCATCCTGTTGCTGGTCACCTTCGGCCGCATGTTCGGCATGACGGTGCTGATGCAACAGATCGACCGTCTGCGTGAGCACCTCAAATCCGTGGGTGACGGTGATTTTTCCCACTCGCTCACGGTGGAGGACAAGGATAACGAGATTGGCCAGATGTTCACTGCCTATAACGATATGGTGGCGCACATGGGCCAGATCGTCGGCGGAGTGACCCAGGGTACGGCACAGGTGAGCGGTACCATCGATGGCGTGGCCCAGCGCCTGGAGGAGACCATGCGCGGCGTGCAGCGCCAGCATTCCGAGATCGACCAGATTGCGACCGCCATGAATGAAATGGCCGCCACCGTGCAGGAAGTGGCGCGCAATACCTCGAATACTGCCGAGGCTGCAGGCCAGGCCAAGGAAGAAGCGGAAAATGGCCGGCGTGTAGTGAGCCAGACCATCGACAGCATCGACAGCCTGGCGCAGCAGGTGGAACAGGGCGCCGGGGTGATGGCGCAGCTGGAAGAGGACAGCCGCGAGGTGGGGCAGGTACTGGAGGTGATCAACGGTATCGCCGAGCAGACCAACCTGCTGGCGCTCAACGCCGCCATCGAGGCGGCGCGTGCCGGTGAGCAGGGTCGCGGCTTCGCGGTGGTGGCCGACGAGGTGCGCACCCTGGCGCAGCGCACGCAGAAGTCCACCGAAGAGATCCGCGCCATCATCGAGCGTCTGCAAACTCAATCACGCAAGGCCGCCGAGATGATGGAGCAAAGCCGCACGCGGGCACAGGCGACAGTAGAGCGTACGGGCGAAGCCGGTGCCGTGCTGGATCGCATTGTTCAGTCGGTGGCCACCATTACCGACATGAGCAGCCAGATTGCCACTGCGGCTGAGGAGCAGAGCCACGTGGCGGAGGAGATGGATCGCTCCATCACCAGCATCGCGGGCGTCGCCGAGCAGACCACGCGCACCGCTGCCGAGACGGTGGCCTCCACCGAAGACATTCACGAGCACATGGACAGGTTGCGCGCCCTGGTGGCCCGTTTCCGCACCAACGTGCACGGTGCCGATCTGTCGGCTGCCAAGACTGCACACCTGGCCTGGAAGGGAAAGTTGCGTGCCTATCTCGACGGCAAGGGCAGCCTGACGCGCGACCAGGCCGTATCGCACAAGGACTGCGTGCTGGGCAAGTGGTATTACAGCGAAGGCATGCAGAAGTACGGCAGCATGGCCGAGATGCGCCAGCTGGAGAAGCCGCATGAGGAACTGCACAAGCTGATCCGCCGCATCATCGAGCTGCGCGAGTCCGGCAAGACTGCCGAGGCCGAGCAACAGTACCTCAAGGTCGAACCACTGTCGCGCCAGATCGTGCAGATGCTTGAGACCATCGAGCAGAAGAGCGCAGCGTCCTGAACCCGGAGCAAGGTATTGCCATGACCGTACCGCAGCCCACGTCGTTGAACATGTTGCCGCATGAGGCCGAGATCGTCGAACGCATCCAGGAGTCGCCGACCATCTTCACCCTGCGCCTGCGTTTCACCGAACCGGAAGTGAACAAGGCCTACGGATTCATGCCGGGCCAGTTCAACATGCTGTATCTGCACGGTGTCGGCGAGGTGCCGATCTCCATCGTCTCCGATCCGGAAGACGAACACATGTATGACCACACCATCCGCATCGTCGGGCGCGTCACCCGCGGCCTCGCCGCTCTCAAGGTGGGTGATCGCCTCGGCGTGCGCGGCGCCTTCGGCCGCGGTTGGCCGGTGAAGGAGGCCGAAGGACGCGACGTGATCATCGCCACCGGCGGCCTGGGTTGCGCCCCGGTGGTATCGGTGATCAACTACGTGCTGCGCCGCCGCGCCCGCTACGGCCGCCTGGTGATCATGCAGGGCGTCAAGCATGCCGCCGATCTGATCTGGCGCAAACGCTACGAGGAGTGGGCCGCGCTACCGGATACCCAGGTACTGCTTACCGCCGATCAGGGCGGCCAGGGCTGGCCGTTCCGTGTCGGTCACATCCCCATCCTGTTCGACGAGGCCCACATCGACCCGCACAAGAGCATCGTCATGATGTGCGGCCCGGAGGGCATGATGCGCGCGGTGATCGCCGACATGCTCAAGCGCGGCGTCCCCGAGGAATCCCTCTGGTTGTCCATGGAGCGCAACATGCAGTGCGGCGCAGGCCGCTGCGGCCATTGCCAGCACGGCGGCAATTTCGTCTGCCAGGATGGGCCGGTGTTCTGTTATCCGGAAGTAAAGGAACTGCTCGGCGTAAAGGGATTCTGATCATGAAACCAAAAGTCGCCGTACATAAGTTTGCCTCCTGCGACGGCTGCCAACTCGCCTTTCTGAATCTTGGTGAGGGGTTGCTGCAGTTGAATGCACTGGTGGACATCGTTCACTTTGCTGAGGCCGGTTATCTGAACGAAAGCGCCAAGGTCGACTTGGCCTTCGTCGAAGGCAGCATCTCTACCCCGCATGAGCTGGAACGCATCAAGCAGGTGCGCGAGAACAGCAAGTATCTGGTGACGCTGGGCGCCTGCGCCACCGCCGGCGGCTTGCAGGCGTTGCGCAACATGGCCGACGGCAATGCCTGGTTGGCCGGGGTGTACGCCGGTCCCGAGCACATCCCGTTCCTCCCGACTTCCACGGCGGTGGCCCAGCATGTGCGCGTCGACCTCGAACTTTGGGGTTGTCCGGTGAACAGCCGCCAGGTGGTGCTGGCAGTGCGCGACCTGCTGTTTGGCGTGGTGCCGCGCGAGGAGACGGAAAAGGTTTGCCTGGAATGCAAGCGCAAGGGCACCGTCTGCGTGATGGTGACGAAGAACGAACCCTGCATGGGCCCGGTGACCCGCACCGGCTGCGGTGCGCTGTGTCCCAGCTTCGGCCGCGACTGCTACGCCTGTTTCGGGCCGGCGGAGAATTCGGAGACGGCGGCGCTGGCGCGGCGTTTCGAGGGCTTCGGGCTGTTGCCGGAGGCCATCGCCCATCGCTTCCTGTTCATCAACAACGGTGCGCCGGCCTTCCATGCCGAAGGCGTGCGCTGGCAGGAGAAGAGTCATGAGTGAGCGGCGCGATGTCAGTATCAACGTGCCGGTGCTGGCCCGCGTCGAGGGCGAGGGCGCCATGGAGATCGAGGTGCGCGACGGCCACATTACCGAACTCAAGCTGCGCATCTTCGAGCCGCCGCGCCTGTTCGAGAAATTCCTCGAAGGGCGCAGCTACCGCGAGGTGCCGGACATCGTGGCGCGTATCTGCGGCATCTGCCCGGTGGCCTACCAGATGAGTGCGGCCCATGCCATCGAATCGATATTCGGTGCCAGGATCACGCCGTGGGTGCGCGAGATGCGCCGCCTGTTCTATTGCGGCGAGTGGATCGAAAGCCATGCTCTGCACATCCATCTGCTGGCCCTGCCCGACTTTCTCGGCTATGAATCGGCCATCGCCATGGCGGCGGATCATCCGGAAGAAGTGAAGCGCGGCCTGCGCCTGCAGGAACTGGGCAACAGCCTGGTGCGCCTGCTCGGCGCCCGTTCGGTGCATCCGGTGGGCGTGCGCGCCGGCGGTTTCTTCCACGCCCCGCGCGCCGCCGAGATGGCCGCGAAGGCGGAAGAATGCCGCGCCGCGCTGCCCGAGGTGGAGGCGCTGGTGCGCTGGGTCGCCGCGCTGGATCTGCCCGATGACCCGCAGAGCTTCACCTCCGTCGCCCTGCGCCATCCCGACGAATATGCCTTCAATGAAGGCCGCATCGTCTCCGACGACGGCCTCGACATCGACATCAGCGAATTCCACCAGCACTTCCAGGAAAGCCACATCCCGCATGCCAACGCGCTGCACTGTCACCTGCACGGCAAACCCTACCTGGTCGGCCCGTTGGCCCGCGTCAATCTGAATTACATGCAACTGCCCGAGGCGGTGCGCGCCAATCTGGAAACCACCAGCATGCGCTTCCCCAGCAACAACATGTTCCACAGCGCCCTGGCGCGCGCAGTGGAACTGCACTTCGCCCTGCTGGAGGCGATCCGCATCCTGGAGAACTACACCGTCCCCGACTCCCCCTATGTGGAGGTCACCCCGCGCGCCGGCATCGGCTACGGCTGCACCGAGGCGCCGCGCGGCATCCTGTGGCACCGCTACGAACTGGACGCGCAGGGACGCGTGGTGCAGGCCACCATCGTGCCGCCCACCAGCCAGAACCAGGCACGCATCGAGGAAGACCTGCGCCGCTCGCTGGAGGCGCTGGGCCTGGATCAGCCCGACGATGAAATCCGCCTGCGCGGCGAAACGGTGATCCGCAACTACGACCCGTGCATCTCCTGCGCCACGCACTTCCTCAAGGTGAACATCAAGCGGGAATGAGGTGGGAGCCCGATTCATCGGGCGATGCGCAGGCCCCATCGCCCAGCGTAGCCACAAGCCCACATCAGCGATGATTGTAGTGGGAGCCCGATTTATCGGGCGATGGCCTTTCCGGTGCCGCGATCGTCCGGCAAGCCGGCCTCCCACATGAACCCCATGCCACGCAAATCCATCCTCATCCTTGGTGTCGGTTCGCCCTTCGGCGCCGACCGTCTCGGCTGGCAGGCCGTCGCCGCGCTGGAGCAGCAATCGCTCGCCGCGCAATTTCCCCATCTCGCCATCCGCTTTGAGCAGAGCGATCGCCCCGGCAGCCGCTTGCTCAACCTCCTGGGACAGGCCGACGCCGCGATCATCATCGACGCCATGCGTGCAGGCCAGCCTGCCGGGAGCGTGCGGCGTTTTTCGGTTGATGAGTTGAATGCCGAGTCGGGTCTGATGTCGACGCACGGCTTTGGCGTTGCCGATGCGCTGGCGTTGGGGCGGGCCCTGGGAGGGTTGCCGGGGGAGATGGTTGTGGTGGGGATCGAGATGGGGGAGGGTGAGTTGGCAGAGGAATCTCTGGTAGCACTGGTTGAGTTGGTACAGAGTGCGCTGGCACAAATGTAGGAGCGGCTCTGCCGCGATGAGCGCTGGCTAGATATGGTATCCGGGCTACACGTCGTCGCTGCGCTCAAGCGAAGGGTTCTTTCTCCCTCAGGGAGAAGGACAGGATGAGGGGATAAATGGTGCGCTGCGCGCGCTGATTTTATGCGGGGAGCCGCCCCGCGCGCGGGTCACTTTCTTTGTCCCGCCAAAGAAAGTAACCAAAGAAAGTCGGCCCGACTCCCGCGCCCTGCGGGTCCCCTGCGTTTCTCGCCCGAATCGGCGCTCGCCTACGCGCCGTCCTGGCGCGAAGGCGAGGACAGGCCATCCATGGCCTGTCCCCTGCGGGCTTGATCCGATTCGGGCTGCGATGCTCGGCGCGGCAGACGGGGTTTCAACCCGGCTCGCCTGCGGCATCGCGCGGGTGGCGTGCGCTGCGCACACGCGGGGAAGCGGAAAACCGTGGTCTGTCCCTGAGGAATCGTGTCCCTGAGGAATCTCTCATTAGGCCCAACGACCAAGCTCACCCGGCGTAAACCGCGCAGCGGTTTTTGGTCGGGTGAAGCGCCGTGTTATGTGTTTCACCTGCGACAGTAAATCCACCCAAAACCATCGCACTGCGTGCAGCGTGAACCATTTTCTCTGCCTGTAGCATTGCATGAAGGACATTCTCTCCAGTCATTAACATTAAGAGCACTCCCCCATACGCCTTTACAGCGCTTCCCGCCATAGCTGTTGCCACAACGCTCATTAATGCTTATGACGCCCCTGCTATACGCACCACAAGCTGTGCATACTGCTACCGGCTTATTTAGTTTGTCTGTCATCGATACAAATCCCTATTTACACATAACGCCTCACATCACCGGCAGAGCGAGAAGCGAGCGACGCTTTTCAGTGTCCGGGCGCATGAGATGGTTATGTTTTACTTGAGATTAAGTGTTTTTGAAAACTGTGATGGAACAAAGTTGCATGCTTTCTTCCATTCCGTCCTGTCGTAGGCCGAAAACATTCCCCCTTGCTGCCCCGTTATTTCCATTGTTTTCTTCTCGACCTCAACAATGGCATTTATTGCCATATCCAGATGAGGCCTTGATTGAACAAGAAGTCTCCATATTTCTCTAACATCACCCCTTCGTTCTGTAACAATTCCGGCTCCTACTGTGGCCATCCAGACTTCAAGTGCTCTATTACTTAGCTTTACATGACTTTCGGCAAAGGGAGGAAAATTAACACCAAACCGTGCCATCGATTTCTTTAGATGTTCCATTTGAACAGTCGCACTATTTCTTATGTCCTCCAATACTTCGTAAAACCGCATTAGGTCTTCCCTTGAATAATCTAGCGGCCTGTCAACGACATCAATCGGTATTTCTACATCAGCAAATAAATCTTTGCCCAACACTGATGCAATAGCCAATATTTTTGCACGCACAACTGCATCACCAGACTCAAGTTCCCACTTGACTTCCTTGATGCACATATAGATACGCGAATCCTGCCCCTTTTTCTTTAACCAACCAAACATGATCTATCTTCCTTTAGGACATAACGATAAATGAACGGCCCATTGCCAGTTATGGCGTGCCGGGAAGTGCTCCATTTCGTGCAACTTGTTGTTTTCACGGGCCGATGCTTCCTGCGCTGTGGGGACCCTTGGGGGAATATACTGCAAGTTTGCAGTGTATGACCACATATCTGGTAATCGTCGTTCAATGCGGCTGAAATGCGTGTTTTGTTGCCTGCGGCATTGAGAGGGAAATCGTGCGCGGTGCGCACCCTAGAAAATTTTGTAGGTTGGGCTGACGAAGGGAAGCCCAACAGTGTCGGCACGCAGGATATTTTGTTGGGCTTCGTACCTCAGCCCAACCTACACTCCGGGCTCTTCCAGCGTGCACGAAGTGCACGCTACCCGTGCGATGCCGCAGGCGAGCCGGGTTTGAATTTCCGTCTGCCGCGCCGAGCATCGCAGCCCGAATCGGATCAAGCCCGCAGGGGACAGGCCATGGATGGCCTGTCCTCGCCTTCGCGCCAGGATGGCGCGTAGGCGAGCGCCGATTCGGGCGAGAAGCGCAGGGAACCCGAAGGGCGCGGGAGTCGGGCGGCCTTTCTTTTCGTTAGTTTTCTTTGGCCGAACAAAGAAAAGTAACACGTCGTACGGGGGCGGAACCCCGACCCAATCAATCCGCGCGACAGCGCGCACCACCTGTAGGAGCGCCTATGGCGCGATAGTCGCATAGCCGGGGCAGGCAACCTATCGCGGCAGAGCCGCTCCTACAAGTCAGATCAACAACCCCTGCCGCGCAAACACCCCCAACAACCTCTGCACATTGGCCGTCACCGTCGCCGTCAGCTTCTTCGCATCCGGCTTTTTGCCATCGCCTTCCACCAGCACGTCACCGCATTCCATCGCCGCCACCATTGCCTGCACCAGTTCCTCCACTGTGCGCGTACCGTCGAGCAGGCGCGCGAGATAGGAAGAGAAGGCATCCAGTTGCACGGTGGTATGGCGCACGGTGGCGAGGTGGCCGAGGTTCATGGCGGCCTGGGCCTGGGCCAGGGCGTGCAGGCTCGGGCGTTCGCTGATCGCTTTGTCGAAGTGCTGCGGCCACAGGCTGATGCGGATGGCCTGGTGGGCGTACAGGCTGAACAGTTCACCGAACAGGTGTTCGACCTGGTCGGCGTATTGGCGGCCGCCGTTGCTGGTGGCGATCTGATGGGCGGCGCCGACCAGTTCGGCGAAGGGCACGGCGTCGGGGTGGACCGCAGCGAGGTGTAGCAGCGCGGCTTTGGTGAGTGGGTGGGTGACGTCGTAGTCGTGGTTGTCGGCGGAGGTGAACTTCTGTTCGCGCGGGCGGCTCAGTTCCACTTTCTTTGGTGGGGTGAGCTGGGCGCTGAAGGCGAAGTTCTCGAACTGCTCCAGCGCGAGGTCGCGCGTGATCGTGCGCTCCTTGCGGCACAGCAGCGAGCGGCGGAAGTTGCGGTTGCGCACGAAGTCCATGTATTGCTCGAGCTCGTGCATGTCGGCGACATGGTCCAGCGCCTGTTCGGCGGCCTCGCCCAGGGTGGAGGGGAAGGCGGTGCCCAGTTCCACGTCGCAGACATATTGCAGGCCGTGGCGCTCGGCGTCGGCGGCGAACTGGCTGAACAGGAAGGGCTGGTTAATCTCCTCCATGTATTCGTGATAGATGTAGCTGGGGTGCGCCTTGCGCACGGCGGTAATCTCGCTGCGCAGGTATTTGGCACTGAGGGCATCGAGGCCCTTGGTGGCGCTGTCCATCAGGTCGAACAGTTCGTAGGCCTTGGCCAGGCGTTCGCGCGGTGTCCTGGCATCGCGGGCGTGATACAGCAGCATGTCGCGTAGCATGCCGCGCATGCGCCAGCCGGGCAGGGTGTTGTAGCTGATGTAGGCGATGCCGCTGGCGCTGAGGAGTTCCCGGCACAGGGCCAGCATCTTCTCACGCACGAAGTCCGGCACCCAGGAATAGACGCCGTGGGCGACGATGTAATCGAACTGCCCCAGCTCCTTGCCCAGTTCCATGATGTCGCCCTGGCGCACTTCGATATTGGTCAGGCCCAGTTTTTCGATCAGTTCCTGCGCCACCGTCACCTGGCCGGTGGAGAGTTCGATGCCGAGGACTTTTGCTTCGGGCAGATGGAAGGCCAGCGGGATGATGTTGCCGCCGGTGGCGCAGCCCAGTTCCAGGATGCGTGCCGTCTCCGGTGCCGGCGTGTCGATGCCGAACAGGCGACCCAGCACGCACAGGTGATCGGGATGGGTCTCGGCAAAGGGCGTGCTGTCGTAGGGGATGTCGTCGTAGCTGTCGGCGGTCATGGTTTATTCCTGAAAATCGAAAAATTCAACGCAAAGACGCAAAGCCTATAAAAGATAAAAACCTAACGCAGAGGCGCAGAGAATATTGAGAAATGCCGTAGCCATCTCTGCGCCTCTGCGTTGAACGGTGTTTTCATTTCATCCCTTGCGTCTTTGCGTTGAAGGCTTTTAGTTTTTTATCCAGCGGATCTCGCGTGCGGTCTGTTCACCAACCACTACGCCGAGCAAGTGACGCGGGATATCCGCTTCGGTCGGCGAGAGCGGGATGCGGCCACCCATGATCTCGGCGAACTGCTGCGGATGCAGCGGCTGCCTGTCCGGTTCGGCGTAGCCGATGGGGTAATAGGGCTGGTTGGTGGCGAGGTCGTATTTGTCCGTGGCCCCGAACAGATGCAGAAGCTCGTGGGCGATGATGACGTTGTTCTGCTGCGCCTGGCGTTCGTCGGCAAAGGCCTGTACCACGCCGAGCTGGCCCTTTTGCAGGCCGAGGGAGTGGTCGAGGCGCGAGCGCTGCGCCGGGTCGTGATAGACCACGAACATCTTCAGGTTGCCGGGGCCGTCATAGCTGTCGTTGCGCCAGGCCCACCAGCGCATGTGCAGACTCCACAAGGCGACTTCGAGCGGCTGGCGCGAAGGCGGCGGAGGCGGCGGCAGGGCATGGACCTGCGGGGCGATGCGGATTTCTATCGGCTGCGCGATGGCTATTCCGTAGTGGGCGCCTTCGCGCGCCATGAACTCGGCGATGGCGGCAAAGGATTCTTCGTTCAGGTTGCGGATGTAGTCGTCCGTCGCGGCGCGGTCGTCGCCCTTGATGGGGTAGATCACCAGCCACTGGCTGCGGCTCCAGTCGGTGCTGCGCCACTGCGTCAGCCAGGTGGTGGCCGCCACCATGAACAGGATCAGCAGCAGGATGAGGATGCGGATCTGGCGGAACATCGTCATTTGTTCTCGCCGCTGGACACGCGGCGCAGTATCCAGTCCAGCCCGCGCACCGGCAACAGGCGCTTCAGGATGGCGAACAGCCAGGTGGGGAAGGTGACAAAGTAACGCGCCCTGGGTCGTGGTGCTTCCAGCGCATGGATGACCTTGGCCAGCACGGCCTCCGGCGGCAGGGTGAAGGGTGCTGCCGGCCCTTCCTTGGTGAGACGGTTTTCCATGCGCTGGTAGGTGGCGCGGAAGAAGCTGTGGTCGGCGTCGATGTTCTGCCGGTATTTGAACATGGCATTGGCACGGAAGCGGCTGATGATCGGGCCGGGCTCGATGAGACTTACGTGGATGCCGCTGCCGTGCAGCTCCAGGCGCAGGGTGTCGGTGAGGCCTTCCAGGGCGAACTTGCTGGCGTTGTAGGCGCCGCGGAAGGGCAGGGCCACCAGGCCGAGCACCGAGCTGTTGTGGATGATGCGGCCGTGGCCCTGGCGGCGCATCACCTCGATGGCGCGGCAGGTGAGTTCATGGGTACCGAACAGATTGGTTTCGAACTGCTCGCGCAGGGCGGCGCGGCTCAGGTCTTCCACCGCGCCGGGTTGGCCGTAGGCACCGTTGTTGAACACGGCATCCAGCGTGCCGCCGCTACGCTGCAGCACCTCGTCCATGGCGGCATGGATGGACATGGAGTCGGTGAGGTCCAGCGCCAATGATTCCAGTCCCAGCTGCTGCAGCCTTGCCACGTCCTCTGCCTTGCGGGCCGTGGCGAACACGCGCCAGCCGCGCGCGTGCAGCCCCTGTGCCACGCACAGGCCGATGCCACTGGAGCAGCCGGTGATGAGGATGGATTTGGCGTGTGGTGTCATGACGCAACGGGGTTGAGTATCGGTGCCGCAGGGTAGCACTGATGGCGAGGGGGCGAAAAGGTGGCGCCGAACAACATTCTTACCGCCGAGGCGCAGAGGACGCAGAGTAGGATGAACATGCTGCTGATATGAGTCATGAAGCGGTACATGGGGCGTGCGATGCATTGTAAGCAGTTTTCTCGGCGTCCTCTGCGTCTCGGCGGTGAATTATTCGATCAGGCCAGCAATACCGCGACGATGCCAGTGATGAAGATGCCGTCGAAGGTGCCGGCGCCGCCGATGGAGGCGAGTGGAGCACCGAGGTGGCGGATGTCCTTCAGGCGCAGCAGGTCGGCGCCGATGAGCACGCCGAGGGTGCCGCTGATGTAGGCCAGAGGTGCACTTTGCTCCGGATTGATCAGGATCGCCACCAGGGCGGCACTGATGGGGGCGACGAACAGCGGCATGCCGATGCCGAGGCCGGCAATGGGGCGGCTCATGGTGTAGCTGACGGCAGTGATGGCGGCGACACCGAGTACGGCGTGAAACAACGGCAGCGGGTTGTTGAGCAACAGGTAGAGGGAGAAGGTAAGTGGAATCAGGCAGCCGCCGGTGTTGACGGCAACGATGGTGCGGCCAGTGAAGGGCGGCAGTTTGATCGGCCAGAGGGCGGGCAGTTGCGGCGGCTCCGCCGGCTGCTCGGCACGCACCGAAAAAAGCGGCAGATTGATCATGCTGCCTGCCAGGGAGCTGAACAGCAACAGGAAGGCTGCCTGCTGCGACAGGCCCAGCTTGTCGAAGGCGATGCTCACCAGCCCGACCTGCAGGATGCCGAGCAGGAAGGCGACGGCGAAGATGAACAGCAGGAATTTGTGGGGAGAGCGGAACGGGGACATGGTTGCCTGTGTTCAGCGCAAAGGTGTCGGGAACTTCCCATACTCAACGCAGAGACGCGGAGGCGCAGAGCACGCAGAGATTATGAACGCTTTTTCTCGGCGCCTCTGCGTCTCTGCGTTGGATGTTTTCAATTGAGCGTCCCTGCGGCGGGTGTTCAGGATTTGAGGCCACGCACCGCATCGGCGAGCAGCGGCGCCAGGTGAATGATGTTGCTGGGGTGGCTGATGCTGTCGGCGCTCCAGATATGCTCGATGCCGGCTTCCTGCAACTGGCGCGTGGCGTCGTCGGCGAACAGGGCGTGAGTGACCAGGCAATGAATGGCGCCGGCGCCGCGGAACTTGAGCTGGCTGGCCACGGCGATGAGAGTGCGGCCGGTGCTGGCCATGTCATCGACGAGAACGATGGTGCGGCCCTGATAGTCTGCCTCGGGCAGTCTGGTGCGCACGCTGCGATCGCCCAGCCGCTCCTTGGTGGCGACGGCATAGTCCAGTCCGGCCGGTTCGGCCATGGCGCGCACCCATTGTTCCGACTCGGCGTCAGGGCCGATGAGCATGGGTTGTTGCACATGCCGGCCGAGGAATTCGATCATCGCCGGTGCGGCAGTGAGGGAGACGGCCTGGCCGCGCGGAATGGCCTGTTCCAGGCGCTCGATGCGGTGCAGGTGCGGATCGACGGTGATCACCGCGTCGAACAGTTCGGCAAGAAAGGCGCCGATGATCTTCTGGCTCACCGCTTCACCGGCATGGAAGGCGATGTCCTGCCGCATGTAGCACAGATACGGCGCCACCAGGATGATGCGTTTGACGCCCATCGTGCGCGCGGTGTGAGCAAGCAGCATCAGTTCAACCAGCTTGTCGTTGGGGCGATCAAGGCTGCGGCAGACGACGATCTGTTCGGGCAGCTTCGCCGGCAGCGTTACCTTGCTCTCGCCATCGGGAAAGCGATGGATCTCCGTCAGCGCGAAGGGCAGGCCGAGGGCATCGGCCAAGCGGCGGCCCTGCGCCTCGTAGTCGTGAAAGCCAAGGACGAACATTTCGTTCAAAACCATTCTGTCGCAGAGGCGCGGAGGCGCAGAGTGTTCAAGGCGATGATCGACGACAGCTCCATGTGCGGCGATGCGGAATCATCTCGATGCGAAAGCGTCATGGTCACACTGAACATGTTTTCTCCGTGTCTCGGCGTCTGTGAAATCTGTTCCAGACATTTTCAACCGACTGCATCCATGCAGTCGTCTGCGGAAACCGGTTTCCGCTCATAGTTCCATGTAGCTCTTGGCCACGTCTTCCGGCAGGCCGATGAGGTAGCCGCTGTTCTGATCGGTGAGTGCCCGGGCGAAGGCATAGTCGGCCTTGTATTCGGCGTACACGCGGTACAACGGTTCGCCCTTGCTGACCGGGTCGCCCAGTTTTTTCAGCACATCGACACCGGCGCCCTTGTCGATGGGCGCGCCGGCCAGCCGTGCCACCTTGGCTACCACATAATTGTCGATGCTGGTGACTACGCCATCCTGTGGTGCGCACACCTCGTAGGTGAGCTTGCCCGGCAGATACTGCACGGTCTGCTGGCCCTGGGCGCCGATGATTTCCTCCATCTTCTTCAGGGCGCGGCCGGAGTCGAGGATGTCGCGCGCAATGGCGTAGCCGTAGCCGCCGCGTACGTCCGGATCGAATTCCAGCAGGCGGCCGGCCAGGCGCAGGGACTTCTGGCGCAGATCGGCCGGTGCCTCCGGATCGTTGTTCAGCACCTGCATGATGTCACGCGCCTCCAGCACCGGGCCGATACCGCGGCCTACCGGTTGGCTGCCGTCGGTGATGATTACTTCCAGGTGGATGCCCATGCGATCACCGGTGTATTCGAACAGCTTGCGCAGTTGCAGTGCCTCGCGCATGTGGCGCACCTTGGCGGTGGGGCCGACGGGGATGTCGATGAGCAGGTGGGTGGAACCGGCGGCCAGCTTCTTCGACAGAATGGAGGCGATCATCTGCCCCTGCGAGTCGATGCCGAGGGGCCGCTCCACCGAGATCAGGATGTCGTCGGCCGGCGCCAGGCGCGCGGTACCGCCCCAGGCGAGGCAGGCGCGGTGGGTGTGCACGATTTCACGCAGCTGTTTCGGCGACAGGTCGACGCGGGCCAGCACCTCCATGGTGTCCGAGGTGCCGGCCGGCGAGGTGATGGCGCGGCTGGAGGTCTTGGGCATCAGCATGCCGTGGGCGGCGACGATGGGCACCACCAGCATGGAGGTGCGGTTGCCGGGGATGCCGCCGATGCAGTGCTTGTCGGCCACCACGCTTTCATGCCAGTCGATGCGTTCGCCCGACTCGGTCATGGCGCGGGTCAGGTGCAGGATCTCCTCGCGGTCGAGATTGTTCTGCCCCGAGGCGACCAGGAAGGCCGCCATTTCCATCTTGGAGTAGCGGTTGTTGACGATGTCCTGAGTGATGGCCTGGAACTCGTTCAGGTGCAGGCGGCTGCCGGCGATCTTGCGCCGCACCGCGTCCATGGACGGCGGCGGCTCGGCCTGAGCCACGGTGGCGCTGTGGCCGGCGGACAGATCGAGCTGGTCGAAGGCCTGTTCCGACAGGCCCAGCTCGCAGGGGTCGACGATACTGGTATCGTCCACCACGTTGAGCACGGCGAAGATCTTCTTGCCGTTGGCGGTGATCTCCACCTTGGTCAGGGCCTGGAAACCCTCGGCGCGGTAGATCTCGCACTCGCGGTGCATGTAGGCCACGTTTTCGCGGTAGGTGTCGATGGCGACGCGGCGCAGTTTGAGGGTGTCAGGGGCGGGGGCGGATTTCTTTTTGGTCATGGCCGAACGATATCACAAGGTATAGGAAATTGTAGGAGCCCGCTCCGCGGGCGAAACATTGTCGGGAATAGCGGTCGCTTCGCCCACGGAGCGGACTCCTACATCACGCCGGTACCGAACCTGGCAGGGCCTCGCGGGCACGCTCCTCCTGCTGCAGTGTCCACAGGTGGGCATAGTGTCCGGCACGATCCAGCAGGCTGCGGTGGGTGCCGCGCTCGACGATGCGGCCGGCCTCCAGTACCAGGATTTCGTCGGCGTCGACGATGGTGGACAGGCGGTGGGCAATGACCAGGGTGGTGTGATCCTGTGCCACGCGGGTCAGCGCCTCGAGGATGGCCTGTTCCGATTGCGAATCGAGGGAGGAGGTGGCCTCGTCGAACACCAGGATGCGCGGCTTCTTCAGCATGGCGCGGGCGATGGCCACGCGCTGTTTCTCGCCGCCGGACAGCTTGAGGCCACGCTCGCCCACCATGGTGTCGTAACCCTGTGGCAGCGACTGGATGAAGTCGTGAATCTGCGCCAGCCGCGCCGCTTCGAAGATGTCCTCGCGGCCGGCGTCGGGGCGGCCGTAGGCGATGTTGTAGTACAGCGTGTCGTTGAACAGCACGGTGTCCTGCGGCACGATGCCGATGGCCTCGCGCAGGCTGTGCTGGCTGACGTCGCGCACGTCCTGGCCGTTGATCAGGACGCGTCCGCCGCTGACGTCGTAGAAGCGGAACAGCAGGCGCGCCAGGGTCGACTTGCCGCTGCCGCTGGGTCCGACTACCGCCACCTTCTTTCCGGCGGGAATCGTGAAGTCCACGTTGAACAGGATCGGCCGTTCGGCGTTGTAGGCAAAGCCGACATGCTCGAAGCTGATGGCGCCGTCTCCCACCACGAGGGGGCGTGCATCGGGGCGATCGGTGATCTCGGGCGGACGGTTCAGCAGGTCGAACATCTGCGCCATGTCCGACAGGGCGTGCTTGAGCTGGCTGTACACCACGCCGAGGAAATTGAGCGGGATGAACATCTGCAGCATGAAGGCGTTGACCAGCACCAGGTCACCGAGGGACATGCTGCCCTCGATCACCCCGCGCGCCGCCAGCGCCATGATCAGGGTGACGCCGACGGCGATGATGATGCCCTGGCCGATGTTCAGGCTGGACAGCGAGGTCTGGGTCTTTACCGCCGCATCCTCCCAGCCGGTGAGCGAGGCGTCATAGCGCTGGTGTTCGTAGCATTCGTTGTTGAAGTACTTCACCGTCTCGAAGTTGAGCAGGCTGTCCACGGCCTGCGAGTTGGCCTGCGAGTCCAGGGCATTCATCTGGTGGCGGTACTGCATGCGCCAGTCGGTGATGGCAAAGGTGAAGGCGACATAGATCGCCACCGTGATGAAGGTGATGATGGCGAACCAGGGGTCGTATTTCACCAGCAGCACGGTGGCGATCAGCGTTACCTCCACCAGGGTCGGCAGGATGTTGAACAGCATGTAGTTGAGCAGTGAGGAAGCGGAGCGGGTGCCGCGTTCCAGGTCGCGGGTGATGGCGCCGGTCTTGCGCTCCAGATGAAAGCGCAGGGACAGGGCGTGCAGGTGTTCGAGAAACTTGAGCGACAGGCGGCGCATGATGCCGTGGCGTACGCGGGCGAATACCACGTCACGCAGCTCGTTGAAGGCCGAGCTGCCCAGGCGCAATACGCCGTAGGCCAGCAGCAGAACCATGGGCAGGGCCAGCTCGCGCAGGCCGGGGCTGTCCAGGTAATCGACGATCTCCTTCAGCGCCAGCGGCACGCCGACGTTGGCGAACTTGGCCAGGATCAGGAACAGCAGGGCGAAAAAGGCGCGGCCGCGGTAGGCCCACAGGTAGGGCAGCAGGAAGCGGATGGTCTGCCAGTCGCGGCGGGTGTGCTCGGGGGCTTCGGTATGGCGGATATGCATCGGCGTCGGTCGCAGGTTTTTGACATTATAAGGAAAAGGTCAGGGTCAGGGGGGCCTGTGCGTACGGGGTTTTCGCACCGTGTCCCTCGTATCTCGTATCTGTCCTCTTCAGGTATACTCTGCAAATCAGTTATTTAGCCGGAGAGACCGCCGATGGGCATGCCCACCGAAGAGGAAATGAAGGATGCACTGGCCGAGGCCGGTCGCATGCGCGAGCAGGGCGAGGACCCGCACCACATCGCCAAGGCCCTGCTCAACCTGAATTACCGGGTCAAGAGTCTGGAAAAGGTGCTGGAGGCCGCCGAGTTGTTCTACCGCTCCGGCCAGTCGGTGACCGAGCACCAGAAGCTGAAGAAGGCCATCTCCGACGCCCGGGCCGCCGCCGAGCGCTCCGGCGGTATCGAGCGGGAGCGCTTCGGGCTGGAGTAATTCACGAGTCAGTCCGCGCATAAACGCCAATAAGGCCGATAGGCGGGTCGAAACCGCCGGCAGGATAGTTGGATTTGCGTTAATTGGCGTGTATTTGCGGACGGTGATTTTCGGTTTGGTTTCGACAAATATGCCCATATTTTCCGGTAGTCACTTCCCGGTTGTCCCAACGAGGTAAATCTATGCCCATTTACGAATATGCCTGCAAGGCCTGCGGCCACCAGATGGAGGCCATGCAGAAGATGAGCGACGCCCCGCTCAGCGAGTGCCCCGCCTGCGGCAAGCCGGAGTTGGCCAAGCAAATCTCCGCCGCGGGATTCCGCCTCAAGGGCGGCGGCTGGTACGAGACCGACTTCAAGTCCGGCAGCAAGAAAAACGTGGCCGAGTCCGGCTCATCTTCCGCGTCCCATGGTTGCGGCGCGGGCGCCTGCGGCTGTGCCGCAACCAAGTAAGGCCGTTCCTTGATGCACCATTTGCGGCGTTACCTGATTGCCGGCCTGCTGATCTGGCTGCCCCTCGGGGTGACCGTGCTGGTGGTTCGGCTGCTGGTCGGTACCATGGATCAGACCTTGCTGCTGTTGCCGGAGCGCTTCCGTCCGGATGCCCTGCTGGGTTTCCATATCCCCGGCCTGGGCCTGTTGCTGGCGGTGCTGGTGGTGCTGACCACCGGCATCCTGGTAGCCAACCTGTTCGGCCGCCGTCTGGTGGCGTTGTGGGAGCGGCTGCTGGCCCGCATCCCCCTGGTGCGCTCCATCTATATGGCGGTGAAGCAGCTGGCCGAGACCATGTTTTCCGGCGGCGGCCAGTCCTTCCGCAAGGTGCTGCTCATCGAATATCCCCGCAAGGGGCTGTGGACCCTGGCCTTCCAGACCGGCACGGGGGTGGGCGAGGCGCAGCGCAAGACCGGCCGGGACGTGGTCAACGTCTACGTCCCCACCACCCCCAACCCCACCTCCGGATTTTTCCTGATGGTGCCGCGCGAGGATGTGGTGGAGCTGGACATGAGCGTGGACGACGGCCTGAAGATGATCATTTCCATGGGCGTTGTCGTTCCCAACGGAGGAACTAGGGGCTAGGGGCTAGGGGCTAGGGGCTAGGGGCTAGGGGCTAGGGGCTAGGGCTCGCTGCGCTCGTTCCTATATAAAAAACTATGCGCGTAGCGCACGCCTTCGCTAGTCCCTAGCTCCTAGTCCCTCTTCCCTGGCGCCTTGCGCTGGCCGGACGGTCGCCGTAACATTCCCGCCTTTATTTTTGATGTAACAGGACTTTACCCCCCATGCGCAGCCACTATTGCGGGCAGTTGAACGAATCCCTTATCGATCAGGAAGTTGAGTTGTGCGGCTGGGTCCATCGCCGCCGTGACCATGGCGGGGTGATCTTCATCGACCTGCGCGACCGCGAGGGGCTGGTGCAGGTGGTGTTCGATCCGGACACCCAGGAGACCTTCGCCACCGCCGAGGCCGTGCGCAGCGAATTCGTGCTGCAACTCAAGGGCAAGGTGCGCCGCCGCCCGGCCGGCACCGAGAACGCCAACCTGCCCACCGGCCAGGTGGAGGTGCTGGGCAAGACCCTGACCATCCTCAACCGCGCCGAGACCCCGCCGTTCCAGTTGGACGACGGCGACGACGAGATTTCCGAGGAACTGCGCCTCAAGTACCGTTACGTGGATCTGCGCCGCCCGGCCATGCTGGAGCGTCTCAAGTTCCGCTCCAGAATCACCCGTGCCCTGCGCGAGTACCTGGACGACAACGGCTTTCTCGACATCGAGACGCCGATGCTGACCAAGGCGACGCCGGAAGGCGCGCGCGACTATCTGGTGCCGAGCCGCACCCACCAGGGCAGCTTCTTCGCCCTGCCGCAGTCACCGCAGATATTCAAGCAGCTGCTGATGGTCGCCGGCCTGGATCGCTATTACCAGATCGTGCGCTGCTTCCGTGACGAGGACCTGCGCGCCGACCGCCAGCCGGAGTTCACCCAGATCGACATCGAGACCTCGTTCCTGGACGAGGAGCAGATCATGGTCATGATGGAAGGCATGATTCGCCACCTGTTCGCCCAGGTGCTGGAAGTGGCGCTGCCCAACCCCTTCCCGCGCATGAGCTACGCCGAGGCCATCGGCCGCTACGGCTCCGACAAGCCCGACCTGCGCATCCCGCTGGAACTGGTGGAAGTGGCCGACCTGATGACGGCGGTGGACTTCAAGGTGTTCTCCGCCCCGGCGGCGGACCCCAAGTGCCGCGTCACCGCGCTGCGCGTGCCGCAGGGCGGCGAGAAGCTGTCGCGCAAGGACATCGACGACTACACCAAGTTCGTCGGCATCTACGGCGCCAAGGGCCTGGCCTATATCAAGGTCAACGATCTGGCCCAGGGCCGCGAGGGACTGCAGTCGCCGATCCTCAAGTTCCTGCCCGACGAGGTGGTGACGGCCCTGATGCAGCGCACCGGCGCGCAGAACGGCGACCTGATCTTCTTCGGCGCCGACAAGGCCAAGGTGGTCACCGAGGCCCTCGGTGCGCTGCGTGTCAGGCTGGGTCACGACCTCGGCCTGCTGGAGGGGCAGTGGCGCCCGCTGTGGGTGGTGGACTTCCCGATGTTCGAGTTCGACGACAAGGAGAACCGCTGGGTGTCGCTGCACCATCCCTTCACCGCGCCCAAGGAAGAACACCTGGACAAGCTGGCCCACGACCCGGGCAACTGCCTGTCGCGTGCCTACGACATGGTGCTGAACGGTACCGAACTCGGCGGCGGCTCCATGCGCATCTACCGCAAGGAGGTGCAACAGGAGGTGTTCCACCAGCTCGGCATCGACCAGCTGGAGGCGGAGGAGAAGTTCGGCTTCCTGCTCGACGCCCTCAAGTACGGCTGCCCGCCGCACGGCGGCCTGGCCTTCGGCCTGGACCGCCTGGTGATGCTGATGACCGGCGCGAAGTCCATCCGTGACGTGATGGCCTTCCCCAAGACCCAGTCCGCCGCCTGCATGCTCACCGGCGCACCGTCCACGGTGAACCCCAGACAGCTGGTGGAACTGGGCGTGCGCGTGGCCAAGCCGGTCAAGGGCGAGGGCTGAGGTATTTACCCGCAGCGAACTTCCAATACCTGTCGCAGAGGCGCAGAGACACAGAGGATTTTCACTCATGTCCCCTCAGCGGCTCTGCGTCTCTGCGACAAAGTGGTTTTTCGTTTTATGAGGTGATGGCATGGCTGAAGTGTTGCCCATCGAGAAGTATGCGGGCCTGAGCGACGCCGAGTGCGAGGCGCGCATCGTCGCGGCCAAGAAAGCGCTGGGCGAGCGCCTGGTGATCCTGGGCCATCACTACCAGCGCGAGGAGGTGTTCCGTCACGCCGATTTTTCCGGTGACTCGCTCAAGCTGTCGCGCGAGGCGGCGCAGTCGAAGGCCGAGTACATCGTGTTCTGCGGTGTGCACTTCATGGCCGAGGTGGCCGACATCCTGTCGCGCCCGGACCAGATATCCATTCTGCCGGACCTGGGTGCCGGCTGCTCCATGGCCGACATGGCCAACCTGGCCAACGTCGAGCGCGCCTGGCGCGAACTGGCCACCGTGCTCGACCCGGATGAAACCATCACCCCGGTCACCTACATCAATTCCGCCGCCGACCTGAAGGCCTTCTGCGGCCGCCACGGCGGCATCGTCTGCACCTCGTCCAATGCGCGCAAGGTACTGGAGTGGTCCTTCGGCCAGCGCGAGAAGGTGCTGTTTTTCCCCGACCAGCATCTCGGCCGCAACACCGGCTACACCATGGGCATCCCGCTGGAAGACATGGTGGTGTGGGACTTCGACCAGCCCTTGGGCGGGCTCACGCCGGAGCAAATCAAGGGCGCGAAGATGATCCTGTGGAAGGGGTTCTGTTCGGTGCACCAGATGTTCCGTCCCGAGCACATCGATCGCTTCAAGGCCAAATACCCGGACGCGAAGATCATCTCCCACCCGGAGTCGCCGTTCGAGGTGTGCCGGAAGTCCGACTACGTCGGCTCCACCGAATACATCATCAAGACCGTGCGCGAATCCGCCCCCGGCACGCGCTGGCTGGTGGCCACCGAGCTGAACCTGGTCAACCGCCTGCACGAGCAGTTCAAGGGCGAGGGCAAGCACGTCCACTTCATGTCGCCCACGGTGTGCATGTGCTCCACCATGTTCCGCATCGACCCGCAGCACCTGGCCTGGACCCTGGAAAACCTGGTGGCCGGTCATGTGGTCAACCAGATCAAGGTGGCGCCGGAAGAGGCCCGTCTGGCGCGGCTGGCGCTGGAGCGGATGTTGGAAGTCAGTTCCAAGTGACAAGCTGAGGGTTTTGGGCAAGGCCGTAGATTTTTCTTGTAACTTGCCACTTGCAACTTGGTACCCCCATCACATTCCCGCACTCTTTCCAGGACTTGGCTTGTCCCCGGCCGACCGGATGGGGTTTAATGCCGTGAGGCAGTCTGTATCAGAATAATAACTAGGCTGTGGCGGTGGAGAGAGTGAAGAAGCCCATCTGGAAAGCACGCTGGTTGCCCGGTCTGATCGTGACCCTGCTGTGTCTGCTGGCGGCGGGCAGCGGCCCCCTGTCGACGCTGGACTGGAAGGCCTACGACCTGGCAGTGAGTTTCGCCAGTGGCCGTCCGGCCGATGACAATCTGGTCATCGTCGGTATTGATGAGGTGTCCCTGCAGCAGCTGGGTCCCTGGCCCTGGCCACGCGACCGTCTTGCCCAGGTGGTAAGCCAGCTGACCACCGCCGGGGCGACGGTGATTGGGCTGGCCATTCCATTCGATACGGCGGAGAACCGGCACGGTCTGGATTATCTGCGTCACCTGCAGAAGGATTACGGCAGTAACGCCAGTGCATACGAGGCCCTGGGACGCGCCGAGGCCGGCCTCGACACCGACGGCGCGCTTGGCCGCGCCGCGGGCAAGTCCGGCAATGTAATCCTCGGCATGCCCTATCGTTTTGCCGCTTCCGTCCGGCGCGGCAGCGTACCGCCACTGGATGAGACGGTGAGCAGTTATGCGCTGCGCGATGTGGCCGCCAATCGCCCGTTCTGGTTCGATTACGTCCCCAGCGTACTCACCGCCCGCACCACTGCGGCGGATCGGCTGTTCCCGCCCGTGCCGCCCATTGCCCAGGGCGCTGCGGGCATCGGCCATCTCAATGGCTATCCGCTGGCCGGGAGCAGCCTGCGTGCAGTGCCGCTGGTGCTGCAATACGGTGAGCGCTATTTCCCTTCCTTTTCCCTGTTGATGACGGCGCACAGCCTGAAGCTGGATCGCAATTACCTGCGTGTGGAGCCGGGGCAGGGCGTCAGTCTGGATGGAACGATCTTCCACACCGATCCGGCAATGCAGGCCTATCCGCGCTATTACCGTGGGCGTGACGACAAGTCACCATTCCGGACTTATGCCTTTGCCGATGTTTACTCCCGGAAGGTGGATGCCGCCGAGTTTCGTGGCAAGAGTGTCCTGATCGGTCTGACCGCGCCGGGTCTGGTGGACATGGTAGAGACCCCCATCGGCGAGACGATGGCACCGGTGGTGGCGACGGCGCATGTGGTCAGCAGTCTGCTCAATAATGATCTGTTCAGAGTGCCGGCATGGGCGGTATGGGCCCAGATGCTGGTTTTGCTGGTGGTGGGTGTCTATCTGATGTTTGTGTTGCCGCGTTTCCGCCTTGGTACGGGGCTGGCGTTGAGTGTGATGTTGCTGTTGCTGCTGGGCAATGCCCATTTTCTGCTGATGGCCTCGCAGTCACTGTGGCTGCCGCTGATGGTGCCGACGGTGGCACTGATTGCCGGCGTCATTTTGCTGGTATTGCGCCGCCTGGTAGAGGAGCGCTCAGCGCAGTTGCGCGGCCAGCTCGATCAGGCCAACCGCAGCCTGGGCCAGATGCTGCAGGGCCAGGGCCAGTTCGATATGGCGTTCGAGAAATACCGTCGCTGCGCCGTAGATGACGGATTGTTGGGCCTGATCTACAACCTGGGCCTGGATTTCGAGCGCAAGCGCCAGTTCAACCGCGCGGTGGGCGTATTCAATTACATCCAGGAGCACTCGCCTTCCTTCCGCGACAGCCGTGATCGCATCCGTCTCAACCAGGAAATGGAAAAAATGACGGTGCTGGGCAAGGGCTTCGCCGCCAACACCGGGGGCGGCACCATGGCGATGAGCTATGACAAGTTGCAAAAGCCGATGCTCGGCCGTTACCAGGTGGAGCACGAGATCGGGCGCGGTGCCATGGGCATGGTGTATCTGGGACGGGATCCGCGCATCGGCCGTACCGTGGCGATCAAGACCATGGCCCTGTCGCAGGAGTTCGACGAGGAACAGCTGGCCGACGTGAAGGCGCGTTTCTTCCGTGAGGCCGAGACCGCCGGCCGCCTCAACCATCCCAACATCGTCACCGTGTACGACGTGGGTGAGGAGCAGGAACTGTCCTATATCGCCATGGACTTCCTGCAAGGCAAACCGCTGTCGGCCTGGTGTCGGCCGGAGAACCTGCTGCCGGCGGAAAAGGTGTTCGAGATCATCATCAAGGTGGCCGAGGCGCTGGACTACGCCCACAAGCAGCAGGTGGTGCATCGTGACATCAAGCCCGCCAACATCATGTACGACGACAAGACCGGCGTGGTGAAGGTGACCGACTTCGGTGTCGCCTGTCTGGTCGATTCCAGCAAGACCAAGACCGGCACGGTGCTGGGCAGTCCTTCCTACATGTCCCCGGAGCAACTGGCCGGCAAGAAGGTGGATGGCCGCTCCGACCTGTTCTCCCTCGGCGTGACCTTCTTCCAGCTGCTCACCGGCGAACTGCCCTTCGTGGCCGATTCGCTGGCCAGCCTGATGTACAAGATTGCCAACGAAAAGCACGTCGATGTACGCGTCCTGCGCCCCGACCTGCCCGCCTGTGTCAGCACCATCGTGAATCGTGCGCTGTACAAGGACATCGAAAAACGGGTGCAAAGCGGCCACCACCTGGCCAACGCGCTGCGCCGCTGCAAGCAGCAGATTACCAAGGATCATTGAGGTGAATGTACCCACACTACAGATGAGCGGCCGCACCGACACGGGTTGCGCGCGCGAGCACAACGAAGACCAGATCGCCTGGGATGCCTCCGCCGGCCTGGCCCTGCTGGCCGATGGCATGGGTGGTCACAACGCAGGCGAGGTGGCCAGTGCACTGGCCATTTCCCTGCTGCATCCATTGTTGCGTGATCTGCCTGCCGATGTGCTGGAGCAGGAGGTCGGGATGCAGAACGCGGTGGCCGATGCCAACATGGAAATCCTGCAAAAAGCGGGCAGTGATGCGATCTACAATGGGATGGGCACGACACTGGCTCTGGTGCTGTTTCGCGCTGCCGGGGTGATGGTGGCGCATGTGGGCGATTCACGCGTTTATCGCCTGCGTGGTGGCCGGCTGGAGCAGCTAACCGCCGATCACTCGCTGCTGCAGGAGCTTGTCGCCGGTGGTTTCATGACCGCCGATGAGGCAGCGCAGGCGGTGAACAAAAATGTCATCACCCGCGCGCTGGGCATTGAGCCGACAGTGGAGGTGGAGGTGCATCACCACGAGATACAGACCGGTGATGTCTATCTGCTGTGTTCCGATGGCCTCAATGATATGGTGACTGATAACGCCATCGCACAATTGCTGTTGAATAACATGGATAATCTGGAGGCCGCCGCCGATGCACTGGTGGCCGAGGCCAACCGCTGCGGCGGTAACGACAACATCTCCGTAATCCTGGTGCGTGTAGTGGCGTTGAGGGAGTGACAGAACCATGGCAAAGCTGATCATCACACTGGATGGCGTAACCATAAGCGAACAGACGCTGGAGCAGCCCCGCCTCAGCGTGGGCCGCGCATCATCCAATGACATTCATCTGGACGACGGCACGGTGAGCGGCAAGCACGCGCAGCTTCATGTGCTGGGCAAGGAAGTCTTCGTGGAAGACATGGAGAGTACCAACGGCACGCTGGTCAACGGACAGCGCGTGCATCGGCGCCAGTTGCGTCATGGCGATGTGCTGCGCATCGGCCAGCATGAACTGAAGTTCGTGGATGAGACGGCACAGAACCTGGATGCCACCGTGATTATCTCCTCGTCACAGCGCGATGCCCTGAAGACACCCAGGGAACTGATCGGCAAGCTCAAGATTCTGAACGGCCCCAAGGCCGGTGAGATGCTGGAGCTGAACAAGCCTTACAACACGGTGGGCAAGCCCGGCGTGCAGGTGGCGGTGGTGGCCAAGCGTAGCCAGGGCTTTTTTCTGGTACCCATGGCGGTAGGCAACAGCCATGGTGTACCCAGCCTCAATGGTCAGCCGGTCGGTGCCAGCAGCCTGGCATTGAAGAACGGCGATGTACTGGAGGTTGCCGGCGTGCGCCTCGAGTTCCAGCAGCAGAGCGCAGCCTGAGGCCATGGCGCGCCTGTTGCTGCTGCATGACGGGGTGGGTATCCGCAGTTACCCGCTGGAACGGGACAGCCTCACCCTCGGCCGCCACGCCGACAGTGACATCCGCCTCGACGATCAGGCGGTCAGTACTCACCATGCCGCTTTGCACCTGGAGCCCAATCCCTACCTGGAGGGGTACCGCAACGTGGTGCTGGAAGACCTGGGCAGTACCAACGGCACCCTGGTCAACGGCACCCCCATTGCCCGTCAGGTGCTGCACCAGGGAGATCTGATCCGCATCGGTCACTATGAGTTCTCCTTCGAGGCGGAAGACGGCCACGGCCTGGATCGCACCACCATCTTCGTCCCCGACGTCGAAATCTGACATTTTTCCCACAGTCAGTTGCCTTGCCCTGCCGCCGGCGGACTGTCGGTGCCTGCCCCGCTGGTGGTAAAATGCCGCGATTCATCGGCATTCAAGTCAACGAGGTTAAGCATGGCCGGACACAGCAAATGGGCCAACATCCAGCACCGCAAGGGACGCCAGGACGCCAAGCGCGGCAAAATCTTCACCAAACTGATTCGTGAAATCACGGTTTCGGCCCGCATGGGTGGCGGTGATCCCGGCGGCAATCCGCGCCTGCGCACCGCCATCGACAAGGCGCTGGACGCCAATATGCCCAAGGACACCATCGAACGCGCCATCAAGCGCGGCAGTGGTGCCGGTGAGGGCGAGAATTACGAGCAGATCCGTTACGAGGGTTACGGTGCCGGCGGGGTTGCCGTACTGGTTGACTGTCTCACCGACAACCGCAATCGCACCGTGTCCGAGGTGCGCCATGCATTCTCCAAATGCGGCGGCAATCTCGGGACGGATGGCTCCGTTGCTTATCTGTTCAGTCGCGTTGGCGTACTCAGCTATCCGGCCGGCAGTGATGAGGATCGCATCATGGAGGTTGCCCTCGAAGCCGGTGCCGATGATGTTGCCGGCAACGACGACGGCAGTATCGATGTCATCACCGGCCAGGAGAACTTCATCGAGGTGAAGGCGGCGATGATTGCCGCCGGCCTTGCGCCGGAGGTGGCCGAAGTGACCGAACGACCCGCCACCACCATCGAACTGCAACTGGAAGACGCCGAGAAGGTGATGAAGATGGTGGACATGCTGGAAGACCTGGATGATGTGCAGAGCGTCTACAGCAACGCCGACTTCAGCGATGAAGTGATGGAAAAACTTCAGTGACAAGTTGCAAGTTACAAGTGACAAGTAAAATGAGGGCGGCGTCCCGCCGCCTGCTTTTTCTTGCAACTTGTAACTTGTCACTTGGGACTGGTTCGTAATGTCCCGCATCCTGGGCATCGATCCCGGTTCGCGCATCACCGGCTTCGGCATTATCGAGCGTGAGGGGACGCGCAGCGTGTATGTGGCGAGTGGCTGTATACGCGTGGGCGACGGCGAGTTCAACGGCCGGCTGAAGTCCATCTTCGATGAGTTGCGTGAAGTGGTGGCGACCTACCGGCCGGAGCACGTGGCCATCGAGCGGGTGTTCATGGCACGTAACCCCGATTCGGCCCTCAAGCTGGGACATGCGCGTGGTGCAGCGCTGTGTGCGGTGCTGACGGAAGGGCTGGCGGTGAGTGAATACACGCCGGCCGAGATCAAGCAGGCCACCGTGGGCAGTGGCCGCGCCGGCAAGGAGCAGGTACAGCACATGGTGCAGGCCCTGCTCAAGTTGCCGGCGGCGCCGCAGGCCGATGCCGCCGACGCCCTAGCCGTGGCGCTGTGCCATGTGCATACGGCGCAGACCCTGGGGCACCTGGCCGTGGCACAACAGTTGGCAGGAAGACGGCGATGATCGGACGTTTGCGCGGCATATTGCTGGACAAGAAACCTCCGCAGCTGTTGCTGGAGGCGGGTGGTGTCGGTTACGAGGTGGAGGCGCCGATGAGCACCTTCTACCAGCTGCCGGCCACCGGTGTCGAGGTGGTGCTGCATACCCATCTGGTGGTGCGCGACGATGCGCATCTGCTGTTCGGTTTCGCCAGCGAGCGCGAACGCAGCCTGTTTCGTGCCCTTATCAAGGTCAATGGCGTGGGCGCCAAGATGGCGCTGGCGATCCTCTCCGGCATGAATGCCGATGCCTTCGCCCGCTGCATCCAGGAAAACGATGCCGTCTCACTGACCCGCCTGCCGGGTATCGGCAAGAAGACTGCCGAGCGTCTTATTGTCGAGATGCGTGATCGTCTGGCCGACTGGCAGGAGGCCGGCGTACTGCCGGTGGTGATGGCGCTGTCCGGCGCGGAGACCCGCGATGAAGTGAAGGATGCCGTCGGTGCCCTCATCGCCCTCGGTTTCAAGCCGCCGGAGGCCAGCCGCATGGTGAGCGCGGTCGGCACCGACGGTCGCAGTTCGGAAGAGATCATCCGCGACGCATTGAAGGGGGCGATGAAAAAATAATTCAAAATTCAAAATTACGGAAGCCACAATCCTCCGCCTTGAATTTTGAATTTTGAATTTCTGAGTTACCAAGATGATAGAAACCGACCGCCTGATTACCGCCGCCGCCAGCCGTGAAGAAGATGCGCTGGACCGTGCCATCCGCCCCAGGCTGCTGGCCGACTATGTCGGTCAGCAGGCGGTGCGCGAACAGATGGAAATCTTCATCCAGGCGGCTTCGAGGCGCGGTGAGGCGCTCGACCATGTGCTGTTGTTCGGCCCGCCCGGTCTGGGCAAGACCACCCTGGCGCACATTATTGCCCAGGAAATGGGTGTGCACATGCGTCATACATCCGGCCCGGTGCTGGAACGCCCCGGTGACCTGGCTGCACTGCTGACCAACCTGGAACCGCACGATGTGCTGTTCGTCGACGAGATTCATCGTCTTTCGCCGGTGGTGGAAGAAGTGCTCTATCCGGCGATGGAGGACTACCAGCTCGACATCATGATCGGCGAAGGCCCGGCGGCGCGCTCCATCAAACTGGATTTGCCGCCGTTCACCCTGGTCGGTGCCACCACCCGTGCCGGCCTGCTCACCTCACCGCTGCGTGATCGCTTCGGTATCGTGCAGCGGCTGGAGTTCTATAACGTCGAGGATTTGCAGACCATCGTCACCCGTTCTGCGCGTATCCTCGGTGTGCAGATCGAGCCCAAGGGGGCGCATGAAATCGCCCGCCGCTCGCGCGGCACACCACGCATTGCCAATCGCCTGCTGCGCCGTGTGCGCGACTATGCCGAGGTGAAGTCCAATGGCTGCATTACCGATGTGGTGGCCGATCGCGCGCTGGACATGCTGGATGTGGACGTTAACGGTTTTGATGTAATGGATCGCAAGCTTCTGCTGGCGGTGATCGAAAAATTCGACGGCGGCCCGGTGGGAGTCGACAGCCTTGCTGCCGCCATTGGTGAAGAACGCGGCACCATCGAAGATGTGCTGGAGCCTTATCTGATTCAGCAGGGTTTCCTGATGCGTACCCCGCGCGGCCGTACCGCTACCAGCAGTGCCTATCTGCACTTCGGTTTCACGCCGCCGGCGTCGGCTGTGCGTACCATGCAGCAGGCGCTGGAACTAAATCACGGCAAGGATGACTAACGTGACGACATTCATCTGGCCGACGCGAGTCTATTACGAAGACACTGACGCGGGCGGGGTGGTGTACTACGCCAATTACCTAAAGTTCATGGAGCGGGCCCGCACGGAGTGGTTGCGCAGCCGCGGCTTCGAACAGGATGACTTGATTCGTGATGCGGGTATCATTTTTGCGGTGCGTTCAGTTCAGGTGGATTATCTGCGCCCGGCACGCTTCAACGATGCACTGACGGTGACGGCTGAGGTGATGCATAACGGTGGTGCCAGCATCACCTTCCAGCAGGAAGTGCGTCGCGGCGATGAGGTGCTGTGCAGCGGGAAGGTAAAGATTGCCAGCCTTGATGCGAAAACCTTGCGTCCTAAGCCGGTGCCGACAGCGATGCTGGTGGCTTTGGAACAGAGTTTGACTGAACATGACAACTGAGGCAGAGAGGCTCATGACGGGGCCTTTCTTTGCGGCCTCTGCGCTGAAATTTTCAGCCGCGAAGCAGGCTGTAATCGTATCGTAAAGAGACTGATCCAAGGATGAATACCGATATTTCCCTGTTAAGCCTGTTTGTTGAGGCCAGCCTGCTGGTGCAGGCGGTGATGGTTCTGCTGCTGGTCATCTCCATTGTTTCCTGGGGGCAGATCATCACCAAGTGGCGCCTGCTCAAGGCCGCGAACCTTGCCGCTGATACGTTCGAAAAACGTTTCTGGTCCGGCATCGATCTGGTCGAACTGTACAAGCAGGTCGCCAGGAGTCGTGACGGTAACGACGGCATGGCCGGGCTGTTCGAGGCGGGGTTCGGTGAATTTGCGCGTCTGCGCAAACAGGGTGGCGTGGAGCCGATGGCCGTGGTCGAGGGCGCGCAGCGTGCCATGCGTGTGACCCTGAGCCGCGAGATCGATCGGCTGGAGGCCAATCTGTCCTTTCTGGCTACCGTTGGTTCCACCAGCCCCTACATCGGCCTGTTCGGTACGGTGTGGGGCATCATGAACTCTTTCCGTGCCCTGGGTTCGGTACAGCAGGCCACGCTGGCGATGGTGGCCCCCGGCATCGCCGAGGCGCTCATCGCCACGGCCATGGGCCTGTTCGCCGCGATACCGGCGGTCATTGCCTATAACCGTTACGCCAATGATGTGGAGCGGCTGGTGAACCGCTACGAGGCCTACACGGAAGAATTCTCCACCCTGTTGCAGCGCCAGGCCCACGCCAAATGAGTGGTGGCGTGGCCTATCGGCACAAGCGCAAGAAGCCCATGGGCGAGATCAACGTGGTGCCCTATATCGACGTGATGCTGGTGCTGCTGGTGATCTTCATGATCACCGCGCCGCTGCTGACTCAGGGTGTCAAGGTCGACCTGCCGCGGGTGGCCGGCGAAAACGTGACTCCCGGCGCCATTCCTCCGCTTCTCGTCAATGTGAAAGGGGACAGCAGCCTCCATCTGACCAAAGGAACCGCAACTCCCGTGCAGTTGGATGTGGATGGGCTGATGATCAGAGTTGCCGCGGAGTTGCGCGAGAGGCCGGAGACCCCCGTATATGTTGGGGGGGACAAGAATGTTCCTTACGGAACGATCATGGCGGTCATTGCGGCGCTGAAGCAGTCCGGTGTGCCGAGCGTGGGCCTGCTCACCGAGAACCCGGAGTGATATGGATGTTGCACTGCAAGGGCGTAGAGGTTCGTAATCAAAACCCTTCAACGCAGAGGCGCGGAGGCGCAGAGGGCACGGAGGATTACGCGGGTGTGTCTCTGCGCCTCTGCGTCTCTGCGTTGGGTGTTTGCCTTTATGGTGTCACGGTTTCCCCGCCTTTGCGGTGAATGACTATTGCGTCGTCAGGAACGGTATTGATGTCAGGCAGATTCGCACCTTACGGCTGGTCGCTGCTGCTGCACGGGGTGCTGGTGGCGCTGCTGGGCGTGAGCCTGCACGCGCCGTCGCCCAGGCCGCAGGCGGTGGCGCCGGCGGAGGTGGAGCCGATTCAGGCACGGGCGGTGGATGAGGCGCAGGTGCAGGCCGAGGTGCAGCGCCTGCGTGACGAGGCGCGCCGCCAGCAGCAGCAGGAAGAGGCACGGCGCAAGCAGTTGCAGGACGAGGCGCAGCGGGCGCGCGAGACACGCCAGCGTGAGGAGCAGCGGGCGGCGGAATTGAAACGCCGTGCGGCGGAGGAGCAGAAGCAGCGCGCCGCCGCCGAGCAGGAACGCAAGGCCAAGGAAGCGGCGGAGCAGAAGCGTCTGGCCGAGCTCAAGCAGGCCCAGGCGGAGGCGGAGAAGAAGCGCGTCGCGGAGGAAAAGCGGGCCGCTGAACTGGCGGCCCAGCGCAAGCAGGAAGAAGACGCGCGCAAGAAGGCGGCCGCCGAGGTGGAACTGAAGGCCAAGATGGCGGAAGCGCAGCGCCAGATGGAGGCGGAGGCACAGAAGCGGGCGCAGGAACGTGCGCGGCAGAATGCCACGCTGGTTCAGCAGTACATTGCCGACATCCGCAACAAGGTGGAACGCAACTGGTTGCGGCCGCCCACGGCGCGTCCCGGCATGACCTGTACGGTGCTGGTGCAGCAACTGCCCACCGGCGATGTGGTGGGCGTGCGCATCACACGCGGCAGCGGCGATGCGGTATTCGACCGCGCGGTGGAAAATGCGGTGCACAAGGCATCGCCGCTGCCGCCACCGCCGGTGCCGGAAATTTGGGAACGTGAAATCGAATTCATCTTCGAAGCGAGGTAGTCCCTTGAATGCGATGAAAGCATGGTTGCTGTTGTGCCTGTTGCTGGCCGGTACGGCCCAGGCTCGCCTCAGCATCGAGATCACCCAAGGCATGGAAGGCGCCATGCCCATTGCCGTGGTGCCCTTCGGCTGGAGCGGCCCCGGGGTGCCGGCGCAGGACATGGCGGCGATCATCAGCGCCGATCTGGCCCGCAGCGGCCAGTTCGCGCCGCTGGACGCACAGCGTCTGCCGCAACGCCCGGTGGACGGCCGCGATGTGAACTTCAATCTGTGGCGCGGCGTGGGCAGCGAGAATCTGGTCATCGGGCGGGTTGAACTGCGCGACGGCCGCTATCAGGTGCAGTTTCAGCTGTTTGATGCGGTGCGCGGCGTGCAGCTGGCCGGCTACACCATGCAGGCGGATGCTTCGCGGCTGCGCCGGGTGGCACACCAGATCGCCGATATCATCTACCAGCGTCTCACCGGCCAGCGCGGCGCCTTCGACACCCACATCGCCTATGTGACGGTGGAAAACCTGGAGGCGGGCAAGCGCCGCTTCCGTCTCGAGGTGGCCGATGCCGATGGTCACAACGAGCAGGTGATCCTCACCTCCAGCCAGCCGCTGATGTCGCCGGCCTGGGCACCGGATCGGCGTCGTCTGGCCTATGTATCGTTCGAGGATGGTCGTTCGATGATCTATGTGCAGGACATCGCCAGCGGCCAACGGCAGAAGGTGGCGGAGTTTCCCGGTCTCAACAGTGCGCCCGAATTCTCTCCCGACGGCCAGCGTCTGGCGCTGACGCTGTCGCGCGACGGCAATCCGGAGATCTATGTGCTGGAACTGGCTGGCGGCAAGCTCACTCGGGTGACGCAGCATTTCGGCATCGATACCGAACCGGTGTGGGGAGCGGATGGCCGCAGTATTTATTTCACCTCGGATCGCGGCGGGCGGCCGCAGATATACCGTGTGTCTCTGGACAGCGCCGCCCGCCCGCAGGGTGCGCCGCAACGCGTCACCTTTGAGGGCATATACAACGCCAGCCCCGCGCTCTCACCCGACGGCAAGCGGCTGGCGATGGTGCATGGCGACGGCGATCGCTTCCGCATCGCGGTGCTGGAACTGGAAACCGGCACCTTGCGCGTGTTGACCGATACCCGCCTCGACGAATCGCCCAGCTTTGCCCCCAACGGCGCCATGCTGCTGTATGCCACCGAGGTGGGCGATCGCGGCGTGCTGGAAGCAGTATCGGCGGACGGTCGGGCGCGGCAGCGCCTGGGTCTGAAAAAAGGCGATGTGCGCGAGCCCGCCTGGTCACCCTTCTTCGGCGAATAGGAGCAAGAGACATGAACAGCAAGGCATTGTGGGTAGTCGGTTTGAGCAGTCTGCTGCTGGCGGCATGCGGCAGCCTGGAAGAGCGGCCGGAAGACGTGCCGGTAGAGGACCGTGGTATCGGTGCCGGTGAAGTGCGGCCTGCCGATGGTGCTGAGGCAGGTGGAGCACAGCTGGGGGGCGAGTTCGGTGCTGCACCATTGACCGATCCGGCCAGTCCGTTGGCCAAGCGTGTCATCTATTTCGCCTTCGACAGCAGCGAGGTGACACCGGAGAGCCGCGATCTGATCGCCGTGCATGCGCGTTATCTGGCACAGAATCCGGAGACTTCCGTGGTGCTGGAAGGCCATGCCGACGAACGCGGCTCGCGGGAGTACAATCTGGCCCTGGGCGAACGCCGCGCCAAGGCGGTGGAGCGCTTGATGACCCTGCAGGGTGTCGGTGCGCGCCAGTTGCAGGTGATCAGCTTTGGCGAGGAGCGCCCGGTGGCCTTCGGTCATGACGAGTCGGCCTGGCGCCTGAACCGCCGTGTTGAACTGCTCTATTCGGGATACTGATATGGCAATGCAGAAGATGGAAGGTGCAAGGCAAACGGCGTGGGTTGTTGCGCTGCTGGCGGTGGTGTCGTTGCCGTCGGTCGCGGCGGAGCCGCTGGAGGCGCGTGTGGCCCGCCTGGAGCGGCAACTGGACAGTCAGGCACTGGTGGAGATGGCGACGCGTCTGGATCGGCTGGAACAGGAGGTGCAGCAGCTGCGCGGCCAGATGGAAGAGCAGGGACATGCCGTCTCGGAACTGCGTCAGCGCCAGCGTGATCTCTATCTCGACATCGATCGCCGGATGTCGCGTCTGGAACGCGAAGGCGGGGGCCAGGCGCCGCAGGCGATGGCACCCTCTGCCCCGATCTCCGCTCCCGTTGCAGCAGCTGCTCCCAGTAAACCTGCGCCTGTGTCACCCGCGGTTGCACCGGCAGCGGTGGTTGCTGCACCAGTTCCAGCGCCGGCCACTGCCCCGGTCAGTACCGTCAATGCGGATCGGGAGCGTGAGGCCTATCAACAGGCCTTCGACCAGCTGCGTGAGCTGCGTTACGAGCAGGCCATTACCGCCTTCCGCGCCTTTCTCAAGGAGTATCCGGACGGCCGTTACGGCCACATCGCGCAGTACTGGATCGGCGAGGCCAATTATGCCCAGCGCAACTTCAAGCAGGCGGTGGCCGATTATCGTGTGCTGATCCAGCGTTATCCCAAGAGCCCCAAGCTGGCCGAGGCGATGCTCAAGATTGGCTACAGCCAGTACGAACTGGGCGACAAGGCGGAGGCGCGCAAGATCCTCACCGAACTGGCACGGCTCTATCCCGACACCACCGAGGCCGGCCAGGCCAACGCCTTCCTGCAGAAGATGCGCGGCGAAGGCAACTAGCAGTTTCTCACCGCATAGGACGTAAATGCAGAATCTTTTCAACGCAGAGGCGCAGAGGCGCGGAGGTCGCAGAGAGAGATATGGCTTTCTCCGTGTTCTCTGCGCCTCTGCGTCTCTGCGTTAGGTTTTGATCTCTCAAACTTTTGCGCACTCTGTGCTCCCGCGAACATATCCTTGATTCCCATGGACGAAGCCCGTCTGCGCATTACTGAAATCTTTTTCTCCCTGCAGGGCGAGTCGCGCAGCGTCGGCTTTCCCACGGTATTCGTGCGCCTGACCGGTTGTCCGCTGCGCTGCAATTATTGCGATACGGAATACGCCTTCAGCGGCGGCGAGTGGATGAGCCTGGACACGGTGCTGGCGCAGGTGGCGGGTTACGGTGCGCACCATGTCTGTGTCACCGGCGGCGAGCCGCTGGCGCAGCGTGCCTGTCTGGCGCTGCTGGCACGTCTGTGCGATGCCGGCTACGAGGTGTCGCTGGAGACTTCCGGCGCGCTCGATGTGGCGGCGGTGGATGCGCGGGTGATCAAGGTGATGGACCTGAAAACACCGGCATCGGGCGAGGCGGCGAAGAACCGCTACGAAAACATCGAATGGCTGACGGCGCAGGATCAGGTCAAGCTGGTGTTGTGCGATCGTGCCGACTACGAATGGACTCGGGAGATCATGCGGCGCTACGACCTGGCATCGCACTGCGAGGTGCTGTTGTCGCCCTGCCATGGTCGGCTGGAGCCGGCGCAGCTGGCAGAGTGGATACTGCAGGATCGCCTGCCGGTGCGCTTTCAGCTGCAACTGCACAAGATTCTGTGGGGCGAGGCGCGGGGTAAATGACGATGGGGGGGCAGGCGCGCAAGGCGGTGGTGCTGGTTTCCGGTGGCCTTGACTCGGCCACGGTGCTGGCGATGGCGCGGGCGCAGGGTTTTGACTGCCATGCCCTCAGCTTTGATTATGGCCAGCGCCATCGCTGCGAACTGGTGGCGGCGGAGCGGGTGGCGCGCAGCCTGGGGGCGGTGGAACACCGCACTTTCACGCTGGATCTGCGCCAGTTCGGTGGCTCGGCACTGACCGACGACGCCATTGCGGTGCCCAGTGCACCGGGCGAGGGCATCCCGGTCACCTATGTGCCGGCGCGCAATACCGTGTTCCTGTCGCTGACACTGGCCTGGGCCGAGGTATTGGGGGCGGGTGATATCTTCATCGGCGTCAATGCGGTGGATTATTCCGGCTATCCCGACTGCCGCCCGGAATTCATTGCGGCGTTCGAGCACATGGCCAATCTGGCCACCCGCGCCGCGGTTGAGGGGCGCCATCTCACCCTTCATGCCCCCCTGATCCAGCTCAGCAAGGCGGAAATCATCCGTGCCGGCACCGCCCTGGGCGTGGATTATGGCCAGACCCTGTCCTGCTATGCCCCGGACGATGCCGGGCGTGCCTGTGGCGTGTGCGATTCCTGCCGTCTGCGTGCCGCCGGCTTTGCCGCTGCCGGCCTGCCCGACCCCACCCCCTACCAATAGGGATACTGCATCGCAGCGCCTAATCAGGTATTTTCCTGAGGTTTATTTCCGGGAATAACCGGCCGCATTACTACATCCATTATTGACGGTCGCCATTTCGGGATGATGCGCCTTCCCGGACAGGCCGCCAGCGGTCAGACCTATCATCGCGAGGAGACACTATGATTTTCGACAGCTTTGCCGAGGCACAATCCGTACTGCTGTGGTCCACCTTTGCCATCGCCCTGGTGCTGGGTATGGTGGTGAACAAGACCAATTTCTGCACCATGGGTGCGGTATCCGATGCGGTGAACATGGGTGACTGGAGCCGCATGCGTGCCTGGCTGCTGGCCATCGTGGTGGCACTGCTCGGTGTGGTGGTGCTGGAGGCGGCCGGTCTGGTGGCGGCCAATGAGGCCTTCCCGCCCTACCGCATGGGTCAGCTGGTGTGGGCGGAAAACCTGCTCGGCGGCTTCATCTTCGGTATCGGCATGACCCTGGCCAGCGGCTGCGGCAACAAGTGCCTGATCCGCATCGGCGGCGGCAACATCAAATCCATCATGGTGCTGCTGATCATCGGCGTCATCGCCTACTTCATGGTCAACCCCTTCCCGGGCAGCGACCAGACCCTGATGTCCGTACTGTTCATCGACTGGATCCGCCCGCTGGCAGTGAACGTCGGTCCCTACCAGGATCTCGGTTCGCTGGTAAGCAGCGACAATGCCGTGATGGCGCGCCTGGTGATTGGTGGCTTCATCGCCGCCTTCCTGCTGGTGGTGATACTCAAGTCGGCGGAGTTCCGCTCCAGCTTCGACAACATCCTCGGCGGCGTGGTGGTCGGCCTGTGCGTGCTGGGCGCCTGGTATGTCACCTCCAACCTCAACCTCAACATCGAGGACGAAGTGGTGGCGCTGCGTGACGCGGTCAACCCGACCAAGGAATACTGGGACATGTACCCGGACTTCCATGAGGGCATCGACGACAAGCCGGACAGCGCGCCGCTCAGCCCGCAGTCCTTCACCTTCATCAATCCCATGGGCCAGACCGTCGGCTACATCGGCAAGGGCTTCGACAGCACCCTGCTGACCTTCGGCATCATGTCGGTGTTCGGCGTGGTCCTCGGTTCACTGCTGTGGTCGCTGTTGAGCAAGGGCTTCCGCATCGAGTGGTTCGCCAGCTTCAGGGATTTCCTCAACCACTTCATCGGTGCGGTGCTGATGGGCTTCGGCGGCGTGCTGGCCATGGGCTGCACCGTGGGCCAGGCCATTACCGGCGTCTCCACCCTGGCGGTCGGTTCCATCATCACCTTCATCGCCATCGTGTTCGGCAGCGCGCTGACCATGAAGATCCAGTACTACAAGATGGTGTATGAAGACGAGGCCACCTTCGGCAAGGCCCTGATCACCGCCCTGGTGGACATGCGCCTGCTGCCGTCCTCCCTGCGCAAGCTGGAAGCGGTTTAATGACGATGCGGGAGCCCGATATATCGGGCTCCCGCAGAGCGCGCGGTGGTCTGTCTGTGCCGGCGGTAAGTAACAAGGGGCAACTGGGCCATATCGGGCCTGCGTGACTGGGTTTTTCTTGAAACCTGGAGCTTGCCACTTGTAACTTCCACTTCGCTGCTTGCCATTTCCGCTGAGTTCGGTAGCATATGCGCCTTCCTTAAACCGGGTCGTTAGCTCAGTCGGTAGAGCAGCGGACTTTTAATCCGTTGGTCGTGAGTTCGAGTCTCACACGACCCACCATATCAGAAACACAAAAGCCCGCTTGACGCGGGCTTTTGTGTTTTCGGCCTACTCGTAGGGTGCGCATCACGCACCGCCGCGTCACTGTCACATCCCGCACATTCCCATCAGAACACGATGTTCAGCATGGTCAGCGCCACGATCAGGAACAGCACCGTCATGATGCCGCCGGCGCGCATGAAGTCGGCCACGCGGTAGCCGGCCGGGCCCATGATCAGGGCGTTGACCTGGTGGGTGGGGATGAGGAAGGAGTTGGAGGTGGCGATGGCCACGGTGAGGGCGAACACCGCCGGATTGGCGCCGGCCTGTAGCGCGATGTTTACCGCCAGCGGCACCAGCAGCACGGTGGCGCCGACGTTGGACATCACCAGGGTGAAGAAGGTGGCCAGGATGGCGATCACCGCCTGCAGCAGGACATGATTTACATCGCCGCCCAGCAGTTGCAGGGTCTGCACGGCGATCCAGCTGGCAGTGCCGCTGGTTTCCACCGCCTGACCCAGCGGGATCAGGCTGGCGAGGAGGAACACGGTCTTCCAGCTTACCGAGCCGTAGGCCTCGTCGATGGTCAGCACGCCGCTCAGGATCATGCCCATGGCCCCGGTGAGCAGGGCCACGGACAGGCGCACATCGGTGAACAGCACCAGGCCCAGGGCGATAAGAAAGAAGCCCAGCGCGAAGTGGACCTTGTGCGGGCGCAGTTCCTCGTGCGGGTAATCGGTGGTGATGACGAGGAAGTCGCGGCGGTTCTTGTCGGCGGCGGCGAGGTCGTCCCAGCTGCTGTGCTGAATCAGGGTGTCGCCCGATTGCAGCACCAGATCGCGCAGATTTTCGCGCAGCACCTCGGTGCCGCGGTATACCGCCAGCACGTTGAGGCCGTGGGTCTTGCGCATGCGGATTTCACCGATGGATTTGCCGACCAGGCGCGAGTTGGGCGGAATGACGATCTCGGAGATGCCGGCGCGGCTCGGCGTCAGTATCTCGGCGAAATGGCTGGTGCCGCCGGTGCGTTCCAGGCGGTAGGCATCGGCCTGGCGCTGGATGGCTTCGTTGGAGCCCATCAGGGCCAGCACGGCGCCCACGGGGACCGTAACGTCACGCGACGGGGCGATGCGTACGTCATCGCCGATGCGCAGGGCGATGATGGACACATCGTGACTGAGTGCGCCTTCCAGTTCTTCGATGGTCTTGTCGGCCAGCGGATTGCCGGCGCTGACGGCCAGTTCGAAGATATCGCCGGTCAGGCCGTACTGGCTGCGGAAATACTCCATGGTACTCATGCCTTCGGCGCCTTCGCTCTTGTTGACCGGCAGCACGAAACGACCGGCGAGCATGAAGTAGATGATGCCGGTGGCCACCAGCGCCAGACCGATGGGGGTGACCGCGAACAGGTCGAAGGTGTCCATCGCCTCCAGTCCCTGGGCGGTGAGCGACTTGTTGGAGGTGAGGATCAGGTCGTTGAGCAGGATCAGCGGACTGGAGCCGATCATGGTGATGGTGCCGCCGAGAATGGCGCAAAAGCCCATCGGCATCAGCAGGCGCGACATGGGCAGACCGGTGCGGTTGGAGATGCGGCTGACCACCGGCAGGAACAGGGCGGCGGCACCGACGTTCTGCATGAAGCTGGAGATGAAGCCGACGGTGCTGGAAATGAGCGGAATGATGCGCTGCTCGGTGGAGCCGCCGATCTTCATGATGAAATTGGCCACCTTGCCCATCACACCGGTCTTGTCCAGACCGGCGCCGATGATCATCACGGCGATGATGGAGATCACGGCGTTACTGGCGAAGCCGTCGAACAGATGTTTCGAGTCGACCAGCGACGGCACCAGGGCATCGGGGATCACGGTGGTGAGGCCGAGCAGCACCATCACCAGCACGGCGGCCACATCGACACGCACGATTTCCGAGACGAACAGATAAATGGTAAAGGCAAGAAACGCCATCACCCACATCATTTCCGTGGTGAGGGTCAGATTTTCCAACGCACTGCTCCTTCTATGGCATGTGCCGCGCCGTGCGCCGGGGGCGTACAGGCGGGGTGAGGGGGTCGATATGTCGTGCGGCAGCCGGGAAGGGGGCGTGATCTGGGCAAGGCCGCGAAACGGCTGGTCATGATACTGAAAAGCGCAACGACACGCCATGGCGGGTTACCTCTAAGGTATACTGCCGCGCCGTGGCGACGTTCCGTATTCTCCGGTTACGTTGCCGCTGGCATGGTCCAAACAATTCGCCGGGAGCGAATTGTCGCTTCAGCCCCGAAGGGGTGAGGCGCAGGGATGGGCCGAACAATCCGAGCTTAGCGACATGGTTTCATTGCACAAATTTCTGCCCTTTCTGCAGTGGTTGCCGCGCAGCCGCACGGCCTTCCGGGCCGATCTCATTGCCGGCGTCACGGTGGCGCTGGTATTGATCCCCCAGTCCATGGCCTATGCCCAGCTGGCCGGCCTGCCCGCCTATTACGGCCTCTATGCCGCGTTCCTGCCCGGTATCATTGCGGCACTGTGGGGCTCTTCGGCCCAGCTGGCTACCGGTCCGGTGGCGGTGGTCTCGCTGCTGACGGCCTCCGCGCTGGCGCCGCTGGCGGTATTGGGCAGCGAGCAGTTCATCGCCCTGGCGATACTGCTGGCCCTGCTGGTCGGTCTGATCCAGCTGGCGCTGGGCATGTTCCGGCTCGGGGTGGTGGTCAACTTCATTTCCCATCCGGTGATCGTCGGCTTCACCAGCGCCGCGGCCATCATCATCGGCCTGTCCCAGCTCAACAAGCTGCTCGGCGTTTCCATCGGGCGCAGCGAGTCGTTTCTGCAGGACATCTGGGGTGTACTGCTGCAAATAGGCGATACCCATCTGCCGACGCTGTTGATGGGGGCGGGGGCCTTCACCATCATGTGGGGGCTGCGGCGCTATGCGCCGAAGTTGCCCGGCGTACTGATTGCGGTGGCCATCGCCACGGTGATCAGCTGGGGCACGGGATTCGAGCGCAACGACACCGCCGCCATCAGCCAAATCCACGACACCGAGTTGCGCACCCTGGCACGGCTGACGGTGGACAAGGGGCGTATCGCTGCCGAGCTGGCGCAGCAAATCAGCGGCAAGAGCCAGGAGCTGGCGCGTCTGACGGCGATGTTCGGCGCCCAGGATCGGCGTGTGATCGCCCTGCGCTATGAGCTGGAGCTGTTGCAGGCCGAGCGCCGGGACGTCGAACGTGAGCAGCATCATGGCCAGCGCGCCCTGCAGCAGTTTGCCTTCTATCGCGTACCGGGCGACGCAGAGGGCGGAGACGCGGTTCTCTATCTGAGCGATCGCTTTCCCGGGGGGATGAAACACGACGGCCAGCGCTGGCGCATCCGCGCCGTGCACGCTGAAGAGATCCAGTTGTCCGGCGGCGGCGCCGTGGTCGGCAGCATACCCGCCGGCCTGCCGTCCATTGCGGCGCCCAGTTTCAGTTGGGACATGCTGGTGGCCCTGCTGTCCAGCGCCCTGGTCATCTCCCTGGTCGGCTTCATGGAGGCGATCTCCATCGCCAAGGCGATGGCGGCGAAAACGCGCGCCCGTATCGATCCCAACCAGGAACTGGTGGGGCAGGGGCTGGCCAATATCGTCGGCAGCTTCACCCAGTCCTATCCGGTGAGCGGCTCGTTCTCCCGTTCCGCGGTGAACATCAATGCCGGTGCCGTGACCGGCATGTCCTCGGTGTTCACCGGCGGCGTGGTACTGCTCACCCTGCTGTTCCTCACCCCGCTGCTGTACCACCTGCCGCAGGCGGTGCTGGCGGCGGTGATCATGCTGGCGGTGATCGGCCTCATCAACTTCAAGGCCATGCTGCATGCCTGGCAGGCGCATCGCCACGACGGCGCCGCCGCCATCGTCACCTTCGTCGCCACCCTGCTGTTCGCGCCCCATCTCGACCTGGGCATCCTGGCCGGTGCCGGCCTCGCGGTGGTGCTGTATTTGCTGCGCACCATGCGGCCGCATATGGCGATTCTGGGGCGTGCCGAGGACGGCCACTTGTGTGAGCTGTGTGGCCATCCCGAGGTGGAGGGTGATGACCGACTGGTAATCGTGCGTTTCGATGGCGCCCTGTACTTCGCCAATGTCGCCTGTTTCGAGGACGCCATACTGGAGGCGGTGGCCAACAGCCCGCAGGCGCGCTACCTGCTGGTGGTGGGCAACGGCATCAGCCAGCTCGACGCCTCCGGCGAGGACGTGCTGCACCATCTGGTGGAGCGTCTGCGCAACAACGGTATCGAGATCCTGTTCAGTGGCTTGAATGCGCAGGTGCGCGAGGTGATGCGTCGTACCGGCCTGGAGGCCAAGCTGGAGGGGGCGATCTTCGCCAACGAGGTGCTGGCACTGGCGGCGGTGGAAGAACGTGAGGGTGGAAAGTAGGGTTAAAGAGGGCAGGGTGGATGCGCTGCGCTTATTCACCCTGCATGTCTGCAAGAAAAGACAAACCATCTGGTTGCCAATTGCCACGCAACAAAAAACCCGGCCGAGGCCGGGTTTCTTGTTGGTGCGAGGCAGTGCTTACTTGCGGCTGCCCGGGCCGTTCAACTCGATACCGTTGCTCATGTAGGTATGGTAATACTCCAGCGCGCGGTACTCGTCGCTCTGGCTGCCGAAGCCCTTGGCGCGGACCTGCTCGTTGCAGCCCTGATAGCGGCGGTGCAGGGTGCCCATATTGCCCCAGCTTTGGCGGTAGACCGGGAAGTGGGTGGTGTGGCCCAGGGCTGGACTCAGCATCTCGGCGCGGATGTAGAGGCCGGAGCTGTCCTTGTGGCAGTTGGCGCAGGACAGGTTGAGCTGGCCGCGCTTCATGTAGAAGTGACGTTTGCCGCGCTCGTACCATTCCACGGCGCGCGGGTCGTTCGGCACCACCACGTTTACCTTGTTGCCGCGGGAGGTATAGGCCATGTAGGCGGTCACCGCAGCGATGTCGCCGCGGTTGGGACCCAGCGGCTTCTCGCCGTTCTTGACACGGCACTCGTTGACCTCCTGCTCCAGCGTCTTCACCGTATTGTTGGCGGCGTCGAAGTAGGGGTAGTTCTGCGCGATGCCGATGCCGCCGTTGGGAAAGCAGCTGCCGTAGGTCTTGCCGTTGGCAAACGGGGTCTTGAACAGCTTCTCACCCTTCTTCAGGTCATCCTCGTAGGGCGGGAAGTCCTCTTCCAGCGCTTCCCAGGTGACGCGGGAGACCGGGTCGATGGCGTAGACGCCGTTGGCGTATTCCTGCAGCGAAACGCCGGGGAACTTCTTCATGTAGTACTCGCGGAACTCTTTCAGATCCTGCTGCGGCGAGGCCTGCGCGGCCAGCGGTACGCCGACGAGCAGGGCCAGCGCGGTCGCCGTGGTGAGCAATGCTTTCATATCCTGACTCCTCTTACATCGTGGATGTAGTGGTTATTATTTTCGGAGGCCTCTTAGCCGATGGCGGCCTCGGTCGCGTCCTTCTCGCCCTTGTTGTCGACCCATGA
>DYFR01000020.1 GCA_020725115.1 Thiohalomonas denitrificans
CGCCGCCAGGCGCGGCGCAAAGGCCAGCTTGGTGGGCCAGGCAGTGATCACGCCGTCGCGCTCATCGGCGTAGACATCGTCGGGGCGGCGCCCGTCGGGCATGCGCGGCTCGGCGCGATCGATGTCCAGGGTGGCGAATTCGCACTGCGAAAAATCGATCCACGGCAGCAGTGTCGCCAGTTCATGGCGCGCCGCATCCAGTTGTTCGACGTCGCTGCGACGCACGCCCTCCTCCGCAAGATCGCCGCCCAGATACCACACGGTGCGGCCTTGAATGTCAAAGTGGGTACTGATGGTGAGACGCGGGTTGGTGCTGGCGCCGAGGCAGTGGGCATACACACCCTGCGGCAGATCGCCGCGCACCATCACCATTTTCAGGGGGCGGGTCTGCATCTGCGGTGCATCATGTCCCAGGAGTTGCAGCAGCGCGGCGTTGCCCTTGCCCGCCGTGAGCACCAGACGACGGGCCGCGATGCTTCGCTGTTGTTCGCCGTCCTGCAACGTGAGCTGAATGCCTTCCTTCCCGGCCACGGCCTGCACCACGGTGCCACGCCAGATCGCCTGCTCGTGGGGTGCTGCCAGAGCATGCACCAGCGCCGCCGTATCCAGCACCGGCTCTTCCAGACGGTATACCTGGCCGCGGAAATCGCAATGCCGAAATACGGTGGGGTGGTCACTGGCGTCCAGCGGCGCAATGCGGCTGCGCATCATCTTGCTGGCAAAGAAGCCGGCCATGCGCGAGGTGATGCTGGCGGTAGACCAGAGGTACTGGTGATCGGACATCAGGCGCACGGCGCGCAGGTCGATCTCGCCGTGGCCTTCGAGGCAGGCGCGCCACAGCGGCGGCATTGCCGCGATGGCCTCGCTGGACCCGCTTACTGCGCCGGTGAGGGCGTATTTGGTGCCGCCATGGATGATGCCCTGGGCGTAGCGCGTCTGACCGGCGCCAAGCGCAGCGGATTCGATGAGCACGACGCTGTAGCCCTGCTGGCGCAGCCGCGCCAGCAGCCACAGGCCGGCAACACCGCCGCCGCAGATCACCACATCGGTCTGAATGGCGGCGGGATCAGTCATCGCACACAGTAAGGAAAAATCTTTTCACCGCAGAGACGCCGAGATCACAGCGTGTCAAAACACGATGAGGAAGCCTGCCGAAACCAGAGACAGCCTGCGCTTCTCTGCGTCCTCTGCGCCTCGGCGGTGAGGATTGAATGTCAGTCATTTTTCGCCGTGGCGCGGATCGCCTTGATCAGGCCGGTGGTGGAGCAATTGTCCACGTAGTCCATCACCAGCACCTGACCGCCGGCCTCGCGCACGCAATCGCCGCCGGGGATGTTGGCCGGGTTGTTGTCGCCGCCCTTGACCAGGATGTCGGGCAGCACCTTGCAGATCAGACGGGTCGGCGTGTCTTCGTAGAAGGGCACCACCCAATCGACGCAGCCGAGCGCCGCCAGCACGAACATGCGCCGCTCCATGGTGTTCACCGGGCGCTCTTCGCCTTTCAGGCGCTTTACCGAGGCGTCGTCGTTGACGGCGACGATCAGGCGATCGCCCAGGCGGCGTGCCTGCTGCAGATAGGTGACGTGGCCGGCGTGCAGGATGTCGAAGCAGCCGTTGGTCATTACCACGGTCTCGCCATGGGCCTTGGCCTCGCGCACCAGGGCGGCGAGATGGTCCTCATCGACCATGCCCAGTTCCATTTCATTCTGATCGCGCAATGCCTTGCCCAGTTCCTGTACCGTCACGGTGGCAGTGCCCAGCTTGCCCACCACCACGCCGGCGGCAACGTTGGACAGCGCTGTGGCATCGGCCAGGTCCTGGCCTGCCGCCAGTGCAGCCGCCAGCGTGGACAGCACGGTGTCGCCGGCGCCGGTGACATCGAATACCTCACGGGCGCGGGTGGGAAGGTGCAGCGGCGCATGCTGTTCACGCAACAGGGTCATGCCGCGCTCGCTGCGGGTGATGAGCAGCGCCTCCAGATCCAGGTGACGGCGCAGATTCTCGCCCTTGGCCACCAGGTCATCCTCGCCGTGGCAGCGTCCCACCACCGCCTCGAACTCGGCCAGGTTGGGGGTGATCAGCGTGGCGCCGCGATACTTCTCGAAATCAGTGCCCTTGGGATCGATCAGCACCGGCTTGCCGGCGGCACGCGCCACCGCGATCAGTTCGCGCACCGCGCGCAGCGTGCCCTTGCCATAATCGGACAGCACCACCGCGCCGGCGGCCGCCACTTGCGCCTCGAACAGCGCGATGAGGCCCTGCGGATCGTGGCCCTGAAAACCATCCTCGAAATCGCAGCGAATCAGTTGCTGATGACGGCTGACCACGCGCAGCTTGGTGATGGTGGAATACTGCTCCAGCCGCTCGAAATGACATTCGACACCTTCGCTTTCAAGCCGGCGACGCAATACGTCCGCCGCCTCGTCCTGGCCGGTGAGGCCGATGACGCCGGCGCGCCCGCCCAGAGCGGCGATGTTGAGCGCCACGTTGCCGGCGCCACCCGGACGCTCCTCGGCCTCGCCCACATGCACCACCGGGACAGGTGCCTCAGGGGAGATGCGCGAGGTGTCGCCGTGCCAGTAACGATCCAGCATCAAATCGCCAACGACAAGGACACGGGCGGAGGAAAAATCGGGGATGTGCAGTTTCATTTGAGACCAGGGGCCAGGGGCCGAAGACTAGAAAATGTGGATGCTCAATGGCCGGCCTTGCCGCCCTTGAGAACGTAGCGGGCGCCGCAATAGGGACAGCGCACTTCACCGTTCTCTGCGATGGGCAGATAAACGCGGGGGTGCATGCTCCACAGGCTGGAGCTGTCCATGGGGCAATGCACCGGCAGATCCGCCGCCGTCACTTCGTAGTAACGCTGGGTGCCGCCGTTTTTACCAGTTGCCGCTGCTGTGCTCATGGGTTGCCTCCGTTCTTTGATTCATCGGTACGCACTGCGCACCGCCTGTCGCCTAGTTACTTCACGTAGGCGAGCCAGTCCGCGTTCTCCGCGCGGCGGCCATGCACCTGATCGAAATACATGGTCTGCAGGCGCTCGGTGATCGGGCCGCGACTGCCGCTGCCGATGGCGCGACCGTCCACTTCACGGATCGGCGTCACTTCGGCGGCGGTGCCGGTGAAGAAGGCCTCGTCGGCGATGTACACCTCGTCGCGGGTGATGCGCTTTTCCTTGATGGTCAGGCCGAGTTCCGCCGCCAGACGGAAGATCGTGTCGCGGGTGATGCCGTCCAGGGCCGAGGTGAGGTCCGGCGTGTAGATCACGCCATTGCGCACGATGAAGATGTTTTCGCCGGAACCTTCCGCCACGTAGCCTTCGTTGTCCAGCAGCATCGCCTCGTCCACGCCGCAGGACAGCGCCTCGCGCAGGGCCAGCATGGAGTTCATGTAGTTGCCATTGGCCTTGGCCTTGCACATGGTGATGTTGACGTGGTGGCGGGTGAACGACGAGGTGCGCACGCGGATGCCCTTCTCCATGCCCTCGGCGCCGAGGTAGGCGCCCCAGGTCCAGGCGGCGACCATCACATGCACCTTGAGGTTGTCGGCGCGCAGGCCCATGCCTTCGGAACCGTAGAAGCACATCGGGCGAATGTAGGCCGACTCGAGATTGTTCTCGCGCACCACGGCGCGCTGCGCCTCGTTGATGGTGTTCTTGTCGTAGGGCATCGGCATCATCAGGATGTGCGCCGAGCGGAACAGGCGATCGGTGTGCTCCTGGAGACGGAAAATGGCCGTGCCCTTGTCGGTCTTGTAGGCGCGCACGCCCTCGAATACGCCCATGCCGTAGTGCAGGGTGTGGGTCAGCACGTGGGTCTTGGCCTCGCGCCAGGGCACCATTTCGCCATCCAGCCAGATCACGCCGTCGCGGTCAGACATCGACATCAAACATTCTCCTCAAAGATAAACATTTCATACTGTTGCACCACCGAGACACAGAGTTCGCAGAGGGCGTCCAAGTTTATACATCATTGCCCTTGCAACCGCTGTCCAGAGACCACACAGCAGCACATTGCCACGTTGCAATCAAACATCTTCTCTGCGGACTCTGCGCCTCGGCGGTACGTTATTCAGTCATTCCATCAACTCGCGCCAGATGCGCGACACCTGTGCGCGCAGCGCGTCGAACTCGCCGCCTGCCACCAGCGCCGGCTGCTCCAGCAGGGTCAGCCGGTGCACCTGGGCACGGTAGGCACGGTAGGCATCGGCAAGCAGTTCGGCGTCGGCCGGCGGCAGCCGCCCGGCCTCGGCCAGGCGTTCGAGCAGGCGGATATTGTCGGTGAAATCCAGCAGGGCGGGGTGCTCGTGCGCCCACGCCAGGACGCCATATTGCACCATAAATTCTATGTCCGCGATACCACCGGGGTCTTGTTTCAAATCGAATTTTTCCGCGCCGCCCTTGGCCAGTTGCGCACGCATGCGCTCGCGCATTTCGCGCACCTCCTGGCGCAGTTTTTCCTGTTCGCGCCGCCGGCCGAGGATCTCGCGGCGGGTGCACTCGAAGGACTCGATCACCGCCGGGTCGCCGGCCACGCCGCGGGCGCGCACCAGGGCCTGGTGTTCCCAGGTCCAGGCCTCGTTGCCCTGATAGGCAGCGAAGGCGTCGAGGCCGGACACCAGCAGGCCGGAGGCGCCGCTGGGGCGCAGCCGGGTGTCCACCTCGTACAGCACGCCGGCGGGGGTGCGCGTGCCGAGGATGTGGATGATGCGCTGGGCCATGCGGGCGTAGAACACGGCATTGTCCACCGGCCGCTCGCCGTCGGTCACGCGGCCTTCGCTTTCGTTGCTGTGCAGGAACACGATGTCGAGATCGGAGCCGTAGCCCAGTTCGATGCCGCCCAGCTTGCCGTAGGCGATGATGGCGAAGCCGGTATCGCAGGCCCGGTTGTCGCCGCAGGCGGGACGGCCGTGACGGCCGATCATGTGGCGCCAGGCCAGGGTCAGGGTCTCATCCAGCAGCACCTCGGCCAGCTCGGTGAGGTGATCGCTCACCACCATCAGCGGCACCGCCTCCATCACGTCGGCAGCGGCGACGCGCAGGGTGTTGGCCTGCTTGAAGTGGCGCAGGGCGTCCATCTGCGCCTCCTGATCCTCCGGCGCCACGTACATCATGCGCTGGCGCAGTTCGTTGGACAGTTCCCTGCGCCGCGGCGGCGCGTACAGGGAACGCGGATCGAGCAGCTCGTCCAGCAGCAGCGGATACAGCGCCAGCTGCGAGGCGATCCACGGCGAGGCGGCGCATAGTCGCACCAGTTGCGACAGTGCCATGGGATTTTCCACCAGCAGGGCCAGATAGGAGCTGCGCCTGGCGATGGTCTCCACCAGATGCAGCAGGCGCTGCAGGGTGATGTCCGGTTGCCCGCCCTGCCCCACCGCACCGAGCAGCAGGGGGATCAGGTGATTCATGCGCGTGCGGCCCTGGGCGCTCAGGCTCAGAAAGGCCCGGCCCTGACGCACCTGCTGCACCAGGCGATAGACCTCGGCGGTGTCGCCATAACCGGCCTGGGCCAGGGCATGGCAGGCCTGCTCCTGATCCAGATTGCCCTGCCACACGCCGGTGAGGTCCAGGCTGTCGGACTCGGCGTGCTCGGTCTGCGGCGCGGCGAACACCTGCTCGAAGTGCTGGTGCACGCGGTTCATGTGATCGCGCAGCACGGTCTCGAAGGCGGACCAGGTATCGAAACCCATGCTCCAGGCCAGGCGCAGGCGGCCGGTCTCGTCTTCCGGCAGGTCGTGGGTCTGGCGATCCTGGTATTCCTGGATACGGTGTTCGGTGTTGCGCAGAAAGGTGTAGGACTCGGTCAGCTCGTCCACCACGAAGTCGGGCAGCCAGCCGAAACCGCGCAGGGCCTCCAGCACGGTGAGGATGCGGCGCACCTGCAGGGTCGGTTCGCGGCCGCCGCGGATGAGCTGGAAGGCCTGGCCGATGAACTCCACCTCGCGAATGCCGCCGGCGCCCAGCTTGACGTTGTCCTCCATGCCCTTGCGCTGCACCTCGCGGCCGATCATCGCCTTCATCTCGCGCAGCGACTGGAAGGCGCCGTAATCCACGTAGCGGCGGTAGACGAAGGGCTTGAGCATGGCCATCAGTTCGGCCCCGGCCTCCTTGTCCCCCGCCACCACCCGCGCCTTGATCATGGCGTAGCGTTCCCATTCGCGGCCATGCACCTGGTAGTAGTCCTCCATGGCATCGAAGGACAGGGCCAGGGCGGACGACTCGCCGAAGGGGCGCAGGCGGGTATCGACACGGAATACATAGCCCTCGGCAGTGGTGCCGCTGAGCACGTTGCCGAGGCGCTGGCCAAGGCGGATGAAGAACTCCTGATTGGTGGTGCTGCGCCGCCCGTCGCGGGTCTCGCCGTCCTCCGGATAGGCCAGGATCAGATCCACGTCGGAAGAGAAATTGAGTTCATGGGCACCGAGCTTGCCCATGCCCAGCACCACCATGCGCTGCGCCGCGCCATCGGCGTTACTGGGCGTGCCCCACTGCTCGCACTGCCAGCGGTACAGGTGCTCCAGCGCCAGGTCGATACAGGCATCGGCCAGGGCCGACAGGTCGGTCACCACCTCGTTCAGTTCGCAGTGCCCGGCCAGGTCGCGCCAGGCAATCCGCACCATTTCGCGGCGGCGGAAGCGGCGCAGCCGCTCGCCCAGCTGGGGCTCGTCGTCCACCCCGTCGAGCAGGGCGGTCAGCTGCTGCCGGTAGTGGCCGGCGGCGTAGCTGTGCAGCAGATCACCGCTGTCGTGCAGTTCCTGCAACATCCCGGGGTGACGCACACAGGCATCGGTGACGAACTCGCTGCAGGCCCACACCCGGGCCAGCTCGGCAAGAAATTCCGCTGGAAATGTGACCGCGGGGGCGGTCTCGCGCAGATGCTGCCATTGCCGCTGTATCCGCTCCTGCAGGGGCAGGGGGATGGCACGCAGGGCGTCGCTAAAGGAGTGTTCGGGGGTCACAATCGATCCGGCCGTGGACAAGAATGGCCCGATTGTATCAGCAGCGCCGGCCCGCACGGCACGGCAGAAAAAAAACCGGGATTCGGACCGGGGCTGATGCCGGCCAAATCCCAGCCCAAGGTGGGGGAAAGGAGGATCCCCACAACAACATGCGGCCCGCGAATTGGGGGACGGGCCGCATGCCCAAGCGTGGACACACCAAAACCCTACTGAAAACAGTGTCAAGAACCAGGGGCTTGCGTGTGTCGTCTGCGGGGTTAAGATGGAGCGCACTGCGTTTTTATTCCGGGCCGCCGGGAATGGAATATTGTTGCCGGCCGGATCATCTATAGCTAACAAGGCGCAACAGACGCCATATAACAACAAGAACGACGACCGGACTTATGTGGAGGAAAACATGGGCATATTGGGGATGTTTTGCCGCTCGCACGATTTCAACAATCGTCTCGAGCAGAATCGCAAGCGGCTGTACCGGGTGGCCTATTCCTGGTGCCACAGCACCCACCTGGCCGACGACCTGGTGCAGGAAACCATGCTGCAGGCGATGAAAAGCGCCGCCAGCCTGCGCTCCTTCGAGGCCATGGACAGCTGGCTGTTCAGCATCCTGACCAACTGCTGGCGCGGCCATCTGCGCAGCCGCCGCGACCTGCAGGAGTTCGATGAAAACGAGTTCCACAGCGATTCCAATCCGGAACAGGATCACCAGCAGCTGGAAACGGTACACCGGGTACGCAGCGCCGTGGCGCAACTGCCGCAAGGCCAGCGCGAGGTGCTCACCCTGGTCGACCTGGAGGGATTCAGCTATGCCGAAGTGGCGGAAATACTGACCATCCCCATCGGCACCGTCATGAGCCGCCTGTGCCGCGCGCGCCAGGCGCTGAAGGAAAAACTGATTGATGCGGCCGCGGCCGCCCCACACATGGAAACGAAGCTGGTGAGGGTCAAATGACTAGCCAACACTTCTCTGATGAACAACTGCATGCCTTCGTCGACGACCAGCTCGGTCCCGAGGAACAGGAGCAGATCTTCGTAGCACTCAAGCAGGACGAAAACCTGAGCCGCAAGGTATGCGAGATCCGCCGCATGCAGGACATGGTGCGCCATGCCTATGCCGAACCACCGGCCGCCCCGTCACATCCGGCGCCGCGCCGCCGCTGGCGTCTCACCGATGCGGTGGCCGCCTCCGTGCTGTTGGCGGTGGGCGCCGTGGCCGGCTGGTTCGCCCACGGACCACAAATGACCAGTCCCATGCAACAGGAACAGGCCGCCTACCAGCGTCAGGATCTGGACGCCTTCCAGACCGTGCAGCTGCTGTCTGCCCAGGGCATGCAGCAGAACGTGGTACTGCACATCACCACCAGCGATGCCAACAAGCTGCGCTACGCCCTGGACGAGGTGGAAACCCTGCTCAGTTCCTACCGCCTGCGCGGCATCCCCATCAAGCTGGAAGTGGTGGCCAACGGCGACGGCATCGCACTGCTGCGCTCCGACGTGTCGCCCTATCCGCAGCGCACCCAGGAACTGATCCGCAAGTACGACAACCTGGCGGTGCTGGGCTGTGCCAACACCCTGCGCTGGCTCAGGGACCAGGGCATGGATGCCCACCTGCTGCCCGAGGTGGGCACCACCAAGTCCGGCCTGGAACGCGTGGTGGATCGATTACAGGAAGGCTGGCTTTACGTGAAGGTCTGAAAGGCAGATACAAGTTTCAAGATACAAGTTGCAAGTTAATAACCAGAAGGCCCCGCCGGGTGGACCGTGCGGGGCTTTTTGTTTCCAGGCGCGTTTTATCGTTCCCACGCTCTGCGTGGTAACGGAGGGGTGACGTTCTGCGTCACGGGACGCGGAGCATCCCGAACAGCATTCCCCCGCAAAAATCCCCCAATAAAAAAGCCCCGCCGGTCTCCCGGCGGGGCTTTTTTACGCGTGGAGCGCGGCGGGCTTACATCATGCCCATACCGCCCATGCCACCCATACCGCCCATGTCACCCATGTCCGCGCCGCCCTTATCATCCTTCGGCAGCTCGGCCACCATGGCCTCGGTGGTGATCATCAGACCGGCGATGGACGCGGCGTTCTGCAGAGCGGAACGGGTCACCTTGGTGGGATCCAGGATGCCCATCTCGATCATGTCGCCGAAGTCGCCGTTGGCGGCGTTGTAGCCGAAGTTGCCCTTGCCTTCCTTCACCTTGTTGACGATGACGGACGGCTCTTCACCGGCATTGGCGACGATCTGGCGCAGCGGCTCTTCCATGGCGCGACGGGCGATGCTGATGCCGACGTCCTGCTCGTGGTTGTCGCCCTTCAGGCCCTTGATGGCGTCCAGGGCACGGATCAGGGCGACACCGCCGCCGGGAACCACGCCCTCTTCCACTGCCGCGCGGGTGGCGTGCAGGGCGTCTTCGACGCGGGCCTTCTTCTCTTTCATTTCCACTTCGGTGGCGGCACCGACCTTGATCACCGCCACGCCGCCAGCCAGCTTGGCCATGCGCTCCTGCAGCTTCTCGCGGTCGTAGTCGGAGGTGGTCTCTTCCATCTGGGCGCGGATCTGCTCGACGCGGGCCTTGATGTCGGCGGCCTTGCCGGCGCCGTCGATGACGGTGGTGTTTTCCTTGGCTACCACCACCTTCTTGGCAGTACCCAGGTCGTCCAGGGTCGCCTTCTCCAGGGACAGGCCGACCTCTTCGGAGATCACCTGGCCACCGGTGAGGATAGCGATGTCCTGCAGCATGGCCTTGCGGCGATCACCAAAACCGGGGGCCTTCACCGCCGCCACCTTGACGATACCGCGGATGGAGTTGACCACCAGGGTGGCCAGCGCCTCGCCCTCCACGTCCTCGGAGATGATCAGCAGCGGCTTGCCGGACTTGGCGACGCCTTCCAGCACCGGCAGCAGCTCGCGGATGTTGGATATCTTCTTGTCGTGGATCAGGATGAACGGATTCTCCAGCTCGGCGGTCATGGTCTGCTGGTTGTTGACGAAGTACGGCGACAGGTAGCCGCGGTCGAACTGCATGCCCTCGACCACGTCCAGCTCGTTGTCGAAGCCGGAACCGTCTTCCACGGTAATCACGCCTTCCTTGCCCACCTTGTCCATGGCATCGGCGATGATCTTGCCGATGGAGTCATCGGAGTTGGCGGAGATGGTGCCGACCTGGGCGATGGCCTTGGTGTCGGTGCAGGGCTTGGACATCTTCTTCAGCGCCTCGACGGCGGCGATCACCGCCTTGTCGATGCCGCGCTTCAGGTCCATCGGGTTCATGCCGGCGGTCACCGACTTCATGCCCTCGATGCAGATGGACTGGGCCAGCACGGTGGCGGTGGTGGTGCCGTCGCCGGCGATGTCGGAGGTCTTGGAGGAGACTTCCTTCACCATCTGCGCACCCATGTTCTCGAACTTATCCTTCAGCTCGATTTCCTTGGCGACGGAGACGCCGTCCTTGGTGATGGTGGGGGCGCCGAAGGACTTCTCCAGCACCACGTTGCGGCCCTTGGGACCCAGGGTCACCTTGACCGCGTTGGCCAGAATGTTTACACCGCGCAGCATGCCGTGACGGGCGACATCACCGAACTTGACTTCTTTTGCACTCATCTTGTGTCTTTCCTCTGCTAATTCGTTGGCAATATAGGGGAGGCGGAGAGGCTTAGCCTTCGATCACGCCCATCAGGTCTTCTTCGCGCATGACCAGCAGGGTCTCGCCGTCGACCTTGACCTCGGTGCCGGCATACTTGCCGAACAGCACGCGATCGCCCACCTTCACATCCAGTGCACGAACTTCGCCGTTTTCCAGGATCTTGCCCTTGCCTACGGCCAGCACTTCACCCTGAACGGGCTTCTCGGTAGCGGAATCGGGGATGACGATGCCACCGGCGGTGGTGCGTTCCTCTTCCTTGCGACGAACGATCACGCGATCATGCAGGGGACGAATCTTCATTCTCAATTACCCTCTTAAGCTGATGATTTTTATAGAAACAGTCTGACGAAAATGCCGGACTGGGGTTGCGCGGCCAGATTATTAGCACTCGCCGCAAGCGAGTGCTAATAATAATGGCGAGTTGGGGAGAGTCAAGGGGCGGGGTGTCGAAAACCTGATTTTCAGTCGTCTTCCCGCCTGTACTGCCCTTCCAGGGTCGCCGGACCGTGACGGCGACCGGGCGAGCGCCCGGCGGCGGGCCGTGCCATGGGAAGGCCGCGCCGCAGCACGGCAGCAATCAGGGCGCGGCGCAACGGCGGCACCAGTCCGAGCATGCCCAGCGTGTCGGTGAAAAAGCCCGGCAGCAGCAGCATGGCACCGGACGCCAGGATCACCAGCCCCTCCAGCATGGCCAACGTCGGCGTTTCGCCCCGCTGTACCAGAACCTGCACCCGATTCAGCGCCGCCAGACCTTGATGACGCAGCAGCAGGGCGCCCAGCACAGCGGTAAACACCACCAGGGCAATGGTCGGGATCGCGCCGATCACACCGCCGACCTGGATCAGCAGGTAGATCTCAACGATGGGCAACAGCAACAAAAACAGGAATAAAAGGCGGGGCAGGGGCATCTTTAAGTCTCGACAGGGGTGTTTGACCTGAAGGGCAGGCAAGGCACTGGTGCGCCAATGCAGTCGTCAGGGCCGTTGGCCATCGGCCAAATACCGCTTTTCCTGTGACAACACCGGCGCAGCACTGTTCCGAATTATGCCTGATGATGCACGCTGACGACGAATCCGATATCTTGCAGCAATGTCGCACCTCCTTGTCTTCAGCACCTGTCCGGATCTCGACTGCGCCCGCACACTGTCCGAGCTGCTGGTACGCGAGCGCCTGGCCGCCTGCGTCAACATCATGCCCACGGTACATTCGGTGTATGAGTGGCAGGGTGCCGTGCAGCAGGAGGCGGAATGCCTGCTGCTCATCAAGACCACAAGCGAGCGCTATGCCGCACTGGAGCAGACCCTGCGTGCGCACCACCCGTATGAACTGCCGGAGATCATCGCTGTCTCACTGACCGCAGGTCTGCCTGCCTACCTCAACTGGCTCGATCACCAAACGGAAAACAACGAATGAGAACCACGCTGAAGTTTTGGCTAGTCCTGTTCACCCTCACCCTGTCCCTGGCCGGCACGGTGATGGCGGAAGACGAGGAACTGCTGCCACCGGAGCAGGCCTTCGCACTCAAGATCACTCCCCTCGACGCCACCACCCTGCGTGCCGAGTGGACCATCGCCAAGGGTTACTACCTATATAAGGACAAGTTCAGCTTCAGCACCGACGCCCCCGGCATCACCCTGGGGGTGCCGAAATTCCCCGCCGGCAAGGTCAAGCAGGACGAGTTTTTCGGCAAGGTCGAGATCTACCAGGGCCGTGTCGCTGTCGACATCCCGCTGATCCGCACCGCAGCGGCCCCCACCAGCATCGAACTGATCGCCGGCTCCCAGGGCTGCGCCGAGATCGGCGTGTGCTATCCACCGCAGCGCAACAAGGTGAAGCTGACCCTGCCGGCCCAGACGGCCGCCGCAACAGCGGCCCCGGCCAAATCACTGACCCAGCTGCAGCAGGTTATGGGCGGTGCGGCCCAGGACGACGACGTGCTGGAACCGGACGTGGCCTTCCGCTTCGACGCCGATGTCGCTGCCGATGCGGTCACCCTGCGCTGGCAGATCGCCCCGAACCACTATCTCTACAAGGACAAGTTCACCTTCCAGCTGAAAGAGGGCAGCGCCGCCACCCTGGGCAACTACGCCCTGCCCGCCGGTGAGGAGAAGAACGACGAATTCTTCGGCCGCATCTTCGTGTTCCACGATGCGGTGGAAGTACGCATCCCGGTGCAGCGCAGCGGCGACGCCACCCTGCTGGTGAGCTACCAGGGCTGCGCCGAACTGACCGGCATCTGCTATCCGCCCATCCGCAAGGAGATCAGCCTCGACCCGGCGGCGGCCGGTATCAGCAGCACCGCCGCGGCCCTCCCGGCAGCCACTGACGCGGCGCCGAAATCGGAACAGGATTCCCTGGCCGATGCCCTGGCCAGCGGCAATCATGTGCTCACCGTGCTCACCTTCCTCGGCCTGGGCCTGCTGCTGGCCTTTACCCCCTGCGTGTTCCCGATGATCCCGATCCTGTCGAGCATCATCGTCGGCCAGGGCGCCGGGCTCACCACGCGCAGGGCCTTCATCATGTCGCTGGTGTATGTGCTGGCCATGGCGCTGACCTACACCGTGGCCGGCGTGCTGGCCGGCCTGTTCGGTGCCAACCTGCAGGCGGCCTTCCAGAACCCGTGGATCCTGGGCAGCTTCAGCGTGGTGTTCGTGCTGCTGGCCCTGTCCATGTTCGGCTTCTACGAGCTGCAGCTGCCCTCGGCGCTGCAGACCAAGCTGAGCGAGATATCCAACAAGCAGCAGGGCGGCAGTCTCATCGGCGTGGCCATCATGGGCCTGCTGTCGGCGCTGATCGTCGGCCCCTGCGTGGCGCCGCCGCTGATGGGCGCGCTGATCTATATCGGCCAGACCGGCGATGCCGTGCTGGGCGGCCTGGCCCTGTTTGCCCTGTCCATGGGCATGGGCGCGCCGCTGCTGCTCATCGGCACCTCGGCCGGCAAGCTGCTGCCGCGCGCCGGTGGCTGGATGAACGCCATCAAGGCGGTGTTCGGCGTGATGCTGCTGGCGGTGGCGCTGTGGATGCTGGAGCGCATCCTCCCCGCCTTCGTCACCATGCTGGGCTGGGCGCTGCTCGTCATCATCTCCGCCATCTACATGGGCGCGCTGGAGCCGCTCAAGGACAATGCCTCCGGCTGGCGCAAGCTGTGGAAGGGTCTCGGCCTGGCCCTGCTGATCCACGGTGCCCTGCTGCTGGTGGGCGCCGCTGCCGGCGGCAACGACCCGTTGCAGCCGCTGCGCGGTGTCGGCTTCGGTGGTGGTGCCGGCATGATGCAGCCGGCCAGGCTGGAATTCCGCACGGTGAAGACCGTGGCCGACATGGAGCAGGCAGTGGCAGCCGCCGCTGCCCAGGGCAAACCGGTGATGCTCGACTTCTATGCCGACTGGTGCGTCTCCTGCAAGGAGTTCGACAAGTACACCTTCTCCGATACCGGCGTGATCCAGGCCCTGTCCGGCGCCGTGCTGCTCAAGGCCGACGTCACTGCCAACGACGACGCCGACCAGGCCATGCTGCGCCACTTCAAGCTCATCGGCCCGCCCAGCCTGCTGTTCTTCGGCGCCGACGGCAAGGAACGCCAGGGCTTCCGCGTGGTCGGCTTCATGGGGCCGGAAGAGTTCCGTGCCCACGTGGAACGCGCGCTGCGTTAAAACCAAGATCATCCGCAAATGAACGCGAATCAACGCAAATAAGCCCTCCCATCTTTAATTTGCGTCCATTCGCGTTCATTTGCGGACCAATTCTTTAAAACGGGATTTTTGCCATGTACCGTCTGTTGCCCGTCCTGGCCCTGGGGGCCGTCCTGCTCGTCGCCGGCTGCGGCTCGGAAAGCACCGCCGTGCCGGCGGCACCGGCGCCCCAGGCGACAATGGCGCCCATTGCGTTCAACTTCCCCGATCTGGACGGTAAGCCGCGGCATCTGACGGAGTGGCAGGGCCAGGTGGTGCTGGTCAACTTCTGGGCGCCCTGGTGCCCGCCCTGCCGCAAGGAAATGCCGGCGCTGATGGAGTTGCAGGAAAAGCATGCCGCCCGTGGCCTCACCGTGGTCGGCATCACCATCGATACCCATGACAACGCCGAGGCCTTCGCCGACTCCCTGGGCATCAATTTCCCCATCCTCATCGGCGAAGAGGGTGGCCTGGAGCTGGCCCAGACCCTGGGCAACAAGGTCGGCGCCCTGCCCTATACGGTGGTACTCGACCGCCAGGGCCGCGTCGCCTACACCCACCGCAGCGAAATCACCCTGGAACAGGCCGAGGAGGCCGTGCTGCCGTTGTTGTAAACAGGGTACCGTTGTTGTAAATGAGCACCCCGTCACAGCTTTATATGGGCTGATTTTGCGCGGAACTGCTTTGAACTGGCGGTAACTCCCGTTTCGTAGACAAACCCCTCCCCCTTGGTGCACAATCTCACGCCGTATTCCAGCCCGCTACCGGCGACAAGGCCGAACCTGCGGGCAACCGGCGGGAAAAACACAATAACCACCCCGCCAGTGCATTGTCAGGGGAACTCATGGCACAGCTGTTGGTATTGAACGGTCCCAATCTGAACCTGCTCGGTACGCGCGAACCGGAACACTATGGTCACGCCACCCTGGAATCGATCACCAGCCGTCTGCAACAGCAGGCCGGCGCCGCAGGCCACCGCCTGGAGAGCTTCCAGAGCAACGCCGAGCATGAACTGGTACAGCGGGTGCATCGTGCCCGGGAGGAAGGTGTTGCCTTCATCATCATCAATCCGGCCGCCTTCACCCATACCAGTGTGGCCTTGCGTGATGCCCTGGCCGCGGTCGCCATCCCGTTCATCGAGGTACACCTCTCCAACGTGCATGCACGCGAGCCGTTCCGCAAACACTCCTATTTTTCCGATCTGGCCCGCGGCGTCATCAGCGGTCTGGGTCCGATGGTCTACGAACTGGCGCTCACTGCAGCGCTGCAACAGATTTCTGCGAACAACAACTGAACAGGACTAACCACAATGGATATTCGCAAGGTCAAGAAACTCATCGAGCTGCTGGAAGAATCCGGCGTCGCCGAGATCGAGATCCATGAAGGCGAAGAGTCGGTACGCATCAGCCGCTACAGCCAGAACGCAGCACCCGCCGTGGCCATTGCCGCCCCGCTGCCCGCCGCCGCCCCGGTCGCTGTCGCACCGGTGGCCGAGGTGAAGGATGAGCTCAGTGGACACGCGGTGACCTCACCCATCGTCGGCGCCTTCTACCGCTCGCCCTCGCCCCAGGCCAAGTCCTTCGTCGAGGTCGGCTCGCGCGTCAGCGTGGGCGACACCCTGTGCATCATCGAGGCGATGAAAATCATGAATCAGATCGAGGCGGACAAGGCCGGCGTGATCAAGGCCATCCTGGTCGAAAACGGTCAGCCGGTGGAATTCGGCCAGCCGCTGTTCATCATCGAATAACCCAGGCCGAACGAGAGCAACCCACCTCCTATGTTCGACAAAATTGTCATTGCCAACCGCGGCGAGATTGCGTTGCGTATCCTGCGCGCCTGCCGTGAAATGGGCATCAAGACCGTGGCGGTGCACTCCACCGCCGATCGCGACCTGAAACATGTACGCCTGGCCGACGAGTCGGTATGCATCGGTCCGCCCCCCTCCAACCAGAGCTATCTCAATGTCCCGGCGTTGATCAGTGCCGCCGAGGTAACCGACGCCCAGGCCATCCATCCCGGCTATGGCTTTCTCTCCGAGAATGCCGACTTCGCCGAGCGGGTGGAGCAGAGCGGCTTCGTATTCATCGGGCCGCGTGCCGACACCATCCGCCTGATGGGCGACAAGGTGTGCGCCAAGGATGCAATGATCAAGGCCGGTGTACCCACGGTGCCCGGCTCCGGCGGTGCCCTGCCCGACGATCCGGACGAGTGCATCCGCATCGGCCGTGAGGTGGGCTACCCGGTAATCATCAAGGCCGCCGGCGGCGGCGGCGGCCGCGGCATGCGCGTGGTGCATTCCGAAGCCTCACTGCTCAACTCCATTTCACTCACCCGCGCCGAAGCCGGTTCCGCCTTCAACAACGACATGGTGTACATGGAAAAGTATCTGGAGAATCCGCGCCACGTGGAAATCCAGGTGCTGGCCGACACCCACGGCAATGCCATCTATCTGGGCGAACGCGACTGCTCCATGCAGCGCCGCCACCAGAAGGTGATCGAGGAGGCCCCGGCCCCCGGCATCACCGAGGAACAACGCCGCCGGGTCGGCGAGCGCTGCGCCGAGGCCTGCCGCGAAATCGGTTACCGCGGTGCCGGCACCTTCGAGTTTCTGTACGAAAACGGCGAGTTCTATTTCATCGAGATGAATACCCGCGTCCAGGTGGAGCACCCGGTCACCGAGATGATCACCGGTGTCGACATCGTCAAGGAACAGATCCGCATCGCCGCCGGGCTGCCGCTGTCGTATAAGCAGAGCGACATCACCCTGCGCGGTCATGCCATCGAGTGCCGCATCAACGCCGAGGATCCGGCCAGTTTCATGCCCTGTCCCGGTACCATCAATCAGGTGCATTTCGCCGGGGGGCCGGGCGTTCGCGTCGACAGCCACATCTACAACGGCTACAAGGTGCCGCCCTACTACGACTCGATGATCGGCAAACTGATCACCTGGGGCGAAAACCGTGACGCCGCACTGGCGCGCATGCGCACCGCCCTGAGCGAGATGTACATCGACGGCATCAAGACCAACATCCCGCTGCACCAGGATCTGTTGCGTGACTCGGCCTTCCAGGCCGGCGGCACCAACATCCATTACCTGGAAAAGAAGCTGAAGCTCTAGCCGCCTGCCGGCACCGGTACAAAAAGGCCGCCACCGCAAGGTGGCGGCCTTTTTCATTGCCGCGAAACTGCGCTTATGTTGATTTATGTCAATATCTGGGCCAGATGATTCTGTGACAATCCGGTGACACCCGACCCCGCGTGGAGAGCAGGCCATGACCCCATCCGCCGCCAGTCCGGCACCCGTCACCAGCAACACCCTGATCGACTGGAGCGACGAACTCAGCGTCGGCATTCAGGAAATCGACGACCAGCACCAGTTTCTGGTGGAACTGCTCAACAAGCTGCACCGCGCCATCCACCAGCGCCAGGGCACTGCCGCCGCCCAGGCCATTCTGGTGGAACTGGCCGACTACACCCGGATTCACTTCGCGGTCGAGGAGAGCCTGATGCGCATTCTCGGCTACCCCGGTTACGCGGATCACAAGCAGCAGCACGACCATCTGATCGAGGAAATCGGCGAACTGCAGGAAAAACTCGAGAGCGGCAAGAAGTCCATCACCTTCGAGCTGCTGCACTTCCTGCGCATCTGGCTCACCCGGCACATCATGGAGGAGGATCAGCAGTACAGCCCCTTCTTCCTCTCCCGCGGTGCCGTCGCCACCGGCGACAAGGCATCCATCGCCGGGCGTCTGTGGAAATCGCTGTTCGGCTGACGGTCAACACATCGGCACCGGGCAGTCGTGACCCTGCAGATGGAGTATCATGCGGCCTTCCGCCACTGCCGCACTCCATCCCATGCCCTGGCTGCAACTGATATTTGAAACTGATGAGAAACACGCCCCCGCGCTCGCCGAACTGCTGAGCGAGGAAGGCGCGGTCGCCGTCACCCTGGAGGATGATGCCGACCAGCCGCTGTACGAGCCGCCCCCCGGTGCCACGCCGTTGTGGCAGGCCACCCGCGTGGTGGCGCTGTTCGAGGCCGATCACGATATTCCCGCCACCGTTGCCGCCGTCACCACGGCCTGGGCGCCGAGCGAGCTGCCCGCCTGGCGTCTGGAACAGCTGGAGGATCGTGACTGGAGCCGCGAGTGGATGGACACCTACAAACCGATGCGCTTCGGCGACCGGCTGTGGATCGTGCCCAGCTGGACCGAGGCGCCGGATCCCGCCGCCGTCAATATCCTGCTCGATCCGGGCCTGGCCTTCGGCACCGGCACCCATCCCACCACCCGCCTGTGCCTGGAATGGCTGGACCGCCACCCCACGACCCAGCAGCAGGTGATCGACTATGGCTGCGGCTCCGGCATCCTCGCCATCGCCGCCGCCCTGCTCGGGGCCGCGCAGGTGTGGGCCATCGACAATGACCCGCAGGCGCTCACCGCCACCCGCGACAACGCCGGCCGCAACGCCGTTACCGCGTGCATCAACACCGCCCTGCCCGAGGCACTGCCCGCGTGTCAGAGCGATGTGCTCATCGCCAACATCCTGGCCGGCCCGCTGATCAGCCTGGCACCGCACTTCGCCACACTGGTACGGCCGCAGGGTGCCATCGTATTGTCGGGGATACTGCCGGATCAGGCGCAACAGGTACTGGACGCCTACCGCCCCTGGTTCGACATGGCGCCGCCCACCGGGCACGAAGGCTGGGTGCGCCTGGAAGGCAGCAGAAAATCCGCTACGTTCGGCCAACCGGACTAATCCATCTACCGGAAATAACGGCGCCCGCGATCCATGTATACCCAGTGCCCCTCATGCAGCACCTTTTTTCGCATCACGACCGAGCAGCTGCAGGCGGCCGGAGGCAAGGTGCGCTGCGGCGAATGCCATGGCGTTTTTTACGCACCGGATCACCTGACCGAAAACCTCCCCGCCGAAATACGGCATGCGGCGCCGGCATCCCGTGACGAACCCCTGTACGAAACACTGCTGCGTGAAACACCGCTGCCGGAAGAGCCGCAGCCAGCCGCCGCCGAAGAGCCCCCGCAGGAGACGGGCCACTCCCTGTCCAGCGATCTGGATGAGCTGTTCGACACCGGCGCCACCACTGCGCCGGCCGACATCGCACGGGATACTCCGCTGGAGCCCCCTGCCGAGGATGCCGGCCCGCTGCCCCTGCCCCCTGCCGATCCCTACGGCGAGGAGGATATCGAGGCCCTGCTCAAGCACACCCCGCCCGACCCCACCACGGACAACGAACCGGCAGAGTTCGAGCTGCCCTGGGACGATATCCCGGCCGATATGCCGCCGGCCGGGGAAACCGCAGCGCTTGACGCCGATCCGGCATCGCTCGATATCGATACGGCCCCCGATACCGTCGATGACTTCGATCTGCCGGAACCGGAGCTGACCACTGCACGCAGCGTGGCCGGCCCGGCGGCCGCGCCGCTGTCGCCACTGTCCGCCATGCTGGCGGATGAGGCCGCCACTCCGCCCCGTAGCCGTCTGCTGGCCGGCAGCCTCTGGACCCTGGGCAGCCTGTTGCTGCTCGCCACACTGGTCATGCAATACCTCTACCTCAACCGGGCCATGGTGGTGCACTACCCTGAATTGCGCCCCCTGCTGGAAACCCTGTGCGATTACACCGGCTGCCAGCTGCCGGCACGGCGCGATCTCGGCGCACTCACCCTGCTGGAACGCGATATCCGCTCCCACGAGCAGTATCAGGGCGCCCTGATGATCAGCGCCACCTTGCTGAACCGCGCCACCTTCGCCCAACCCTACCCCGCCGTCGAGGTGGTGATGCGCGATCTCGGTGGCAAGGTGGTGGCGGCCCGCCGTTTCCAGCCGCAGGAATACCTGCCGGGCGATGCCACCCCCCATCACCTGCTGGCACCACAGGGCACGGCACAACTGGTGCTGGACGTCACCGATCCGGGTTCCGAGGCGGTCGGCTTCGAGTTCACCTTCCACTGAGTTGATTCTCAAAACCACGGTTTTACCGCAGAGACGCAGAGATCGCAGAGGAAATTCATACCGTTACGCACCTTTGTCTTCATCGCCCACCGGCACCATCGCAAAGCGTTGCAACCGGTGTTTCTCTGCGTCCTCGGCGTCTCGGCGGTGAGTTTCCAACTTTGTGCGTCGCCTGGGGCCAAATTCTCCCTTTCCCGCACCTCGTCGCTTGTACCTTCTTCGCCGCTCCTGGGGTATGATTCGCGGTTCCCGCATTTCCACCGCCACAGCGCCCATGCAGATCGGACCCTACAAACTGGCCAACAACCTGGTGCTCGCGCCCATGGCGGGGGTCACCGATCGGCCGTTCCGCCAGCTGTGCAAGCAGCTCGGCGCCGGCATGGCCGTGTCCGAGATGGTGTCGTCCAACTCCCTGCTGTGGGGCAGTGAAAAAACCCGGCGCCGCGCCGATCACGACGGCGAGGTGGAACCGCGCAACGTGCAGATCATGGGCGCCGATCCGAGGCTGATGGCCGACGCCGCGCGCTACAACGTGGACAACGGCGCGCAGATCATCGACATCAACATGGGCTGCCCGGCCAAGAAGGTGTGCAACGTCTCCGCCGGTTCCGCCCTGCTGCGTGACGAAGACCTGGTGCGGCGCATCCTCGAAGCCGTGGTAGGCGCGGTACCCGAGGTACCGGTCACCCTCAAATTCCGCACCGGCTGGGACCGCGAGCACAGGAACGGCGTCACCATCGCCCGCATCGCCGCGGACGTCGGCATCCAGTCCCTGGCCGTGCATGGCCGCACCCGCGCCGACGGCTACTCCGGCGAGGCCGAATACGACACCATCGCCGCCATCAAGGCCAGCGTGGCCATCCCGGTGATCGCCAACGGCGACATCACCACGCCGCAGAAGGCCCGGCTGGTACTGGAGCACACCGGCGCCGACGGCCTGATGATCGGCCGTGCTGCCCAGGGCCGGCCCTGGATCTTCCGCGACATCAACCACTATCTCGCCACCGGCGAACTGCTGCCGGAGCCCTCGGCACAGGACGTGCGCGACATCCTGCTCGGCCACCTGAACAACCTGTACGCCTTTTACGGCGAATACACCGGCGTGCGCATGGCACGCAAGCACATCTCCTGGTACAGCAAGGGCCAGCGCCACGGCGCCGCCTTCCGCCAGGAGGTCAACCGCGTGGAGGGCGCGGATCGGCAATTACAAATGGTCAGGGACTTTTTCGACCGCATAATCAATGGGGAGGAATTGGCCGCATGAACACCACCAGCGCCACGGCCCGCGCCATATCGCTCAACGGCATGGTCCGCAATGCCCTGCAACAGTATTTCCATGATCTGGACGGCCACGAGCCGAACGATCTGTATCAGCTGCTGCTCACCGAAGTGGAACGCCCGCTGCTGGAAGCCGTGATGCATTACGCCCAGGGCAACCAGACCCGCGCCGCCCAGGCGCTCGGCATCAACCGCGGCACCCTGCGCAAGAAGCTCAAGCAGTACGGCCTAGACAACTAATTCCAACACCTAACGCAGAGGCGCGGAGACGCAGAGAACGCAGAGAAAACCTCTCTTTTGTTATCTCTGCGCCTCTGCGTCTCTGCGTTGGATTTTTTGATAAGGACACAACAATGAACAAGATCCAACGGGCGCTGCTCAGCGTCTCCGACAAGACCGGCATCGTGGAATTCGCCCGTGCGCTTTCCGCCCAGGGCGTGGAACTGCTGTCCACCGGCGGCACCTGCAAGCTGCTGGCGCAGAACGGCGTGCCGGTGATCGAGGTGTCCGATCACACCGGCTTCCCGGAGATGATGGACGGCCGCGTCAAGACACTGCACCCGAAGATCCACGGCGGCATCCTCGGCCGCCGCGGCACCGACGACGCGGTGATGGCGCAGCACGGCATCAAGCCCATCGACCTCATCGTGGTGAACCTGTACCCGTTCGAGCAGACCGTGGCCAAGCCCGACTGCTCGCTGGAGGACGCCGTGGAGAACATCGACATCGGCGGCCCCACCATGCTGCGCGCCGCGGCGAAGAACCACAAGGACGTCACCGTGGTGGTGGATGCCGCCGACTACGCCACCGTGCTGGACGAGATGAAGCAGAACGGCGGCGCCACCTCGCACGCCACCCGCTTCTCCCTGGCCATCAAGGTGTACGAACACACCGCGCGCTACGACGGCGCCATCGCCAACTGGTTCGGCCGCCTGCTGGGCGAGAACAAGGTCGATTTCCCGCGCACCATCAACCTGCAATACAAGAAGGTGCAGGAGATGCGCTACGGCGAGAACCCGCACCAGAAGGCCGCCTTCTACGTCGAGCACACCCCGGAGGCCGGCAACGTGGCCAGTGCGCGCCAGCTGCAGGGCAAGGAACTGTCCTACAACAACATCGCCGACACCGACGCCGCCCTGGAATGCGTCAAGCAGTTCCCGGAAGGCCCGGCCTGCGTCATCGTCAAGCACGCCAATCCCTGCGGCGTGGCCATCGGCAACAACCTGCTCGACGCCTACGAGCGCGCCTACCAGACCGATCCGGAATCCGCCTTCGGCGGCATCATCGCCTTCAACGGCGAGCTGGACGGCGATACCGCCAGGGTGATCGTCGAGCGCCAGTTCGTGGAAGTGATCATCGCGCCGAAGGTCTCCGCCGCCGCCGTGGAGGCCGTGGCCGCCAAGAAGAACGTGCGCCTGCTGGAGTGCGGCCAGTGGCCGGCGACCGCCGCCCAGCGCCTGGACTTCAAGCGCGTCACCGGCGGCCTGCTGCTGCAGGATGCCGACCTGCTGCTGTCCGGCGAGATCAAGGTAGTGAGCAAGCGCCAGCCCACGGCCCAGGAAATGGAAGACCTGCTGTTCGCCTGGCGCATCGCCAAGTACGTCAAGTCCAATGCCATCGTCTACGGCAAGGACAAGATGACCATCGGCGTCGGCGCCGGCCAGATGAGCCGCATCAACTCCGCCCGCATCGCCGCCATCAAGGCCGAACACGCCGGCCTTGAAGTGAAGGGCTCGGTGATGGCCTCCGATGCCTTCTTCCCCTTCCGCGACGGCATCGACTCCGCCGCCAGCGCCGGCATCGCCGCCGTAATCCAGCCGGGCGGTTCCATGCGCGACGAGGAAGTGATCGCCGCCGCCGACGAGCATGGCATGGCCATGGTGTTCACCGGCATGCGCCACTTCCGTCACTGATGGTTCCGCGCCGAACCATAAAAAAGGCCGGTCATCCGGCCTTTTTTTTTGCCAAAATCCATAAAATTCATCATGAAAATATGGTAAATATCCCTCCTGTACGCACAGGATTTAGTCAAATTCCACGCCCGTGCGGAAAATAACGACAACCAGGGAGGAGCACACCATGTTTTATTTTGTCTGGGATTCGAGTCTGGAGACGGGAATCGACATCATCGACACGCAGCACAGGCGCATCGTCGATTACATCAACCATCTGCACGACGCCATCGCCGACAAGAGCAAGAGCGATATCGAGCAGGTGCTGAACCAGCTCATCGATTACACGGTCACCCACTTCAGCTTCGAGGAAAGCCTGCAGGAAAAGGCCGGTTACGGCCATGTGGAGGCGCACCGCAAGGTGCATGAGGCCTTCACTGCCCGCATCCAGGACTACAAGGCACGCTTCGAACGCGGCGAAGACATTTCCAAGAAGCTGCTGTCCGACCTGCGCATCTGGCTGACCAACCACATCAAGCAGGAAGACCGCGACTACACCGCCGCAGTCAAGGCTCACCTCAACGGCGACCACGACAAGGGCTGGCTGTCCAGGACACTGAGCCGCATGTTCGGCGGCTAAAGGCAGATACAGGAGCAAAGATACAAGATGCAAGGGAATGAGTGCGCTGCGCGCACACGGTTGTTTGAAATTCAAACAGTACGCGCGTAGCGAGTTCCTTCCCTTGCATCTTGCCTCTTGTATCTTTTCTCTGTGTTCAGTCGCAGCGCCGTTCCACCGCCGCCGTTGTCGCCGACTTCACGATGCTGAAGTGATCGCTTACCTCGCCGTGGGCATTGATGAAACGGGCATCGAGGCGCTCACCCTCCACGTCGATCAGCAGCGCACCCAGTTCACGCAACGACACCGCATGGGCCGGGTGATCGAGCGGGCCGTGATCGAGATTGGCGGTGGAGCCAACCACCGCATAGACGGTACCGCCATGGGATACGCGCCCGGCGGGCTTGCGGTAAGGTGTGCCGCGCCCCCCATCCAGAACCATGTCCGGCTGCAGGGTTGTGGAATGACCGTAATGACAGGTCAGCAGGACGCTGCGCTCGTACATATGGCTGTGTCCGCTCAACACCACATCAACCCCGCCCGCCTCCAGTACCGGCAGGAAATGTGCACGCATATCGACCATGCGGCCCCAGCTGTCGCGCCAGCGATCGGAATCATGGGAGCCACGGCTGTAGGGTGGATGATGGAACAGGGCAATGGTCCAGGGCTGACGGTTGGCCGCCAGATCACGCCGCAGCCACCGCAGCATCATGCTGCGCTCCCCCAGCGCACTGGACTCGGAGTCGAGCACCACCACATGGACGTCGGCATAATCGAAGGAAAAATAACGCGGGCTGCCCGAGGCCACACCGCCGGCCTCGGCCGCCGCGGGAAAGCTGAAGACACGGGAGAAGGTCCAGCGCCGGGCATCGTGGTTGCCGTAGACCGGCAGGTAGGGAATGTTGCGCAGCAGATCAGCGTAAGGCTCGAACAGCGCCGACTGGAACTCGTGCGCCTTGCCCGAGTTGTAGGCGTTATCGCCGGTAGTCAGCCACAGGTCGAGCGGCGCCCGACCCGAACGGGGATTATTCCCCACCCACTGCAACATGCCATCGCGTACCGCGCGGGATCCCTCGTGCCACCAGCCGGGGTCGCCCTGTATCCACAGGCGGGCCGCAGCGGCGCTGCCCGGAGCCGGTGCGGTGTGAAACCAGTAATCGGAACCACCGCGATAGACCGCCGTGTCGCTGCCCACGGCATAGTAATAGCGTGTCGCCGGAAGCAGGCCACTGAGGCGTATTTCATGACCGATGCGCGCCGAGTCCTCGCGCGCCACCTGCTCCAGCCGCGCGGGGTCGGTACCATAGCGCACCACGCCAATCTCCCGCTGACCACTCTGCCAGCGCAGGGTGATACCCTCGCTGCTCACCATCTGCAGATAGGGTTCACGTGGTCCGTCATAGTGACTCTGCCAGGACACCTGCAACAGCCGCCCCGCCCCCACCAGCGCCAGCAGCAGCAACAGGCCGAGCAGCAGACGCATGCCCCAGCGGAACAGAAAGGCAGCAGCGGTGGAAGGCATGGGAACTCCTGGGGACAGTGACGGGTCATTATTCGGGTCAAGGGGCCTATGGTACAATGCCCGGCCTTGTTTGACCCGCGCCACCCTGCACACACCCCATGCATAAACTTCCCCGCCTGCCGCGTTTTCTCGCCCTCGCCACACTGCTCTACGTCGGCATATTCAGCCTGCTGCGGCTCGGCTTCTGGCTTTATTTCGACAGCCCCAACGATCCCCTGCCCGGCGGCGAACTGCTGACCGCGCTCTACCTCGGCCTCAAGTTCGACCTGCGCCTGGCGCTGATCATGCTGCTGCCGCTGTTCCTGCTGGGCTGGCTACCCTGGCTGAGCCCGTTCCGCCGGCGCGCGCTGCGCCTGTTCTGGGTCGGCTATCTGACCCTGGCCGGGATGGCGATACTGCTGTTCTACATGGTCGACTTCGGCCATTTTGCCTACCTGCAGACACGCCTCGATGCCAGCGCCCTGCGCTTCATGAAGAACCTGGATATCTCGCTGCAGATGGTGTGGGAGAGCTATCCGGTGGTGACGCTGACGCTGGTACTGATCGCCGGCAGCACCCTGCTGGCCTGGATGTTGAACATCCTGGTGCTGCGCTGCGCCGCCGCCTCGGCCCCGCAACTGGACTGGAAACGCCGCAGCGCCACCGCCCTGCTCACCGCCGTCCTGCTGCTGGGCGGCCTGTACGGCAAATTCTCCTACTACCCGCTGCGCTGGAGCGATGCCTTTTCGGGCAACCACGCCTTTGCCGCCCAGGTCACCTTCAACCCCCTGCTGTATTTCGTCGATACCGTGCGCAACGGCGGCGGCGTGGTCTACGACACCGAACTGGTGCGCGCCCATTACGACGAAATGGCAACCTGGCTCGGCGTTACTGACCCGAACCGGGAAAGCCTCGATTTTCGCCGCCACTACACCCCGACGGAGACACCCGCCACCCCGCCCAACGTGGTGATCGTGATCCTGGAGTCCTTCGCCAGCTACAAGGCGGGCCTGTCCGGCAATCCGCTCAACCCGACCCCCCATGTCGATGCGCTGGCAAACAACGGCTATTTCTTCGAAAACTTCTATACCCCGCAGACCGGCACCGCGCGTTCGGTGTTCTGCGCCATCACCGGCATTCCCGATGTGGAAACCGCGGGCACCTCGACGCGCAATCCGCGCATCGTCGAGCAACACACCCTGTTCAACAGCTTCGACGGCTACGAGAAATTCTACTTTCTCGGCGGCAGCGCCAGCTGGGGCAATATCCGCGGCCTGCTCAGCAACAACATCGCCGGGCTGAACATCTACGAGGAAGGCAGCTACAGCGCGCCGCGCGTGGATGTATGGGGCATCTCCGACCTGGATCTGTTCCGCGAGGCCGACCAGGTGCTGCGTGCACAGAAAAGCCCCTTCATTGCAGTGATCCAGACCTCGGGCAATCATCGCCCCTACACCATTCCGGACGACAACGCCGGTTTCGAACTGCAGCACCCCAGCCACGATGAACTGCAGCGTTACGGCTTCCAGTCGGTGGAGGAGTACAACGCCTACCGCTTCATGGATCACAGCGTCGGCCAGTTCATGCAACTGGCGCGCGAGGCGGGTTACTTCGACAACACGATTTTTGCCTTCTTCGGCGACCACGGCATCACCGGCTTTGCCGGCGAGCACGCCCCCAAGGCCGATACCCAGCTCGACTTCGGCAGCAACCGCGTCCCCTTCATCATCCACGCGCCGCACCTGCTGCCCGAACCGCGCCACTACACCCTGCCCGCCGGCGAGGCCGACGTAATGGCCACCCTGACCGCCCTCGCCGGCCGCCCCCACATCAACACCACCCTGGGGCGCAACCTGCTGGACGGCGCCCTCAACGGTGAACCGCATGCATTCAAGATCATCCCTTCCACGCCGCCGCGCATCGGACTCATCGGTGAGAAATTCTATTTCCAGATGATCGCCGACGGCAGCCTCAGGCAACTGCACCGCATCCATGGCGAAAATCCGCGCGACGACATCCTCGCGCAGCACCCGGACATCGCGGAACGGATGGAACGCATGACCCGCGCCTATCACGAAACCGCCAAATACATGCTGTATCACAATAAACCAGTTGCTAGGGACTAGGGACTAGGGACTAGGGACTAGGGACTAGGGACTAGGGACTAGGGAATGTACTCGCTACGCTCGCGCCTTATCGATAACAACGTGCGCGCAGCGCACTCCTTCCCTAGTCCCTAGCCCCTAGCCCCTAGCCCCTGACTTTCAACAAACGAACAACAAGGGCACACAAATGAACGTACTGGTGATCGGCAGCGGCGGGCGCGAGCACGCCCTGGCCTGGAAGGCGGCGCAGTCGCCGCGCGTAACGAAGGTGTTCGTGGCCCCCGGCAACGCCGGTACGGCACGCGAGTCCAAGCTGGAGAACGTCGCCATCAAGGTGGAAGACATCCCCGCCCTGGTGGCCTATGCCCGCGACAACGACGTGGCGCTGACCATCGTCGGTCCCGAGGTCCCGCTGGTGCTGGGCGTGGTCGATGCCTTCGAGGCCGCCGGCCTGCGCTGCTTCGGCCCGAGCCGGGCCGCGGCGCAGCTGGAAGGCTCCAAGGCCTTTACCAAGGACTTCCTCGCCCGCCACCGCATTCCCACCGCCGCCTATGGCAACTTCACCGACCTGGATGCCGCCCTGGCCTATGTGCGTGCGCAGGGCGCCCCCATCGTGATCAAGGCCGACGGCCTCGCCGCCGGCAAGGGCGTCATCGTCGCCATGACCCTCGCGGAGGCGGAGGCGGCGGTGCGCGACATGCTGGCCGGCAATACCTTCGGCGAGGCCGGCCACCGCGTGGTGATCGAGGAGTTCCTTGAGGGCGAGGAGGCCAGCTTCATCGTCATGGTGGACGGCGAGCACATCCTGCCCATGGCCACCAGCCAGGACCACAAGCGCGTCGGCGACGGCGACAGCGGCCCCAACACCGGCGGCATGGGCGCCTATTCCCCCGCCCCGGTGGTCACCGCCGAGGTCCACGCCCGCGTCATGCGCGAAGTCATCGAGCCCACCGTGCGCGGCATGGCGGCGGAAGGCCATCCCTACACCGGCTTCCTCTACGCCGGCCTGATGATCGGCCCCGACGGCGCGCCCAGGGTCATCGAATACAACTGCCGCTTCGGCGACCCGGAGACCCAGCCCATCATGCTGCGCCTCCAGTCCGACCTGGTATCCCTGTGCGAGGCGGCGCTGGATCGCCGCCTGGATCAGGTCAGTGCCGAGTGGGACAGCCGCGCCGCCGTCGGCGTGGTACTGGCCGCCGGCGGCTATCCCGGTGACTACCGCAAGGGCGACGTCATCAGCGGCCTGGATGAGGCCGTGGCCCACGACGCCAAGGTATTCCACGCCGGCACCGCCGACAGGGACGGCCAGGTGATCACCGCCGGCGGACGCGTGCTGTGCGCCACCGCCCTGGGCGAGAGCGTCGGCGAGGCCCAGGCCCGCGCCTACCAACTGGCCGGTAAAATCCGCTGGGACGGCCTGTTCTATCGCCGTGATATCGCCTGGCGCGCCATCCGCCGCGAACAGGGGGAAATCTGAACCGCGGGCGGCGCAACTGGCCTTCCCCCCCCGGATTTGCGTATCATGCGCAGACCTGTGTGCGCGCAATCGCCGAAACAGCGACATAACGAATTCAACCGACACAAAACCAAAGAATCACTTTTCATCTTTTAAGGAGCACACGAAATGTCCGAGAAGCATCCAGTGATCGCGGTCACCGGTTCCTCCGGTGCCGGCACGACCACGGTCAAGAACGCCTTCGAACACATCTTCATCCGCGAGAGCATCAAGCCGCTGGTGGTGGAAGGCGATTCCTTCCACCGCTACGACCGCGCCTCCATGAAGAAGGCCCTGGAAGAGTTCGCCAAGAAGGGCAAGAACCTGTCCCACTTCGGCCCCGACGCCAACCACTTCGACCTGCTGGCCGAGACCTTCGCCACCTATGCCCGTACCGGCAAGTGCAAGCGCCGCTACTACATCCACAGCGATGCCGAGGCGGTGGAACACAACGCCCGCCTCAACGCCGGCTACAAGGCCGGTGAGTTCACCCCGTGGGAAACCATCAGCGACAAGACCGATCTGCTGTTTTATGAAGGGCTGCACGGCGGCGTGGTCGACGGCAAGGTGGACGTGGCGGCCAACACCGATCTGCTGATCGGCGTGGTACCCATCGTCAACCTGGAGTGGATCCAGAAGATCTTCCGCGACAATGCCCAGCGCGGCTATTCCGCCGAGGCCATCGTCGACACCATCCTGCGCCGCATGCCGGACTACGTGCACTACATCACGCCGCAGTTCTCCCGCACCGACATCAACTTCCAGCGCGTGCCGACGGTGGATACCTCCAACCCGTTCATCGCCCGCGACATCCCGACGCCGGACGAGAGCTTCGTGGTGATCCGCTTCCGCGACCCGGCGAAGTTCAATGTGGACTTCCCCTACCTGCTGAACATGATCCCCAACTCGTTCATGTCGCGCCGCAATTCCATCGTGGTACCCGGCGGCAAGATGGGCTTCGCCATGGAACTGATCCTCGCGCCGATCATCCACGGCATGATCGAACGCAGCCGCAAGGCCAAGGGCAGCAAGGCCAAGGCCGCGAAATAATCTGCTCTAACGGCTGTAACGCAAAAGGCCCGCGCAAGCGGGCCTTTTGCTTTCTACGACACTTACAACACCAAACCAGATACAAGTGACCGCTATCGCCCGATAAATCAGGCTCCCACAACGGCATTCAAAAACAACACGAGCGTAGCGAGCTCATCCACTTGTATCTTGCAACTTGTATCTTGTATCTCTTCCAGTTACAGGTGATAACTGAACGCCTCGTGGAACCGCGCCTTGAACTGATCAAAGGTGAAGCGATGGTTCTGCGTACCATGATGCTCGATCTTGATGGCGCCCATCAGCGAGGCAACCCTGCCGGTGGTTTCCCAATCCAGGTCGTTCATCAGGCCATACAGCAGACCGGCACGGTAGGCGTCGCCACAGCCCGTAGGGTCGTTCAGTTCGCGTACCGGGGCAGCCGGGATTTCGATGCGGTGCTGCCTGGTATAGATGTGCGAACCGAGGGCCCCCTTGGTGATGATCAGCGCCTCGACCCGCTCGGCAATCTCATGCGGCGTCAGGCCGGTGCGCTCTTCCAGCAACTGCGCCTCGTAATCGTTGACGGCTACCCAGGTGGCCTGATCGATGAAACGCTTGAGATCGTCGCCATCGAACATGGGCAAGCCCTGGCCCGGATCGAAGATGAAGGGGATGCCGGCTTCGGCAAACTGGGTGGCATGTTCGATCATGCCGTCACGGCCATCGGGGGCAACGATACCGAGAGTGACACCCTTGGTCTGCATCACGGTATTTTCATGGGCAAAGCTCATGGCGCCGGGATGGAAGGCGGTGATCTGGTTGGCATCCTGATCGGTAGTGATGAAGGCCTGGGCAGTATAGGTATTATCCAGTACCTTGATGTGGCGCATGTCGATGTGACATTGCTCCATCCAGTTGGCATAGGGCTCGAAATCACGACCGACAGTGGCCATCGGCAACGGCTTGCCGCCGAGCAGTTTCAGATTGTAGGCAATGTTGCCGGCGCAGCCGCCGAACTCGCGCCGCATATCCGGCACCAGAAACGACACATTCAGGATGTGCACCTGATCGGGCAGGATATGGTTCTTGAAACGATCGTGAAACACCATGATGGTGTCGTAGGCGATGGAACCGCAGATCAGTGCCGACATGAATCAACCTCTATTGTCAGTTGTAGGGTGGATATGGCTACCGGCATCCTGCCTCCCGCCAAATACCGTCCATCCATGGACATAAGCGCAACGCATCCACCGGAAACAGAGTTGCAAGTTGCAAGATACAAGTGGAGGAGTGCGCTGCGCGCACGGTGTTTTGAACTCAAACACAGCACGAGCGCCGCGAGTTCATTCCCTTGTATCTTGTTACTTGTATCTTGTATCTTGTATCTGGTTTGTTATGCCACAAAACGGTCGTACAGGACAAAGCCCCACACCGCCAGCACGTTCATCAAGGCCATGAATACCGCCGCTGAACCGATATCCTTGGCCCGACCTGCCAGGGTGTGATGCTCGACGCCGACACGGTCGACCACCGCCTCCACCGCCGAGTTGATCAACTCGATGATCAGCACCAGCAGCAGGCTGCCTACCAGCAGGGCGCGCTCAGTACCGTTGCCACCCAGCCACAGCGCGGCCGGCAGCATCACGACCATCGCCAACAGTTCGAGGCGAAAGGCCTCCTCGAACTGCCATGCGGCCTTCAGCCCCTGCATGGAGTAGCCGAAGGCCTTCATGACGTGGTTCAGGCCCTTGTGATCCGGTTTGTTAATCTGCGCCATTGCTGCCTTCCGCCATCACTATGGAAAACGCATTTTCACCGCAAATGCGCAAAGGACGCAAAGTTTTTATAAAGACATAAAACCTAACGCAGAGACGCCGAGGCGCAGAGAATACAGAGAAACGTCATTGCCATCTCTGCGGCCTCCGCGCCTCTGCGTCGGAGGGGTTTTACATTGCATTCTTGACATTCTTTGCGGTGAGCAGCCGTTGATTACGCAGGCTTTTTCCACGCCAGGTCCAGTTCGCGCGCGGCCTTGACGTCGTCGAGACGTTTCACCGGCAGCGTGTGCGGTGCGCCGGTGACGACATCCGGGGTCTGCTGTGCCTCGTCGCGGATCTTGGCGAGCACGTCGACGAAGGCATCCAGCGTCTCCCTGCTTTCGGTCTCCGTGGGTTCGATAAGCAGGCACTCCGGTACCAGCAGCGGAAAATAGGTGGTGGGTGCGTGGAAACCATAGTCCAGCAGGCGCTTGGCGAAATCGCGTGCACTGGTGCCCCATTCCTTCGCCTCTTTCTTCAGGGTAAGGATGAACTCATGAGTGGCACGCCGCTCCGGAAATGCCGCCTCGAAGCCGACAGCCTGCAGGCGTGCCATCAGGTAGTTTGCATTAAGGGTCGCATAATCGGCCACACGCTCCATGCCCTCGCTGCCGAGCATCCGGGCGTAGATGTAGGCGCGCAGCAGGATGCCGGTGTTGCCGGAGTGGGCTGACAGGCGACCGATGGATTGCGGGCAATCCTTTTCCTCCAGCCAGCGGTATTCATGGCCGTCGTAACCGACCATCGGGATCGGCAGAAAGGGCAGCAGACGTTCGCCCACCACCACCGGACCGGCACCAGGGCCGCCGCCGCCGTGCGGGGTGGAGAAGGTCTTGTGCAGATTGAGGTGTACCACGTCGAAGCCCATCGCACCGGGCTTCACCTTGCCCAGAATGGCGTTGAGGTTGGCGCCGTCGTAATACAGCAGGCCGCCGGCGTCATGCACGATCTGGGCGATCTCCTTGATGCGCCGCTCGAACACGCCGAGGGTGGAGGGATTGGTGAGCATGATGCCGGCGGTGTGCGGCCCCACCGCCGCCTTCAGCGCCGCCATGTCCACATCGCCGTTTTCGTCAGTGGGAATTTCCCTCGCTTCGTAGCCGCACATCACCGCCGTCGCCGGATTGGTGCCGTGGGCCGCGTCCGGCACCAGGATCTCGGTACGGGCGCTGTCACCGCGGGCATCGTGATAGGCGCGAATCATCGCCACACCGGCGAACTCGCCCTGGGCGCCGGCCGCCGGCGTCAGCGAACAGCCCTTCATGCCGGTGACGTCCTTGAGAATTTCCTGCAGGTCGTACAGGCAGGCGAGCACGCCCTGGCCGTGGGTGGCGGTGGGCGCCTGCGGATGACGCGCCAGAAAACCGGGCAGCATCGCCAGCGTGTTGCAGCCGCGCGGGTTGTACTTCATGGTGCAGGAGCCGAGCGGATAAAACTGCGTGTCGATGGAGAAGTTCTTCTGCGACAGGCGGGTGTAATGGCGCACCGCCTCCAGCTCGGACACCTCCGGCAACTGCGGCCGGTCCTTGCGGCGGAAACGGTCGGGAATGCCGTCATAGGCCGGCTGTGCGCCGGGATTCTGCGCCGCGTTGATGCGGCCGCTGCGGGAGTGTTCGAAGATCAGCATGTTGTTCGTCGCTTGTATGTGTGCCAAATGAACTGAAAAACCTCAGTCCGCGAATGAACACTAAGTTAACGCCAATAAGTCATATCGGGCCGGGCGGCGTACCGCCTGTACGAGTTCCGGTTGGCGGCAACACCGGGACGATTTGCGTCCATTCGCGTTCATCTGCGGATTCATATTACCTACAGGGCGGCCAGTGCCTTTTCGTAATCGGGCTCCTGCGCGATCTCGGGCACCAACTCGGTGTATAGCACCTGGTCGTTCTCACCCAGCACCACCACGGCACGGGCGCAGATCAGAGCGTGCCTTCCTTGGGTACCAGACGACTGCATATCGGGCCATCCTTGCGCCGTGACAGGATGCGCTCCAGATGCTGCGCGTAACGCTCGATGTCCGCCTCGCTGCGGGTCTCGGTGGCGCACACCAGGATGGCATTGCCCAGTTCGGGATAATCGGCGGAAAGATCGTAGCCGCCGAGGATGTCCTGCACCGCCAGTGCGCGCAGCACCTCGCCGGCGGGCTGGTTGATGCGCAGCACCACCTCGTGGAAATAGGGCGAGGAGAACACCTGCTCGACGCACTCGATATGGGTCAGCCGCTCCACCAGGGCGCGGGTGTTGGCATGGCAGGCATGGGCCACGCGCGCCAGTCCCTCGGCCCCGACCAGCGCCATGTAGATGGTGGCGGCGGTCACCATCAATCCCTGGTTGGAACAGATGTTGGAGGTGGCCTTGGCGCGGCGGATGTGCTGCTCACGCGCCTGCAGCGTGAGGGTGAAACCCTCGCGGCCGTCGAGATCGACGGTGCGGCCGACGATGCGCCCCGGCATCTGCCGCACGTGCTCCTGCTTGCAGGTGATGAAACCGAAATACGGCCCGCCGGAGGACAGCGGCGCGCCCAGCGGCTGCCCCTCGCCCACGGCGATATCCGCACCGTTGCGGCCCCACTGTCCCGGCGGCGTCAGCACCGCCATGACGGTGGGATTCACCAGGCCGATGGCCAGGGCGTTGTTGTCGTGCGCCCAGTCGGTCAGCGCATCCACCTCTTCCAGCACACCGAAAAAGTTGGGCTGCGGGATCACCAGCGCGGCAAACTCCTCGCCGGCATAGCGCTTGAGATACTCCGGCTCGATGTTGCCGCTGCCCGAGTAATCCAGCTCCACCAGTTCGATGCCCTGGTTCTGCACGATGGTCTGCACCACCTTGCGGTAAAGCGGATGCACGGTGGCGGGCATCAGAATGCGGCGGCTCCTGGACTTGCGGTTGGCGCGCACAGCCATCAGCACCGCCTCGGCCAGACCCGAGGCGCCGTCATACAGCGAGGCGTTGGAGACATCCATGCCGGTGAGGCTGGACATCATGGTCTGGTATTCATACAGCAGCTGCAGCGTGCCCTGACTGGCCTCCGCCTGATACGGCGTATAGGCCGAATAGAACTCGCCGCGCGTGGCGATCTCCCACACCGCCGCCGGGATGTGATGGTCATAGGCGCCGGCGCCGATGAAACACAGCGGCATGCCGTCCTGCGCCGCACGCTGGTGCATCAGCCGCGACACCGCCATCTCACTCATGCCGGGCGGCACCTTGGGCAATCCCTTGGCCAGCAGCTCGGCCGGGATTTCATCGAACAGCGCCTCGATGCTGTCGGCACCGATGGCCGCCAGCATGGCCTTCACATCGTCTTCGGTATGCGGAATGAACGGCATATACACACCCTTAACATCTGCCGCAGAGACGCGGAGGCGCGGAGAAAAGAATCAGAAAGGAATCCGCGAATGAACGCGAAAACGCAGATAGGTGCGCGTGCTCGCCATGGCATTTATTCGCGTCCATTTGCGTTTATTTGCGGACCCCGTCTTTTCTCAGCGTCTTTGCGTCTCTGCGGCGATTTTTTGATTAGTGGTTTTCTTCCGCCACCACCGCGGCGTAGCCGGCGGCGTCGAGCAGGCCGGCGAGGTCGGCGGCGTTGGCCGGCTTCATCCTGAACAGCCAGCCGTCGCCGTAGGAGTCCTTGTTGACCAGTTCGGGACTGTCGGCCAGCGCCTCGTTGGCGCCGACCACTTCACCGGCGATGGGCGCATAAACGTCGGAGGCGGCCTTCACCGACTCCACTACCGCGCAGTCCTGATCGCTCTTCAGCGTGCGCCCCACTTCGGGCAGCTCCACGAAGACCATATCGCCCAACAGCTCCTGGGCATGCTCGGTGATGCCGATGGTGACGGTGCCATCACTCTCTGTGCGCACCCACTCGTGGGTCTTGGTGTACTTCAGTTCGGCCGGTACGTTGCTCATGGTTTTCTCCTCATTCAGCAATTCATATGTTTCACCGCAGAGACGCAGAGAGCAGCGTTACTAAAAACTCTGCGACCTCGGCGTCTCTGCGGTGCGATCGGTTCGCGCGTCTCAATCAATACAGGACTGGCCGTTGCGCACGAAGGGCGGCTTCACCACCCGCGCCTTGAGGCGCTTGCCGCGGATATCCACCTCGCATTCGCTCACGCTGCCGGCCGGCACCCGCGCCAGCGCCACGGCGCGGCCCAGGCTGGGCGCAAAGGTGCCGGAAGTGATTTCACCCTCGCCCTGCGCGGTGTACACCGTCTGGTGGCTGCGCAGCACACCCTTGTCTTCCAGCACCAGGCCAATCAGTTGCTGCGGCACACCGGCACTGCGCTGCGCCTCCAGCACCGGACGACCGATGAAGTCACGATCCTGTGGCTCCCAGGCCACAGTCCAGCTCAAACCGGAAATCAGCGGCGTGGTGTCCTCGTCCATGTCCTGGCCATACAGGTTCATGCCCGCTTCGAGGCGCAAGGTATCGCGTGCGCCAAGACCGCAGGGCTTCACCTCCTGGGCATACAGCTCGTTCCACAACTCTTCCGCCTGTTCCACCGGCACCATGATCTCGTAACCATCCTCGCCGGTGTAACCGGTGCGGGCGATAAACAGCGGCCCGGCCTCCACCGCGGCGAAACGCGGCAGCTGCGGCGCAACGCCGATGCGCTCGCCCAGAGCGGCCTGGGCCTTGGCACGGGCATTGGGCCCCTGCACGGCGATCATCGCCAGCTCATCCTGCACGTCCACCTCCACATCGAAAGACGGGGCCTGACGGCGCAGCCAGGCGATGTCCTTGTTGCGGGTGCCCGCATTGACCACCATGCGGAACCAGACCGGGGTCATATAGTAAACGATCAGGTCGTCGATCACCCCGCCGCGCTCGTTGAGCATGCAGCTGTAGATGGCCTTGCCCGACACGGTCAGGCGCGCCACGTCGTTGGCCAGCAGATAGCGCAGGAAGTCGGTCACCCGCGCCCCGCGCAGGTCCACCACGCACATGTGCGACACGTCGAACATGCCGGCGTCACGGCGCACCTGATGGTGCTCCTCGATCTGCGAACCATAGTGGATCGGCATGTCCCAGCCGGCGAAATCCACCATCTTCGCCCCCAGCGCCACATGCGCTTCATACAACGGCGTTCTGTTGCCCAATCGTCTTCTCCTGATTAAAAAACACCCGTCGCAGAGGCGCAGAGACACAGAGATTTTTGATCGACATCAATTTCTCTGCGGCTCTGCGGCTCTGCGGCAAGTCTTGGCCTTTACTCTTCCGCGTGATACGAGCTGCGCACCATCGGCCCGGCCTTGACCCAGGCGAAGCCCAGCGCCTGTGCCTCGCGCGCGTAGGCGGCGAAGGTGTCGGGGTGGACATACTCCAGCACCGGCAGGTGCTGTCGCGTCGGGCGCAGGTACTGACCCAGGGCCAGCCGCGCCACACCGGCGCTGCGCAGGTCGCGCATCACCGACACCACCTCGTCGAAGCTCTCGCCCAGGCCCAGCATCAGCGCCGACTTGGCCTCGATGCCGGACTGCGCCGCGGCCAGTTGCAGCAGATGCAGGGAGCGCTCGTACCTGGCGCCCTTGCGCACCGTGCGGTACAGCGACGGCACCGTCTCCACGTTGTGGCCCCAGACGAATTCCGGCGCGGCGGCGCACAGCCGTTCGATGGCCTGTTCCTGGCAGCCGCGGAAATCCGGCGTCAGCACCTCCAGGCCTAGGGCCGGGCGGCACGCGCGCAACTCGCGCAGGGTGGCCGCAAAGATGCCGGCGCCGCCGTCGGGCAGCTCGTCGCGGTTCACCGAGGTGAGCACCACATAGTCCAGATTCATCTGTGCCACCGCCTCCGCCACGCGGCGCGGCTCATCCTCGTCCACCGTGTCGGGGCGACCGGTCTTCACCGCGCAGAAACCGCAGGCGCGGGTGCAGGTGTCGCCCAGCAGCATGATGCTGGCGGTGCCGCGGCTCCAGCACTCGCCGCGGTTGGGGCAGCGCGCCTCCTCGCACACCGTGTGCAGACCATGGCCATGCACCCGCTGTGCGGTGGCAGCATAGTCCCCCGCCGCCAGCGACTGGCGCACCCACGCCGGCATGCGCCCGACGTTGGGCTGCGCCGAGTGGTCGAACACAGGGATGACGGTGGTGCTGCGACTCATGGGTTTGTCATTCACCGATGTGAAACTTCCAACATTAAACGCAGAGACGCGGAGGCGCGGAGGACCTGAAACAATACTCTCTGCGACCTCTGCGCCTCTGCGTTGGGTTATTGCAGTTCGCAGTGCCCCCCCGAAAACGAAAAAAGGGGCGACGCAAGGCCCCAGCCTTGCGTCGCCCCTCTGTCCCTTGCACCTGAGAGCTTGACCCCTTCGGTGGACTGTCGTGCAGTCTCTCTCCAGAGCCGACCGGAGTATCGCGGTCCTTTTGCCTGAGCGAGTATCCGGGCGGTTTGCGCCTTCGGCGGCAGGCCTGCGGCCTGCTCTCTCCCACGGTTCCAGGGTCGGTGCGGAACTATAACCCGGACGGGGGATTAAAGGCGAGAGGGACGCGCCAGCGGCGGCAGGTCGCCGGCCAGTCCCATGCCGCGGCGCATGAAGAAGTTCTTCACCGGGTGCAGGCGGTCGGCCAGGCTCAGGCCGGCGTTGCGCAGTTGGACCAGCGGCACTTTATCGTTGCTGAACAGACGCTTGAACATATCCATCGCACCCACCATGGCGATGTTGTCGCCCTTGCGCCAGCGCTCGTAGCGACGCAGCAGGCCCAGGCTGCCGATGTCCTTGCGCCCGGAGGAGTGCAGCACCTCGGCCAGGGCAGCGACATCGAGGATACCGATGTTGAGCCCCTGTCCGGCCAGCGGATGCAGGGCGTGGGCGGCATTGCCGGCCAGGGCCAGGCGCGGCCGCACGTACTGGTCGGCGTGCTGCAGGCGCAGGGGGAACACGCCGCGTGGCCCCACCGACTCCATGCGCCCCAGGGTATCGCCCAAGGCCTGTTGCAGCTGGTCGAGGAACTGGCTCGCCGGCAGGGTACGCAGCGCCTCGGCCTGTTCATGGCTGGTGGACCAGACAATGGAACTGTACCCCCCGGGCAGCGGCAGAAAGGCCAGCGGACCGCTGGGCAGAAAACGCTGCCAGGCCGCGTTCTGGTGGTGCTGCGAGGTCTTTACCGTGGCTACCACGGCGCTCTGGTCGTAGGCCCAGCCGGTACTGTCGATGCCGGCCTGCTCACGCACCCACGAGGTGATGCCATCAGTGCCGACGAGCAATCTGGCCTCGATGGTGCGGCCATCGGCGAGGAACAGTTGCGCAGCGTCCTCTCCCAACGTCAGGCCGGTGGCACTGGCCGGACAGAGGAAGTCGATGTTGTCGAAGGCACCCAGGCGATCGAGCAGTGCGGCAAGAATCACCCGGTTCTCGATGATATGCCCCAGATCCGGCTCGCCCAGCTCGGTGCAATCGAAATGTATGGCGCCGCCGCCCAGCGCATCCCACACATGCATCGCCTCGTAGGGCTGCACACGCCGCGTGACCATGCCGTCCCAGGCGCCGACGGCGGCAAAGACATGTTGTGTGGCGCGGGTGATGGCGCTGACGCGGATATCGAAATCGTCGGCGGGGAACTGGCGCGGCGCCGCCACCGGCTCCACCACCGCCACGCGCAGCTTCGATCCGCCGAGGGCACAGGCCAGAGTGGCGCCGACCATGCCGCCGCCGATGATCGCAACATCGTAAGTCATAGATTCAAGTTGCAAGTACAAGTGGCAAGTTACAAGAAAAACCAATCTCGCCACCGATTACTCGCACATTCTCCTTGTCACTTGTCACTTGTCACTTGTCACTTGTCACTTGCAACTTCAACCCACACGCCAGCCGCGGCAGATGTCCGTTCAAGCCCATTGATTGCCGTGCCAGCAGATGCTTGAGCGGCGGCAGGGCGTCCAGCGCCAGCAGGCCCAGGTTGCGCACCAGTTTCAGCGGCGGCAGGTCGTTGGAGTAGGTGCGCACCAGACCGTCGGTGAAGGCGGCGGTGCGCAGATAGTCGGGACGGCGCCAGACAGCATAGTCTCTGAGCACCGCGAGGCTGCCAATGTCCTCGCCGCGCGCCACCGCACAGGAGATCACCTGTGCCAGCGCCGCCACATCGCGCAGGCCGAGATTGAAACCCTGGCCGGCCACAGGATGAATGGCATGGGCAGCATTGCCGACAAAGGCGATGCGCTCCGCGGCCGCCTCGCGCACGAAGCGCAATACCAGCGGATAGGCATGGCGCCCGGAGGTGCGCAGGAAGCGACCGGCACGATAGCCAAATCGCTGCTGCAAGCGCTGGAGAAACTCGGCGTCGCTGAGTGCCAGCAACTCGTCCGTCTGGGCATCACGTGCCGTCCACACCAGCGACCAGCGGCAACCTTGCAGCGCGGTATCGCCGTCGGCCGGCGGATCGCAGGGCAGCAGGGCCAGTGGCCCAGTGTCGGTGAACCGCTCGTAGGCGATGTTGCCGTGGGGGCGATCGGTGGCGACGGTGGCGATCACCGCGGTCTGGCCGTAGTCCAACTCCCAGGTGTTCGCACCAATCAGCTCACGCACGGTAGAGCGGCCACCGTCGGCCGCCACCAGCAGGCGAGCACGCAGGCTGCGCGCCGCGCCGCCATGGCTGAGCTGGATATCGGCCGCGTCACCTGCCATCTGCACAGCGGTGAGCTCGGCCGGGCACAGCAGATCAATATTGGAACATTGCGCCAGCGCATCGGTCAGCGCCGCGCCGATGACGCGCCCCTCCACCACATAACCCAGCGCACTGACCTGCTCTTCCACCGCATCCAGCCGCGTCGTGCCGAAACCGCCGCGCTCGGAGACATGGATGTGTTCGATGGCGGTCACACCGCGCGCCGCCATGGCATCCCATACCCCCATGGTGTGCAGGATGCGCTGCGAGCCGGCGGCAAGTGCAATGGCGCGCGCATCGAAGGCCGGCTGTGCGGCAGAGTCGTACGGCACCGCCTCCACCAGGGCAATGGACAAGGGCAGATCCTTCAGCGCCAGCGCCAGGCTGGCACCGGCCATGCCGCCGCCGATGATGGCGATGTCGTAAGTCATAGTTGCAAGTTACAAGTGGCAAGTCGCAAGTGACAAGAGGATTTTCTTGCAACTTGCCACTTGTAACTTGTCACTTTCCTCCCCCCATCCACGCTTCGATCTCATCCGCATCCTTGATCGCATCCCGGGTCAAAACCTCGTGACCGGTCCTGGTGACCAGCACATCATCCTCGATGCGGATGCCGATGTTGTGCCACTTCTTCGCCACACCCTTGGCGGGGCTGACATACAGGCCCGGCTCGATGGTCAGCACCATACCCGGCTCCAGTACGCGCCACTCCTCACCCACCTTGTAGTCACCCACATCGTGCACATCCATGCCGAGCCAGTGGCCGGTGCGGTGCATGTAGAACTGGCGGTAGGCCTGATCCTTTACAAGTTGCGGCACGCGCCCCTTGAGCAGACCCAGCTTCACCAGCCCCTGGGTCAGCACCTTTACCGCTGCCTCGTGCGGCTGGTTCCAGTGATTGCCGGGCTGCACCTGTTCGATGGCCGCCAGATTGGCCTCCAGCACCAGATCGTAGAGCGCGCGCTGCTCGGCAGAAAACCGGCCATTGACCGGGAAGGTGCGGGTGATATCGGCGGCGTAGTAGTCGTACTCGCAGCCGGCGTCGATCAGCACCAGGTCGCCGGTGCGCAGTTCATCGCTATTCTCGGTGTAATGCAGGATGCAACCGTTGGCGCCGCCGCCGACGATGGAGTTGTAGGAGGGAAAGCGCGCACCGTGCATCATGAACTCGTGCAGGATCTCCGCCTCCAGCTGGTACTCGTGCACACCGGGACGACAGGCACGCATGGCACGCAAATGGGCCTGGGCCGTGACTTTCGCCGCCTTGCGCATCGCCGCCGCCTCGGCGGCACTCTTGTACAGACGCATGTCATGCAGCAGGTGATCCAGCGCGACGAACTCCCCCGGCGTATGCACCCCGGCGCGCGACTTCTTGCGCAGGGTGTTGATCCAGTCCATCACCTGGCGATCGAAATCGCGGTGTGCCCCCATCGTGTAATAGACGCGATCCTTGTTCTCCAGCAGGCCCGGCAGGATTTCATCAATGTCGGTGATGGGAAAGGCATCATCGGCACCATAGCGCTCCTGCGCCCCCTCCAGGCCGGCGCGACGGCCATGCCAGGTTTCCATCTCGGCATCCTTCTCGCGACAGAACAGCAGAAACTCGCCATGGGCACGGCCGGGGATCAGCACCGCCACCGCCTCCGGCTCGGGAAAGCCGGTGAGATAATAGAAATCGCTGTCGGCACGGTAGTGATACTCCGTGTCACGGCTACGGGTGCGCTCCTGGGCAGTCGGCAGGATGGCGATGGCATCGGTGCCCATGGCCTGCATCAGGCGCTTGCGGCGTTTGGCGAATTCGGCAGGATTCATGGCCATAGTCAGTGCAGGGTCGACTCCATCTGCGGTGCCGCACGGGTGGGATTGATTTCCTCATTCACCAGCAACACCGCCGTGCGTACGAACTCGAGCAATTCCGAATAGGCCATCTCGTCTTCCTCGCCCTCGCCCACATCATAACTACCCGCACGCGACAGCTGCACCAGATCCCGCAGTGCCTCGCCGCTGTCGCCGGGAAGCTGGGAAACATCCTTCAATCCGCCCAGGCTCATGCCGAGGAGAAAACCCTGACACCATTCCCCCAATGCCTCCACCCGCTCCTCCAGCGGCTGATCATCCTCCGGCAGCAGGGGCTGAAAATCCAGCAGGGGGTCATTGAGCTGCGCCACCACGGCCTGCCGCAAGCCCTCCAGCGTGGCGCCCGCCTCCTGCCCGAGCACGTCGCCCGCACCCAGCTCGGGGGCCACATGCCCCAGCCATTGCTCCCGCGTCAGGCCGTGACCGGCACAGACCCAGCCCACCAGCAGGCCGTGACATTCAGCAACGCTCATCTCGGCGCCGACACGACGCAGCGCGGCATCCACAAGGGCAATGGCGTCGCGGGGATTCTCGCTCATAATCTCTCCGTGGGAAGTTGCGGGCGGTGCCGCACATGAAGGATTGATCCTAGCACCGACACCGTGACAGCAACACCCTGGCACGCGGCCTGATTGACCGCATACGGCCGCCGCTCTATAGTGGATTCGCTTTTTCGGCCGCCGGCCACCCACGACTCACCGAACTCAATGCCGCCCTCTCGACCATGAAGGACGAACTGGACATCAGCCTGCTGGAGCGCCGTGTGGATGAACTCATCCGCACCGTGGATCGGTTGCGTGACGAAAACCTGTCCCTGCGTGAACAGCAAACGTCACTGCTGACAGAACGGAGCAAGCTGCTGGAAAAGACCGAGCTGGCGCGTACCCGGGTGGAAGCGATGATTCACCGCATCAAGTCGATGGAGCAAGGCTGAGATGAGCAGCAAGGATGTACTCCAGGTGCCGGTGCGCATCCTGGACAAGGAATACACCATCTCGTGCCCGGCGGAAGAACGTGATGGCCTGGTCGAGTCGGCCCGCATCCTCAATGACAAGATGCGCGATATCCGCAGCAGTGGCAAGGTCATCGGCAGCGAGCGTATCGCCGTACTGGCCGCCCTCAACATCACGCATGAGTTGCTGCAACAACGCCACCATGGAAGCGGCTATACTGGCGACATCGGCAAGCGTTTGCGCCGATTGCAGGAGCGCATCGACAGCGCCCTGGAAAGCGAAGACCGGCAGCTCAAGCTTTAGCGCCGGGACAGACTCGATTCTGCGATTCAACTATGGGTACCCCCTGCAGGACTCGTTAGTCGCTGGGGATTTCTTGAGCCGATAATCACACCCCCGGGGTTGCTGCGACGGTGTTGTGTGCATGTCCGTGCTGCGGAAAGCCTGATGCATCGACCGGCCTCCCCACTTGAGCCCTTGGGTTCAAGAAGCAACGGCGACGACGACCCAGGCGGAGGGTACCCTCTCTATACTGACGTGACGGCGTGAGAACGGAACAACGCTAGATGGCAGCAGCCGACTCCAATCCACCGCCTGCACATACTCCAGCCCCTGGCCGTGACGATATCCGCCGCCAGATCCGCCGCCAGCGCCGTGCGCTGTCATCTGCCGCGGCACACAGCGCTTCCGATGCACTGGCGAGCCAGCTGGGCGGCACGGCGCTGTTCCGCCGCAGTGACCACATCGCCTTTTACCTCGCCAACGACGGTGAAATGGATTTGACGCCGCTGCTGGAACGGGCCTGGGCCATGGGTAAGCACTGCTACCTGCCGGTACTCAGCCCGGCCTTTCACAACCGCCTCTGGTTCGCCCCCTACCGGCCCGGCACCCCGCTGCAACACAACCGCTTCCGTATCCCCGAGCCGGTAATCCGCTGGCACGAGGCACGCCCGGCCTGGAGCATCGATCTGATGCTGACGCCACTGGTGGCCTTTGATGGTGCAGGCAATCGCCTCGGCATGGGCGGCGGTTTCTACGACCGAACCCTGGCCTACCTGCTGCAACGTCGGCACTGGCGCAAACCCGAACTCATCGGCATCGCCTACGAATTCCAGAAGCTGGAGCAGCTGCCCCACGCCGCCTGGGACGTGCCGCTGCACGGTGTCGCCACCGACCGCGCCCTGTACCGGTTCCGCCCCGGATAGCGCCGCTCCCGGCCATCCCTGGCCTCCGCGGCATAAGTCCATCCCTGGGACAAGCGCCGCTCCCGGCCATCCCTGGCCTCCGCGGCATAAGTCCATCCCTGGACAAAAAAACCCGCCTTGCGGCGGGTTCTGTTTTCTCGGCTCTCGTGGATTATTTGTTCTTGTTGGCCTCGACCACGGTTGGCGCCTGCGAATCACGCATCATCGCCTGCGTTATTCCGGTAAAGAGGACCCCCACTGCTATCAGGGCAGCAAGCACCACGAGTAGATCGGGTTTGCGTCGTCTCATCCTGACCTCCATTCCCACTTTTCATCACCGCCGCAGCGGTTTTTCGCATCGCTGCGATTGACCTGTATAACGCATGGTCTTTTGCCTGACAAGAGGGCTGGGTCACAAATTTGTCATTTTTGCCTTACTCCCATGACTTTTCGCTACCATATCGCCCCTTTGGCTCCGGGGAGGCACCCACATGAACCACTGGCTGATGAAATCCGAACCCGATGTCTTCGGCATCGACCACCTGGCCAGCCGTCCCAAACAAACCGAACAGTGGGACGGTGTACGCAACTACCAGGCACGCAACATGCTGCGTGACCAGATGCAGGTGGGGGATCGGGTCTTCTTCTATCACTCCAACTGCAAGGAGCCGGGCATCGTCGGCATTGCCGAGATCACCCGCGCCGGCTACCCCGACCATACGGCCTGGGATCCGGAGAGCAAGTATTACGACCCCAAGAGCGACCCCCGGCAGCCGCGCTGGTACATGGTGGACGTGCGCCTGGTGCGCAAACTGAAGCGCAACATCACCCTGGAAGAACTCAAGCAGCGTCCGGAACTGGCGGAAATGCCGCTGGTACGGCGCGGCAACCGCCTGTCGGTGATGCCGGTGACGCCGCAGGAATGGGAGGCAATTCTGGCACTGGAATAATTCACGCGAAAGGGCACAACCCTAATACCCATTTGCCGCCGAGACGCAGAGACGCGGAGGGTCGGATGCAAGCATACCTGCAGTGTTTACTCTGCGTCTCCGCGGCTCTGCGGCGGGATTTGAAGTTGATTTAGTGCTTGCGCTAGCGCAGGAACAAATCGTAGGCCGGATTGGCGCTTTCGTCCCAGTGCGGGTAGCCGATCTGGGCGAGAAACTCCTGGAATTTTGCCTCGTCGGCGGCGGGCACCTGGATGCCGCACAGGATGCGGCCATAGTCGGCACCGTGGTTGCGGTAGTGGAACAGGCTGATGTTCCAGTGTTGCCCCATGTGATTGAGGAAGCGCAGCAGGGCACCCGGACGTTCGGGGAACTCGAAACGCAACAGACGCTCGTCAGGCAGGCCGCCGGTATGGCCGCCGACCATGTAGCGCACATGCAGCTTGGCGATTTCGTTATCGGTCATGTCGAGCAGCGGATAGCCCTGGCCGTGCAGCAAGGCCACCAGCTCCTCCTTGCCGCGCGCACCCTCGCGCATCTCGATGCCGACAAAGATGTGCGCCTCGCCTGCATCGGCGTAGCGGTAGTTGAATTCGGTGATGGCGCGCTGGCCCAGGGTCTCGCAGAACTGACGGAAGCTGCCCGGCCGCTCGGGGATGGTGACGGCAAACAGCGCCTCGCGCTGCTCCCCCAGTTCGGCACGCTCGGCCACGTGACGCAGGCGGTCGAAGTTCATGTTGGCGCCGGAGTTGATGGCCACCAGCGCACGGTCACGCACATCCTTGCCTTGCAGGTAACGCTTCATCCCCGCCACCGCCAGGGCGCCGGCCGGTTCGACGATGGCGCGGGTGTCCTCGAAGATGTCCTTGATGGCGGCGCACACCTCATCGGTGGACACCAGGATGACCTCGTCCACGCACTGCCGTGCCACCCGAAACGGTTCTGCTCCCACCTGCCGCACCGCCACGCCGTCGACAAAAATACCCACCTGATCCAGCACCACCCGCTCACCGGCCTTGAGCGCATCATGCATGCTGGCGGCATCATCCGGCTCAACACCGATCACCTTGACCTCGGGCCGCAGGTACTTGATATAGGCCGCCACGCCGGCGATGAGACCACCGCCTCCCACCGGCACAAACACCGCATGCAGATCGCCCGCCGAATACTGGCGCAGTATCTCCATTGCCACCGTGCCCTGACCGGCGATCACATCCTCGTCATCATAGGGATGGACAAAGGTACGCCCCTGCTCATCCGCCAGCTTGCGGGCGTAGGTGTAGGCATCGTCATAGGCATTGCCGTGCAGCTCGATGCGGGCGCCGCGGCGGCGCACCGCCTGCACCTTGATCTCCGGCGTGGTGCGCGGCATGACGATGAGCGCATCCAGACCCAGCTTCTGCGCCGCCAGGGCCACGCCCTGGGCATGGTTGCCGGCGGAAGCGGCAATGACGCCACGGGCGCGCGCCTCATCCGACAGCAGGGCAATCTTGTTGTAGGCGCCACGCAGCTTGAAGGAAAATACCGGCTGCAGATCCTCGCGCTTGAGCAACACCTTGTTGCCCAGGCGGCGCGACAGGCCGGGGGCGGCCTCCAGCGGAGTTTCCCGGGCAACGTCGTAAACCCGGGCCTGCAGTATCTTTTTGGCGTAATGTTCGAGCATGCGGCTACGATACCAGTTATCCCGCCCCGGTGTCAGCGGACGCGCTTGGCGTATAATCAGCCATCTTTACGAAAATTTACCGCAGAGACGCAGAGTACGCAGAGGAAACTCCAGGCGAAAACAGGTGTTGGCCAACGTCCCAAAGAAGGTTTTCTCTGCGAACTCTGCGTCTCTGCGGTGCATAACAATCAAGACTATCGGAGAGCACAATGACGCAAGACGAAATGAAGAAGGCAGTCGCCAGGGCCGCCCTGGAGCACGTGGTGCCGGACACCATCATCGGCATCGGCACCGGTTCCACGGCCAACCACTTCATCGACTTCCTGGCGGAAATCAAGTCATCCATTGCCGGCACCGTCGCCAGTTCGGTAGCCAGCGCCGAGCGGCTGAAGAAGCACGGTATCCCGGTGCTCGACCTGAATGACGTAGGGGAGATATCCGTCTACGTGGACGGTGCCGACGAAACCAACCGCCGCATGCATCTGGTCAAGGGCGGCGGCGGTGCGCTGACGCGCGAGAAGATCGTGGCCGCAGCCAGCAAAAAGTTTGTCTGCATCGTCGATGAGACCAAGGTAGTGGATGTGCTGGGCAAGTTTCCGCTGCCGGTGGAAGTCATCCCCATGGCACGCAGCTACGTCGCCCGCGAACTGGTCAAGCTGGGCGGCAGCCCGGTATACCGCGACGGCTTCGTCACCGACAACGGCAACGTGATTCTCGACGTGCACGACCTGCAGATCAAGGAACCCACTGAGCTGGAGGCCCGCCTCAACAACCTCGTCGGCGTGGTCACCAACGGCCTGTTCGCCCTGCGCCCGGCCGATGTGGTGCTGATCGGCACCCCCGACGGCGTCAGGACGCTGTAAAGGATTTTTCACCGCAAAGGCGCGAAGTTCTCAACGCCGAAAATCCAACGCAGAGGCGCGGAGGTTTTGAATTTCGTGGCATTCTTTGCGGCTTTGCGGTGAATGGCTTTTACCTCCAATGTCCAGGCGCTACACTCGACGGCATAGCGGCGGCAAGGGAACGGGCGTGGACATGGCAACCCTGTGGGGACTCATCGGCGGCATCGCTGCCATCATCAACGGCTCCGTACGCAGCAAGGATCGGAGTGCCACGCCATGAGTACGTCAGCCGGCCGCCCCGAGCGGCGCAAGTTCTTCCGCATCGACGATGATGTCTACCTGGAATACCACCGGCTGGAGGAGGCGGATTACCAGCAGCGCCTCACGCAGCCGCCCGGCCTCCGTCACGACAGCTCCGGCCTGGCCCTGCAGCTGCACAGCCTGACCACGCAATCGAGCAACATCCTGTCGCAGATCCGCAAACGCGACCCGGATGTGGGTCAATATCTGGCCATCATCGACCGCAAGCTGGAACTGCTCAGTCGCGCCCTGCTCGGCAGCCAGCTCGGCCATATCAGCGGCCCCAACACCCATGCCAACCTGAGCGGTAACGGCATCGCCTTTCTCTGCGGTGAACAGCTGGCGCAGGACAGCAAACTGGAACTGCGCCTGATGCTGTTTCCCGGCAATACCGTGGTTCACGCCCTCGGCCGGGTGATCCACTGTCTGGGAGGACTCACCATCTCACCCCAGCCTTACCGCATCGGCGTCGAATTCACCCACATCGCGGAGATTGCGCGCGAGGCGCTGATCCGCCACACCCTGGAGTTGCAGTCGGCACGGCTGCGGCGGGAAAAAGAACAGAGAAAAGATACAAGATGAAAGATAAAAGGGAATGAGCGCTGTGCGCGCCTTCTCTTGTATCTTGTATCTTTCCTCTTGTATCTGAAGTATCAGAAATTCGGCTTGACCGGCGCGTCCTTGTACATCTGCACGCTGGCCAGTATCTCGGCCTTGGCCGCCGCGACACCCTCCCAGCCCTGCACGCGTACCCATTTACCCTCATCCAGATCCTTGTAGTGCTCGAAGAAGTGGGCGATCTGCTCCAGCAGCGCCGGCGACACGTCGCCGATGTCCTGTACCTTGCGGAAGAGACGGCACAGCTTGTCGACGGGCACGGCCAGCACCTTGGCGTCGTCGCCGGACTCGTCGGTCATCTTCAGCACCCCCACCGGACGGCAGCGGATCACCGAGCCGGGGATCAGCGGCACCGGGGTCACCACCAGCACGTCCACCGGATCGCCGTCCTTGGACAGGGTATTGGGCACGTAGCCGTAGTTGCAGGGATAGTGCATGGCGGTATTCATGAAGCGGTCCACGAACATGGCGCCGGTTTCCTTGTCCACCTCGTATTTCACCGGATCGGAATGGGCCGGGATCTCGATGATGACGTTGATGTCGTTGGGAACGTCCTTGCCGGAAGTGACGCGGTCCAGATTCATGGGGAAAACCTCTGCGGAGTGGCAAAAGAAAAGGCCGGCATTATATACCGGCCTTATAAGCAGATAAAAGATACAAGGGAAAAGGCACAAGGGGATGAGCCCCTGTGCCTTGTTCCTTTGCTCTGTTCTCTTACAGCAGGGGCACGATCAGCAGCGCCACGATGTTGATGATCTTGATCAGCGGGTTGATGGCCGGGCCGGCGGTGTCCTTGTAGGGATCACCCACGGTGTCGCCGGTGACCGCCGCCTTGTGGGCCTCGGAACCCTTGCCGCCGTGGTTGCCTTCCTCGATGTACTTCTTGGCGTTGTCCCAGGCGCCGCCGCCGGTGGTCATCGAAATCGCCACGAAGATGCCGGTGACGATACAGCCCAGCAGCAGGCCGCCCAGCGCCTCGGCTCCCAGGGTCAGACCGACGATGACCGGCACCGCCACGGGCAGCAGCGAGGGCACGATCATCTCGCGGATGGCGGACTTGGTGAGCATGTCCACCGCCTTGGAGTAATCGGGCTTCTGCGTACGCGCCATGATGCCCGGCATCTCCTTGAACTGGCGGCGCACCTCGACCACGATGCCGCCGGCGGCACGTCCCACCGCCTCCATCGCCATGGCGCCGAACAGGTAGGGGATCATGCCGCCGATGAACAGACCGATGATTACGCGATGATCGGACAGGCTGAACTCGACTATCTTGCCCGCTGCCTCCAGGCCATGGGTGTAGTCGGCGAACAGCACCAGCGCCGCCAGGCCGGCGGAACCGATGGCATAGCCCTTGGTCACCGCCTTGGTGGTGTTGCCCACCGCATCCAGCGGATCGGTGATGTTGCGGATGGAGTCGTCCAGCTCGGCCATCTCGGCAATACCACCGGCGTTATCGGTGATGGGGCCGTAGGCATCCAGCGCCACGATGATGCCGGTCATGGACAGCATGGAGGTCGCCGCGATGGCAATGCCGTACAGGCCGGCCAGCTCATAGGAACCCCAGATGGACAGACACACCGCCAGTACCGGAGCCGCCGTGGACTTCATGGACACACCCAGGCCGGCGATGACGTTGGTGCCGTGACCGGTGGTGGAAGCCTCCGCGATATGACGCACCGGGCTGAACTCGGTGGCGGTGTAGTACTCGGTAATCCACACCATCGCTGCCGTCAGTGCCAGACCAATCAGCGCACTGAAATACAGGTTCATGGCACTGAGGGTTTCGCCGCCGCCGATGCTGACGCCATCGCCCAACATCCAGGTGGTGACCGGGTAGAAGGCGATGGCCGCCAGCACGCCGGACACGATCACGCCGCGGTACAGGGCGTTCATGATCTTGCCGCCTTCGCGCACATGCACGAAGAAGGTACCGATGATGGAGGCGATGATGGACACGCCGCCCAGCACCAGCGGATAGATCGCGGCAACGTCACCGGCATCCTTCAGCAGCAGGCCGCCCAGCAGCATGGTGGCAATCACCGTCACCGCGTAGGTCTCGAATAGGTCGGCCGCCATACCGGCGCAGTCACCCACGTTGTCGCCCACGTTGTCGGCAATGACCGCCGGATTGCGCGGGTCGTCCTCGGGGATACCCGCCTCGACCTTGCCCACCAGATCGGCACCGACATCAGCGCCCTTGGTGAAGATGCCACCGCCCAGACGGGCGAAGATGGAGATCAGCGAGCCACCGAAGGCCAGACCCACCAGGGGATGGATCGGATCCTCGACGCCCATCGCGAGCAGAATGGCATAGTAGCCGGCCACGCCGAGCAGGCCCAGACCAACTACCAGCAGACCGGTGATGGCACCACCACGGAAGGCCACCTGCATGGCGGCATCCAGCCCGCCCTTGGCGGCCTCGGCAGTACGCACGTTGGCGCGAACGGAGATGTTCATGCCGATATAACCGGCCAGGCCGGAGAACACCGCGCCGATGGCAAAGCCAATGGCACTGCTCCAGCCGATGAACACACCCACCAGCAGGAACAGCACCACACCGACGATACCGATGGTGGTGTACTGGCGATTGAGGTAGGCCGATGCGCCTTCCTGTATTGCCAGGGCAATCTCGCGCATGCGCTCGTTGCCCTCCGCCTTGCCCAGTATCCATTTCACCGAGATGCCGCCATACAGCAGCGCCGCCACGGCACAGACCAACGCAAATATCAGACCACTACTCATGCTCGCTTCCTCCTGTATTGATGAATTTGTTCTTTATCGGAAACTGATCTATTGCAATTACGCCCTGTAAAACACAAAGGGGAGCTTGCGCTCCCCTTTGTATCATCACTTCTTCAACTCGTAGGTTGTTTTCAGCTTTTTGGCCACCGCCACATTCTTCAATGTCACGTACTGCGGCAATCCGTTCTTGTACGGCGGGTAATCCTCGCCCTTCATGAGCGGCGCCAGGTACTCGCGGCACTTGTCGGTAATGCCGAAGCCGTCCTTGGTGATGAAATTCTTCGGCATCATCTTCTCGACGTTGGCCACCTTGGACAGCGGGGCCATGCCCACCTTCCACTTGTAGGGGCTGCTGGAGACGCGGTCGATGGTCGGCATCACCGAGTTGTGGCCCTTGAGGGCGAACTCCACCGCCGCCTTGCCCATGGCATAGGCCTGATCCACGTCGCTCTTGGAGGCGATGTGGCGGGCGGCACGCTGCATGTAGTCGGCCACGCCCCAGTGGAACTTGTGGCCGAGGGCCTCCTTGATCATGTTGGCGACCACCGGCGCGGCACCGCCCAGCTGGGCATGGCCGAAGGCGTCGCGGGTGCCCTGCTCGGCCAGGAACTTGCCGTCGGGCCAGTGACAGCCCTCGGACACCACCACGGTGCAGTAGCCGAACTTCTTCACCAGGCCATCGACCTTGGCGAGGAACTTGTCCTTGTCGAACAGCACCTCGGGGAACAGCACGACGATGGGCAGCTCGCAGTCCTTGGTGGAGGCCATGGCGCCGGCGGCGGCAATCCAGCCGGCGTGACGTCCCATCACCTCCAGCACGAACACCTTGGTGGAGGTGGCGCACATGGAGCGCACGTCGAAGGTCGCCTCCAGGGTGGAGACGGCGATGTACTTGGCCACCGAACCGAAGCCGGGGCAGTTGTCGGTGATGGGCAGGTCGTTGTCCACGGTCTTGGGCACGTGGATGGCCTGGACCGGATAGCCCAGGCTCTCGGACAGCTGGGACACCTTGTAGCAGGTGTCGGCGGAGTCGCCGCCACCGTTGTAGAAGAAGTAGCCGATGTTGTGGGCCTTGAACACCTCGATCAGGCGCTCGTACTCGGCCTTGTTGGCCTCCAGGCTCTTCAGCTTGAAGCGGCAGGAGCCGAAGGCGCCGGAGGGGGTATGGCGCAGGGCCGCGATGGCCTTGGCCGACTCCTTGGAGGTGTCGATGAGGTCCTCGGTCAACGCGCCGATGATGCCGTTGCGGCCGGCGTAGACCTTGCCGATCTTGTCCTTGTGCTTGCGGGCGGTCTCGATGACGCCGCAGGCGGAGGCGTTGATGACGGCGGTCACGCCGCCGGACTGGGCATAGAAGGCATTCTTTTTCTTTGCCATGGTGCTTGGTTGCTCCCGTTCGATAGTGAAATTAGCGGTCTTGTTTTGCCGTTTGCTTCGCCTCGTGGTCCGCCTGCACCTGCAGCAGGGTGACCGTGCACTCGGCCAGACTGTCGAATTCGTCGATGCCGGTGCCGAATTGCTGATGTACCCGGTAGAAGAACTGGGCGCGGTAGCGCCGATCCCCCACCTTGGAGATTACAAAGCTGGTGCTGCCCGCGCGCCAGAACAGAATCGGGCAGGGGGTAAGAGTGCTGGAATGGGGATCAAGACGCAACTCGGCATCGCCCTGCTCAATCTCGACCTCGCGACCATAGCGCTGCAGGAGCGTGTCGTGCACGGTCCATAATTCGGATTCGGTAAAATCAGGAACGGAGTTCATCGATCATCAACGGCCGTAGTTGTGCATTTTTTGTATCAATTTCACCCGGATACATTGACTTGAGTGTAAAACTGCGATTAGCTTAATCGCATGCTACTTGTAAAGGTAATGCATTTTGTATATGTGGCTATGGAAAAAACTTAATAATCGCGCGTAACAGCCGTTTAAGTCACCTGACGGAGAGGGATACATGAGAATCGTATTGTTGGGGGCGCCCGGATCGGGCAAGGGTACACAGGCCAAACTGCTGGTCGACAAATATCACATTCCACAAATCTCCACCGGTGATCTGCTGCGTGCGGCGGTAGCCGCCAACTCCCCCCTCGGCCAGCGGGCCAAGGCGGCCATGGAAGCAGGTCAGCTGGTCTCGGACGACATCGTCCTCGGCATCATCGAGGAGCGCCTGTCGCAGCCGGACGCCAGGCGGGGCTTCATCCTTGATGGCTTCCCGCGCAACATCCCCCAGGCCGAAACGCTGGACGGCATGCTGACCAAGCTGGGGATGCCCATCGAGTCCGCCCTGCTCATCGATGTTGACTTCGACATCCTGCTGCAGCGTCTGACCGGCCGCCGCACCTGTGAATCCTGCGGCCAGATGTACAACGTCTACACCACGCCACCCCGCCTGGAGGATCGTTGCGACAAGTGCGGCGGCAACCTGCGTCACCGCGCCGACGACAACGAGGAAACCATCGGCAACCGCCTGCGTGTTTATGAAGCGCAGACGGCTCCGCTCATTGAGTACTTCCGTCGGCAAGGGAAACTCCATACAATCAACGGCATCGGCGAGATCGACGAGATCTTCGATGCGATTAACGGAACCTTGAACACCTTAACCAAACGCAAGGGGGAACAAACCATGGAAGCAGAACAGAACGAGGCCAACAAACCGGCAACCGCCGAGGCCGCCACCAAGAAACCCGCGGCCCGCAAAAAAGCTGTAAAGAAGGCCGCCCCCAAGAAAAAGGCTGCTGCCAAGAAGGCTGCGCCGAAGAAGAAAGCCGCTGCCAAGAAGGCCGCTCCCAAGAAGAAAGCTGCTGCAAAGAAAAAGGCCGTCAAGAAGGCTGTAGCCAAGAAGAAGGCCGCACCGAAGAAGAAGGCCGTCAAGAAGGCCGTAGCCAAGAAAAAGGCTGCACCGAAGAAAAAAGTCGCCGCCAAGAAGAAGGCCGTCAAGAAGGCCGTAGCCAAGAAGAAGGCTGCACCGAAGAAGAAGGCCGCTGCCAAGAAAAAGGCTGCGCCGAAGAAGAAGGCCGTAGCCAAGAAAAAGGCCGCACCGAAGAAGAAGGCCGTAGCCAAGAAAAAGGCCGCGCCGAAGAAGAAGGCCGTAGCCAAGAAAAAGGCCGCGCCGAAGAAGAAGGCCGTAGCCAAGAAAAAGGCCGCCAAGAAGAAATAAGCCTTCTGGCAGTCAGCACTAAAGAAGCGGCCACCCTCGGGTGGCCGTTTTTTTTGTCCAGGGATGGACTTATGCCGCGGAGGCCAGGGACGGCCGGGAGCGGCGCTTGTCCAAGGATGGACTTATGCCGCGGAGGCCAGGGACGGCCGGGAGCGGCGCTTGTCCAGGGATGGACTTATGCCGCGGAGGCCCGGCTCTCCGCAGGAGCCCACGCCGTGGGCGAATCAACACCCAACCCTGGCACCTGTTCGCCGAGAGGACTCGGCTCCTACAAGAGCAAGATAAAGAAGTGAGAGCAGGGGCCCGGCGCAGCCAGACCCCGAGATGGGAAAAGATACGGCAGAAGAATCAGCGGTAGTTGGGATCGACCCAGCAGCGGGGCAGCGCTTCGCCCGAGGGGAACAGCAGTTCCGTCTTGGCAAAATTGGCCGGATCCTGCAGCTCCTCACCGGCGTGAAAACGCCCCGCCACCTGCTTGCGATAGGGATCGGCGAGGGACTTCATATCCAGAACTTCTACCAAATCACCGCTGGATGCGTGCTTCAGGTACATGGCTGCTCCTTTGATGGTGCGGCGTGTGCCGCTGTCGGATCGAAAACTGTAGGAGCCCACTCCGTGGACGAAGGAGCGCCTGGTGTAGCGTCATTCGCCGAGAGGACTCGGCTCCTACGGACCACGATATCAGAACGCGCCCATCTCCAGATCGGCAGTGATGCTCTCCAGGCCGATGCGGGCACAGCGCTCGTCCTGCTCACCGGTGGGCGCGCCGCTGACGCCGACACCGCCGAGGATCATGCCCCCCGCGGTGATGGGCAAACCACCGGCGCTGAACACCAGCCCCTCCACCTTACCCACCGAGAACGGCTGGGTAAAGCGGTTCTCCATCGCCGAGGTGGCGCTGTTGAAGGACATGGCGGTGTAGGCCTTCTGCCGGCTGATCACCAGGGTCAGATCCGGCGCCAGCACGTCGCGCAACACCACCTGCGGGTGGCCGCCGCGGTCCATCACGGTCACGCCGATCTGCACCCCTTCCTTGCGGCACTGGGCGATGGTGGCCTGGGCCAGCTTGAGCGCCATCTCCATGGACAGGCGCTTGATATTGACGATGGGCGCGGCGTCCTCGGCCAGCGCGGGGGCTGCGCCCAGGGCCAGGGTGCTGGCCAGGGCGAGAGCAAATACGTTCTTCTTGTTCATGGACTCCTCCTCATTGAAAGGCAGATACAAGTTACAAGATACAAGATGCAAGTGACTTGTGCCGTATTCCTTTACAACAACACGCGCTCGATGCCCCCGTTCTGGGCCTGATCGATGAAGCCGCGCTGCCAGTCCTCGCCGTGCAGCCGGCGCACCAGCTCCACCACGATATAACCCGCCTCGGCGCCGGTATCGTCACGGTAGCGTGACAGGCCCTGCTGGCAGGCCGGGCAGGAGGTGAGGATCTTCACCTCGCCACTGGCGCTGTCCTTGCCGGTGAGCTGACGCACGCCCTTGAGCAGTTCCTCCTGCTTGCGGAAGCGCACCTGGCTGGCGATGTCCGGCCGGCTGATCGCAAAGGTGCCGGCCTCGCCGCAGCAGCGGTCGGACAGCAGCACCTCCTGACCGAGCAGCGTGGCGGCAACCTTCAGCGGATTGTGGCGCTTCATCGGCGTATGACAGGGGTCGTGGTAGAGGAACTGCTGCCCCGGCACGCCCTCCAGCTTCACCCCCTTCTCCATCAGGTACTCGTGGATGTCGAGCAGGCGGCAGCCGGGGAATATCTCGCTGAAACGGTAGGTCTGCAGCTGGTCCATGCAGGTGCCGCAGGAGACGATCACCGTCTTGATGTCCATATAGTTGAGGGTATTGGCGACGCGGTGGAACAACACCTGATTGTCGGTGGAGATGCGCTTGCCGCGCGCCTCGTCGCCCGCCGAGGTCTGCGGGTAGCCGCAGCACAGATAGCCCGGCGGCAGCACCACCTGGGCACCGCTGTGGTAGAGCATGGCCAGGGTCGCCATGCCCACCTCGGAGAACAGGCGCTCGGAGCCGCAGCCGGGGAAATAGAACACTGCGTCCGAGTCGTCACTGACCCGCGCCGGATCACGCAGGATGGGTACCGTCTTGGCGTCCTCCACGCCGAGCAGGGCGCGCATCGGCTGCGCCGGTATACCGGCCGGCATCGGCTTCTTCACAAAATTCACCACCTGGGCGCGCACCGTCATTGGCCCGGTGGTGCCCTGCGGGCGGCCGCGGCCGAGCAGGCCGAAGCGCTTGAACAGGCGGTAGCCGAGGCGCTGGCCGGCATAGCCCCACTGGATCAGCCCGGTGCGCATCAGCTTGATGGTGCGCGGGTCGGTGACGTTGAGGAAGGCCATGGACAGGGCGGTGCCGACGCTGCGGCGCTTCTGGCCGCGGGCGCGCAGGATGTTGCGCATCAGGATCGATACGTCGCCGAAGTCGATGTTGACCGGGCAGGGATTGGCGCACTTGTGGCACACGGTGCAATGGTCGGCCACATCGTTCATTTCGTCGAAGTGACGTACCGAGATGCCGCGCCGGGTCTGCTCCTCGTAGAGGAAGGCCTCGATGATGAGGCCGGTGCCCAGGATCTTGTTGCGCGGCGAATACAGCAGGTTGGCGCGCGGCACATGGGTATTGCACACCGGCTTGCACTTGCCGCAACGCAGGCAGTCCTTGACCATGGTGTTGAGTTGGTCCAGCTCGCTCGCCTCCAGGATCAGCGCCTCCTGCTGCAGCAGGCGCAGCGAAGGGGTGTAGGCATTGTCCAGACCGGCGCCGGCCAGCAGCTTGCCGCGGTTGAAGCGCCCCTCCGGGTCCACCTTCTGTTTGTAGCCGGCGAAGGCGTCCACCGTATCCTGGTGCAGGAACTGGAACTTGGTGATGCCGATGCCGTGCTCGCCGGAGATCACGCCGCCCAGCGACTCCGCCAACGCCATGATGCGCTCCACCACCCGCTCCGCCTCCTGCAGCATGGCGTAGTCGTTGGAGTGCACCGGGATGTTGGTATGCACGTTGCCGTCACCGGCGTGCATGTGGGTGGCGACGAACAGGCGACTGGAGCGGATGCGGCCGTGGATGGCGTCGAGGCGCTCGCGCAGCGGCGCCATGTCGCGGCCGGAGAAGATCTCCTTCAGCGGCCGCTCCACCTCGCGGCGGTAGGAGATGCGCAGCTCGCGCCGCTGCATCAGGTTGAACAGGGAATCGCCTTCCTGCACCTTCGGCAGCAGCTCGCTGCCCACCAGCACGGGATGTTCCGCCGCCGGCACGTCGGGCTGGGCCAGGATCGCCTGCCAGCGCGCCTGCACCTGCAACAGCAGCTCGCGCGCCGCCTGCTTCTTGCCGGCGACGATGGCGTCGTTCTCGGCGCTGGCCTCGTAGTCGGGCGCGGTCTCCAGCTCCGGCAGTTCGCCGGCCAGGTACTCCAGCACGGCATCGATCATGCGCAGCTTGTTGTGGGTCGACTGCTCGATGTTGATGCGCTCGATGCCCTCGCTGTACTCGCCCAGCTTCTCCAGCGGGATCACCACGTCCTCGTTGATCTTGAAGGCGTTGGTGTGGGCGGCGATGGCGGCGGTGCGGGCGCGGTCCTGCCAGAAGCGGTGACGCGCCTCCGGACTCACCGCGATGAAGCCCTCGGCCTCGCGCATGTTGGCCATGCGCACCACGGTGGAGGCCGCCTCCGCCACGGCGTTCTCGTCGTCGCCGGCGATGTCCGCCAGCAGCACCATCTTGGGCAGCTCCTTGCGCGGCGCCTTGGTGGAATACTTCACGGCGCGCACGTAACGCTCGTCCAGGTGCTCCAGGCCGGCCAGCACCACGCCGGGCAGGCCGTCCAGATAATCCTTGGTCTCGACGATGGCCGGTACCGCCTGGCGCAGGTCGGCACCGAAGAACTCCAGGCACACGGTGCGCAGGTGCGCCGGCATGCGGTGCACCACGAAACGCGCCGAGGTGATCAGGCCGTCACAGCCCTCCTTCTGCACACCGGGCAGGCCACCGAGAAACTTGTTGGTGACGTCCTTGCCCAGCCCCAGCTTGCGCAGCTCGACGCCGGAGATACGCAACAACTGCGCCTCGCCCACCACAGTCCTGCCGTCCGGCTCGAAGCGGCGCACACGGAACTCGGCGTACTCCTGCTCGTGGATCTTGCCCAGGTTGTGATTGAGGCGCTCCACCTCGATCCAGTCGGCATCGGGCGTCACCATGCGCCACCAGGTCAGGTTGTCCAGGGTGGTGCCCCACAGCACGGCCTTCTTGCCGCCGGCATTCATGGCGATGTTGCCGCCGATGCAGGAGGCATCCTGCGAGGTGGGATCGACGGCAAAGACATACCCGGCCGCCTCGGCCCGCTCCGCCACGCGCCGCGTCACCACGCCGGCCTCGACGAACAGCGTCGGCACCTTGCCGTCCACGCCGGGCAGTTCGGTCAGCTCCACCTCGTCCATGCGCAGCAGCTTCTCGGTGTTGATCACCGCCGAATCGGCATGGAGCGGCACGGCGCCGCCGGTGTAGCCGGTGCCGCCGCCGCGCGGGATCACGGTGAGGCCCAGCTCGATGCATGCCTTGACGATGGCGGCCACCTCGCCCTCGCTGTCCGGCGTGACCACCACAAAGGGATATTCCACGCGCCAGTCGGAGGCATCGGTGACATGGGACACGCGGGCCAGGCCGTCGAACTGGATGTTGTCCCTGCGCGTCACGCGTGCCAGGCGGCGCTGCACCTGACGGCGGCGCTCGGCCTGGTTCGACAGCCAGCTCTCGAATTCGCGCACCGCAGCGCGCGCGGCCTCGGCCAGTTGCAGCGCCAGCTCGTTGCCGCCGGCGCGGGCGACGATCTGATCCAGGCGATGATGCAGCGCATGGGCCAGCGAGTCCCAGCGCTTGCTGTTTTCGATCAGGTCGTCCTGGATGAAGGGGTTGCGGGTGATGACCCACATGTCGCCCAGCACCTCGAACAGCATGCGCGCGGAACGGCCGGTGACGCGCTCGGCACGCAGGCGGTTCAGCACCTCCCACATCTCCGCACCGAGAAAGCGAATGATGATCTCGCGGTCGGAAAAGGAGGTGTAGTTATAGGGGATTTCGCGTATGCGGGCGGGGGTATCGCTGCTCATCGGGATCGGCCGTGGGTAAGCTCAGGCAAGGCGGGATTGTACCACGGGGGGGCGGAGCCAAGAACCGGAACCAAGTCCTTGTCACAGAGACGCGGAGACGCAGAGCGCCGCCCTTCCAGACACTTCAACCGACTACATCCATGCCGTCATCTACGACAGGTGTTTCAGCCTAAATAGGCGTTCCGAATTCGTGACCAGGCATAGGGCGCCCCATGGGCGCCGTGCTGCGGCGGGCGCGGCCCGCCCTATGACACACCGACGATGAGGTGGACACCAATTCGGAGCACTTATTTAGAAGCGTCCCACCTTGACCAGGCGTTTGTTCCAGTAATCGTTGGACAGGGAGGCGTACTCCACCTGCTTGCCGCTGGAGGGGGCATGGACGAAGCGGCCGTTGCCCAGGTAGATGCCGACGTGGGACGGCTTGCCGTCGATATGGAAGAACAACAGGTCACCCGGCGCCTTCTGTGCCACAGACACCGCGCGGGTGCGGGAATACTGTTCGGTGGTGCTGCGCGGCACCATCCGCCCGGCCTGGCCGTAGGAGTACTGCACCAGCCCGCTGCAATCGAAACCGCGTGGGGTATTGCCGCCGTAACGGTAGGGCTTGCCCACCATCTGCTGCGCCACGGCCACCGCCCGCGGCGTGGCCGCCGGCTCGGGCGCCCGTTGTGCCGCCGGCTGCGCCGGCGGATGCAAGGAACCACAACCGGTCAGCAGGGCCAGGGCCAGAAAGGCGAGCAGTCGGGGCATGGGGTGTCCTCGTGATTGCGGGGATTTCAGGGAGGATAGCGCATTGTGGGGTTGGGCTCACCAGTGGTGAGCGTATTTGAATAGGCGTTAAAAAGTAGAGTTGTGCGCTGACACACCCTGATTTAGGCGGGAGATTCAGTCCCCCACTACGGGTTTGTTGCGCTACCGCGCAGTTTTATTAGGTCGGGGTTCCGCCCCCGTACGACGTGTTGCTTTTCTTTGGCGGAGCAAAGAAAGTGACCCGGGCGCGGGGCGGCTCCCCGCATCAATATTAATCCGCGAAGCGCACATACCTTCCTTCAACAAACGCCGAAACAGCCTACCGCCGCGTCAAACTCCCCAACACCACCTTATGCGGTTTCAGCCGCCCCATCACATGCATCTCGCAGCGCTTGCAGTCGAACTCCAGGCGCAGGTTCTCGCCCGCGCTGATCAGCGTCATCGGATCGGGCCTGATGCCCTTCACCTGCTTGGGGCAGAGGTTGAAACTGAAGCGCACACAGTGCTTGGTGATCATCAGCGACACCTCGCCGCGCTCCACGTTGCACTCGTAGGCATCCTCGATCAGACGCACGCCGTGACGAATGTAGAAGTCGCGGGCGCGGCGGTTGTACACATTCCCGAGATAACTCAGCTCGGTCTGCGGATAGGCCGGCGGCGGATCCGACACGACGGCGCATGCGGGGCGCCGATACGCGGCATGACGTGCGGCCTCCAGTTTCTCCACCACCTCACGACGCAGGGCGTTGAGTGCGCCGACCGGGATGAACCATGGCGCCGACAGCTTCAGCACGATGGCCTCCGCAACGAACATCGTATTGCCGAGCTTGCCCAGTTGTTCGCGCAGGGCGGCCTCGGCACGTTCCGTATTCTGCGCCGGCTCATGGGCCTGCATCAGTTCCGCCGTGGCGCTGACGCCCTCCTCGTCGGTAATGGTCAGCGTGAAGCCCTGCGGCGTCTCGGCAAACCGCATCTGCACACGGATTCTGCGCTCGGCGGACTTCTTCTCCAGTTGCCGTTCGAATTCCTGATCGCGGTTGCGGTACAGCGTGGTGCCGACGGCGGGCAACAGATGCCTTTCCGCCGGAAACAGGCGCGTTCCCTCGGCACGGTTGATGCGCGCACCCACCAGTTCGTGCCCGGCGTCGAACCAGGTGAGGCCGTCGCCGTTGTGGATCGGTACCTCGCTCTCGATCTCGAACCAGTCCGGCCCGACGCGAGTGGCCGTACCGATCGGTTCGCCGGCGAACTTGGGGCTGTCCAGGGCCAGCAGATCCTGGTGGCGCTCCTGCGTGAAGTAATCGGTGAAGCCGCGATTGAAACTCTTCTCCGGCTGTGGCTGGAACAAGAAGGTGCAGCGCCCGGCGGAGGCGGCGCGGTAGTGCGGCACCTCGTCGATGATCTCGTCCAGCAGGGTACGGTAGTGGGCGGTGATGTTCTTGACGTAGGACATATCCTTGAGACGGCCCTCGATCTTGAACGAGCTGATGCCGGCCTCGGCCAGGGCACGCAGATTGGCGCTCTGGTTGTTGTCCTTGGGCGAGAGCAGATGACGCTCGCGCACAATGATTTCGCCATCACTGTCGGCCAGGGAAAACGGCAGGCGGCACATCTGCGAGCACTCACCGCGGTTGGCGCTGCGCCCGGTCTGGGCGTGGCTCACATAGCACTGGCCGCTGTAGCTGACACACAGCGCGCCATGCACGAAGAACTCCAACTCCGCGCTGGTCGTCGCCGCGATTTCGCGGATCTGCTGCAGCGACAGCTCGTGCGCCAGCACCACGCGGGAGAAGCCCACCTGTTCCAGAAAACGCACCTTGGCCGGGGTACGGTTGTCGGCCTGGGTGCTGGCATGCAGGGTGATGGGCGGCAGATCCAGCTCCAGCAGCCCCATATCCTGAATGATCAGGGCATCGGCGCCGGCCTCGTACACCTGCCGGATGATCTGCTGCGCCTCAGCCATCTCCTCATCGCGCAGTATGGTGTTGAGGGCAACGAATACCTGGGCCGAGTAACGGTGTGCATAGTCCGCCAGCCGCGCAATGTCGGCGATGGCATTGCCCGCCGCCGCACGCGCCCCGAAGGCCGGCCCACCGATGTATACCGCATCAGCACCGTGATTGATCGCCTCGATGCCGAACGCCGCATTCCTGGCCGGCGCGAGCAGTTCGAGACGATGACGAGCCGCAATCATGTTCCGTGTTCCGCAATGAACTGGGTGGCGCGTTCCACCGGCAGCGGATGGCTGAACAGATAACCCTGTGCCTCGTCGCAACCCTCGTGCAGCATGAAGGCGCGCTGCTCCTCGGTTTCGATACCTTCGGCAATGGTGGTGAGATCCAGACTGCGGCCAAGGGCGACGACGGCACGGGCGATAGCAGCATCGTTGGCATCGGATGGGATGCCGCGTACAAAGGACTGATCGATCTTGAGCTTGGAGATGGGCAGCTGCTTGAGATAGGCCAGGGAGGAATAGCCGGTACCGAAATCGTCAATGGACAACTCGAAGCCCATGCTGCGCAGTTCGCCCAGCAACTGGATCGACTGCTCCGGATTCTTCATCACAAAACCTTCGGTTACCTCCAGCTCGATCCAGCACGGGTTGCACTCCGTCTCCGCCAGGGTAGTGCGGATCACCTCAAGCAGGTCGCGCTGATAGAGCTGCTTGCCCGACAGGTTGACCGCGATGCGTCCCGCCAGCAGGCCCTGCTCATGCCAGACGCGTGCCTGCCGGAAGGCCGCGTGCAACACCCAGGTGCCAAGCGGGATGATCAGTCCTGATTCTTCCGCCACCGGGATGAAGCGGCCCGGTGCAATCAGCCCCCCCTCGGGCAGTTTCCAGCGCACCAGCGCCTCCATGCCGATGATCGCGCCGCTGTGCAGATTGAACTGCGGCTGATAGTGCAGCACAAACTCTTCATTGCGCAGGGCATTGCGCAGATTGGTTTCCATCAGGATGCGGTCGTAGGCCTTCTCGGTCATGTCCTCGGTATAGAAATGGAAGGCATTGCGCCCCTGCTCCTTGGCCTTGAACATGGCGGTATCGGCATTGCGCAGCAGGGTCTCGGCATCCTTGCCGTCACCGGGATAGAGACTGATGCCGATACTGGTGGTGACATACAGCTCACGCTCGCCGATGTGCAATGGTTCCTGCACCACATGGATCAGCTTCTGCGCAATCTGCGACACGTCCTCCACCGAGTGGATGGATTCCAGAATCACGGTGAACTCATCACCGCCCAGCCGCGCCACCGAATCCTCCTCGCGCACCACATGCAGGAAGCGCCGCGCCACCTGTTGCAGCACCAGGTCGCCGACAGCATGACCCAGGCTGTCGTTTATCTGTTTGAACTCGTCCAGGTCGATAAACAGTACGGCAAGCTGCTCCCCGCGCCGCCGTGCCTTGAGCAGTGACTGCTCCAGGCGGTCACGGAACAGCACGCGGTTAGGCAGGCCGGTGAGTGAATCGTAGTGGGCGAGGCGATCCAGATGCTGCTGCTTCTGCTCCAGCTCCGCATGGGTAAGGTGTCGCTCGGTAACATCCTGCACGGTACCGAAGGAGCGCAGTGCCTTGCCGGAGGTGTCATACGAAGTCTCGCACTGTTCCTCCACATATTTGATACGGCCATCCGGCAAGCGCAGGCGATGCTCCAGCTTGTAGGGGCGACGTGTGCGCAGTGAGTCGCGGTAGGCATCGTCAACCATTGCACGGTCTTCCGGGTGGATGGCCGCAAGAAAGCCGTCGTAGCTGGGCGTGACATCGTCCGGATCAAGCTCAAAGATGTGATACACCTCACGCGTCCAGGTCAGCCGGTTGGTCAGCAGATTCAGATCCCACGATCCGATGCGGGCGATGCGCTGTGCCTCTTCCAGCATCGCCTGGCTCAACCGCAACTCCTCGTCGGCCTGATAGCGCGCAGTGATGTCGCGGCTGATGCCGAGTACACCCAGGGCCGTGTCGTATGGGCCGTAATACGGCGTCTTCAAGGTGTCCAGCAACAGGCGCCGGCCATCGGGATAGGTCACCCATTCCTCGTTGCTGCGGCGCTGCCCCTGCTCCAGCATCTTGCGGTCATTGTCGCGGAAGAAGGCCGCGGTCTCGGCATCCAGCAGATCAAAGTCGGTTTTGCCGATGATCTCTGCCTCGGGCCGGCCGATGAACTCGGCAAAGGCGTTGTTGCAGCCGCGATACACACCATTGCTGTCCTTGAAGAAAATCAGATCCGGCGTACTGTCGAGGATCGAGCGCAGCAGGGCATTGCTGTTGGCAATCTCGCTCTCGCGCGCACCCAACGTTGTCACCATGCGGTCGAAGGCGTCGGCAAGATAGCCCAGTTCGTCGTGACGATCGATGGAAAAATTCACATTGCGCTCGCCCTGGCGCACCCGCTCGGCCAGGTTGCTCAGGGTGCGCACACCGCCGGTCAATCCACGCGCCATCAACCAGGCAAATACCGAACCGATGAGGATGGCAATCAGGGTATAGACCAGGCCGTTGCGGGTAACCTGTTGCAGGTTCTGGGTGATCTCGCCCCGACTCAATCCCACCCGTGCCCAGCCGATATGTTCATCGTTGCTGAAGAGGGGCGCGGCGGCATCGTCGAACCCTTCCCGTCCAATGAGCAGATGCGGTAACGGGGCCGCCTCCAACAAGGTGGCGCTCACCGCATCGGACAGGTACTGGCCGACCACGCTGCGGTCGGTATAGGCCAGTACCTTGTTGTCGAGATCCACGAACATGGCATAGCGCACGCCCGGATAGTGATACTGCGCGGTGATCACCTCCTCCATGCCGATGACATCGTTGGCCAATACCCAGGAAGTGCCGTTGGCAGCCAGTGTCGCGGCCAGGCTGAGCGCCTGCTTCTCGCTCTGCTCGCTGAGAAAGGCGCGCTCGCGCCCCACCAGATCGAATACAAATACTGTCATCAGCACCGCATGCACCACGACTATGCCAAGCATCAGCTGGCGTGTGATGGAAGCGGTGAACAGCCGGCGCAGATATTTCAACATGGCATTATTCGAGCGGACGGACTTCAGCGCTGAAGCGGACCAGGAACTCACGCACCGGCTGATAGGTGGCATCGTCTGCCGGCTCGAAGCGGGACAGGCCGATGCGCTCAAGCATGGCGCGACCACGCTCCGTCTGGTGCAACGCAAACAACGCGCGGCTCACCTGCTCCAGCACCTCCGCCGGAACCTCCGGCAGCACCACCAGGCCGTTATTGGGCAGGGACTCGGTCTGCCACTTGACCTCCAGGGCCTCGGCCAGCTCGGGCCGCTCGCGGCTCAGCGCGTACCAGGGCGGCGGCCAGGTAGCCCCGGCCGCCACGTTACCCAGATACACATTCATGATCGACGACTCCTGCGAGCCCACATAGCGGTTTTCTATGTCGCGCATCACGTCGAGGCCATGGCTGTGCAGATAGTGCTGCGGCAGCATGGTGGCGGCCAGCGCGCTTGGCGCCGGATAGCTCACCGCCTTGCCGCGCAGGTCGGCAATCTCGTTGATGCCGCTGTCCTTGCGCACCAGGATGATGCCGCGGAAATTTTCGTCATCGCCCATCTTGCCGAAAATGCGGTAGCCCTGCTTTACCGCGTTGATGGTCTGATAGGGATTGGGCAAGGCAAAATGGAACCGGCGCGCGTAGAGCTTTTCGTCGTAGACCGCGTAATTGCGCGAGGCCTCCAGACGGAAACGGGCACCCTGGATGTTCTCGCTCAAATAGGCCATCAGCGGGCCGAAGACCTCATGCAGCCGCTGTGGATTGTGCAGCGGATGCACGCCGAACACGTACACGGTCTCGGTCGGGGCGGCAACCGGAGAGAAGGTAGGGGCATATTCCGCCGGCTCTCCGGACTGGCAGGCGGCCAGGGCCAGGGCGGCGATAACAACGGCGACAGCGGCAAGCAGACGGAGGGCGTGATTCATGAATAGATGGCGTTTTCCTGACGAAACTCTTGCGCTTGTGGCCGCCGGGTAGAGGCAGTGGCATGGCACGCATATCGTGTAATGCCGCGAAGTATACGGGAAGGTCACCGCCACGCCTACGTTCCTGCCGGAGATTACCTGCCGCGTATCGGGCCGCGACCGGGCTATTGCGCCTGCGTGCCGGCCACCCGGATTAGGCGTCGCACTCCTCGCGCAACGCCGCCAGGCACGCCCGACACAGACAGTCGTCATAACGCGCCGCAATGTAGTCCAGCTGCGCCGGCGTCAACGTCACCGCCTGACACTGGCACAGCAACACCGTTCCGCTCTTGCATTCGAATTCCGCCCCGCAGCGGGGGCATTGCCTCCACTCGTGCTCAGGCATGGCGGTTACGGCGGGTCAATGATGTAGTCTTCCAGATCGTCCGGATCAGGCACGGCTGACAGCGGCAGGGCATAGGTACGCACCGAAATACGGGCGGCATGCACACTCTGTGCATCGCCGCTCAGCAGCGGATGCCAGGGCGGCAAGGGCAGGCCGGCGCGGCGCAGGCGGTAGGCGCAGCTCTCCGGCAGGTAATCCAGCGCGTCGAGATTGGCCGGCGTGATCACCGCACACTCCGGTTCCACCTGCGCCCGCTCGGCATAGGCGGCGCAGCGGCAGGTATCGATATCGAGCCGGATACAGGCGATGCGGGTGTAATACACCTCGCCGTCGTCCTCATCCTCCAGCTTGTGCAGGCAGCAGCGGCCGCAGCCGTCGCACAACTGCTCCCATTCCTCGGTGCTGAGCTGTTCGATGGGGCGTTGCCAGAAAGGAAGGGTAGTCATGGCGCTATTCTACCCGGGCAAGCGGCAGACTGCGGCAGCCATCCCTGCCGGATGCGGGGTTAAGTTCACGGCCCACTATAATCGACTCTTATCTCGGTTCGTGCCAGGTTCGCTGATAACGCAACCACCACGTACCCACCCCAAGGAACAGCGCCGCAAACCCCAGCCACATGAACACCAGATGCCAGGCCACGCCGACCTCGAGGCGGCTCTGCCCCGGGTCATTCTGGTTATAACGCACGGTGACCCGCATGCCTCTGGCCAACTGGCCAACGTTCTCGGCAAAACCCCGACCGTGATATGTCTCACCGGCCACCTGGTAGGTGTAGGCAATCCGCTTGGTCGTCACCGTCATGTACTCCGCCTCGCCGCGATAACCCATGCCGACGCTGGTGTTGGCGCCCTGCACGCCGCTGACGATACTCGTCACCTCACCCGGCGTCTGGATCCAGGACGAAGCGATGTCGGCCTCATAAAAGGCATACATCACCACCACCAGGCACATGGCCGCGCACGCATAAGCAAGACTTACCAGGGGATATCGCTTGATCATCAATCTACCTTGATTTCACCAATACAAATAAGGGCTCAACGCGGATTCGTGTGAACGATTTTACGTAGTATTGCCCTGGTTTGTAGC
>DYFR01000021.1 GCA_020725115.1 Thiohalomonas denitrificans
GGGGCTAGGGGCTAGGGGCTAGGGGCTAGGGGCTAGGGGCTAGGGGCTAGGGGCCGAATTATAACGGTTCTATCGTTCCCACGCCGTGCATTAAGAGTGACAAATAACTGTGCGCGCCGCGCACTCATTCCCTAGTCCCTAGCCCCTAGTCCCTGCCTTTCACAGCCGTCCGTCGTGGAATACCAACTGAGGCAACGCCTCGGCGCCGCTGCCGTCGATGCGGATGCGGCTGATGGCGGCATTGCCCACCTGGAGGCGGAACATCCTGTCCAGTGGCATCTCCAGCACCTCGCGGATGATCATGCGCATCATGCCGGCATGGCCCACCACCAGCACATGCCGTCCGGCATGACATTCCAGCAGTGCATTCCAGCCGGCGGTGATGCGTTCCCGGAATGCATGCAGGGTTTCGGCGCCGGGCGGCGTATGGTTGATCGGATCGCGCCAGAAACGCGCCAGACGCTCCGGGTCATCGGCCAGCAGCTCCGTTGCCGTCTTGCCCTCCCAGGCACCGAAGCCGATCTCTCGCAGACGATCATCAAAGTACAGCGGCAGGCCGTGGCGCTCCGCCAGCTCCCCGGCAAAGGCGGAACAGCGGGCAAGCGGGGAACTGACGATGGCGCTCCAGGGGCAGTGATCACCTACCGCCTCGCGCATCTGCCGCCAGCCTTTCTCGCTCAGCGGGTCGTCCAGCTGGCCGCGGTACTTGCGGCCGCCCACCGGCTCGCCGTGGCGGATCAGATCAATGAGAGTGGTCGTGTATTCAGACATGCGCCACACCGTACTGACCCGGTACGGGAAACACAAGAGGCCTCCTGCCTGCGTCACGCCCGTACCGCGCAGTGTGTGAGGGTATTGCGTCAGTCGTCCGTCGCCGGCTCCAGTACGCCGCCGGTCAACAGACGGGTGAATTCCTCGGCATCGACCGGCCGGCTGAACAGGTAGCCCTGGGCGTAGTCACAACCCAGCTCCAGCAGCAACTGCCTTTGTCCTTCGGTCTCCACGCCCTCGGCTACTACCGTCATGCCGAGGTCGTGGGCCAGAGCTATGGTATTGCGCACAATGGTGACGCTATGTGCCACCTCCGGCAGCCCCATGACGAAGGAGCGATCGATCTTGAGACGATCGGCGGTGATCTCCTGCAAGCGCCTCAGGCTGGAATGGCCGGTACCAAAATCATCGATGGACAGGCGCACGCCGCGCTGCCGCAGCCAGCGGATGGTGCGGCGGGCGCGGCGCGGCAGTGACATGGTGACGGTCTCGGTAATCTCCAGTTCCAGCGCACCCGGAGAGAGACCATGCGCCATCATGGCGCCGCACAGGCCGCGCAGCAGGCCGCGGCCGAACAATTGGCGGGGCGACAGGTTCACCGCCAATACGAAATCGGGCGCCAGGACGCGCCACTGCGCCGCCATCCTGCAGGCTTCGGCGTTGATCCAGGCGCCGATGGGTATGATCTGTCCGGTCTCCTCGGCGATGGGAATCAACAGGTCCAGCGCAATGACGCGTCCCCCATCACTCCAGCGCAGCAAGACCTCGCCGCCGACGACACGACCGCCGGCCAGTTCCACCACCGGCTGCACCACCAGCCGCAAATCATTGCGTGCCAGCGCACCGCGCAACCGCGTTTCCAGCGCCAGCCGGTCCTGCAGAAGGCGTTCGTCGCCCGGCGTATAGACCGCGGTATCAACCCCTGTATTCTTGGCCTGGTACATCGCCTGATCGGCATGGCGCAACAGGGTATCGGCGTCGCCGCCATGCTCCGGCAGGCAACTGATGCCGATGCTGGCACCGATATACAGTTCCCGGCCGTCGATCACGAATGGCGGCGCCAGCACCGCATGTGTCTTGTCCGCCACGCTCATGGCGGATGGGCACACCGCCGCGCTGTCGTCGTCATCCGCCGTCGCGGCACAGATCACGATGAACTCGTCGCCGCCCTGGCGCGCCAGCAGATCGCCTTCACGCAGCACCCCGCGCAACCGTTGCGCCACCTCCACCAACAGGAGGTCGCCGACGTGGTGACCGAGAGAGTCGTTGATCTGCTTGAACCGATCGAGGTCGAGAAACAGCACCGCCAGCGGGACATGGCGCCGATGCCCCTGAGCGATGAGCAGGCGCAGGTGCTGCAACATGAAACTGCGATTGGCCAGACCGGTGAGGCTGTCGTGATAGGCCAGATGCAGGATACGCTGCTCATCCTTCTTGCGCTGGCTGATGTCGGTAAAGGCCACGACCGCGCCGGTGAGCATGCCGTTTTCGCGCAGCGGCGTGGAATGACATTCGACGGGAAAGCGGCTGCCGTCCCGGCGCGTGAATACTTCTTCACCCTGATAGACGATCCCGTCGCGGAATACGCCCAGCAGCGGACATTCTCTGCGCGGCAGCGGCGTGCCATCGGCGCGCCATTGATGGAAGGCATCGTGGGCGTTGCGGCCGAGCAGCTCCTCCTCGCGCCAGCCCAGCATTTGCTCCGCCGCCGGATTGAGGAAACGCAGCACCCCCTCGCCGTCGACGCAATACAGGCCCTCGCCCAGCGCCGCGATGACCGTACGGTGATAGGCATGGGCGCGGTTCAGTTCGTCCGTGGCGTGCCGCTGTTCGGTCACGTCGCTGTAGATGCCGATGTAGCGCAGAACCGTCCCGGCGCCATCGCGCACTGCGGCGATGGACAGGCGCAGCAGCGCCAGCTCCCCGTCACCGCGCCGGTTCCATATTTCTCCACTCCACTCGCCCCGCTCGCGCAGCGCCTGCCACATGGCGCGGTAAAAGGCGGCGTCGTGTTTGCCCGACTTGAACTGGCGCACGTTGCAATACATCAGCGTACGCCCCGGATATCCCAGCATGGCGCCCAGCGCAGGATTGACCGCCTGTATGGTGCCGTCGGCATCGGTGATCAGGATGCCGTCCAGGGCATGCTCGAACACGCTGTCCGACAGGCGCTGGTACTGCTCATGCTCCTGCCGCGTGTCCACCAGTTCATTGAAGGCGGCGGCCAACAGCGCCATGTCACTGTCCCCCACCGCCTCGGCCCGCGCCGTGGCGGCGGGATCCTGCCGCAGGATCCGCACCGTTTGCACCAAACCGATCAGCGGCCGACCGTAGGCACGCGACAGATAGAATCCGAACAACGCCAGCAACAGCAGCAAGCCCCCTCCCGCCACCAGCATTATGAGCCCGCGCGCCCAGGCCTTCAGCAGCTGCTCCTGTGCCTGGTGATCGATCCACGACAGCAACTGGCGCTCGATAGCCGCCAGGGCATTGAGCCGCGCCAGCGCCACCCCGTCGCCGCTCCGAAGCGCCGCGCCGGCAACGCCGTCCTGCCGGGCACAACGCCGCGCCGCCGGATCCCGCTCGCCGTGCTCAATGGTCGATACTGCGAATGCCAGTGCCGGCGGCAATTCCTGCGCCAGCCGCTGTTTCAGCTGCTCGTCCAGGCGCACCGTCAGGCTGCACAGTTCGAGTACCATGTCGCTGTCCGCCGCCGCGATGGTGGAGGTGAGCAGCCAGGCAATATCCCGTTCCTGCGCTGCATAGTCCACACTGCGCAGCAGAGCCGGCCACGAGCGCAACGGACCGACCAGCCGTGCCGGGAGCGACATGCCGTCGGGCATGTGCGCCGCCCGCTCCAGCACTCCCGCCGTGAAGGCGCGATAGCCACGCCATGTCTCCAGGGAATCAATTGACGGGTCATCGACCAGGCGGCGCAGATGCTGCAGCGTCGATGCGACGCCGCCGTCGGTGCGTAGCGTGACGGCATAGGCCCCCGCCACCACCGGTCGACGGGATGCCGAGCCGGACTCCACGTCCACGGCACGCAACAGCGCCGCATCCGTGGTATCGCGTCGCATGGCCAGAACGGCGCGCCCGGCGCTGCCCGGTACGTGCAGTCGCACGCTCGCAGCCTGCTCCTCGCGCAGCGCATGCAGCAAGTCCGAAACGAGGCGTAGACGCTCGGCCAGCATTCCGGCTTCGCGCACCCCATGCAGCCGCTCCGCCGCGTCCACCAGCGCCAGCGCGGCAGGCACGGCCAGAAGCGCAGCGACGATCAATGCGAACAGGAAGTAAAGTCTGATCAGTGGCATGTATGCGCGCGTCCGTGCGAGGACGCCTCAAGCAGGACGTCTATCCTGCGCCGAGGCATAGAGACGTATCAGGGCCAGTTGTACCTCGCCTGATTTTTGACGCACAGCCTTGAGCGTCTTGTCGACGCTGACCTGCTCCTTGTTGTTCACTTCATTCAGCGCCGCACCCACGACGAGATGGAACTCGGCATGAACCTGCCGCAGTTCGGCATATTCCGCTACGCCGCCGAACTCATGCCGGCCGACACCGTGAATCCATTTGCCCAATGTGCACAAGTGGTCGACAGCGACCTCCGCCACTTCGTAACGGGCGGTGTCAGTACCCTTTAAGTGATTTTCCAGCCGCCGCGCCCAGGCAACGTGTGCATCCAGCGCCTCCTTCATGTTCAATCCGCGGAACTCCTCTTCACCCGCGGCAAACTGCAGCGGCTGGAGCGCAATGGTGTCGTTTACATTGCCGCCACCCTGCGTTACGTTCTTCAGCCATGAAAGTATGCCCATACGTGCCTCCTGCAACCATTTATTGATCTTTAAGTTCTGCCGATTCAGGAACCGGGATTTAGATGGCGATCAGCCCCTGCTGGAATGCCAGGCGCACCAGCTGCGCCGGTGAACGGATATCCAGCTTGTGCATGATGCGGGTGTGATGCACACCGGCGGTCTTGGGGCTGATGGAAAGGATGGCCGCGATATCATTGACCGAATGGCCCTCGGCCAGCAGGCGAAACACCTCGAATTCGCGCGGCGTCAGCACCGACAGAACCGAGGAGGACGCCGCCCCGCTGCCGCTGCCGAACAGGCGCCCGGCCAGGGCCGTGTCGAAATGTTTTTCGCCCGCGGCGACCCGACGCACGGCGGCGACGATCTCGCCCGGCGCCGCGCTTTTGGTGAGATAGCCCGCGACGCCCATCCCCACCGCCTGGCTGAACAGGGCATCGCTGTCGGAAATACTGAGCATCATGATCTTTGCATCCGCATCCCGGCGCCGTATGCGACGCACGGCTTCCAGGCCGCCGATGCCGGGCATGCGCATGTCCATCAACACCATATCGGGACGATGGATATCGTACAGGCGGTAGGCCTCTTCCCCCGTGGCCGCCTCGGCCACGACGCCGATGTCGTTGGTCTCCAACAGGCGACGCATGCCTATGCGCACCACGGGATGATCGTCCGCCACCAGGGCGGAAATACGCTTGCTGCTCATCACTTTCCATTGTCAATGAAGGATGCGGCAGCCACTGCCGCCTGCAATGCACGCAAGATGCCTTCTGACGGAAAGTAGTGGAATAGGCAAAAGGCGTATTTTCTGTTATGGAATTTGCCTAGTGCCCATTGACTTGAAACAAGTCAAAAAAAGCAGGCGCACTGTAAAGCGCAATCGCACCGCGCCGTGCGATGCGATTTATCAGAAATCGATTACAACACCGGCCTCCGGCACCGCCGGTTCGCGTGCCGCCCCCTCACGGCGTGATGATACCGTGACGCAACGCCAGCCGTACCAGCTGTACCGAGGTGGTCACTTCCAGCTTGTGCATGATGCGAGTGTGGTGCACCCCGGCGGTCTTGGGACTGATGCTGAGTATGCCGGCGATCTCGTTCACTGAATGACCCTCGGCCAGCAGCCGGAACACCTCGAACTCGCGCGGCGTCAACCGCTCCAGCAGGCCGCCCCGACCGCCGCCGAGGGCACGGCCGACCAGATCGGGATCGATGTACATCTTTCCCTCCGCCACCGCGCGTACCGCGTCGATGAGGATCGACGGCGCCGACTGCTTGGTCAGGTAGCCCAGCACCCCCGCCTGCAGCGCGCGCGACAGCATCGCCTCGTTGTCGTGCACGCTGAACACCAGGATGCGCGCCTCGGCATCGTGGGTCAGGATGCGCCGCGCGGTTTCCAGTCCGCCGATGCCCGGCATGGAAAGATCGAGCACCACCACGTCCGGCGCCGTTTCCTTGTACAGGTGAACGGCCTCCTCGCCGTTGTCGACCTCCGCGACGACAACACCGGTATTGACCTCCAGCAGGCGGCGGAACCCGGCGCGTACCACGGGATGGTCATCCACCAGCAACACCCTAATCGGATCATTTTTCATGCCGTATCTCCCGTTCCGTCAACGGCAGCGAGACATGGATGGTCGTGCCCATGCCCGGTGCCGTGGTCAGATGAAATTCCCCGCTGGCCGCCAGGGCACGCTCGCGCATGCCGATCAGGCCATAGCCGCCCTCGCCGGTACCATTGCCGATACCGTGGCCGTCATCGCGCACGTGCAGCTCCAGCCTGTGGTCACGCACGTGCAAGTCCAGCTCCACGCGGCTCGCGTCCGCGTGCCTGGCGATATTGGTCAGCGCCTCCTGGGCGATGCGGTAGGCGGCCAGCTCCAGGTCGTGCGACAAGGCCGGCAACGGCTCCAGCGCGGCCTCGACCGTCAGTTCGGGATGATGGCCGCGCCACTGGCGCAGCAGCTCGTTCAGCGCCTCCACCAGACCGAGATCGTCCAGCAGCGCCGGCCGCAGGCGGCGCATCATTTCGCGCACCACCCCATACACCTGACCCGCCACCGCATTGATCGAACCGGCGCATTCACTGATGGCCGGGCTGCGATTGCGGTTGATCTGCAATACGCATTCTGCCTCGGCACGGATGGCGGTGAGAGACTGGCCCAGTTCATCGTGCAGTTCGCGCGCCAGATTGGCGCGTTCCTCCTCCTGGATCGCCAGCGCCATGCGTGCCAAGTGGCGGTTTTCCTCCAGCAGCCGCGCGGTCTCCTGCTCGGCGTGTTTGCGCGCCGTGATGTCTTCGCCGATGGACTGGAATTCGCGGATCGAGCCGTCGTCATCGAACAGGGCGCGATCCACCCAGCGCTCCCAGCGCTGCGTGCCGTCCCCCTGCGTCACCGGGTACTCCATCACCACCACTGGTTGCGCGCGATACAGGGCTGCATCGTAGCGATCGGCACCGTGGTGAAACAGGGGAAAGCCACCCTCCTGCATCAACTCCTCGCGCGATACCTGGAAATGCCGGCAATAGGCCTCATTGACGTAGCTGATGCGGCCGTCGGGATACCAGCGGCAGATCATCTCGGGAATGTCTTCCAGGATGGTGTGGTAGAAATGTTCGCGCCGCTGCAACACCTGCTCGGCGGCACGGCTCTGCGCCAGCGCCTCCCGCACCCGGTACAAGGCAGCCGCATCGCGCCGCTGTAAGCCACGCAGACGCCACAGGCACCACGCCACCACCGCCGCGCTCAACAGCAGGCCGGCGCCCGCCGTCAGCAGCTCCGGCGGATCGAGGGGCGCGTCGCCGCTCAGCCAGCCGCCCACTCCTCCCCCAAAGGCAGCCGCCGCCACCAGCGCCGTCAGGCCGGGCCAGCGGTCGCGCCAGGCAGGGATGCGCTCGGTGTCCAGCATGGTTCCTCCTTGGCGGGGCCAGGGGCCAGGTATAGGGCGCCCCATGGGCGCCGTGCTTATGTCCATGGATGGACGGTATTTGGCGAGAGGCAGGACGCCGGTAGCCAAGATGTCCATGGATGGACGGTATTTCGGCGCGCTAAACAGGTGTTCCGAATTGGTATCCATCTCATCTTCGATGCGTCATAGGGCGGGCCGTGCCCGCCGCAGCACGGCGCCCATGGGACGCCCTATGCCTGGTTACGCATTCGGAACACTTATTTAGGAGGAAGCGCGCCGAAGCGGCGGGCACGGCCCGCCCTTCTATGAGGCTGACGCAGGGTGCGCAATGCGCACCCTGCACCCCCTAACCAAGCACCTCGCCCGGCCGTCCGAGGTAATAACCCTGTACATAGTCGACACCGGCCTCGCGCACGTGCGCCATCACCTCGGCGTCCTCGACGAATTCGGCAATGGTACGGATACCGAGATCGCGCGCCATGGCGGCCATGTGGCGCACAAACACCAGGTCGCGCTCGTCATGCATCAGGTTGATGATGAACTCGCCGTCGATCTTCACGTAGTCGATGGGGAAATGCTTGAGATAGTGGAAGGAGGAGAAACCGGAGCCGAAGTCGTCGATGGCGAACTGGAAACCGTGCGCCTTCAGCTCGCTGACAAAACTTTGCAGCAGGGCCAGGTTGCGCACCGTCTCGCGTTCGGTCAACTCGAACACCACCTGCCCCGGGTTGATGCCGCTGCTCGCCACCAGACGCTCCACCGTGGGCACGAATTCGGCCAGGATCAGCGCCTTGGGCGACAGGTTGACAAACAGCTTGCCCGTGTAGCCGGTGCGGCGTACCGCCTCGAAGGCGTGCTCCATCACCTGGTAGTCCAGCTTGTGCACCACACCCATGCGTTCGGCCACGTCGATGTAGTCGCCGGCCACCGTCACCTCGCCTTTCTCACCCAGCATGCGGCTCAATACCTCGAAGGCGAAGGGCTCGCTGCCGGCGGTGGTGACGATGGGCTGGAAATAGGGCACGAAACGCTTTTCCTCCAGCGCCGCCAGGATGCTGAAGCTTTGCGCGCCGATGCCGCGGTAGATCTCGGCCACATCCTCATGGCCGGCGAGCAGCACGCGGTTCTTGCCCTCGCTCTTGGCGCGGTACATCAGATTGTCGGCGATGAGGAACAGGTCGCGCACCGCCTCGGCGTGATCCGGGCACAGCGCGATGCCGATGGAGATGGTGACGCGCACCGCCTTGCCGTCGGGCGCCGTCAGGCTGAGCTGGGCGGTTTCCTCCACCAGGCGCTGCGCCGCGGTCCAGGCCTGGTTCTCCGGCGCGTCGGTAACCAGCACCACGAATTCGTCGCCGCCATAACGCGCTACCACGTCGCCCTGGCGGAACACCTGCTTGAGCAGGTTGGCGAAGGCCTGCAGGAAGGCGTCGCCGAAGGTGTGGCCGTAGGTATCGTTGACACCCTTGAAGTTGTCCACGTCGATCATCAGCAGACCGATGCGCTCTTCCTTGCGCTTGGTGCGATCCATTTCATATTCCAGCAATTCCCAGAAGGCGCGCTGGTTGTAGAGATGGGTAAGCGGGTCGCGCGTGGCGTAGTACTCCAGCTCCTTGGTGTATTTGTAGATGGCCTTCACCGAGCCGACCACGTTGAGCAGGGTGGAGAGGATACTCTCCATCACCAGCAGGCGCATCGGGTCCCGGCCCAGGCCGGCCTGCACGCCGATGCCGACAATGCCGCCGATCTTCGGCGTCTCCACGAACAGGCTCTTGCTCTGCAGTTCGATGTCGCTCTCGGACAGGTTCGGCATGTCGCGGCTGGCATCGGCGGTGTTGTGATTGACCTCCACCGAGGCCACGCCCTTGAAGTAAGGATGGCGCTGCAGCACCGCGCGCACACTGCGTTCCAGCACCTGGGTCATGTGCGGCGTGGGGCGGTTGCGCCAGAATATTTCCAGATCGAAGACTTCCTCTTCCACCTTGAACACGGAGAACAGCACATAGGCCTCCATTACCTTGTTGATTTCCAGCAACAGGTGATTGACGTATTCGTGCCAGTCGCGCACCACCTCGGAGGTGATGATGAAGCGCTCCAGCAGGCGGATTTCGAACTCCAGCAGGTCCTTGTCCACGGCGAACTCGCGCAACCGTTCCACCAGGGCGCGCACCTCGGCCAGGATATCGTCCAGCTCGCGGAAGCCCACCTGCGAGTCGTCCATGGCGAAGTGCGCCAGGTCGGACACCTTGTTGACCTGGCCGACGCGGCCGCGCAACAGCTGCACCGAGTGATCGATGCGGCCATGGATGAACATCGCCACCAGGAAGGCGCCCACCAACATCACCGGCACCACCAGCCACAGCGCCGCCATGAAGCCGGAGCGGGCCCGCTCCAGTACCGGTCGCAGATCCTGGCGCAGGTCGATCACCCCCAGGGTGTCGCCCACCGTGGCATTACTGTGGCACCCCAGGCACTCCTGGCGCGCACGCAGCGGATAGACATGGCGCAGGCCGCTGTCGTCCTCGTATACCCCATTGCGACCGTCGCGGAAGGCCTGGCTGATGGCCGTGTCGGGCAGCGGCTGGTCGATGGTGCCGTACAGTGCATCGACCAACTCGCCGCGGTAGATCTCCAGACTGTAGGGGGTATCGGTGAAACGGCCGCGCATGGCGGCGAGGAATTCTTCCAGTTCGGCACGGGTCCAGCCCTTGCGCATCACCTGGAACATGGCGTCGAAGGTCTGCCCCGCCAGCACACCGGACACCTCGCGCGCATCCTCGCGCACCGTGCGATCGTAAAGCGATGCCACCACGGCGTAGGCCCCCGCAAACAACAGCAGGGAACCGGCCAGGGCGGCGAGCAGCATGAAGCCTTTGATGGTACGAAACAGGTGCCACATGACGATGGCCTTTAGTTATTTTTATGGAAAACCGGCAGCGGGACGATGACTCAGCTCTCCCCCAAACCTGTGGCGGCAACTATCACATACCCGCCATATACCCAGATATTGGGATATTCCTTATCGGTAAGAGTAGCTTAGTAAAACGGTAAAGAAAGTGGCGGGACACCAGTGACAAGTGACAAGTGACAAGTGACAAGTGACAAGTGACAAGTGACAAGCAAAGAAGGTTTGGCTTTTTCTTGCAACTTGCAACTTGCAACTTGTCACTTGCAACTCACATGTCACTTGTCACTCACACCGGCCTCGGCGAACGTCGCCATCTCGCCGTGCAGGCGACAGGCCAGCTGCAACAGTGGCAACGCCAGCGCCGCGCCGCTACCCTCGCCCAGGCGCATGCCCAGACTGAGCAGCGGATGCGCTTCCAGCGCCGCCAGCAGGCGGCCGTGGCCACGTTCGGCGGAGTGATGGGAAAACAGCAGCCACGGACGTACGGAAGGATTGATCTGCACCGCCATCAGTGCGGCGGCGGTGGTGATGAAACCATCCACCAGCACCGGCACACCGGCCTGGGCGGCGGCGATGCAGGCACTGCTGAGCGCGGCGATTTCGAAGCCGCCCACGCAGCGCAGGATGTCCAGCGGCTGCTCCAGATCATCGCGGTGCAGCGCCAGGGCGCGCCGCACCACCTCGGCCTTGTGGCCGATGCCGGCCGCGTCGAGCCCGGTGCCGGCGCCGGCCACCAGGGCCGGATCCAGGTGCAGCACGGCACAGGCCACGGCAGTGGCCACCGTGGTGTTGGCGATGCCCATCTCGCCGCCGATGAACAGATCCATGCCGTCGGCCACAGCCCGCTCGATGGCCTCACGCCCGGCCTCCAGGGCGATGTGCAGTTGTTCCGCGCTCATCGCCGGATGACGGCAGAAGTTGGCGCTACCGTTGCCGGCGCGCCGGCTTACCACGCCGGGCAGCGGCTCGACCTCGCCGGCCGCCCCCACGTCCACCACCTCCAGCGTGGCATTCAGATGACGCGCCAGTACGCTGATGGCCGCGCCGCCGCGGGCGAAATTGCGGATCATCTCCACCGTCACCGCCTGCGGAAAGGCCGACACCCCCTCGGCAGCCACGCCGTGATCGGCGGCAAACACCACGATGCGCACCCGATCCAGTTGCGGCCGCTCGCGCCGCTGCAAGCCCGCCAGCTCGACCGCCAGTTCCTCCAGCCGTCCCAGCGCACCGGGCGGCTTGGTCAACACCCCCTGTCGCGCCTGGGCGGCGGTGATGGCGGTCTCATCGGGCGCAGAAACGGGCTGGTGCAACCAGGCAGCAGACATTGACGTAATCCTTGTATGGAAATTATCGAAGGGGCGCATTTTCACCCAAACGGGCGCCAATGCAAAAGATTTGGATCAAGAGTTCCTTCCCTTGCATCTTTCCTCTTGTATCTTTTCTCTGCGTTCAGTGGTGGATGCGCTGCGCTTATCCCCCTGCATCTTCTCTGTGTCTCCGCGTCTCTGCGGCAGGTGTTGCCTTCAGTCACTTCAGCGCCAGCGGCAGACCCGCCACCACCAGGGTGACGCGGTCGCACAGTTCCGCCAGGCGCTGGTGCAGGCGGCCCGCCTCGTCACGGAAACGGCGCGCCAGGGGATGATCGGGGACGATGCCCCAGCCCACTTCGTTGCTGACCAGCAGGATTTCGCCGGGCAGGGCGGGCAGGGTGGCATACAAGGCATCGAGTTCCTGCTGCATGCACGGCGCCTCTGCCGCCAGCAGATTGCTGAGCCACAGGGTAAGACAGTCGACCAGCAGACAGTGATCGGCGGCAGCGTGGGCGCGCAGCGCCTGCGCCAGTGCCAGCGGTTCCTCCACCAGCAACCATTCACCAGGGCGCTGCGCGCGATGATGGGCAATACGCGCCGCCATCTCCGCGTCCAGCGCCTCGGCAGTGGCGATGTACACCACGGTGCGACCGGATTGCTCCGCCAATTGTTCCGCGTGGCGACTCTTGCCCGAACGGGCGCCGCCGAGGATGAGGGATATCATGCTAAGACAACAGGGTGAAACCCGGCCTTCTTTCTGCCGGCAAGATCAGGCGGCCCAGCCGGCGAGGGTGAAGACGGCCAGCAGCGCCAGCCACACCAGGGCCGCGCGGCGGATCAGGGCCAGGGTCTCACGGATATAGCTGTCCTCCTCGGCCAGATCCAGCGGTACATCCTCATCCTCCACTGGCTGGTAGCGCAGGGCACCGAAGCCGCTGGCGATGAGAATGAAGCGGCTGTCCTCCAGCCACTTGGGTGCCTCTTCGCGCCAGTAATGCATGGCATCGACGAAGCTGCCGCTGAGGGCATAGCCGAGGGCGGTGAGACGGGCCGGCAGCCAGGCCAGGATATGGTGCATACGCTGCGCCGCAGCGGTAAAGGCGGACTGTTCGGTCTCGGCCCCGCGCCGCAGGCGGCAGGACAGGCGATACAGCAGTGCGCCCACCGGACCGAGCAGGATGAACCAGAAGATCACACCGAGAAAGCGCTCGTTGGCCTCCACCAGCATGGTCTCCAGCATGGCACGGGTCAGTTTGCGCGAGCTCTCCACCTGCGCGCTGCCCAGCAGATCGCCGGCATGGAGAAAGGCCGACTCCTCGTCGCCGCGTTCGCGGGCATCGAGAAAGGCCTCGACCTCCGCCTCCAGATCGCGCGGGCCAAAGCTGTACAGCAACACCAGCACGGCGAACAGGAAGAACAGCGGCCAGCCGAGGGCATTGAACAATGCGCCCAGCAACAGCACGGCCACCACCGGCACCAGCAGCACGGCCGCCACCCCGGCGGAGCCATCGGCCCAGGGCTGGCGCCGGATCCGGGTGAGCAGGACATCGAACCAGCCGAAGCGGCGCATCTCCTCCAGTGAGCCGAGGAAGCGTTCGAGCAGGATGCTGAGCAATATTGCGATCAGAGTCATGACGCTAGTTTCGAGTTTCGGGCCGTGAGTTGCAAGCTATAGCATCACCGGAGAGACAAATCCGGGCGGCTTGAGCGCCAGCACGGCGCATTCGACCTTGTGCAATATCGTCTCCGCCGTGTTGCCGATGAGCAGGCCGGGGATGCCGCTGCGACCCAGGGTACCCATGACGATGAGATCGGCAGCCAGTTCATGAGCCAGAAGCGGCACCTCCTTGCCCGCATTGCCGCGCGGCAGGTACAGGCGCGGCTTGAGATAATCCATCGCCTCCTGGCCGATCCAGCCGGCCGCCGATGCCATCAGTTCGTTCAGCCACAGCTCATGCCGTTGCCGCTCCAGCCCCACATATTCGGCGATGTTCGTCTCGCTCGAACTGGAACCCCATACCCGCAACACGTTCTCCGCCGCCGCTTCCCACACGTGTACCACATGCAGCTCGGCAGACTCTGCCAGCGCCTGCGCCGCGGCCAGCGTCAGGATCTGGCGATTGAGCGCCTGTGCCGTATCGTCCGGCCTGGACGGATCGAAATCCACTGCTGCCAGGATGCGCCGGTACGGTACGCGTCCGCCCTCCTTCAACAGCCACACCGGCACCGGACACTTGCGCAGCAGGTGCATGTCGCTGCTGCCGAACAGCAGAGCCTTGAGATCGGTGTCGGCCATGGCAGGCTTCAGCACCAGGTCATAACCATGGCGCAATACCTCGTGAATCACCTCCAGATAACCACGCCCGAAGGCAAGCTTCACCTGCGGCGACATCTCTCCGCCGATGCCCTGCAGCAACGCAGTCACATGGTCGGTAAAACGCTGCCGCAGCGCCTGTTCCACCGTCGCCGGCACGATGCCCGCCACCGCCGGCACCGGTTCCAGCACCGTCAGTACGGTGAGCCGCGCCTGGTTGTTCTGCGCCAGCGCCACGGCGCGTTCCAGCACCCAGCGCTGTTCCGCCTCCGCATCGATCACACACAGGATGTTCTTGAACCGCTGCATGGCTTGCTCCTCAATGCATCTTGTCGTTCTTGGCCGGCATCACGCCAGGACATTGCCATCCTCTTCCAGCGCAGCGTATAGCCGCGGCCAGTCGAAACACGGGCCGGGATCGGTCTTGCGTCCCGGCGCAATGTCGCTGTGGCCGGCGATCTGCCCGAACGCCAGCGACGGATAGGCGGCGCGCAGGGCGGCGATGACGGCGCCCAGCCGCTGGTATTGCACCGGCTCGTAGGGCAGATCGTCGCTGCCCTCCAGCTCGATGCCGATGGAAAAATCGTTGCAGCATTCACGGCCGCAATGGGACGACACGCCGGCATGCCAGGCGCGCCGGTGGAACGGCACGTACTGCACCAGCTCACCGTCGCGGCGGATCAGCAGGTGTGACGACACCCGCAACTGATGGATGTCCTGAAAATAGGGATGGGCCGCCGGGTCGAGGGTATTGGTGAACAGTGCATCGATCCACGGGCCGCCGAACTCACCCGGCGGCAGGCTGATGCCGTGGATGACGATCAGGTCGGGCTGCACCTCCGCGGGCCGTTCGTCGCAATTGGGCGAAGGCTGCTGGCGCGCCTCCAGCAACAGGCCGCCGGCAGCGTCGACATGCAGGCTCACGGCGCCTCCTCGGCCGGCCGGGCCAGGGCGGCATCGATGGCTGCGCGCAACCGCTCGGCGGCGGCCTCGCTGTGCAGCTCGCAGTGATAATCGCCGTCGCGGAACAGAAACATCGCCGGCAGGTGGAACACGCCGAACTCGCGGGTCAGCGCCATGTCACGTTCGGCATCCACCTCGAACAGGTGGATATCGGCAAACATGTCATGCCGCTCGTGCACTACCTGCTTCAGGCGCTTGCAGGCACCGCAGGCCGGCCCGGTGAACAGCACCAGACTGATGCCCGGCGTCGCCGCCAGGTGGTGATGGAACTCACCGGCCAGGGATTTCAGAACCGGCATAGACCGCCCAGCACCATGTCGGTGAAGCTGACGATGCCGATCACCTTGCCGTTCTCGATCACCGGCGCACGGGTGAGGTCGAAGCGGGTGAACAGGCGCGCGCAGTAGCGGATATCCATCTGCGGGTCCACCGAGATCACCGGCTTGGCCGTCACCTCATACACATTGACCCGCTCCGGCGCACGGTCCTGTCCCAGCACATGGCGGGCGATGTCGGACACCAGCAACATGCCGTACTCGTCGTCTTCGTGCCGCTTGTTGACGATCAGGCACTCGGCGTTGACCTTGCACATCAGGGCCAGGGCCTCGCTCACCGTCACCATGCCGTCCACCGTCTCGAAGCGGGTGGTCATCACATCACGCACCCGCACTATGCTGCGCTCGCTCATAGCTCGTCCTCCACTACCGGGGTCAGTTTCTGTACCTGCTGGGCCACGCCCACGGCATCCTCCACATCGAGCTGGAAGGCGATGCCGGTACCGGGTGTGGCATCAAACTGCCCCACCGCGGCGATCTTCTCCAGTATCTTGCGCGCCAGGTGTTCCTCCACCAGGAACAGCACCATGTCGCGTTGTGTCTCCAGGCTCAGGCCGAAGAAGCTCTTGGCCTGCTTCAAGCCCTCGCCGCGCGCCTGATTCAGCACCGTGGCGCCGGTGGCGCCGGCCTCGCGCGCGGCCTTGAGCACGGCATCGGTCTTGTCGTCCTCCACCAGCGCAATCAACAGTTTGAAGTGCATGGTCGTCCTCCTCGGTAAATGAACCTTAAAGCAGCTGAGTCCGCAAATGCACGCAAATAGACGCAAATATTCATGGCATTACATGAGGGCGGGGCACTCGCCACGTGCCTTCGTCATTATTCGCGTCGATTGGCGTGCATTTGCGGACATGCCAATCAGGATTGTTCATTGCGCTGCGCCCGCCGCGCGCGCCAGTGGCTGAGCTGGGCGTAGCCCATCACCATCATGATCGGGAACAGGCAGGCGAAGGCCACCAGGCCGAAGCCGTCCAGCAGCGGACTGCGCCCCGGAATGGTATTGGCCAGCCCCAGCCCCAGCGCCGTCACCAGCGGCACGGTGACGATGGAGGTGGTGACGCCGCCGGAATCGTAGGCCACCGGGATGATGCTGCGCGGGGCAAACCAGGTCTGGAAGATGAGCAGCAGATAGGCCGGGATCATGAAATAGTGCAGCGGCGTGCCGGTAACCAGCTTGAGGGTACCGAGGATCAGGCCCACCGCCACGCCGAAGGCCACCACCAGGCGCAGACCCCACACGTTGATGGTGCCGCCGGACACGTCGCGCACCTTCATCGCCACCGCGATCACCGCCGGCTCGGCGATGGAGCTGGCGAAGCCGATGGCGGCGGCGAATACGTACACCCACAGATAGTCATGCCAGCGCACCGTGTCGGGCACGGCACCGTCACCGAACAGGAACGACGGCGCGGTGAGCTGATCGGCCATCATGGTGCCGAGGGGAAACAGCGCCATGTCCAGCCCCTCCAGAAACACCACCAGGCCCACCACCACATAGCCGAAGCCCGCGGCGGCCCGCTTCCAGTGCGGAAACGGCCGGCGGATGACGAACAGCTGGAACACCACCACCACGATCACGATGGGCAGCACGTCCAGCGCCGTCACCAGCAGAGTACCGAGTCCCGTGTAGATGGTTTCAATCATTCTTCAAGCCCAGTTCTCACCGCCGAGACGCAGAGGACGCCGAGAAAACCGCTGTATTTGCACAATGCACGGCGCCGCACGGGATCAGCAAAGATTGCGCGACACAAAACACTCTGCGAACTCTGCGCCTCGGCGGTGAAATGATTCATGACAGCATCCCATAGGCCATGACGAAGATCATCGGCATCACCGAGGCGAAGGCCACCAGGCCGAAGCCGTCCACCATGGGATTGCGCCCCTTGATCGACGAGGCCAGACCGACGCCCAGCGCCGCCACCAGCGGCACGGTGATCTCCGAGGTGGTCACGGCGCCGAAGTCATAGGCGATGGCCATGATCTCGCGCGGCGCAAACGGCGTCAGCGCCACCATGAACAGATAGGCGATGCTGATGAGGATATGCATGGGCCAGCCCTTGATGATGCGGATCACGCCGATGAGCAGGCCCACGCCCACCGCCAGGCCGACCACCACGCGCAGCTCCCAGGCGGCGGCGAAACGGGCGCTGTCGGTATCGGCCACCAGGCCTGCCCCGACCATGGCCGTAGTCGCCTTGTTGGCCACGGCGATCAGCGCCGGCTCCGCCACCGTGGTGCCGAAACCGAGGGCAAAGGCGAAGACCAGCAGCCAGGCCACGCTGCCCTTGCGGGCAAAGGCGTAGGCCATGTTCTCGCCCACCGGAAACAGCCCCAGCTCCAGCCCGCGCACGAACAGCGCCAGCCCCGCCGCCACCAGCAGCGTGCCCAGTACCAGTTGCGTGAAATCGGGAAACGGCTGGCGCAGCACCAGCAACTGAAACACCGCAATCACACCAATGATCGGCAGCAGATCGCGCAGGCTCTGCAGGAACAGCTTGCCCAGCGCCAGTACAACCTCTTTCAACCTGCCCCCTCTGCGTCGTCGATCATTCCGGCACCAGCTTGAGGCCGACACGCGTCACTTCATGCCCCTGCATCTCGCGCACCACCAGTTCCATATTACCGAATCGTATGCGATCGCCCACCACATGGCGATTGCCGGCCCGTTGCGCGATGAACGCCGTCAGCGTGCGGTCAAGCTCCTCCGGCGGAAAGGTTATGCCGTAGACGGCGGCCAGTTCACCCAGCGTAGCACCGCCGTCGATAACGAATTCACCGAAGTAGCGCCGTTCCTCCCGCTCGCGCCGCGCCGCGCCCGGCGCGAACATCCGCTCCAGGCCGTCGAGGCGATGGCGCGCTGCGGCTATGTAGACATAGTCGCCCACGCGCAGTTCACCGTCGCTGCACAGCGCCCCCTGCCGGATCACCGCCGCCACCGAGGCCCCTTCCGGCAGAGTCAGCGCCGCCGCCGTCCGGCCGACCGCAATGCTGTCCTCCTCCACCTGGAATGCCACCATCTCCAGCCCGGCCTGGCCCGGGATGTCCAGCTCCATGCGCTGAATGGCGCCGCGCTGCGACGGCAGTTGCAGGCGCAGCAGCCGCGCCAGCGGCGGGATGGTCCAGCCCTGCAACAGCAGGGAGATGAACACCACGGCAAAGGCGATGTGAAAGAAGGTGTCCGCCGCACCGATGCCGGCCAGCAGGGGAAACATGCTGAGCACGATGGGTACCGCGCCGCGCAGCCCCACCCAGGAAATGTACACCTGCTCGCGCCAGGGGAAGCGGAACGGCAGCAGGCACAGCATCACCGCCAGCGGTCGCGCCACCAGCATCAGCCCCAGGGCGATGAACAACGCCGGCCACAGATCCGGCAGCAGTGCGGTCGGCGTCACCAGCAGGCCGAGGACGAGAAACATGCCGATCTGCGCCAGCCAGGCCATGCCGTCGTGGAAGCGGCGGATGTTGTGTCCCGACTGCAACGGCCGGTTGCCGAGCAGCAGACCGGCCAGGTACACGGCGAGAAAGCCGCTGCCGCCGACCACGGCGGTGAGACCGAAGATGCTCAGACTGCCGGCCAGTGCGGTCACCGGATACAGGCCGCTGCGCAGCGGCACGCGATTGATGATCAGTGCCAGCAGCCGGCCGCCGCCCAGACCGGCGACGGCGCCGATACCCATCTGCCAGATGAAGGTGACGATCACGTCCCACTGCAGCATGTCCTGCCCGCGCACCAGTGCCTCCACCAGCACGATGGTGAGAAACACCGCCATCGGGTCGTTGGTACCCGACTCGATCTCCAGCGTCGAGGCGACGCGCTCCTTCAGCTGCAAGCCCTTGGCGCGCAACAGGGCAAACACTGCCGCCGCATCGGTGGAGCCGACGATGGAGCCGACCAGCAGCGCCTCCAGCCAACTCAGCTCCAGCACCAGGCGGGCGATGGCGGCGGTGAGCACCGCGGTGAGCAGCACGCCTACCGTGGCCAGCACCACCGCCGGGCGCAGTGCGACGCGGAAAGTCTTGATCTCGGTGTTGAGGCCGCCGTCGAACAGTATGACGGCCAGGGCCAGGTTGCCGACCAGAAAGGCCAGCTCGGCATCGTCGAAATGAATGCCGCCCAGGCCGTCCACGCCCAGCAGCATGCCCAGCACCAGGAACACCAGCAGCACGGGCATGCCGAGCCGGCCCGAGATGCTGGTGGTCAGCAGCGTGCCGAGCAGCACCACGCCGACGGTGGCGATGAGTTGGCTGGTATAGTCCATGGGAAAACAGGCCTTGCAGGAGATGCCGGTAAGGTTACCATGGGCGTCAACAATCCACCCCCACGAGGCGCGCAATGCCACTGACTGCGATCCTGACCGCCACGGACTTCTCCAGCGGCGGCGACCACGCCCTGCAACGGGCCTGTCATCTGGCCGCCGAACACGGCGCTGCCCTTACCGCACTGCACGTCGTCGCCACCACGGAAGACAGCGAGCAGGCCTGGCTGCCGCCGGAACTGGCCCTGCCGGAGGGCGACGTGGCCGAGTTGCAGGACCTGCTCAACGAGCGCATCAGCGCCCTCTGCCCCCACGCCCCGCCGCTGCATACCGCGGTGCGGCGGGGCCGCCCCTGCGAACTGATCACTGCCGCCGCCGAGAAGGTCGATCTGATCGTGGTGGGGGCGCACGGTGCCCACCGCTGGATGGACGGCCTCATCGGCAGTACGGCGGAGCGCGTGCTGCACCGTGCCCGGCAGCCGGTGCTGATGGTGCGCCGGCCGCCGCAGGATGCCTACCGCCGGGTGGTGATCGCCACTGATTTCTCCGCCTATTCGGCGCGCGCCCTGGCGGCGGCGGCACAACTGGCACCGCAGGCCGAGCTGCACCTGCTGCACGTGCACCACGCCTGGTACACCTACCGCCTGCGCGCCAGCCCGGAGCACACTACCGTACCCGAGGGTGCGCTGCGCGCCCTGGAACAGGCGGCGCAGGCGCCCCTGCAAACCCTGCTGCAACGGGCCGGGGTAGACGCCGTGCGTGTACGCCTGCACCTGCGCTTCGGCCACCCTGCTGCCGAGATCAGCGCCTTCGCCGCCGCCCTGGATGCCGATCTGGTGGCCGGTGGCACTCACGGTTACTCCCATGCCGCCGGCATCCTGCTCGGCAGCACCAGCGCGGCCCTGCTGCGCGCGGCGGAATCGGATATGCTGCTGTGCCCCTGAGTACCGCCACCACAATAAACAGAGAGCGTCATGCAACCATCCATTGATTGGCTGACCGCCTTCACCGGCCAGATCGCCGGCCTGCTGTGGGGCAATCCCCTCACGCTATTGCTGCTGCTCGGCACCGGGCTGTATCTCACCCTGCGCCTCGGCCTGGTACAGCTGCGCGGCTTCCGCCACGCCACCCACATCCTCGGCGGCCGTTACAGCGATCCGACCCACCAGGGCGAGGTGTCGCACTTCCAGGCCCTGGCCACCGCCCTCTCCGCCACCGTGGGCACCGGCAACATCGCCGGCGTCGCCACCGCCATCACCCTGGGCGGCCCCGGCGCCCTGTTCTGGATGTGGATGACCGCCTTCTTCGGCATGGCCACCAAATTCACCGAATGCACCCTGGCGCTGAAATTCCGCGAGGTGGCACCCGACGGCACCGTCGCCGGCGGCCCCATGTACACCCTGCTGCACGGCCTGAAGATGAAACGCATGGCAGTGCTGTTCGCCGTATTCGCCCTCATCGCATCCTTCGGCATCGGCAACATGGTGCAGGCCAATTCGGTGGTGGACGGCATCGCCTTCATCTGGCCCGAACTGCGCCAGGATGCCTGGCTGGTGGGCGTGGTGATGGCGATCCTGGTGGGCCTGGTGATCCTCGGCGGCGTCAAGCGCATCGCCCGCGTCGCCGGCACCCTGGTGCCCTTCATGGCCATCCTCTACATCGCCGCCGCGCTGATCGTGCTGTTCAACCACATCGAAGCCATCCCCGGCGCCTTCGTCACCATCTTCAACTACGCCCTCAACCCCTGGGCGGTGGGCGGCGCCGCGGTGGGCGAGGCGATCCGCTGGGGCGTGGCGCGCGGCCTGTTCTCCAACGAGGCCGGCCTCGGCTCCTCGCCCATGGCCCACGCCGCGGCCAAGACCAACGAGCCGGTGCGCGAGGGCCTGGTGGCGATGCTGGAGCCGTTCATCGACACCCTGGTGATCTGCACCATGACCGGCCTGGTGATCGTGGTCAGCGGCGCCTGGGAGGTGCGGCCGGAGGAGATGAAGGGCGCCGCCTTCACCGCCTTCGCCTTCAGCGAAACCCTCGGCGCTGCCGGCGCGGTGGTGGTGGGCGTGGGCCTCGCCCTGTTCGCCTTCTCCACCATCATCGCCTGGTCCTACTACGGCGACCGCTCCGCCTATTTCCTGTTCGGCGAGAAGGCGGTGATGCCCTACCGCGTGGTGTTCACCCTGCTGGTGGTGGTGGGCGCCGCGGTGCCGCTGGAACTGGTGTGGAACATCGCCGACATCACCAACCTGCTGATGGCCCTGCCCAACCTGCTGGCGCTGGTGCTGCTGGCCGGCCTGGCGAAGAAACTGAAGGACAACTATTTCAAATCGTAGGAGCCCACTCCGTGGGCGAAGCGGTGCCGATTCAGCTTTTGTAGGGTGGATAAGCGCAGCGCATCCACCAAGAGCGGAGAGACAAGATACAAGAGTAACTACTCGCCCCCGTTGTTGGGAGCCCGGTTTACCGGGCGAAAGCGGCGCCGGAATGGCCGCCATCGCCCGATGAATCGGGCTCCCACATTCCATGTACAATCGCACCACTCCAACATCAACCATGAGACCCATCCCATGACTGCAAAGATCACCGATTCCGGACTGAAGTACGAAGACCTCGTCAGCGGCGAGGGTGACGAGGCCAAGGCCGGACAGATGGTTACCGTGCACTACACCGGCTGGCTGGAGAACGGCCAGAAATTCGACTCCAGCAAGGACCGCAACGACCCGTTCCGCTTCAAGCTGGGCGCCGGCCAGGTGATCCGCGGCTGGGACGAGGGCGTGGCCGGCATGAAGATCGGCGGCACGCGCAAGCTCACCATCCCCGCCAACCTCGGCTACGGTTCGCGCGGCGCCGGCGGCGTGATCCCGCCCAATGCCACGCTGATCTTCGACGTGGAACTGCTGGCGGTTAACTGAGCCAGTCGCAACCATAGGGCGCCCTGCGGGCGCCGGCTCACGGCGGGCACGGCCCGCCCTGTCCGGGCGAAGAGAATATGCCAAGCAACGACATCGCCATCCACGATGTGCGCGAGGATGTGCGCCGCGCCCTGCAGGAAGACGTGGGCGGCGGCGACATCACCGCTGCGCTCATCGACACCGACCGCCAGGCCGAGGCCACGGTCATCAGCCGCGAGCACGCCGTGCTCTGCGGCCGCCCCTGGTTTGAACAGGCCTTTCTGCTGCTGGACCAATCGGTGCGCATCGCCTGGCGCGCCCAGGACGGCGACAGCGTGGAGCCGAATCAGATCCTGTGCGTGGTCTATGGCCCGGCCCGCGTGCTGCTCACCGGCGAACGCACCGCCCTCAACTTCCTGCAAACCCTGTCCGGCACCGCCACTGCGGCGCGGCGCTATGTGGAGGCCCTGGGCGACAGCGGAGTGGAACTGCTCGACACGCGCAAGACGATTCCCGGCCTGCGCCAGGCGCAGAAATACGCCGTGCGTTGCGCCGGCGGCCGCAACCATCGCATGGGGCTGTATGACGGCGTGTTGATCAAGGAAAACCACATTGCCGCCGCCGGCTCCATCGGCCGCGCGGTGGATCAGGCACGTCATCACGCGCCGCGTGACATTCCGGTGGAGGTGGAGGTGGAGGATTTGCAGCAATTGCACGAGGCACTGGCCGCCGGTGCCGACATCGTGTTGCTCGACAACATGGAGCCTGACCTGTTGCGCCAGGCGGTGGCCATTAACAATGGCCGGTCCAGACTGGAAGCATCGGGTGGAATCACCCTCGACAACATTCGTGCCGTCGCCGACACCGGCGTCGACTACATCTCCATCGGCGCCATCACCAAGCATGTGCGGGCGGTGGATCTGTCGATGCGGATCGTTATCTAATTCAAGATTCAAGATTCAAGATTCAAGATTCTTGCAAGAGGTTGAGTGCGCCTATTCGCGATTACAATTCTGAATCTTGAATTTTCAAAGCAGCTTTTCGAACTCCACGGCCGGCACCGGAGCGCTGAAGTGAAACCCCTGCACGTAATCACAGCCCTGTTGCTGCAGGAATGCAAGCTGTGCCGCCGTCTCCACCCCCTCCGCCACTACCCGCAGACCAAGGCTGTGCGCCAGGCCGATGGTGGCGGAGACGATGGCAGCATCCTCCTGGCTGCGCTCGATGTCGCGAATAAATACGCGATCGATCTTCAGCTCATCGAGAGGAAAGCGTTTCAGGTAGCTGAGCGATGAGTAACCCGTGCCGAAATCGTCCATGGCCATGCCAAAACCCAGCGCGTGCAGTTGTGCCAGCATGCGACTGGTCTCCAGCGCGTCATCCATCAACATGCTCTCGGTCAACTCCAGCGTGAGCTGGCGTGGGCTGATGCCGGCCTCCTGCACGATACGTCCCGCCTGCGCAATGAAATCCGGCTGATGAAACTGGCGCGCGGAAATATTCACTGACACACGCAGTTCGTCGTGCCCCTGCTTTCGCCACTGTGCCAGCTGGCGACAGGCATCGCGCAACACCCACTCGCCGATGGGAATGATCAAGCCGGTCTCTTCCGCCAGTGGGATGAAATCGGCGGGAGGAACCAAACCCAGTTCAGGGTGATGCCAGCGCAGCAGCGCCTCGGTTGCCACCACCCGGCATTGTGCGGCATCAAGCAGCGGCTGGTAATACAGTTCGAACTCGCCGCGTTCCAGGGCCCGATGCAGCGCACTCTCCAGCGCCAGATGCTCCAGTGAGCGGGCATTCATCGCCGGAGCATAAAGCTGAAAACTGTTGCGGCCGGTATCCTTGGCACGATACATGGCGATGTCGGCATTCTTGACAAGCGCCAGTGCCGAGTCACAGTCATCGGGATAGATGCTGATGCCAATGCTGGTAGTTACCACCAGCTCATGTTCATCCACCCGTACCGGCCGCTTCAGCGACTCGATCAGACGCCGCGCAATCAGCGCTGCGTGTTCAGGATTATCGATATCACTCAGCACTGCGACGAATTCATCGCCGCCCATGCGTGCCACCGTGTCATCCTCGCGCAACCCATCACGCAGGCGCTGCGCAATGGCTACCAGCAGTTGATCACCTACCTCGTGACCAAGACTGTCGTTAATGCGCTTGAAACGATCCAGATCGATAAACAGCAGCGCCAACTGGCGCCGGTTGCGATGGGCATGGGCCAGTGCCACCCGCAGACGATCTTCCAGCAGGCGGCGATTGGGCAGGCCGGTAAGCGCATCGTAATAGGCGAGATGGCGGATGCGCTCCTCGTTTTCCTTCAGTTCGGTGATGTCGCTGAACAGCGCCGCATAATGCGTCAGCCTGTTGTCACGATCGGTGATGGCGGCAATGGTCAGCCTTTCCGGGTATATCTCGCCGCTCTTGCGCCGGTTCCATACTTCGCCCTGCCAATGGCCGGTCTGCCGCAAACATTGCCACATGGCATCATAAAAGGCCTTGTCGTGCCGTCCCGAGCTGAGCAGCGCCGGACTCTTGCCAATCACATCTTCGGCAGTGTAGCCGGTGAGTCGGGTAAAGGCGGGATTGACTGACATGATGACGACCTGCTCGTCGGTAATCATGATGCCTTCCAGAGAACTCTCGATGACCTTTTCGGCCAGGTGCAGATTGCGTTGCGAAATACTGAGCGCAGCATCGCGCTCGCGCAGGGCATGCTGCAGTTCCTGCACGTACATCAGCTCCATCCCGCTCAGGATGTCGCTGAAGCTGACCACGTCAGCCAAGGTGCCGTCATCACGCAGCACACCGATGTGACGCAGCCGACTTTCGCTCAGCAGATTCCGTACCCGATACAGGCTGGTACGCTGATCCACTGTCAGCAGCGGGCGGCTGGCCAGAACGCCCACCGTCTCGTCACCACACTGCCGCGCCACCAGACGCACCACATCACGCTCGGTCAGAATGCCCCATGTACCGTCGGCATAACTCACCACCACCGCATCGACCGCCGCCTGGCGCATCAGTGCCGCCGCTTGTGCCAGGGTGTCCGACTCCGCCAGCAACTGCAAACGGCCGCGCACCACCGAATCGACGCTGCGCAGGCGCAGATAGTGCTCGATGCCCTGATTGAGCACGACATCGGTCTGCGACACCACACCGCAGCGCCGACCATCGGCATCTGTCACCAGATAGTGGCGCACATGCTCTTCCTGGAACCTGACCGCCAGCTCCTGCAGGGAGAGCCGCTCCGACACGGTCTTCACCGGCGCGCTCATCACCTCTCGCACCGGCCGTGAAAATGCCGCCGCATCACGGAAATCCACCGCCAGGGCATCGCGCTCGGTCCATATCCCCAGCACCGCATCACCATCCACCACCAGGATCGAGCTGACCCGCACCTCGCTCATGCGCTGCGCCGCCTCGTACAGCGGCAAGTCGGGGGAACACTCAAGAATGAAGGGCTTGACGATCTGTCCGACGGACACGTCAGAGGAAATCAGGGAATCGAGGGGTCCCCCCCCAGCCTGGGAAGTGCGCGGTTCTGCGGCAAGTTTTGCCATAGGGATTGCAGCCTCATTCCCGAGGTCGTACCGCAATTCCATAAGGCCGACACGCGGAGGACAGAAGGGACATCCATGAATCAGGCGCCACGAACTACAGACGCCTGAAGCCGTAGCAGGGTAACACGAGCACTACGGTAAACGCAGAAGTTGGTGCCGTTGAGAGGAGTCGAACCTCCGACCTACTGATTACGAATCAGTTGCTCTACCAACTGAGCTACAACGGCGAAGTCAGGCTGGATCGCGAAGGGCGCAAGTATACTGAAAACCTGGGCGGGGGCAAAGAAATGAGGAGGGAATAACCACAACGCCGCGCTCCCGCGCCGAAACGGCAGCGGTCGCCCGGGAGATAGTGAGGGTTACTCCGCCGAACGCAGGCGGATGATGACATCAACCCCCGCCGCCACAGTTCCCTGCGGCAGCGGCGGCAGCTGTTCCATGGTCAGCGTGGGCAGCGGCACATCGGTCAGTTCACCGGTATCGATATTGAAAAAGTGGTAGTGCTGTGAGGTAGTTGAATCGTAGAACACCCTGGCCGGATCGACGATGACTTCCCGCACCAGACCCTTGCGGGCAAACAGGTTGAGGGTGTTGTAGACCGTCGCCTTGGAGACATGGCTACCCGTGCTGTTGACCTGGGCCATCAACTGATCTGCCGACAGATGCTGCGGACGTGCAAACAGCATTTGTCCGATCTCAACCCGCTGCTGGGTCGGGGTCACCCCATGCTGTTGCAGCATGTCGATAACCTCATGTCGATCAAGGGTTTGTTTTTCCATTGCTTTTTTCATGTACCCGAGTATAGCGATGGGATTAGATGAAGTCTAGGCCTGCCCAATGGCCCATATCCCGTTCTTTCCACAGATCACATCAGCTACCGCTGCACGCCTCGCCCGCTCACGGCATAAGGCGCCGGGTCAAGGATCGGCACCCGACCCAGGACGCTGTCCGCCAGCAGCCGCGCCGAGGCCGGCGCCATCACGACACCGTTGCGGAAGTGCCCGCTGTTGATGAAAAGCCCCGCGACCTGCGGATGTTTCCCTATATAAGGAACGCCGCTGGGCGAGCCGGGCCGCAGCCCGGCCCAATGGCGCTCCCGCCCGAAACTGCGCAAGGCTGGCACCAGGCGGAAGGCCGCCTCCAGCAACTCGTCCCGGGCCGCCTCGGTGGTGCCCGCATCGAACCCCACCTCCTCCATGGTGCTCCCCACCAGCACCCGCCCGTCACGGCGCGGGATCACGTAATGCCGAGGCCCCAGAATAATCCGCGACACCACCCCCGGCGCTCCCTTGAACAGCAGCATCTGCCCCCGCACCGGCCGAATGTCGGGGACAATACCCAGTCCCGCCAGCAACCGGCCGCTCCAGGCACCGGCCGCCACCACCACCACATCAGCCCCTATCTCGCCTCGCGCCGTGCGCACCCCGGCAATCCGGCCACCTCGCGCCAGCAGCTCAGTTACCTCGGACTCCTCCTCGATAACCACGCCCTGCCGCAGCAGGCTGTTGCGGGCGGCCTGCACCAGCCGCGGATTGCGCACCTGCGCCACCTCCGGCATCCACAAAGCCGTCCCATCGCCCACCCTCAATGCCGGTTCGCACCGCCGCAGAGCCTCTCCCGCCAGTTCGTCCAACCGGTAGCCGAATCGCCCCGCCCAGTCCTCCCCCGTCGCACGGTCGGAGGTGTCGACCATCAGCATCCCGCTCCGCGTCCATTCCGGATCCACCCCGCCCTCATCGCGCAGCCGCACCGCCAAATCCTCATAGCCCCCCTGGCTCCAGCGCGCCAGCTCCGTCACCGCATCGGGATAACGCCAGGGATAGAGCGGCGACAGTATGCCGCCCCCTGCCCATGAGGAGGCCCGCCCGACTCCGGCCATTTCCACCAGGCGCACCCTCGCCCCCGCCGCCGCCAGTTCTCGTGCCGACAGCAAACCGATGATCCCGCCACCCACCACCACACAATCAGACAACTCGGACACTCCCATCAATCCTGCGGTCATCGCCTCGCAACAACCGGTTTACAACAGCAGACGCAGGGTAAAACAATCCACCGCCGACCGGTAGCACAGCGCACCCGCCCATCCGTCGCGCCATCCGCGCCGCCCGTCGACTGCCCATTCCCCTGCCCTGCCGCTGTGCTAGTGTTCTGCTCATGAAAAACGTACGCGGATTTACCTTGATCGAGTTGATGGTCACCTTGGCGGTGCTGGCCATCGTCCTCTCGTTAGCGGTTCCGAGCTTCAACACGTTGATCCAGAACAACCGTATGACCACGCGTGCCAACGATATGGCCACGGCACTGCACCTGGCGCGCAGCGAAGCAATCAAGCGCGGGACAGCCGTGACAGTCACAGCGGTGGGCGGTAACTGGAATAACGGCTGGGTCGTTGCGACTGGCGGCACCGACCTCCGCGTCTTCCCGGCCGTCGCCGGTACCGTAAGTATCACAGGAAGCGCAACCACCATCACCTACCGCGGGAGCGGCATGGCAGCTGCCCTGACCATCAATGTCTGCGATACCGGCCGGACCGGCGAAACCGGCCGCCAGATCACCGTCGCGGCTGCCGGGCGGACGAGCATGGCAAATTTCGTGTGTGACTAATAACCCAATGGAACCGATACCAACCATGAACCGGCAGAATCCGCGGATAGGGCAACAAGGCTTCAGCCTGATGGAAGTCTTGGTCACCGTGCTGATCCTGGCCATCGGCCTGCTCGGTCTGGCCAGCCTGCAACTCAATGCCCTGCGCAACAACACCAGTGCTCAGGAGCGTTCCCAGGCCACTGTTCTCGCCTATGAAATCGTGGATCGTATGCGCAGCAACCGCATAGTAGCCAGCGCCGGAGCTTACAGTATCGGGTTAGGAGTCGCTGCAGGGGCAGCTACCGACTGTACCGTAGGAGCATGCTCCACTGCCCAGTTGGCAGGGTTTGATATCGCGCAGTGGAAGGATGACGTGGCAAGACTCCTCCCCGCCGGTGACGCAGCCATCGGTACTGATGCCAGCGGCCTCACAACCATCACCATCCAGTGGCTTGACGATCGCACCGCTGGTTCCACCGTCACGTTCACAATGAACACGGTACTGTGACCATGAAGCATCGTGTAACTACCCGCCAAAACGGCCTCAGCCTCGTAGAAATGATGGTGGCCATCACCATAAGCCTGATCCTTTTGGCTGGCGTCATTCAGATTTTCCTCGGCAGCAAGCAAAGCTACCGTCTCAACGAGAACATGTCACGCATCCAGGAAAGCGGGCGCTTCGCCATGGAGTTTCTGGCCCGGGATATACGCATGATCGGCTATCAGGGATGCGCCAGTCTGGACTCCGTGCAACCCAATATCATCGCCAATCCAGCACCTGCCGGAGGCTTCAACAATGACGTTGTCGTCACCGGCGCGGATAACGTCAACAACGTAATTATCGGCACCCTCCCAGTCAGGGATGGTACGGATACGATCAACATACGTCGTGGAGGGGGATGTCAGGCGCGACTGGCAGGCAACATGACGGCCAACAACGCCAATGTCCAGCTCACCGCTGACCCATCCTGCTTTGCGGCCGGGGATGTGTTGCTGATAACCGACTGCAAGGATGTCGATATCTTCCGGGCCACCAACGTCTCGCAGGCCGCCGGCACCATAACTATTGCCCACGCCTCCGGCGCCAACACAACCAACTTCCTCTCCAAGGCATACTCCACTGAAGCCTTTGTGATGAAATACATCGATTTTACTTATTTTCTTTCTGGCGAAACGCTATACCGTGACAACCAGCCACTGGTCGACGGCGTGCTCGACATGCAGGTTCTCTATGGAATAGACACCGACAATGATCGTGCCCCCAACCAATACGTCCCGGCGGTAACCGTAGCCAATTGGAGCGAGGTCGTTGCCCTGCGCGTCAGCTTGTTGCTGGCCGGCCCTGATAACGGCGTGGTGACCGCTGCCCAAACCGTCTTCTATGATGGTCTGGATCAGGTCATGCCCGATCAGCGCCTGTACAAGACCTTTACTACCACCGTCGGCATTCGCAACCGCCTGCCCTGAGGTATGACCAAATGGAACGGCTTATCAAAACGAGTACCCTGCAACACGGCTCTGTCAATCGTCCTCGGTCAGAACAGAGGGGCGCCACGTTGGTTGTTGCGCTCATCATCCTGTTGCTGATGACCATCATCGGTACCGTTGCCATGCAGGCAACCACGCTGGAAGAGCGGATGGCCGGTAACACCCGTGACATGAATCTTGCCTTCCAGGCCTCCGAAGCCGCATTGCGCACTGGTGAAGCTTGGCTGACCAGTACCGCCAACCTGATAACCGCCGAGTCCAGTTCACCGTTGCGCTGCCCTACTAACTGCCCGGATCCAGAGGACTGGGATAGCGTTACTCCGGCGCCTACCGGCACGGTGGCAGGTGTTGGCCATGTAGCAGCGGCCCCGGCCTATCATGTTGGACCGCCCATCCTGATACGCATCAATCCGGGCGTTCTGCCACCGAAGTTTCGCAAGCGTTATGAAGTTACGGCATACGGCGTCGGTGGCAGTGCGACGACGGTTGCCATCGTGCAATCGTCCACGCTTGACCCCTAATCACACGCCACTGCCCGCATAACTGTCGACACCCCATCAAGGAGTGTTCTCAAGGAGAATCATCATGAAGACCCATATGACCCATCTCCGTCGTTTCAAGGGACTGACCCTGGGTCTGGCCCTGGGCCTCGCTACCATTACACCCGCGCAGGCCCAGGTCGATATCGCCAACTCACCGCTGTTCGTCACCTCGAGCATCGAACCAAATATCATGTTCATCCTCGATGACTCCGGCTCGATGCATTTCGAAGTCACACCGGATGACATTGCCTTTCCTGGCACGGCCTATGCGGCCTTTGTCTTTCCGCGGGCCAATCAGGTCTATGGTGCTGAGGACTATGCACAGAGCTTCCTTCAGGTCGCAACAGTCGCAGACAACAATGCCTATAACGCCAGGCTCCGTTCACCACAGGTGAATGCGACCTACTACAATCCATCGGTCACCTACACGCCGTGGACGAAGCATGACAACACCCTGTATCCCGTTGCGTCACCCAGCTGCGCCCCGCACAATCCCGAAAAGTCAGGCACCTGCCCTACCGGATCGGTAAACGGATATGCACGCAATCTTACCGTCACCAACGGCAGCTACAATTCCAACTACTGGCGCAGCTGCGACAGCGCCGGCTCATGCACGTCAAGCGACTCAAGCACACCAACATTCTGGCCCGCCACCTATTTCTGGTACGACGGCTCTGACGCATGGGGTTGGAACGATTACACCAAAATTGAAATCAAGGCTGGCACGCCTTCCTACTCCGGTCACGGCCGCGAAAACCGCACCGACTGTGCTGGTGGCATCTGCACCTATGCACAGGAAATCCAGAATTTCGCCAACTGGTACACCTATTACCGCTCACGCATCCTGGCGTCACGGGCCGCCATTGGAAAGTCCTTTGCGCAACAGAGCGAAGGCATGCGCGTCGGCTTTGGCGCAATCAACAAGGGCTCGAGCTATGTTGACAGCCTAACCATAAGCACCGACACCATCGTACTCGGGGTACGCCCCTTCAGCGGCGCCAACCGGCAAGCGTTCTTTTCCGAACTCTACACCCGTGACATACCTCGCCTTGGCACGCCGTTGCGCAAGGCGCTGGATGACGCCGGAAAGTACTTCAGTCGCACCGACAACCGCGGGCCTTGGGGTGCGGTACCGGGAACCAACGACTCTACCACGCACCTGCAATGCCGCCAGAGCTACACCATCCTGATGACCGACGGCTACTGGAGCGGCACTAGCACTCACCAGGCCGGCACCTCGGCCGCCAGAGACAATGTGGACAATCTCGATGGTCCGGTTATTTACGACCCGGAGGGAAATAGCTACCAATACGTCCCCAAAGACCCGTTCAGAGACAGTGCGTCGAATACGCTGGCCGACGTCGCCATGTATTACTGGAAGCGCGATCTGCGCACCGATCTTGCCAATGAAGTACCCACTAGCCCGAGCAATCCCGCCTTCTGGCAGCACATGGTGACTTTTGGGGTCGGACTGGGAGTCAGCGGCTCCATCGACCCGCAGACAGCCTGGGCAGCGGTAGAGAACGAAACGGCTATTGCCTGGACCAACACCGATCCAAACTCGGTCAACTGTTCCGGTACCGCGTGCGCGGCGAGACTTGACGATCTTCTGCACGCGGCCATCAACAGCCATGGCGGCTTCTTCAGCGCGGCCGATCCGCAAACCTTTGCTACAGAGCTTAGCGGCGTACTGGATGCCATCGTGGCCCGCGTAGAGAGTTCCGCCACGGCTGCCGCCGCAAGCTCTGCGTTCCTGCACACCGGCACCAAACTCTATACCGCCGGTTTCCGCAGCGGCGACTGGTCAGGCATGCTGTCCGCACACAACATCAACCCGGACGGCAACCTGGGTGGTCTGGCGTGGGATGCGGAAACGCAGCTGCGGGCGACAACGCCTGCCGCACGCAATATTTTCACCCGCAACAACACCACCAATGCCACCGTTGCCCTTGAGCTGGCCAACCTGAGCGCCGCGCAGCAGACCGCACTCAATCGCTCCCTGACCAATACCACGGACAGCCTGGGCGCCAACCGTATCGACTGGCTGCGCGGCAACGATGCTGCCCACACGTCCTTCCGCAGCCGTTCGGGTAGCGGTGACCTGCGCCGCCTGGGCGACATCATCAACTCCAACCCCCAGTTCTCCGGCAACATCGACTTTGGCTACCGCCTGCTCCCCGGTGCCGAGGGCACGAGTTATATCACCTTCCGCACCACATCGCCCATCACCACCCGGCCCGACATGATCTATGTGGCCGCCAATGATGGCATGTTGCATGCCTTCCACGGCGAAACCGGCGCAGAAGTCTTTGCCTACATACCCAGTTCTCTGCTGTTGCCCGAGGGGACGGATACATTTTCCCGTATCAACCGCCTGATGGATCCGGACTATACCCATCGTTATTTCATGGACGGTACAGCGGCGGTCAGCGATGCCTACGCCACCTCCTGGGCCAACGGCGGCAGCGCCGGCTGGCGTACGGTATTGGTGGGCTCCATGGGTGCCGGCGGGCGCACCGTATATGCACTCGATGTCACTGATCCCACCGCCACGGGCAACAAAGTGCTGTGGGAGTTCAATGACGCAGATCTCGGCTATAACGTCGGCCAACCCGCCATCGTACGCATGACCAACGGCGACTGGGCCGCAATCTTCGGCAACGGCTATAACAGTGCCAATCATCGTGCTGTGCTGTACATCGTGCGCCTGCGCGACGGTGCCCTGCTATCCAAAGTGGATACCGGTGTCGGCAGCGCCGCAGCCCCCAACGGCATGGCCTCACCGCTGGCCTCCGACTGGACCGAGAGCGATCTGATAACTCGCCGCGTCTACGCCGGTGATCTGCAGGGTAACCTGTGGCGCTTTAACGTCTCGGGCAATGTCAGCCAGTGGAATCAATCCGGCAATCGCATGGTACTGTTCCAGGCCAAGGATGCCGGGGGAACACCGCAACCCATCACCACGCGGCCTGGCGCACGCCCGTTGCTGAATGTGGAATATAACCCGCTGATGATCGTTTTCGGCACGGGTAGTTTCTTCCGCGATCAGGACAGCACGTCAACCCAGGTACAGACGTTGTACGGCATCATCGATAACGCAACCCTCGTCACTAATCGCAGCGAGTTGCTGCAGCAGGAAATTACCTGGCAGGGCGACGTCACTTTCGACAGCTACACGTACACCGTACGGTCCGTCTCCAGTAATGATGCCTTGGCGACCCATAAGGGCTGGTATCTCGACCTCATATATGCCGGCAATGCCGAGGGTGAACGTGTAATCAGTGCGCCTACGTTCCCGACCGGACTTACTCAGGATCGGGTACGTTTCAGCACATTGATACCTAACGACGATCCCTGCAGCAGTGGACGCAGTGGCTTCATCATGGATCTCATGCTGGCCGATGGCGGAGCCAACCAATACGCCGTGTACGATTTGAACCGGGATGGTTATTTCACTGCCAACGAAAACTATAGCGGCCTGGGTGGCGGCACCGGCGAGGAACTGGTTACCATCCGCGATGCTGGCATCGAACGTGGTTATCTTGGTGATGGCACGGTCTTGCCGCCGATGAGTATCGGTGGCAAGGAGGGACGCGAATCCTGGAGGCAGCTGCGCCCGGCCATTGATGATTAATCTGAAATTTGGCGCGGTAACTCTACACACACAAGGTGTCATTGAGGATACATATCATGCTCAAATCCGTGATCGCAGTAGCCGCACTACTCTGCCTCGTGCCGGCCAGCGTACTGGCACAACCCGAACTGCAGGGTTTTCTAGAACATTCCGACAACAAGCAGCGGATCATCCAGGTAGATGGCGTTACGTATAAGATGGCGCATGACGTGAAGGTCACGGCGGATGGCGGTCGCACCATCGATCTGTTTCTGCTCCGGCCGGGCCAACCTCTTGGACTGTTCTGGCGCAAGGAAGACAGTTCCAGGACGATCACACGCATCCATGTTTATGATCAGTTCCCGTTGTAAGTTTGCAACGGATATCTCACCTTTGAGGACAGTACGCCATGACCGATAAGTCACACGGATTCACCCTGATTGAATTAATGATCGTGGTAGCCATAGTCGGCATACTTGCCGCCATCGCCTATCCAGCCTACACGGAACAGGTACGCAAATCGAAGCGGGCCGATGCGCAAGCCGCCCTGATGGGACTCGCCAACGCCATGGAGCGCCACTTCACGGCCAACAGCACTTATGCGACTGCGGCAGATGGCGCGGGTGTTCCGCTGGTTTATGCGGCGCAGGTTCCCATTGATGGCGGCACCGCTTATTACAACTTGCGTGTCACTGCCGCCGACGGTACGAGTTACACGCTACAGGCCACGGCTACCGGCAGCATGGCCAGTGACGCAGACTGCGGCAACCTGACCCTCACCTCCACCAGCGTTCGCGGCAAGTCAGGTACTAACACCGTGGATTACTGCTGGCGTCGTTAGAGGGGAGTCGTTCTGCGAAAAAGTCTGGTGATCGTGGCTACTCTAGGCGCAGACCAGCAACCTGCCGAGTAACAAGAACCGGGCTTTGCGGCCCGGTTTTTTCTTAAGCACATCTAGCAGAATCAACCCTGGCGTAACTCCTTCGGCAACGGAAAGGCATGACTCTCCGTCACGCCGGCGTCTATTGAGAACTCATTGGCACCCAGGGTACGCAGACGATCAAGCACCTGCTGCACAAGTATTTCCGGTGCGGAAGCGCCGGCGGTGACACCAACGACTTCTTTCCCTTGCAGCCACTCCGGCTGCAATTCTTCGGCGGTATCTATCAGATAGGCCGGCGTGCCACTGCGTTCGGAAACCTCGCGCAGGCGGTTGGAGTTGGAGCTGTTGGGAGAACCGACGACCAGCACCATATCGCACAACGAGGCCAGGCGCTTCACAGCGTCCTGCCTGTTCTGGGTGGCATAGCAGATGTCATCCTTGCGTGGCCCCTGAATGGCGGGAAAACGCTGGCGCAGTGCAGCTACCACGGCGGCGGCATCATCCACCGACAGCGTGGTCTGGGTGACGTAGGCAAGATGTTCCGGGAAGTTCACCTTTAACGCGGCGACATCAGCCACGTCCTCCACCAGATAGATCGCCCGGCCATCATTACCATCGTACTGCCCCATGGTGCCCTCCACCTCAGGGTGACCCGCATGGCCGATCATGATGACCTCATGGGCGGCATGGGCGTGGCGATCGACTTCGATGTGCACCTTGGTCACCAGCGGACAGGTAGCATCGAATACGCGCAGCCCGCGCCGCTGTGCTTCCTGCTGCACTGCACGAGGCACACCGTGGGCACTGAAGATGACCGTGGCACCATCGGGCACTTCATCCAGCTCATCGACGAACACCGCGCCCTTGGCGCGCAGGTCTTCCACCACATAGCGGTTGTGCACCACTTCATGGCGTACATAGATGGGGGCACCAAACAGTTGCAGTGATCGCTCGACGATGTCGATGGCCCGGTCGACACCGGCACAGAAACCACGCGGACTGGCGAGGATGACCTTCATGCGTCTACCGCCAGGATTTCCACGTCGAAGGTCAAGGTGTGTCCCGCCAGCGGATGATTGAAATCCACCGTAACGCGCGCCTCGTCAATCTCTGTCACCGTTCCGGGCACTTCATCGCCTGCCGGCGTGGTGAAACCGACGATCACGCCCGGCGCCAGATCCATGTCAACAGGGAAATCATCGCGCGGCATCACGTGTACAGCACCTGCATCGGGATAACCGAAACATTGTTCCGGGCTGACGCTGTAGGTGGCGTGCTGACCGGCATGCATACCTGATAAAAAGTTTTCCAGCCCCTCCAGCATGGTGCCGTCACCCAGGGTAAAAACGAGTGGCTCACCGTCACGGCTGGTGTCGGCCTCGGTGCCGTTCTCCAGGGTCAGGGTGTAGTGCAGCGTGATGCGGCTGCCGGGGTTGATTACAGGTGCCGTATTCATCGGCGACTCCAAGGATTCATGTGCAACAGAGTTTAGATGGGAAGCCAGGCCCCGCCGAAGGGCGCTATGACTTGTGCTCACCGCGGAAGGCATCGACCAGCAACATGACTGCCCCGACGCTGATGGCAGAATCAGCCACATTAAAGGCGGGCCAATGCCACGAACCATAGTAGATATCGACAAAATCCACTACGTAACCCAGGGTGACGCGATCCCACACATTGCCCAACGCGCCGCCGAGCACCAGCGCCAGCGCCACCGCCAACCACCGCTGGTTACGCTGCAGCTGGTGCAGCCACCAGATGAGCGCCACGCTCACGCCGATGGCGACCACGACAAAGAACCAGCGCTGCCAGCCGCCGGCCTGGCTGAGAAAACTGAAAGCGGCGCCTGAATTGTGCATCAGGGTAAGGTTGAACAACGGCAGCACCGGCACCGGGTCGTGCAGCACCAGGTGCGCGCTGGCCAGCACCTTGGTGATCTGATCCAGGGCGATCACGACAATGGAAAGCCACAGCCACTTCAGCATCTGAACACCGTTCCATCTTGAACACAGGAGCCGGGTCCTCTCGGCGAGCCGTGCCAAAGATGGAGGCCGGTTCGCCCACGGAGCGGGCTCCTACCATGTAGAACAGACATCACGCGAAACATCGTACTTCGCCTGCACCGCTGACATTTTCCACGCAGCGGCCACACAGCTCCGGATGCTCGGCGTGGCTGCCCACATCCTCGCGCAGGTGCCAGCAGCGTACGCACTTGGTGTGCGCCGACGGCGTTACCTGTACCCACATATCATCCTTGCCGCTCAGGGTAAAATGCAGCGCATTGTCCGGCGGGCTATCCGCCTGATGTACGCGGGCATAGGAGGTGATCAGCACGAAACGCAGCTCATCACCCAGCCTGGCGAGGGCGTCGTGGAGTTCGCGGCCGCAGTAGAGGTCTACCTCCGCTTCCAGGCCGGAGCCGATGCCGCCGGCGACGCGCACGCGCTCCAGTTCCTTGTACACCAGCTCGCGCACTTCCATTATCTGCGCCCAGTAAGCCATATTCATGCCCTGCTCGTCGCCCAGCGCCGGGAAGTCGTACCAGGTGGCGAGGAACACAGACTCACCACGCTGTCCCGGAACCGCCGCCCAAATCTCTTCCGCAGTGAAGCTCAGGATCGGTGCCAGCCAGCGCGTCAGCGCCTCGACGATGTGATATAGCGCGGTCTGCGCCGAGCGGCGCGCCAGCGAATCATGCGGCGTGGTGTACTGGCGATCCTTGATGATGTCGAGATAGAAGGCACCAAGCTCAACCGAACAGAAGTTGTGCACCTTCTGATAGATAAGATGGAACTCGTAATCGTCATAGGCTGCGATGACTTCCTGCTGCAACTGCTGTGCGCGGGCCACCGCCCAGCGATCCAGCGGCAGCAGATCGGCGGCAGCGATGGCATCGCGTCCCGGATCGAAACCGGCCAGGTTGGCGAGCAGGAAGCGCGCAGTATTGCGGATGCGACGGTAGGCATCGGCGGTACGCTTCAGAATTTCATCGGACACCGTCATCTCGCCGCGATAGTCGGTGGAGGCCACCCACAGGCGCAGGATGTCGGCGCCGAGATTGCTCACCACCTTCTGCGGTGCCACCACGTTGCCCTTGGACTTGGACATCTTCTGGCCCTTGGCATCGACGGTGAAGCCGTGGGTCAGCACCTGTTCGTAAGGTGCGCGGCCGTGGATGGCGACCGAGGTGAGCAGCGAGGACTGGAACCAGCCGCGGTGCTGATCGGAGCCTTCCAGATACAGGTCGGCCGGGCTGCGCAAATCGCCACGCCGCTCCAGCACGCAGGCATGGGTCACACCGGAGTCGAACCACACGTCCAGGGTATCGGTAACCTTGTCGTAGTCGGCTGCCTCGGCGCCGAGCAGTTCGCTGGCCTCCAGGTCGAACCAGGCATCGATGCCCTTCTGTTCCACACGCTGGGCCACTTCCTCGATCAGTCGTGCGGTATCCGGGTGCAATGCGCCACTGGTTTTGTGCACGAACAATGCGATGGGTACACCCCAGGTGCGCTGGCGCGAGATGCACCAGTCGGGGCGCTTGTCCACCATGCCCTCGATGCGCGCCTGACCCCAGCTCGGGATCCAGCGCGTGTGGCGAATGGCATCCATCGCCGCGGTGCGCAGGCTGCTCTGTTCCATGCTGATGAACCACTGCGGCGTGGCGCGGAAGATGATCGGCGTCTTGTGGCGCCAGCAGTGCGGATAGCTGTGGCGCAGGGCATGGGCATGCACCAGCGCGCCGCGCGTGCGCAGCACCTCCAGCACCGAATCATTCGCCTTGAATACATGCTGGCCCTCGAACAGCGGCGTGCCGGGCAGGAACTTGCCGTCGCCGCCCACCGGGTTCTCCACCTTGAGGTTGTAGCGCGAGCCGACCACGTAGTCTTCCTGGCCGTGGCCCGGCGCGGTGTGCACCGCGCCGGTACCGGCCTCGAGGGTAACGTGTTCTCCGACGATGATCGGAACCTCGCGGTCATAGAACGGGTGTTGTAGTTTCAAACCCTCCAGTGCCGCGCCCTTGCAGTAGGCGATGACCCGATAATCGCTCACGCCGTAGCGTGCCATGGCATCCTTCACCATCGGCTCGGCCAGCACCAGCCGTTCCGGGCCATGCTCGCCAACACCGTCACACTGCACCACGGCATAATCAAAGTCGGCATTGAGCGCCACCGCCTGGTTGGCGGGCAGGGTCCACGGTGTGGTGGTCCAGATCACCACGCTGATCGGCCCTTTTCCCTCGTGTTCCGCCACATGATGGGCGCGCACCATGAAGGCTTCATCATCAAGTACGGCGAAGCGCACATCGATGGCCGGCGAGGTCTTGTCCTCGTACTCCACCTCGGCCTCGGCCAGGGCCGAGCCGCAATCCACACACCAGTGCACCGGCTTGGAGCCCTTGTGCAGATGGCCACGCTCGATGATGCGACCAAGGGAGCGGATGATGTCGGCCTCGAACCTGAAGTCCATGGTGAGGTAGGGATGGTCCCAGTCACCGAAGACGCCGAGGCGCTTGAAATCCTCGCGCTGGCCGCTCACCTGCTCCTGCGCGTATTCGCGGCAGGCCTTGCGGAAGGCCGCCGGCGTCACCGCCACACCAGCCTTGCCGATCTTTTTCTCCACCTGCAATTCGATGGGCAGTCCGTGGCAGTCCCAACCCGGCACATAGGGCGCATCGAAGCCGCTCATCGTGCGCGCCTTGACGATGATGTCCTTCAGCACCTTGTTCACCGCATGGCCGATGTGGATGCTGCCGTTGGCATAGGGTGGGCCGTCGTGCAGGATGAACTGGTCACGCCCTGCGCCAGCCTGACGCAGCTTGCCGTACAGATCCATCGTCTCCCAGTGCCTCAGCATCTCCGGCTCACGCCGGGCGAGATCGCCGCGCATGGGGAAACCGGTTTCCGGCAGGTTCAGTGTGTGCTTGTAGTCTTTCACAATATATCTACTCACCGCAGAGACGCAGAGGGCGCCGAGTTATATTCATTCACAATACGTTTGATGCCGTCTCGCAAGACCGGCACATTGAAGTTGATTAGCAGCCCCCGTTTTAGTCCGGACAGTTTCAAATAACTAATCACCTGCGCCTGGTGCACGGGGACGAACTTTTCAACGGACTTCAGTTCAAGCAGCACCTGCTGCGCAACCACTATATCCAAACGATAGCCACACTCCAGCAAAGAGTCTTTATACCGTACCGGCAATGGCACTTGGCGCTCAAAGGCAAGACCGATGTTCTTTAGCTCCCAACATAAACACTCTTCGTATGCCGACTCCAACAACCCTGGACCAAGGTGGCGATGTACTTCAATGGCACACGCAATCACGCCTTGCATTAATTCATCAACAGCATGCTCCTTCATCATCCTTATGATTCTCCTCTGCGTCCTCTGCGTCTCGGCGGTAAATCCTGTTGAAATAATCGCGCGCCTGTTGCGCGTCCACGTGGATCTGCTGCTTCAGCGCCTCGAATGAATCGAAGCGCTGCTCGTCACGGACCTTGTGCAGGAAATCCACGTACACATGGTGGCCGTAAAGATCGCCGCTGAAATCGAACAGGTGTACCTCCAGCAGCGGCCGCAGCCCCTGCACCGTCGGCCGCACGCCGACATTGGCCACTCCGCGCCACGGATCGCCCTCGACGCCAAACAGTTCCACCGCGAACACGCCGCTGATGGGCGACGCCTTGCGGTGCAGGCGGATGTTGGCGGTTGGAAAACCGATGGTGCGGCCGCGCTTGTCGCCATGAACCACGCGGCCGCACATGCGGTAGGGCCGTCCCAGCAATTGCTCCGCCGGTTCCATCGCGCCACGCGCCAATTCGGCACGAATGCGCGTGCTGGACACACGTTCACCGCCCAGGGCGAAGGTGTGCATGTGCGCCACCTGAAAGCCGTACTTCTCACCCGCTGCCTGCAGCAGGGAAAAGTCACCGCGACGTCCGGCACCAAAACGAAAATCGTCACCCACCACCAGATAGCGCACGCCCAATCCGTTGACCAGGATGTGCTCGATGAACTCCTCGGCCGGCAATGCCGCCAGCATGCGATTGAACGACAGGCACAACACCCGATCCACCGAAAAGCGGCGCAGCGCCAGCAGTTTCTCGCGCAGGCGCGTCAGCCGCGGTACCGCATTGTCCGGCGCAAAGTATTCCTGCGGCTGTGGCTCGAAGGTGATCACCGTGGTGGGTACGCCGAACTCGTCGGCCTTCTCCGCCAGTTGTCCCAGCACGGCCTGATGCCCCAGATGCACGCCGTCGAAATTGCCGATGGTGGCGACACAGCCGTGATGGCGGTCGGAAAGATTGTGCAGGCCGCGAATGAGCTCCATGACTACCAACGAAAACCAAAAAGGGGGGTGATTATAAAGGAGTTTGTCACTGACTGCGCCCCAGCAGCTGCCGCGGTCGTACCCCAAGCGCCAACAGCACCGCGAAATAAACGGCGGCGCCTGCCGGTACCCACAGCAGCAGCTGCTCCGCCCGTTGCGCCGTGCTCATCACGATCCACTGTCCCAGTCCACCCAGGCCCCACCACAGCAGCAAGCCCATAGTCAGCGCCGCCACCGTCACCTGCGCCAGCAGGCGCCCCCAGCCGGGCTGGGCGCGATACACACCGTCGCGGCGCAGGTGGTGAAACAGCAGGCCGGCATTGAGATAGGCCGCCAGGGAGGTGGCCAGGGCCAGTCCTGCATGCGGCCCTTCCCAGCCGGCCAGCACCATGGGTACCACCAGGCTCAGGTTCAGCACCATATTGGCCACCATGGCATAGATACCGACCCGCACCGGGGTGCGGGTATCCTGACGGGCATAAAAGCCCGGGGCAAGCACCTTGACCAGGATGAAGGCAGGCAGACCGACTCCGAAGGCCATCAGGCTCAGGGTCGCCATACGCACGTCGTGGGCACCGAACTCACCGTGCTGGAACAGGGTAACCAGCAGCGGCCCGGCCAGCAGGATCAGGCCCACGGTGGCCGCTGTGCCGATGAGGATCACCCAGCGCAGGGCCCAGTCCAGGGTACGGGCAAAGGCCTCCGGATCGGACGCCGCATGCTTCTGCGACAGGCTGGGCAGGATCACCGTCGCCAGGGCGATGCCGAATACACCGAGGGGAAATTCCACCAGCCGATCCGAGTAATACAGCCAGGACACGCTGCCACTGACCAGGAAGGAGGCGATGATGGTGTCGAGCAACAGATTGATCTGCACCACTGACGAACCGAAGATCGCCGGCAGCATCAGCTTCAGGATACGTTTCACATCCGGGTCGGCCCAGCCCCAGCGCGGGCGCGGCAACAGGCCGAGCCGGGCCAGGAAGGGCAACTGGAACAGCAGTTGCACCACACCGGCGGCAAACACACCCCAGGCCAGTGCCAGGATCGGCGTGTCAAACAGTGGTGCCGCCCACCAGGCCGCGGCGATCATGCACAGGTTCAACCACACCGGGGTAAAGGCCGGTACCGCAAAACGACCGTAGGTGTTGAGAATGCCGCCGGCCAGGGCGGTCAGCGATATGAACAGCAGGTAGGGGAAGGTGATGCGCAGCATCTCGCTGGTGAGCGCAAACTTTTCCGGATCACCGAGAAACCCCGGGGCAAACAACGTCACCACACCCGGCGCCGCCAGCAATGCAGCGGCCGTCAGCAGCAACAACACCCCGCCCAGTGCGCCCGACACATCAGCCACCAGACGTCGCGTCTCGGCCAGACTGCGCCGGGTCTTGAACTCGGCAAGCACCGGCACGAAGGCCTGGGAAAAGGCCCCCTCGGCAAACAGCCGGCGCAGGAAGTTGGGGATCTTGAAGGCAACGAAGAAGGCGTCGGTTCCTGCCCCTGCGCCAAACACATTGGCAAATACCATGTCGCGCAACAGCCCGAGCACCCGCGACAGCAGGGTCATCACGCCCACCACAGCGGTGGATTTCAGCAGCTTGGCGCTCATAAAAGGGGCTTCAACCGGCCTGTTCCGCAAAACGGCTATACTACCCCGCCGGCCTGCTGCCCCGCCAATTTTCTCGCATCACGGCATTGACAGCGGGGGTCAAAAAAAGCATATTATGCGCCCTTCGACTTTTTAGACCGATTTTCTGGGAGTACCGTCTTGGCCAATTCCGCACAAGCAAAGAAGCGCGCGCGTCAGGCTGAAAAGCACCGCGAGCACAACACCGGCATGCGTTCCATGCTGCGCACCTTCGTCAAGAAGGTTCTCAAGGCGATCGGTAGCGGCGACAAGGCCCAGGCCGAGACCGCTTACAAGCAGGCCGTACCGGTGGTGGACAAGATGGCCGGCAAGGGCATCATCCACAAGAACAAGGCCGCCCGCTACAAGAGCCGTCTGAATACCCGCATCCGCGCCCTGTAAATTGCTGCGCATGCGATACGAAAAAGCCGGTCGATGACCGGCTTTTTTATTTCCGCCATACGGGCCGTTTATACCAAAATCAGATTGTCGCGGTGGATGAGCTCTTCCTCACCCACATAACCGAGCAGGCTCTGGATGCGGTTGCTGGGTTGCCCCATAAGCTTGTGCGTTTCCTCGGCGCTGTAATTGACCAGACCACGCGCCACTTCTTTCCCCTGCTCATCGATGCAGGACACCATTTCACCGCGCAGGAAACGCCCCTCCACCGCCTTCACGCCGACGGCAAGCAGACTGCGCCCCGACTCCCGCAATACCCGCACCGCACCCGCATCCAGCGTGAGCTTGCCGCGCAGTTGCAGATGGCCGGCCAGCCAGCGCTTGCGTGCCACCATCGGCTCCAGATCCGGGGTAAACAGGGTACCGAGCAACTCGCCGCCAAGCACCCGCTCCAGCACGTTTTCCTCACGGCCATAGGCGATCACGGTTTCGGTACCCGAACGGGCGGCGAGCCGTGCCGCGCGCACCTTGGTCAGCATGCCGCCACGCCCCAGGGCACCGGCACTGCCGCCGGCCATGGACTCCAGCGCCGGATCACTGGCCTGCACCTCATGCAGCAAGGCCGCATCCGGATTGCTGCGCGGATCCTTGTCGTACATGCCGGCCTGATCGGTCAGGATCACCAGCAGGTCGGCCTCAACCAGATTGGCCACCAGCGCCGCCAGGGTGTCGTTGTCACCAAAGCGGATTTCGTCGGTGACCACGGTATCGTTTTCATTCACCACCGGCACCACGCCCAGCTCCAGCAAGGTACGCAGCGCACTGCGTGCATTGAGGTAGCGCATGCGGCTGGAGAGGTCATCATGGGTAAGCAGGATCTGCGCGGTGTGCAGCCCAAAATTCTTGAAGCGCGACTCGTAGGCCTGCACCAGCCCCATCTGGCCCACTGCCGCCGCCGCCTGCAACTCGTGCAATGCCTGCGGCCGCTTCTTCCAGCCCAGCCGGCTCATCCCTTCCGCCACGGCGCCGGACGATACCAGCACCACTTCGATACCATGCTTGCGCAGGGCGGCCATCTGCTCCACCCAGGCGCTGATACCGTCGAGATTGAGTCCGCGCCCGTCATTGGTGAGCAGTGCACTACCGATCTTCACTACCCAGCGCCGGGTTTGGGCAAGCTGCTGCCGTCTGTTCAACTGGTCACTCCGGTTCGGGAGCAGGGAAGGCTTCCGTCTGTGCGGCAGGTGGCGGCTGCAGTTTTGCCCGCTCCTGCTCCAGATGCTCCATGATGCGGTAGGTTAGATCACGAGTTCCCTCGGCGGCAATTGCCGCCACCCGAAATACCGGCCCGCTCCAGCCCAGCCGCTGCACAATATCATCACAATATTCATCGCGCAGTTCGGTCGGGATCAGATCCAGCTTGTTGATCACCAGCCAGCGCTCACGCGCCGCCAGCTCGGGGCTAAACTTCTCCAGTTCGCGCTCGATGGTCTTCACCGCAGCCACCGGATCGGAGTCATCCGGAGGCAGGACATCGACCAGATGCAACAGCAGATGGGTGCGTGCCAAATGCTTGAGGAACTGGATCCCGAGGCCGGCACCTTCTGCCGCGCCTTCAATCAGGCCCGGGATATCGGCAATGACGAAGCTGCGGTGCGGACCGGCGCTGACTACCCCCAGATTGGGATAGAGCGTAGTAAAGGGATAATCGGCGACACGCGGACGGGCGGCAGATACGGCACGGATCAGGGTTGATTTGCCGGCATTGGGCAATCCGAGCAGGCCCACATCCGCCAGCACCTTGAGCTCCAGGCGCAGATTGCGGATCTCACCCGGAGTACCCGGCTTGGACTCACGTGGGGCGCGGTTGACGCTGCTCTTGTAGCGCAGGTTGCCAAGGCCATGGAAACCGCCCTGCGCCACCTTGAGTACCTGGCCGACCTCGACCAGATCACCGAGCATTTCGCCGGTATCCTCGTCATACACCTCGGTGCCCACCGGCACCGGAACGGTCAGGTCGGCACCACTCGCGCCAGTCTTGTTGTTGCCGCCGCCCGGCTCCCCACTCTGCGCCTTGAAACGGCGCTCAAAGCGAAAATCGGCCAGGGTGTTGAGGTTGCCATCGGCCAGCAAAAACACGCTGCCGCCGTCACCACCGTCACCACCGTCGGGGCCGCCGAAGGGAATATATTTCTCACGACGAAAGCTGACACAGCCATTGCCGCCTTTGCCGGCCTCAACGCGTATAGTGGATTCGTCGACAAATTTCATGGAGGGGAAGTTTCAAGTTACAAGTTTCAAGTTGCAAGTGAGATGAAGCAGGTAGTAACAGGAGGCCGGCAGATATGCCCTTATTCTTGTCACTTGGAACTTGTCACTTGCGACTTACAAACAAAAAACCCCGCCATGGAAGACGGGGCTTTCTGCGTTGCCATCCACTGCCGGCTCACTCGGCGGTGATGACGCTCACAAACTTGCGGTTATTCGGCCCCTTGGTCTCGAACACCACACGGCCATCGGCTTTGGCGAACAGCGTGTGGTCTTTGCCACAGCCGACGTTGAGGCCCGGATGGAAGTGGGTGCCGCGCTGCCGCACCAGGATATTGCCGGCGATGACCGCCTGGTCGCCGAAGCGCTTGACGCCAAGACGCTTGGAATGCGAATCGCGACCGTTACGTGTGGAGCCGCCTGCCTTCTTATGTGCCATTGCTCTTTACTCCCGCGTTCAACCGGCCTTGATGCCGGTGATCTGCAGCTCGGTGTAATACTGACGGTGTCCCTGCTGCTTGCGATGGTGCTTGCGGCGACGGAACTTGATGATCATCACCTTGTCGTCGCGTCCCTGGGACTTGACGCTGGCAGTGACCTTGCCACCGGTCACATAGGGTGCGCCGACCTTGATGTTGTCGCCGTCGGCGACCATCAGAACCTGCTCGAATTCGATGTTGCCACCCGCATCAACGGGGAGCTTTTCCACCTTAAGGGTCTGACCTTCGGTCACCCGGTACTGCTTGCCGCCGGTTACGAATACCGCGTACATGACTAAATCTCCACAAGACCAACCCGTCCCCGGGCCGGAACCTAATCGAAAGACCGGCGATTCTAGCGACTTCACCGCCCAAGGTCAAACACTCCGTGGGGCAATAAAGCGTGCGACACCGGAAGGCGGCAAGTATAGCGCCGCTCGGCGCCGCTTGACACTCCCCCGGGCCTTACCTAGCATGCCCTGCTTTACCTCCCAGCCAAATAGCCGCCGACCACACACCATGGAAATCCAAGACGTACTGGATCTGATCGCCGACGACAAGCAGGCCGTCGACCGGCTGATCCAGGCTCGTCTGGCCTCCAACGTGGTGCTTATCGACCAGATCAGCCACTACATCATCAATAGCGGCGGCAAACGGCTGCGCCCGGTACTGGTATTGCTGGCCGCCCGCGCCCTGGGTTACCAGGGGCCGCACCATATCGACCTGGCTGCGGTGATTGAATTTATCCACACCGCCACCCTGCTGCATGATGACGTGGTCGACGCCTCGGAGCTGCGCCGCGGCAAACAAAGCGCCAATGCCGTCTTCGGTAACGAGGCCAGCGTGCTGGTGGGTGATTTCCTCTACTCCCGCGCCTTCCAGATGATGGTCGACGTGGGCAGCATGCGGGTGATGCAAATCCTCTCCGACGCCACCAATACCATCGCTGAAGGCGAGGTGCTGCAGCTACTCAACTGCCACGACCCCGACACCACCGAACAGCGTTACATGGACGTGATTCACTACAAGACGGCCAAGCTGTTCGAGGCCGCCAGCCAGCTGGGGGCAGTGCTGGCCGGCAGGCCCGCAGCAGAGGAGCAGGCCATGGCACGCTACGGCATGCACCTGGGTACCGCCTTCCAGCTGGTGGACGACGTGCTCGATTACAGCGCCTCCTCCGAGCAGCTGGGCAAGAATATCGGCGACGATCTGGCCGAGGGCAAACCCACCCTGCCGCTGATCTACGCCATGCGCCAGGGTACGCCCGCACAGGCGGCACTGATCCGCAGTGCCATCGAAAACGGCGGCCGTGACAACATGATGGAAATCACCGCGGCCATTGAATCCACCGGAGCCATCGCGTACACTTCGCGCTCCGCACGGCAGGAAGCCGATCGCGCCTTGGCCGAGCTGGCGAATTTCCCGGATTCGCCCTACAAGCAGGCACTGGTGGCGCTGGCGGAATTCTCGGTCGCCCGCGCGTACTGATTAAATTTTCGGGGTGTAGCTCAGCCCGGTAGAGCACTGCGTTCGGGACGCAGGGGCCGTAGGTTCAAATCCTATCACCCCGACCAACACCGTCGCTCCTGGCCTTCCCTGGCCTTCACGACACAAGACATAAAAAACCCGCTGTCGCAAGACAGCGGGTTTTTTATTGCAGAGCCTTCCAGGCGACGAACCTGGTATCAGGTAAACGTCAAAAGGGGATATCGTCGTCAAATTCGTCAAAATTGCTGCGACCGCTGCCCTGCGCCTGCGGTGCGGACTGGGACTGAGGCACGGACTGGGCCGTCTGGCCGCCCTGTTCCTGGGGAAACTCGGCACTGGAGCTGCCGCCACGGCCACCGCCGCCAAGCATCTGCATTTCGTTGGCCACGATCTCCGTGGTGTAACGGTCGGAGCCGTCCTTGTCCTGCCACTTGCGGGTCTGCAGGCGGCCCTCAATATAGACCTGCGAGCCCTTCTTCAGATACTCACCAGCGATTTCCCCGAGACGTCCGAACATCACTACGCGATGCCACTCGGTGCGGTCCTGATTCTGGCCGGTCTGCTTGTCTTTCCACTGATCGGTCGTGGCAATGGTGATATTGGCGATGGCGCCGCCATTAGGTGTATAGCGTACCTCGGGGTCGCGCCCCAGATTGCCGACCAGGATTACTTTGTTCACGCCTCGTGCCATGCTGCTCTCTCCGCTTGCCTTGGTTAATTATTGCCCGTCCGTTGAGCCTGACGGGGGATTGTATCAGGACTCGGCCACCGAATACTTCCCCAGGGCGGCGCCGTCCAGTCGCTGGTTGTCGACCTTGAGGTAAGCCACCCCCTCCTCTCCGTTGACCACAGCATCCTCCACACCGGGGACACGCAGCAGTTCCGCACCCAGCACGGCGGCCTGGACGGAATCCAGTGGGCCGACCTTGAGCAGATGGCTGGCAAGGTAACGCGGTTGCCGCATGCCCAGAGCCGCCAGCCACCACAGCCCCAGTACCACGGCGCAGAACAGGAACACGCTGTGCAGCCCGAACTGCCCGTGCAGCCAGCCTCCGCTGGCGCCACCGATGAAGGCTCCCACGAACTGCGAGCTGCTGTAGACGCCCATGGCGGTGCCGCGTGCATCGGCCGGGGCAAACTTCGAGACCAGCGACGGCAGGGTGGCCTCCAGCAGATTGAAGGCGGTAAAGAACAGCAGCAGCAGCAAGGCCATGTTTCCCAGGCTGTCCCCCAGTCCGGCCATGCCGGCTGCGGCCAGTGCCAGCGCGGCAACCGCCCCGAGCAGCACCTGTTTCAGGCGGCGCTTCTTCTCCGCAACGATGATGAAGGGGATAGCCAGGGTGATCGCCAACACCATCACCGGCAGATAGAGCAACCAGTGCCGCGCCGGGGCGAACCCAACATCCCGCAACACCAGCGGCACCACCACAAAGCTGGCGGTAAGTACCAGGTGCAGCACCAGGATACCGAGATCGAGACGCAACAGCTGGCCGTCGCGCAGGATGCGTCCGAACTGGCCGGCCACCGGCTCGGCATCGCGGTGGCGCTGCGTTACCACCGGATTGGGAACCGCCAGATACAGCAACCCGATGGCCGCCAGCGCCAGCAGGGCGGTGAGCCAGAAGATACCGGGCACACCGAACCATTGGTTGAGCAATGGCCCCAGCACCATCGCCACCACAAACGACATGCCTATGCTCATGCCGATAAAGGCCATCGCCTTGGTGCGGTGTTCCTCGCGGGTGAGATCGGCCGCCAGTGCCATCACCGCCGCCGCCACCGCGCCGCTGCCCTGCAGGGCACGGCCGATGATCACGCCTTGGATGGAATCGGCCAGCGCCGCCAGCACACTGCCCACGGCAAAGATCAGCAGCCCCACGGCAATCACCGGCTTGCGGCCAAGGCGGTCAGATGCCATGCCGAAGGGGATCTGCAGCAGGGCCTGGGTCAGACCGTAGATACCGATGGCCACACCGATCAGCAGTGGCGTGACGTCCTCCAGATGCTCTGCATACAGCGCAAATACCGGCAGGATCATGAACATACCCAGCATGCGTACGGCAAAGATGCCGGCCAAAGAGGTTGCGGCACGGCGCTCATGGGCCGTCATGGAAGTAGAAATCATCGCTGGGCAGGTTCCTGACCCTGTAAGTGACAGGGTATTACTTTGCGTCGTGGATTGGCTCGGGCGTATATTAACAAGTTCTTTTGAACGCGGAAAACGGCATGGACACAATACGCATACGCGGCGCGCGCACGCACAACCTGCAGAACATCGACATCGAACTGCCGCGCGACAAACTTATCGTTTTTACCGGTCTGTCTGGCTCCGGCAAGTCATCACTCGCCTTCGATACCATTTATGCCGAAGGCCAGCGCCGCTATGTGGAGTCACTCTCCGCCTATGCCCGCCAGTTCCTGTCGATGATGGAAAAACCCGATGTGGATCACATTGAGGGGTTGTCACCCGCCATCTCCATCGAACAGAAATCCACTTCGCACAACCCGCGCTCCACTGTCGGCACCGTCACCGAGATCCACGACTATCTGCGCCTGCTTTATGCACGGGCCGGTGAACCACGCTGTCCCGAACACGGCACCGTGCTGGAGGCACAAACCGTCAGTCAGATGGTGGATCAGGTGTTGGCCCTGAGCGAAGGCACACGACTGATGCTACTCGCTCCCATCGTGCAGGATCGCAAGGGTGAACATCTGCAACTACTGGATGAATTGCGCGCGCAGGGCTTTGTTCGCGCCCGCATCAATGGCGAGGTGATGGAGCTGGATGCTGCGCCAAAACTCGATCTGCGCCGCAAACACACCATCGAGGCGGTGGTTGATCGTTTCAAGGTGCGTCCCGATATTGCACAACGCTTAGCCGACTCGTTTGAAACTGCACTCAAGCTGACTGATGGCATTGCCCGCATCGTGTTCATGGACAGTGAGCAGAATGACCTGTTGTTCTCCGCCCGCTTTGCCTGCCCGATCTGCGGCTATTCATTGACTGAACTCGAGCCACGTCTGTTTTCCTTCAACAACCCGGCCGGTGCCTGTACCGCCTGCGACGGCCTGGGCGTGAAACAGTTTTTCGATCCCACCCGGGTGGTGGTGCATCCCGAACTGAGCCTGGCAGAAGGCGCCATCCGCAGCTGGGATCGACGCACCGTCTATTATTTTCAGCTGCTCACATCACTGGCTGACCACTACGGTTTCGATATCGATACGCCATTCAACCAGCTGGTGCACGAAGTGCAGCAGGTAATCCTTTACGGTAGCGGTGAGGAGGAAATTGAATTCACCTATCTCTCCGAACGCGGCCTGAGCCGGCAACGCCGCGAGCCCTTCGAGGGCGTCCTCCCTAATATGGAACGACGCTATCGCGAAACAGACTCCAATATGGTGCGGGAGGAGCTGGCAAAATATCTGAGCCAGCAATCCTGCCCCGAATGCCATGGCGCACGTCTGAATCATTCCGCACGTCATGTCTACGTTGCGGACAAAAATCTGCCGGAAGTATCCGCCATGGCGGTAGGGCGTGCACGCGAATTTTTCAGCACCCTGACCCTGCCTGGACGTCGCGGCGAGATTGCCACGAAAATCCTTAGCGAAATCGGTGAACGCCTCAGTTTCCTGGTCAACGTCGGTCTCGATTATCTGTCACTGGATCGCAGCGCCGACACACTATCCGGCGGTGAAGCCCAGCGCATTCGCCTGGCCAGCCAGATTGGTGCCGGCCTGGTGGGCGTCATGTACATCCTGGATGAACCCTCCATCGGCCTGCATCAGCGCGACAATGAACGTCTGCTGGAAACGCTGACGCGGCTGCGCGACCTCGGCAATACGGTGATCGTCGTGGAACATGATGAAGAGGCCATTTTGCGTGCCGATCACGTGGTGGACATAGGTCCCGGTGCCGGCGTACACGGTGGCCGCATCGTGGCACAGGGCACCCCACAGCAGATACTGACCAATGCCGACTCACTCACCGGCCAGTATCTCTCCGGCCGCAAGCGCATAACCATGCCGGAGAAACGTTCACCGTTCGATACCAGCCGGCAGCTCAACATCCGCGGTGCCTGTGGCAACAATCTCAAGGGGGTAAATGTCGACATCCCCCTTGGCCTCTTGACCTGCGTCACCGGCGTCTCCGGCTCGGGCAAGTCCACCTTGATCATCGACACCCTGTATCGCCATGCCGCGCTTGCTCTCAACGGTAGCGGCGACGATCCGGCGCCCTGCGCCGAAATCATTGGTCTGGATCAATTCGACAAGGTGGTAGATATCGATCAAAGTCCCATCGGCCGTACTCCACGCTCAAACCCGGCCACCTATACCGGCCTGTTTACACCGATTCGCGACCTGTTCGCCGGCACCCAGGAGGCACGCACCCGCGGCTACAATCCCGGCCGCTTCTCCTTCAACGTCAAGGGAGGCCGTTGCGAAGCCTGCCAAGGTGATGGTCTGATAAAAGTTGAAATGCATTTCCTGCCCGATATCTACGTGCCCTGCGACGTTTGCAAGGGAAAACGTTATAACCGAGAGACGCTGGAGGTACGCTACAAGGGCAAGAATATTTACGAGGTGCTGGAGATGACGGTGGAGGACGCACGTCCATTTTTCGATGCCGTGCCGCCCATCGCACGCAAGCTGCAGACCTTGATGGATGTGGGTCTTACCTACATCAAGCTCGGCCAGAGCGCTACTACCCTGTCAGGAGGTGAGGCGCAACGCGTCAAGCTGGCACGCGAACTGTCCAAGCGCGACACCGGTAACACCCTCTATATTCTCGATGAACCGACCACCGGCCTGCACTTCCACGATATCCAGCAATTGCTCGACGTATTGCACCGGCTGCGCGACCACGGCAACACTCTCGTGGTGATTGAACACAATCTGGATGTGATCAAGACTGCCGACTGGATCATCGACATGGGGCCGGAGGGGGGGGATAAAGGCGGTACCCTGCTCGTCGCCGGCACCCCGGAACAGGTGGCCGCCTGCGCCGAATCACACACCGGTCGCTTCCTCAGGCCACTGCTGGAGCGGGAAAGCAAAAGCCGTTCAACGCAAAAGTGCGACTGAAGGCTTTTATCTTCTATCAGTAACGAGCACCACAGGCGTGCCGATGGCGAGGCCCAGTTGCTGCGCTGCGCTGCCCTGGTTAACGGCCAACTCGATCAGGCCATTGGCATTTTCGTACCAGAAGGCATCTCCTGCCGCCACCTCACCGAAGGTCACTGCACGACACAGGCGCCGCCCGGCAACGTCGATGATGGCCGTAGGCGACACGCCCGCGGCACGCAGGCCGGTTATGGCATTGCCGAAGTGATCCACGTAGATCACCTCGCCCAAGTCGTCCGGCCAGTCGTTAACGGCACAAGCCACCTCGTGTCCGGGCGGTGTATCACTCCGCGCCAGACGCGCCGCCACCGGGGCAAACAGATCGCGGCCATGAAAACTGGTGGAAAGATGGGGAGGTTGCCAGGTAATTTCCCAGCAACGGCAGGCAGCAGCACGCCGCGCGACCAGGGTAAACAGTCCATTATCGGGGCCAACGAACCAGCGACCATCTGCCGCCATTGCAATCGGCTTGCGCTGAGCTGTGCCAACACCCGGATCGACGACCGCTAGAAACACACTGCCCGCAGGAAAGTCTGCTGCATAAGCCGCAAGCAGATAGGCGGCGGCACGCGGATTGTAGCGCGGCGCATCATTAAACAGTTCAACAACCGGCACACCGGGCGCCTCCCGATACAGCACTGCCTGCACCTGACCCACATACGGCCCTGTGGGGCCGAAATCGGTCATCAGAACCAGCATTGCATCCCTCCCACAGAAGCAGCAATTCCAGAAACAAAAAAGCCGGGCTAAGCCCGGCTTTCTGTCAGCGCAACAACTGCGCGCTTATTCCTCGGCAGTATCGACCACTTCACCCGCCATTTCCGGGCGATCGACCAGCTCCACGATAGCCATCGGTGCGGCATCACCAGCACGGTAACCGCACTTGAGGATGCGCAGATAGCCACCCGGGCGAGCCTGATAACGCGGACCAAGCTCGTTGAACAGCTTGGTTACCACATCACGGTCACGCAGACGGGCGAAGGCCAAACGACGCTTGGCCACGGAGTCTTCCTTGGCCATGGTGATCAGGGGCTCAGCCACGCGACGCAACTCTTTCGCCTTGGGTAGAGTGGTCTTGATGATCTCGTGCTGCAGCAGCGAGGCGGCCATGTTTTTCAGCATCGCCTTGCGGTGGCTGCTGTTGCGGCTCAGTTGCCGTCCTATGTTACGGTGACGCATGGGCGTATCCTTAAAATCAGAAACTTACGTTGCTTGAGGGCACCCGGTCGGCGTTATGCGCCGACCTTGTCTTCATCCTTGCTCTTCAGGCTAGCCGGCGGCCAGTTCTCCAGGCGCATGCCCAGCGACAGACCACGGGATGCCAGAACGTCCTTGATCTCGGTCAGTGACTTCTTGCCGAGGTTAGGCGTCTTGAGCAGTTCAACCTCGGTGCGCTGAATCAGATCACCGATGTAGTAAATATTCTCCGCCTTGAGGCAGTTGGCCGAGCGCACGGTCAATTCCAGGTCATCCACCGGACGCAGCAGAATCGGGTCTATGGCAGGCTCGGACAGCTCCTGATGCGACTCCTTCTTGCCCTGCAGATCGACAAAGGCCGACAGCTGCTCCTGCAAGATGGTGGCGGCGCGACGGATAGCCTCATCCGGCTCGATGGTACCGTTGGTCTCCAGCTCAATAATGAGCTTGTCCAGATTGGTACGCTGCTCGACACGGGCGCTATCAACCGTATAGGCCACGCGGCTCACTGGACTGAATGATGCATCTAGCTGCAGACGTCCAATGGGACGGCTTTCATCTTCACTGTTGAAGCGCTGATTGGCCGGCTGATAACCACGGCCGGTTGCCAGCTTCAGTGTCATGTTCAGCTCACCTGACTTGGTGAGGTGGGCAATGACATGCTCAGGATTCAGCACTTCGACGCTGTGATCCAGAACGATATCACCTGCCGTAACCGGACCCGGCCCCTTCTTGCTCAGCTTCAGAGTCGCTTCGTCACGACCGGCCATGCGCAATGACACGCCCTTGAGGTTGAGCAGGATTTCGATGACATCTTCCTGCACGCCTTCAATGGTGGTGTACTCATGCAGCACACCATCGATTTCAACCTCAACAATGGCACTGCCGACCATGGACGACAGCAAAATTCGACGCAACGCATTGCCTAAAGTATGACCGAAACCACGTTCAAGCGGCTCCAGCGTAACCTTGGCACAAGTGTCGCTGATCTTTTCCACGCCAACCAGACGCGGCTTGAGTAATTCTCCAACTGAGCCCTGCATGTACAGTCCTCTCTCGTATCTGCTGGACCGAATTCCGAACGGTGGCTGCGCCAGTTATTGACGCAAGTCTCGGCTCCTTATTTGGAGTAGAGTTCGACCACCAACTGCTCCTGAATTTCGGGGGGCAACTCGCTGCGTTCCGGCTTGGCCTTGTAGACGCCCTGCAGCTTGCTTGCGTCAACCTCGATCCACTCCGGGAAGCCACGCTGCTGAGCCATTTCAAGCGCCGACTTGATACGCAGCTGCTCCTTGGCGCGTGCGGCGATAGCAATCACATCACCGGGCTTGACCACATAGCCCGGAATGTTCACCTTGCTGCCGTTCACGGTGACACCGTTGTGGCGCACAAGCTGGCGCGCCTCGGTGCGTGAAACACCAAATCCCATGCGGAACACGACGTTATCCAGACGTGACTCCAGCAGCTGAAGCAGATTCTCACCAGTGCTGCCCTTGATGCGATCAGCTTCAGCGTAATAACTGCGGAACTGACGCTCCAGCACACCATAAATACGGCGCATCTTCTGCTTCTCACGCAGCTGACGCGCGTAATCGGACAGGCGGGAACGACGCTGACCATGCTGTCCAGGCGGGAACGGGCGATTTTCGATAGCGCACTTGCTGCCGAAACACTTTTCGCCTTTAAGGAACAGTTTCACGCCTTCACGGCGGCACTGGCGACACTTGGAACCGATATACCTAGCCAATTTTGCTCTCCTGCTTACACGCGACGCTTTTTGGGCGGACGGCAACCGTTATGCGGAATCGGCGTCACGTCGGAAATGCTCATAATCTTGAATCCCTTGGCGTTCAAGGCACGCACGGCGGATTCGCGACCCGGGCCGGGGCCCTGCACACGCACTTCAAGATTTTTCATACCGAACTCAAGCGCCTTGGTGCCGCAGGTCTCGGCAGCAACCTGGGCCGCAAACGGTGTGCTCTTGCGCGAACCACGGAAGCCGGAGCCGCCGGAAGTCGCCCAGCACAGAGTGTTGCCCTGGCGGTCGGTAATGGTAACGATGGTATTGTTGAAGGACGCGTGAACGTGCGCGATGCCGTCTGCCACGTTCTTCTTGACCTTCTTGCGAGTGCGTGAAGCCGCTGCTGCTTTTGCCATGTGTAAGTCCTAGTTAACAGCCGTGTCCGACACCCAGCGGGGCGGACTATTGTGCCGATTACTTCTTGATAGCGCGACGCGGACCCTTGCGGGTACGCGCATTGGTGCGGGTGCGCTGGCCGCGCACCGGCAAACCGCGACGATGGCGCAAGCCGCGATAGCAGCCCAGATCCATCAGACGCTTGATATTCATGGAAATTTCACGACGCAGATCGCCTTCCACAGTGAACCTGGCCACCTCAGCGCGCAAACCCTCTACCTCTGCCTCGCTCAGATCCTTGACCTTGGTCTCGGGACGAACGCCGGCGGCGGAGCAAATCTTCTGGGCGCGGGTGCGACCGATACCGTAAATTGCGGTCAGCGCAATGACGGCATGCTTCTGCACCGGAATGTTAATGCCTGCAATACGGGCCATCGAGCCTATCCTCAACTATCAAACGAACGCCACCACACCAAGGCGGTGAAACGCGCAATGTTACTGTTCAAACCTTACGTGGTCAAGCGCCTAGCCGCAGATAGAACGCTTAATTACCTTATCCCTGACGCTGCTTGTGCCGTGCGTCAGAAGAGCAGATCACCCGAACCACACCCTTGCGTCGGACAATCTTGCAATTACGGCAAACCTTTTTGACAGATGCCTGAACCTTCATCGTCGTTCTCCCAGATAAAAATGCCAACGGGCCTAACGGGGGAAACCCGCGCCGCCATGCCCCTTAAGATTTGCTTTCCTCATCAAACCCTCGTACTGATGAGACATCAGATGCGCCTGAACCTGCGCCATGAAGTCCATGGTCACCACTACGATAATCAGCAGCGAGGTACCGCCGAAGTAAAACGGAACATTCCAGTACAGAATCAGGAATTCGGGCAACAAACACACGAGAGTGATGTAAATGGCACCAGCCAGTGTCAACCTGCTCAAAATTCCGTCAATGTAGCGTGCCGTTTGTTCTCCCGGACGAATCCCCGGGACAAAGGCCCCTGACTTCTTCAGATTATCCGCCGTATCCTTGGGGTCAAACATCAGGGCGGTATAGAAGAAGCAAAAAAACATGATCGCAGCTGCATACAACCCCACATACAGCGGCTGCCCCGGGGACAGGGTCGAAGCAAGATCCGACATCCAGCTCATTCCCTCGGCGCTACCGAACATCCCGCCCAGCGTGGCTGGGAACAAAATGATGCTGGAGGCAAAAATCGGAGGGATTACCCCGGCCATATTCAGCTTCAACGGCAGATGACTGGTCTGCCCTGCATACATTTTGCGACCCATCTGCCGCTTGGCATAATTAACCGTTATACGACGCTGTCCACGCTCCACGAATACCACGAAGGCAGTTACCGCAAGCGCCCCTGCAAACAGCAGCAGGATCAGAATGGCATTCAGCTCACCGGTGCGGGCCAACTCCAGTGTTCCGCCGATGGCAGACGGCAGGCCAGCGACAATACCGGCGAAAATAATCATCGAAATACCATTACCGATACCACGCTCGGTAACCTGCTCGCCCAGCCACATCAGGAACATCGTGCCCGTAACCAGGGTTACCACTGTGACCAGGCGGAAAGCGAGGCCCGGATCGATAACCAAGGGCAAATTACCCGCCTTCTGGCTCTCCAGCATGATTGCTACACCAATGCCCTGAAAGGTTGCCAGTGCCAGTGTGCCGATACGGGTGTACTGCGTAATCTTGCGACGTCCAGCGGCACCTTCCTTGTTCAGCTGCTCCAGGTAAGGCGACACCTTGGTCAATAGCTGCATGATGATCGATGCCGAGATATACGGCATGATACCCAGTGCAAAAACACTCAAGCGTTCCAGCGCGCCACCTGAGAACATATTGAACATGTCCAGGATTGAACCGCGTTGCTGCTCGAATAGCTGAGCCAGGGCGATCTGATCGATGCCAGGCACCGGAATATGCGCACCGATACGGAAAACCAACAACGCCCCCAGCAAAAACAGGAGGCGTTGTTTGAGTTCAGTCAGTTTCCCTCCAGCGAGGGAACTGGCCAGTGCGGCACGGCTGGCGCCCACTATTCTTCGACCTTGCCGCCGGCGGCCTCTATGGCTGCACGCGCGCCCTTGGTCACAGCGATACCCTTCACGGTAACAGCCTTGTCAACCTTACCGGAGGAGATCACCTTGACTCGCTTAATTTCCTGACCGATGACGTTGGCTGCCTTCAGTGCCAGCATATCCACAACGTCACCTTCGACCTTGAGCAGCTCGTGCAGACGCACTTCGGCGGTGTCGGCCGCCTTGAGCGAACGGAATCCCATCTTGGGCAAGCGACGCTGCAAAGGCATCTGACCGCCTTCGAAACCGACCTTGTGGAAGCCGCCGGCACGGGCCTTCTGACCTTTGTGACCACGACCGGAGGTCTTGCCGAGTCCCGATCCGATACCACGACCAAGGCGTTTGCCAGCCTTCTTCGACCCTTCACCGGGTTTTAGCATATTCAGGCGCATGTTCAGGCTCCTTCAACCTTCAACAGGTAAGACACCTTGTTGATCATGCCGCGGGTACACGGGGTATCTTCAACCTCCACCGTCTGGTGCATGCGACGCAGTCCAAGACCTGATACACAGGCCTTGTGGGCGGCGAGACGACCGTGGATGCTGCGAACCAGCGTAATCTTCAGCGTATTATTCTGTGCCATGGTTTATTCCAGAATTTCTTTCACAGACTTGCCGCGCTTGGCAGCGGCCTGCTCGGGAGAAATCATGTCAATCAGGCCGTTCATGGTTGCGCGCACCACGTTGTTCGGGTTGCTCGAACCGATGCACTTGGCCAGGACGTTACGTACGCCCGCCATCTCCAGCACGGCGCGCATGGCACCACCGGCGATAATGCCAGTACCCTCGGAGGCCGGCTGCATGAACACTTTGGCAGCGCCATGTCGCGCTGTTACCGGATGCTGCAAGGTACCATCGGCAACAGTGACCTGGGTCATGTTCTTGCGCGCCTTCTCCATCGCCTTCGCGATGGCCGCAGGCACTTCACGCGCCTTGCCGGTACCGATACCGACCTTGCCCTGACCATCACCAACCACGGTAAGCGCGCTAAACGCAAACTGGCGACCGCCCTTGACCGTCTTGGACACGCGATTGACCGTGATGAGCTTCTCGTTCAGGCCATCACTGCTCGGAGTTACGTCAAATCCCGCCATAATCTAACCCTTAGAATTCCAGACCGTTTTCACGAGCGGCATCCGCCAACGCCTTGACTCGACCATGATATTTGAAGCCGGCGCGGTCGAAAGCCACCCGCGTGATACCAGCAGCCTTGGCCTTTTCCGCCACGGCCTTGCCCACGGCAACAGCCGCTTCGATATTGCCGGTGGACTTCAGTCCACCTTTGATCTCTGCCTGCAGCGTAGAGGCAGAGGCAACGACTTCGGAACCATTGGGCGCGATAACCTGCGCATAGATATGGCTCGGAGTACGGTGAATACACAGGCGATAGGTACCCAGTTCCCGAATCTTGGAACGGGCACGCAGAGCGCGGCGCAAACGGGCAGTTTTCTTTTCGTTCATATCGTAAGACCCTACTTCTTCTTGGCCTCTTTGCGGATGATTTTCTCACCCGCGTACTTGATACCCTTGCCCTTGTACGGCTCGGGGGGACGATAGGCGCGAATCTCCGCGGCCACCTGCCCTACCTTTTGCTTGTCGACACCCTTGATCAGGATTTCGGTCTGACTCGGTGTCTCGATGGTAATGCCCTCCGGAGCGTCGTACTTCACCGGGTGGGAAAAACCAAGAGTAAGATTCAGCGTCTTGCCCTGAGCCTGGGCACGATAACCGACGCCCACCAGTTCAAGCTTGCGTTCAAAACCACTGGTCAGGCCGCGAAAGATATTACCTACCAAGGCGCGCGTGGTACCTACCATCGCCACATTGGAGGGTGTCTGCAGCTGGGGAGAGAAGCGCAGTTCATTACCTTCCTGCTTGATCAGAACATCGCCACGAACCACATGGGTAACTGCACCCTTGGCCCCCTTGATGTTGATTGCCTGCCCGTCGACACTAACCTGTACGCCGGAGGGGATCACAACGGGATTGAGAATTCTTGCCATGTCACGCCACCTTTAAGAGACAAAGCACAGGACTTCACCACCGTGCCCAGCCTTGCGGGCAGCACGGTCGGTCATCAAGCCGGCGGAAGTGGAAACAATGGCGATACCCAGACCGCCCTGAACTTTCGGCAGCTCACCCTTGGTCTTGTACTGCCGCAGACCAGGACGACTGACACGACGCAGACTCTCGATTACCGGCTTGCCCTGGTAATACTTCAGGGTAACCTTCAATACCGGCTTACCGCCAGCAGCATCTACCGAAAAATCGGAAACATAGCCCTCATCCTTGAGCAGCTGGGCAATATTTACCTTCAGTTTGGAAGAAGGCATCGTAACCTCAGGCTTGTTCGCACCCAGCGCATTGCGGATGCGGGTCAGCATGTCGGCTATCGGATCAGTCATACTCATTGTATCGATATCCCCTGTTTAAAGTTTCTTACCAGCTGGCCTTGCGCAGGCCAGGAACGTCACCACGCATAGTAGCTTCACGCAGCTTGTTACGGCCAAGGCCGAACTTGCGATAGAATCCATGCGGACGACCGGTCAGGCTGCAGCGGTTGTGCTGACGCACCGGACTGGAATCACGCGGCATCTTCTGCAACTGCAGCTGAAGAACATCGCGATCCTCCTGGCTCGTTCCCGGATTCTGCAGTTTCGCTTTGATGTCGGCACGCTTGGCTGCGTACTTTTCCACCAGCTTTGCGCGCTTCAACTCGCGCATTTTCATGGATGTCTTCGCCATGGCTTAAGTCCTCAAGACTTGAACGGGAAGTTGAAGGCGCGCAGAAGAGCGCGGCCATCATCATCATTCGTTGCACTGGTGGTGATGGTGATATCCATGCCACGCAGCGTATCAATCTTGTCGTAATCGATTTCCGGGAAAATGATCTGTTCCTTGACGCCCATGCTGTAGTTGCCTTGTCCATCGAAGGATTTGGCGCTCACACCACGGAAATCACGCACACGCGGAATAGCGATGCTGACCAGACGATCCAGGAATTCGTACATACGGATTCCCCGCAGGGTGACCTTGCAGCCGATGGGCCAGCCCTCACGAATCTTGAACCCGGCAACGGACTTCCGGGCCTTGGTTGCCACCGGCTTTTGACCGGCAATCTTGGTCATGTCGGCCAGCGCATGCTCCAGCACCTTCTTGTCGCTGGCGGCCTCACCCACACCCATATTAAGAGTGATCTTGGTGATGCGCGGCACCTGCATGATGTTGGCGTAACCGCGCTCTTTCATCAGCTGCGGAACCACCGTCTCATTATAATACTGCTTCAGTCTAGCCATCATTGCCTACCCGACTTACGCGTCCACGACTTCGCCGTTGGACTTGAAGTAACGTACCTTGCGACCATCCTCAAGAACCTTGATGCCAACCCGGTCACCCTTGCCGACAGCACTGTTGAACAAGGCGACATTGGACACATGGAGAGAGGTTTCCTTCTCCACGATACCGCCAGGAGCACCCTTGAGAGGGTTGGGCTTCTGGTGCTTTTTCACCATGTTCACGCCTTCAACGAGCACGCGGTCGGTCGGCAGGACGCGTAGCACATTACCACGACGACCTTTGTCTCTGCCGGTGAGGACGATTACCTCGTCACCTTTCTTAATCTTGCGCATCTTTTTAGTCTCAGCCTTACAGCACCTCAGGTGCCAGCGACACGATCTTCATAAAACGCTCACCGCGCAACTCGCGGGTCACGGGCCCGAAGATACGGGTACCAATCGGCTCAAGCTTATTGTTGAGCAGCACAGCAGCATTGCCATCGAAGCGAATCAGGGAGCCGTCGGCGCGACGCACGCCCTTGGCGGTACGTACCACCACAGCATTGTACACCTCCCCCTTCTTGACTTTGCCACGGGGGATGGCTTCCTTGATGCTTACCTTAATAACATCGCCAATGTTGGCATAACGGCGGTGCGAACCGCCCAGTACCTTGATGCACTGGACGACACGGGCCCCGCTGTTGTCGGCCACATCCAGCTTTGTCTGCATCTGTATCATGGTTGTGTCTCCACAGAATCACACTAGCCGGATTGTAAAGGGGCGGCATACTAACACCAAACGACGCCAAGCCCAAACAGTTTTTCAACTGGGTCCTGGCGCCGGCCCGCTTCCGGCAGAATGACGGGTTGTCTATCGTTCAGCTGGCCTTCTCAACCACCTTGACCAGGCGCCAGGCCTTACTCTTGGAGAGCGGACGGCACTCCTCGATGGTCACCACATCCCCTTCCTTGCATTCATTCTGCTCGTCATGGGCATGCAGTTTGGTGGAACGCTTTACATATTTCCCGTAGAGCGGATGCTTCACGCGCCGCTCAATCAGGACGGTAATGGTCTTGTCCATCTTGTCGCTGGTGACGCGGCCCGTTACGGTACGCGTCAGCTTGGTTTCTTCGCTCATTCTGCCTTACCTGCCTTCTGTTCCAGAATGGTCTTGATCCGGGCGATGTCACGGCGCACAGCCTTAACACGGTGTGGCTGAGACAGCTGACCGGTGCCCTTCTGCATACGCAGGTTGAACTGCTCGCGCAGCAGGCCGAGCAACTCCTGGTTCAGTTCCTCGACGCCCTTCTGCCTGATTTCATTAGCTTTCATCACAGCACCGTACGGGTTACAAATGCGGTCTTCAGAGGCAGTTTGGCAGCCGCAAGGCGGAATGCCTCACGTGCGATATCCTCACCGACCCCCTCCATTTCATACAGCATCTTGCCGGGCTGGATCTGGGCCACCCAGTACTCCACGTTACCCTTGCCATTACCCATACGTACTTCCAGGGGCTTCTGGGTAATCGGTTTGTCCGGGAACACACGGATCCATATCTTGCCGCCACGTTTGACATGGCGGGTCATGGCACGACGTGCGGCCTCGATCTGACGGGCAGTGAGACGGCCGCGCTCGACACTCTTGAGGCCGAACTCGCCGAAGCTCACCTTATTGCCGCTGTTAGCCAGACCACGGTTGCGGCCCTTGTGCTGCTTGCGGAATTTTGTGCGTTTGGGCTGAAGCATCTTCCCTACTCCTCAAATCAGTTGGCCGCGGCCTTTTCGGGCTGCGCACCGGCGGCTTCGCCGCGGTCAAACACTTCACCCTTGAATATCCACACCTTGACGCCGATCACGCCATAGGTGGTATTCGCCTCGGCGACACCGTAATCGATGTCTGCACGCAGTGTGTGCAGGGGTACACGCCCCTCACGCACCCACTCGCTCCGTGCGATTTCGGCGCCATTAAGCCGGCCACCGACGTTGATCTTCACACCCAGGGCACCGAGGCGCATGGCATTCTGTACGGCGCGCTTCATGGCACGACGGAACATGATGCGTCGCTCCAGCTGCTGGGCAATGCTCTGTGCCACCAACGTGGCATCCAGCTCGGGCTTGCGCACTTCCTCGATGTTGATGTGCACAGGCACCTTCATCAGGTCGGCGACTTCCTGACGCAGACGCTCTATATCCTCACCCTTCTTGCCAATCACCAGACCGGGACGGGCAGTGTAAATGGTAATACGAGCGTTACGTGCCGGCCGCTCAATCTGAACACGGCTGATGGATGCCTGAGCCAGCTTCTTCTGCAGGAACTCGCGCACCTTGAGATCCATATGCAGAAACTCAGGGAAGTTCTTGCTGTCGGCATACCACTTGGAGGTCCAATCCTTGGTGATGCCAAGGCGGAATCCGGTCGGGTGAACTTTGTGTCCCATTACGGCCTCTCTATTTCTTTTCCGCGACCATCACAGTGATGTGACTGGTACGCTTGCTGATCCGGTTGCCACGGCCCTTGGCGCGAGCTTGCATCCGCTTGAGAGTCGGCCCTTCATCAACGTAGACCTTGGACACCTTCAACTCGTCAATGTCCGCACCCTCGTTGTGTTCTGCATTGGCGATGGCCGATTCCAGAACCTTCTTCACCATCTCCGCAGCCTTTTTCTGGCTGAAGGTCAACGTCTGCAGTGCCCGTTCCACCGGCATGCCGCGGATAAGGTCGGCGACCAGGCGGCATTTCTGCGGCGAAATCCGTGCGTAGCGCAATTTTGCTGCCACTTCCATCGTCATCACCTCTTATCTCTTCGCCTTCTTGTCGGCCGCATGGCCGCGGAAGGTGCGCGTCGGAGCGAATTCGCCCAGCTTGTGGCCAACCATGTTGTCAGTCACCATCACCGGCACATGCTGACGGCCGTTATGGATCGCAATGGTCAGACCTACCATATCCGGCAGCACCATCGAACGGCGCGACCAGGTCTTGATCGGCCGTTTGACATTGCTGGAAACGGCCACTTCAACCTTCTTCGCCAGATGATGGTCGATGAAAGGGCCTTTTTTTACAGAACGCGGCATTACGGTTGCCCTCTTCCGTTATTTCTGGTTACGGCGGCGCACAATCATGCCGTCCGTACGTTTGTTGTTGCGGGTCTTGTAACCCTTGGTCGGTACACCCCAGGGAGTACAGGGATGGCGGCCGCCCGAAGTACGGCCTTCGCCACCACCGTGCGGGTGATCGACCGGGTTCATCACGACACCACGCACGGTCGGGCGTACACCCAACCAGCGCTTGGCACCAGCCTTCCCGAGCTTGCGCAGGTTATGTTCGCTGTTACCGACTTCACCGATGGTAGCTCGGCACTCGGCGTGAACCTTGCGCATTTCACCGGAACGCAGGCGCAATGTTGCATAGCCACCTTCACGGGCAACCAATTGCACAGCCGCACCCGCAGAACGCGCCAGCTGCGCGCCTTTGCCGACCTTAAGCTCAATGCAGTGCACCGTGCTACCCACCGGGATATTGCGCAGCGGCAGGCAATTACCCGGTTTGATCGGGGCAGCGGAACCGGACACGATCTCATCACCAGCGGCCAGACCGCGCGGGGCAATAATGTACCGACGCTCACCGTCCGTATACTTGATCAGGGCAATGTGCGAGGTCCGATTCGGATCATATTCCAGGCGCTCGACGGTACCGATGATACCGTCCTTATTGCGCTTGAAATCGATCACACGATAGTGCTGCTTGTGACCGCCACCCTGGTGTCGCGTGGTGATGCGGCCAGCGTTGTTACGGCCACCCTGCTTGGATTTCTTCTCCAGCAACGGTGCATGCGGCGCACCCTTGTGCAGATCGGGGTTCACCACCTTGACGACAAAGCGGCGTCCGGGGGAGGTCGGTTTGAGTTTAACAATAGCCATTTTCGACGTCCTTCAACCGTTATTCCCCACCCATGAAGGAGATCTGCTGACCTTCCTTCAGGGTGACGTACGCCTTCTTCCAATCACCACGCTGACCGAACCGCTGGCCAAAGCGTTTGACCTTGCCCTTCACGGTGCTTACACGCACGGCATCGACATTGACACTGAACAGATGCTCAACAGCAGCCTTGATTTCAGGCTTGCTGGCATCGTTCACAACGCGAAACACATACTGGTTATTGGCATCGGCAACGATGCTGCTCTTCTCCGACAGATGCGGAGCCAGCAACACTTTCAACAGACGTTCCTGATTCATGCCAGCATCTCCTCTACCTGCTTCAGTGCCGGCACGGTGATCAGCACCTTCTCGAAGCCCACCAGGCTAACCGGATCAACGTGACGCGCCATGCATACGCCGACATCGTGCAGATTACGCGCCGACAGGTACAGATTGTCAGCCAGATCATCGGTCACGATCAGCGCATTGTTGAGTCCCATCCCCTTCAGCTTTTCTACCAGCTGCTTGGTCTTGGGCGCCTCGACGTCGAACTTGTCGACGACTACCAGACGTTCCTGTCGCACCAGTTCGGACATGATCGAGCGCAACGCAGCGCGATACATTTTCTTGTTTACTTTCTGGCTGAAGTCGCGCGTCACCGCTGCGAAAACCTTGCCGCCACCCCGCCACAATGGGCTACGTGAGGTACCGGCACGTGCACGACCGGTGCCTTTCTGGCGCCACGGCTTGATGCCACCACCATTCACTTCAGCGCGGGTCTTTTGGCCCTTGGTGCCGGCACGGCCACCAGCCATATAGGCAGTCACCACCTGATGCACCAATGCCTCATTGAAATCCTGACCGAACATCAGATCGGAGACCTCAACAGACTTGGTGGATGCGCGGCCAGTCGGAGTTGTCAATTTGATTTCCATTGTGTCCCCCCTTAGCCCTTCACGCCGGCATTAACGATGACGTCACAGCCTTTGGGACCCGGCACGGCACCCTTGACCAGCAACAGATTGCGCTCGGCATCCACCCGAACCACTTCCAGGCTCTGGACGGTGCGGCGCACATTACCCAGATGGCCGGTCATCTTCTTGCCCTTGAACACACGACCGGGGGTCTGGTTCTGGCCGATGGAACCAGGTACACGATGGGAGCGGGAGTTGCCGTGGGTGGCATCCTGGGTGCGGAAGTGGTTACGCTTGACTGAACCAGCGTAACCCTTACCGATGGATGTACCAGTCACGTCCACACTCTGGCCAACAGCGAAAATATCGACCTTGATTTCCCCGCCTGGAACCAGTTCGGCGCCTTCGCCGTCACTCAGACGAAATTCGGACAGGGTACGGCCCGCTTCCACACCAGCAGCGGCAAAGTGACCTGCCATCGGCTTGGTTACGCGCACAGCACGGCGGGTACCTACGGTAACCTGCACAGCACGGTAACCGTCGGTTTCGAGAGTCTTGAGTTGGGTGACGCGATTGGGCTCGACCTCAATCACGGTGACCGGGACACTGACACCGTCTTCTGTGAAGACGCGGGTCATCCCGGCTTTGCGTCCAATAACACCTATTGTCATTGTTATAACCTCTATCTGTACCGATTACGATTGACCGGCACCGTTTCCAGGGTAACGGGGGCCGGCAAAGTGCCGGCCCACCGCATCAGCTCAACTTGATCTGTACATCCACACCGGCAGCCAGATCCAACTTCATCAACGCATCAACCGTCTTGTCAGTCGGGTCGACGATTTCCATCATCCGCTTGTGGGTGCGCAGTTCATACTGATCGCGCGCATCCTTGTTGACATGCGGGGAAACCAGAACGGTAAAGCGCTCGTTCTTGGTCGGGAGGGGGATCGGCCCCTTTACCTGGGCACCCGTCCGCTTGGCAGTATCGACAATCTCCTTGGCCGAACGGTCAATCAGGCGATGGTCGAAAGCCTTGAGACGAATACGAATCTTCTGGTTTGCCATAGTTCTATTACTCGATGATCTTGGCAACCACGCCGGCGCCGACAGTGCGGCCACCTTCGCGG